>JAXLQU010000001.1:0-558593 GCA_046331425.1 Acidobacteriota bacterium
GAAGCGCAGATTGGTCAGCGAGTGGCCGCTGATGTTTTCTATTTCGTATTTCAAGAACATCACGTAACGGTTGGAACTCACCGGTTGCGGCAAGCGCATCCCCATCGGCGTTCCGCTGAGCGTGTCCTCGGGATCGACGTCCAGCGTGATGCGGACATCGGGGTTGCTCATCACGGACTGCCCTTCGAGCATGCCATCGCCATCGCGGTCGCTCGGGGGACCGGGCGGATCATTCCAACCGGCGTCGACAACAAAGTTCGAGTTTGTCGTCCAACTCGGGTACACCCAATCCGGCTCGAGCCACATCGCACGTTGCGGTGGAACTAGATAGCTCTCGATTCCATCGTAGGCGATGGCGGCACCGAGTTCTCCTGAAAGCATCTCGTGGAGCGAGCCGGCAGGAAACTCCCCGGACGTGTAGATCAAGTAGTCCGAGTAGCCACGGTCTGACAGAAGAACGAACCAGTCCGGCGTCGAAAACTGAGCCTCTTGCGCGGGCGTCGAAACACCCGACGCCAGCCAACCGAAAGCGGAAATTGCGACGGCGATCGTGGTCTTGTAGCGGGACGGCTTCATGTGGGGTGCCTCCTGACCGTTCATCGCGGATCGTAAGGGAGCAAGCAGGGGCGAGCGCTATCGCATAAGCATGCGAGTCTTGGTTCTGGCACCTGGCTGCGGCGTCATCGCGGGCAAGCCTGAAGATTCGCTCGAAACTCACGGTTTTCCGGGTCGATTCGCGTCGCCTGTTCGAAGTGCGCGAGCGCTTCCGATGGCCGGCCCAAACGCACGAGCGCCACGCCGAGATCGTTGTGCGCCTCGGCGAACTCAGGATTCAGTTCCAGGGCACGCCGATAGGACGCGAACGCATCGTCGCTTTGCCCCAGGACCATGCAAGCCAGACCGCGATTGACCCACGCGACGGTCGAGTCAGGTCGCAGGGAGAGTGCGACGTCGAGGTCTTCCTTCGCGTCGCGTGCTCGACCCAGAGCAAGCAGCGCGGTTGCGCGGTTGATCCGTGCGTCGACGCGCCTGCCGTCCAGAGCGATCGCTTTCTCACACGCTGCGACCGCTTCCGAAAAACGGTTCGCACGGTACAGGGCAAAGCAAAAGCCTTCATGGGCCGCTGCGCTGTCCGGCGACTTCGCGACCGCATCGGTCCATAGACTCATCGAATCGGCCCACACGCGATTGCGCGCGACGACCGCCGCCGAACCAGACACGACAATCAACGTCACGGCGATCGCAGCAAGGTATCGGCCCCAACGGAGTCGATGGCGCGCTTCCTCCAACGCAAGACCGAGGCAGCAACCGATACCGAGCACCGGAAGATAAAGGTAACGCTCGCCGAATACACTCTGACCGCTTTCGATCGCCGGAAAATAGAGCGCCGGTAACACTGGAAGCATCACGAACGCGAGCGGCAACAGCGCAAGCGGGCGCTTGTGGAACAGCCAGATCAACGCAAACAGCACCGTCACCGTCGCAAGCCCCGTCAGGGCGATCGGATCGCCGAAGCCGATGTTCAGCGGAACCGACCGCGCTACGTTCAACGACACCGGCATGATCAGCACGCCCAAATAACGCGCGAACAAGCCGACAGCGGCGGCAGCGAACTCGGTCATCCCATGCAGGTGCTGGCCGGCACTTGGAGCGAACGAACCGAGCGCGATGAAACGCATCCCTAGGTAGATCGCGGCCGCGATCAGCGATGGAGCCAGGCGCACCGCGGCCGCCCTTGGCGCCCAAGCAGCCCGAGAACGCGCCTCGATCCACTCCAAAAGCAGCATCAGAAGCAGCACTGCCGCGGCGGTTTCCTTCGAGAGCAACGCCGCAAGCAGTAGCGTTCCCGCAACCATCGCCAGTCGTCTGTGCGTGAACGCACGCAGGTAAATCGTCAGCGCGAGCAGCCCGAAGACGCTGTACGACAGGTCGGTGATCCCCGCGATCCAGGCCACCGCCTCGGTGTGGACGGGATGAGTCGAGAAGACCAGCGCGGCGATCAACGGCAGGTAGCGATACCGCGACAGATCGCTCCAGCGCTGAAGAACGGCACGCGTGAGCCGGTAGACAAACAGCACGGCAGCCACATGCAACGCCACGCTCACGAGATGAAACGCCCACGGCCGAGGGCCGGCCACGGCGTATGTGATTGCGTAAAACAGATGCATCAGCGGCCGGTAGAAGCTGGTCGCAAACCCGGGATCGAATCCGGCCGCATGGTGCGTGAACGCGGCAGGCAGCGCGTGCCAGTCGGTGATCCACTTGTTTCCGATGACATTCGCCAGGTCGTCGTAGACGAATCCATTGCCAATCGACCAGCCCCAAATGGCAAGGTTGAAGCCGGCGAGGCCTGGAAGTACAACCGCGTCCGGCAACAGCGACTGCTTGCCGCGCGCGTCAGCGTCACCGAACACCAAGAGCTCCTTCAGTTCAGCGGATCACTTCAACCCGTCCACCAGAAACAGTTCCGACAATCGCCGTCGATAGTTGAACGCGAAGACCGTCGCGTCCGCGGTCATCGTGACCGAACTCATGCCGGTGATACCGCCGGGATCGGCCGGCATGAACTCCTTCACCAGCAGCTTGGTGCCTGTCTCGAGATCGAGCCGAAACACGCGAACGGGAAGTCCCTCGCGCTTGAAGACGTAAATGCCGCGGCCATCAGCGGTCCAGCGAATCGGAATGTCGCGAGCTTCCTTTCCTGGAATTGGTCTGGACGAGCCATCCTCGATCGACGTGACTTCGTCGACACGCGCGCGGTCGGTATCGCGCAACTCGAAGACGAACCGCCCGTCGGGAGAGATCGGATTGCCTCCCTGCCAAACGAGCGACTTCTCCGGGGTCAGCGGCTTGGGTGCGCCGCGTTTCTCGATGTCGACCAGATAAAGCCTAATTTCCCCTGCCTTGTCGACGCCTTGAAACACAAACCCCTTGCCATTCGGCATGAACTTCGCCAACTGACCATTCTCGATACCTGCAAGATCGATGCTCGTCGTTTGCCCAACCCCGGTAGGAACGAGAGAGAAGCGATCGCGCTGATTGGCATCCCAAACCAAAACGAGCTTGCCGTCGGGCGACAGACCCTCCGAGCGTCCCTTGGCCAGTTTGGTGGGAGGCGAGCCATCGAGCGGACGGAGAAAGACCGAGCCTTCGGGACCGCCGCCGCCCCCGCGTTCGTTGACCAACAGCGCGCGCCGATCGGGTGTGATGTCCATCGCCGTGGTGCCATCGAAGATCGACAGATCACGCTCGCGTGTCGCCCCTTGCTCGAGCGCGACGACGCCGTCTTGAAGCTGGCGGTCCTGAATGAGAACACGGCCGTCGGGGGCGATGTCTTGCAGCACGAGATCACCCGGGCCACTCCAGATCGCGCGCACCTTGCCGGCCAGCGAGACAGCAAACAGTGTCGTCCGGCTTCCGTCGATCCACTCGGTGAACCAAATTTCATCACCGCGTGCCGACCAAGCGAGCCCGGTGCAGCGACGATCGCGCGCCAGCACGCGCGGATTACCGCCACGCTCGAGCACGAGGATCTCGCCCGGCCGAGGAAGCAGCGGCCAACCAAGACCGTAGCGATTCTCGAAGAACGCGATCGTTCCACCACGCGGTGCGAATCGTGGAAAGTCGATGCCGCTGCCTTCGCGCAAGAGTGTCCCGGGAGGGGACTCGAGTCTCCATCGAGAGTTGGTTACGGAGACGGTCGCCAACTCGCCCGTGGACGGATCGCAGTCGGCCGCGAAAACATTCGGCGAGATCTCTCTGGCGCCGCCACCGCTGGCCGGAACACGCGCGAGTTGACCAGGGTAAAGGCCGTAGGTTTGCAGCGGGTTGAGCAAAATGGCGAGTTCGTTGTCCTTCGACACCGCGAGCAACGAGGCGCTGTCGAGGTTGAGTCGCTGCGATTCCACGCTCCCTTCGTGAATCGAATAGAGCGTGGGAGGTTCACCCTTCCAACGTGCGCTGTACAGCACGGTCTTGCCGTCCGGTGCGAAGCGTGCGTTTTCCATCGTGCCGCGTTGAAAGGTGAGCCGATGAAACGTCGGCTCGGGAACTTGCCCGCCGCGCAGGAACCATCCCACCAACGCCATTCCAACGGTGAAGAACGCCACGAGTCCAGCCCACTTCCACGACGTCCTGCGATTTTCCGGCGCGAACGGGGCGGTGAAGGGGACTGCACTGTCGGCGCCGCTCCCGAGGTTCTCGAGAGCGAAGGCAACGTCGTGCGCCGAGCGAAACCGTTGGTCGGCACTCTTCTCGAGGCAGTGATGAATGATGCGCTGCAGGCCGATCGGGATCGATCGCCCGCTTGCACCAGGCTCCGGCGGTTCGTCGCGGAGAATCGCAGCGAGTGTTTCGGTGGCGCTGTTGCGCGCGAAGGCGCGTGCGCCGGTGAGCATCTCGTACAGCACCGCGCCGAAGGCGAACAGATCGCTGCGTGCATCGACGACCTCGCCGCGCACTTGCTCGGGGCTCATGTAGCCGACCGTGCCGAGGATCATCCCTTTTTCGGTGGTGTTCGAATCCCCCGAGGTGATCGCCTCGGTCGGGCGTTGCGAATCAAGCCCAGCAGCCGACTGCAACAGTTGCTTGGCTAGACCGAAGTCGAGGAGTTTCAGCCGACCGTCCTTGGTGATCCAAATGTTGTCAGGCTTCAGATCGCGATGGACGATTCCGTTCTCGTGCGCGGCGGCCAGGCCGCGCGCCATTTGGATCGCCAGCTCGATCGCCTTTCGCGATGGCAGCGGCCCGCTGGCAAGTCGTGCGCGCAGGCTTTCCCCCTCGAGCAATTCCATGACCGCGTACGTGAGGTCGTCCTGTTTGCCAATGTCGTGAAGAGCAAGGATGTTCGGATGGTTCAACGCCGCCACCGATTTGGCCTCGCGCTCGAAACGAGCGAGCAGCTCAGCGTCCTTGGCCAACTGCGCCGGCAGCACCTTGATCGCAACGAAGCGATCCAGACGCGTGTCCTTGGCCTTCCAAACCTCGCCCATACCGCCCGCGCCGAGCGGCGCCACGATTTCGTAGGGGCCCAGTCGACCGCCGGCGGAAAGACTCATGCGTGAAACACCAACACTCTCCCGTCGATCATTTCTTCTCCACCAAGCGCCTCAACTCGTCGTCCCAATTCAAGACCACATCGATTCGGTCGAGAGGGCGGTCGGGCTCGGTCGGTTTGACGCGCAGAAATCGGCCATCGATTGCCACGTCGTAAGCAGACTTGTCGTTGGTCTGTTTGACGTACGAGCCCTCGAACAGCATCCGCGGCTCACCAGCGCTGAGCGCTGGGGTGGTCGTGATGTCCACGGCCATTACCTTGTCGCCCATCGTGTAGAACAGTTCACGACCATCTCGCGACCAACGCGGCTCGGTGCCGCCACCGTTCGACACCTGTAGGGCGGGACCGGAGCCCGGGAACGGCCGAAGCCACACTTCTTGTGGCGTTGAACCGCCCAAGACATACGCGAGTGCTGTGCCGGTCGGTGAAATTTGCCCGTTGGAACCGTCCCTCGAACTCTCCAGCAAGGTTTCCGGTGTCGGATCGCCGGTGAGAGACACTTTCCTGATCGTGGCTCGGGTCGCTCCAACGGCGTTGTAGACCAGCCAGCGACCGTCGGATGAAACCGATGTCGGCGTTTGGAACTCATCATCGTTCGGCGCAAGACGATGTTCTTCTCCTGTACCGTCGGATGCTTTCCAGAAGATGTTGCGGATCCCGTTTCGCGTTGCCCGGTAGTAGATTCGCTGGCCGTCAGCGGACCAAACCGCTGCTTGGCTGCTTCCGCCGGTCGTGACGAGCGGGGTGAGCGTCTTCCGCGCGAGGTCGTAGAGCCACTGCCCGATCGTTCCTTCTTCGATCTGCACGGCGGCGTATCGACCATTCGGCGAGATCGTGACCGCCGAGTAGTTGCGCTCGGGAGCAGGAATCGCTTCTTCCTTGCCGGCCCGATCGACCCACACGAGCCGGCGTGTGTAACGGTTAGCGCCCCCCGCGGCGTAAACCAGCGTGCCGTTCTTGGAGAGATCGAAGATCGCGACCCCTTCGCCCAAGCTGCGTGGGTAGATCGGGAGCGCGATAGGTGCGGCACTGTCGACAGAAGTCTGCGACGGGTGCCACGGCACGGCGAACAGTTTGTCCTCGTGGTTGTAGAGCAAATATCCGGACGGGTGGTAGCGCGGGGAATCGCCCCCCTGAATCAGCACCTGGCGTTCCCCGGTCTTCAGCGACTGCCTCAGGATCTGATGCTCGTCCGTACCCGGCCCGGTCCAGGCTGAGAACAACATCACCCCATCGTCTCCAAGGACATAAGGCCAGCGATGATTGATCTCACCTTTCTCGCGGCTTTTTTGAGTGACCTCGGTGGCTGTGCCTCCCGACGCCGGGACCTTCCAGATTGTCGAGTTGGAGCGCGGCGCGAAGTAGATATTGCCGTCGGAACCCCAACTTCCTCCGCGTGGACTCGGGACTTCGTCGCACACCACCTGCAGGCCGGCGCCGCTGACGCTGATCTTTTTCAACTTTCCCTGCGCGAAAAATCCAATCCACTCGCCATCCGGAGAAAAGAAAGGAGTCAGCGCGCCGTCGGTGCCGTCGAGGGCGACCGGCTCTCGTTCGGAGAGTCGCCGCAGATACAGGTGCGGCACTGCGTCGTCCGCGCCGACGTAGGTCAAGAGTGTGCCGTCGGGTGATAGGGCGACCGGCGTCTCGCTGGTCGTGCCCAGCCGAAACCCGTGCGGGAGCACCATCGAGAGTTGAATCGATGACCCAACACCGGAGTGCGATGCCGGCTCGAGGAACAGGCGCAGCACGCCGGCGGTCGCGAGGATCGAGACAACGGCGATGGCGGCGGCCACAGGAAGTGAGATCGCGCGCCGAGTTGGGGCTGTCTGCAAGCTGGGCGAAGGGAGAGTGGTCTCGTCCTGGCCCTCGAGCACCAATCGCGCTTCACCAATGTCGCGCAGGCGCCGTTTCGGATCGCGCTCGAGGCAGCGTGCGAGCAGTCGTCGAACGCGCGGTGTCGTCGCGGCGGGCAACGCCGTCCAATCGATTTCCTGGCGCAACACGGCAGCCAATACGTCGGAGAATTCCTCGCCGTCGAAGGCGCGCTTTCCGGTGAGCATCTCGTACAGCACCACGCCGAAGGCCCAGATGTCAGCGCGCCGGTCGACGGTTTTCCCGCGCGCCTGTTCGGGGGACATGTAAGCAGCGGTGCCGAGGATCATCCCGGCCACGGTCGCTGCGTGCGCTCTGGTGGGCGAGTTGGCCGTGTCGAAGGAGTTACCGCTGGAGGACTCGCTCGCGTACGCCTTGGCCAGGCCGAAGTCGAGCACCTTCACCTTGCCATCGGGTGTCAACTTGACGTTCGCCGGTTTCAGATCGCGATGCACGATCCCCTTGTCGTGCGCTTCTTCGAGTGCGTCGGCAATCTGCTTGGCAATTGCAATCGCCTCGTCGACAGGGACGGAACCGCGCTTCAGTCGCTCGGCGAGATCTTCGCCTTCGACCAGTTCCAGCACCAGAAACAACGTGTCGTCGGATTGATCCAGACCGTAGATCGCCGCGATGTTCGGGTGATTGAGCGAGGCCAGCAGTTGCGCTTCGCGCTTGAAGCGGGCGAGGCGTTCGGCGTCTTGCGCGACGCCGGCGAGAAGCACCTTGATCGCAACTTCACGGCCGAGCTTGGTGTCGCGCGCGCGATACACCTGACCCATACCACCCGCGCCGAGCGATGCACCGATTTCGTAGGGGCCTAGTCGACTGCCGGCGGAAAGGCTCACGTCAGAAATTCCTCGTCAAAGAGAAGGGACCCGAATTGTAGGGCAGGCCCGCGGCCGTTGTGCCCCTCGAACTCGGTGGAGCGTCTGGACCCTTGCCGTTGATCGGGCACGCCGAACGCGAGCGTCGTATCAGCGGTTCGGCAGTGACTTGCCGATCTCGGGGACCCCTTCCGCCATCATCACATCGCGCTCGCCCAGCGAACGCGCCGAGACGATGATGCGCCCGTCGATTGGCGAAACGCCGAACGACTCGATCACGCCCTTCTCGCTGCTGACCGCCGCAAGCTCGCGCTGCGACGATGTGTCGCTGCTCGGCACGATCGGTTGACGATAGAGTGCCGTCGTGTAGGTCGGATGGCTGCCCCACGAGACCAGCGTCCTCGAGTCCGGCATCCAGCGACTGCGTCCGTTGTTCCCCATGTGACCAGGCACGAACAAATCGGCTACCGTCTTTCCGTCCTCGAGACGGAAAATTCGCACCGGCGTTCCGCGCAGGTCAGTGGTGAGACCGGTGGGCGCCGCGATCCAGTTGGTTTTCGGCGCCAGATCGGGCAGCCGGAAAGACCCCCCGAGCAGGTGAGTAGCATCACGCCCGTCCGGGCGGATCTTCCAGATGCCGGGCGCCGCCAAGTTCGAAGACGAATAGACGATCCAAGCTCCGTCGGCCGACATGGTCGGGTTTTCCGCATCGACGCCATCGGAGGTGACCTGGCGCGCCCCACTCCCGTCGGTCTCGGCGATCCAGATCTCGAAATGACCTGTTCGATTCGAACTCCAAATCAAATGCTTCCCATCCGGCGTCCAGTGCGGGTCCCAGTCGTCGGCGGCATCGAAGGTCAAGCGACGCACGGCGCCGCTGGCGAGTTCGAGCGACCACAGATCGAGACTGCCCGAGCGATCCGAGTTGAAGACCACACGCAGGCCATCGGGTGAGAACGCGGGCTGCCGATCGATCGTCGGGCCCTTGGTCAACGCACGCCCGAGTTCATGGTGATCAGTCAGCTCGAACAGATTCTGGGGCGCAGCGCCGTTGTCGAAGACAAGCGCACCGGGCCCTGCAAGTTCCACTCGCCTGGGCATCGAACTGAACGAGAAGACCGAACGCGGTGTTGTTGAGCCGAGTGTCAAGCGTTGCAACAGAATCTCTCCGCGTGCGGCTTGCGAGGGCGACCACGCGAAGAGCAGCGTGTCGTTCCCGTCCCAGCACGGTGGCGTCGCGCGACCCCCGGCGGGGAATCGATAGACTTCGTGCACGGCACCCGTGGCAACCTCGATCGTCATCAACGCTTTGTGAGCGACCGAATTGACTCGTGAGAATGTATCGAACGAAATCAATCTCCCGTCGGGCGACCACGCCACGGCGCCAATCGCTTCAGGCTTCTCCAACAGCAGCTTCTCCGCTCCGCCATCGGCCGGAATCAGGATCAGTTGACCGCGGTCCCCTAGGTCCCGAGCAATGACAACGCGCTGCCCATCGGGCGACCAGTCCGCGTCAGCGACGTTGCGGGCCAAGCGCCGGGGTTCGCCGCCGACCAACGGCACGCGGAACAGATCGTTCGCAACCTCCGCAGCTCTCCCAAACAGCAATGAACTTCCGTCGGGAGAAATCCGCGGCTGCGCGTCGGGGCCTGCCGTGAGCGCCACTTCCTCGCCGGTCGCCAGTTGCTTGAGCCAAATGCGCCGCGTGCCATCGCGATCGGAGGCGAAGGCAACGATGCGTCCGTCAGACGACATACTGGGATCGTCGCTCGTGCCGCTGTAGGTCAGCGAGCGAACGAAGATTGGACGCGATGGCTTGGGTGCGAAGAGCGTGCGTTCGAGTCCGATGACGGCGAGCGTGCCCAACGCCAACCCGGCAACGAGCCACAGCAGGTTGGCTGGTCCTGTTGCGCGGCGCGTTGTTTCTCGAGGAGTCGCAGAGACCGACGCATCCTCTTCTTCGATTCGCCCTGCCAGTAGGTCCTCGATGACGATCCGCGCGTCCGCAATATCGTGCAGCCGATTCCGCGGGTTGCGTTCGAGGCAACGGCGCAACAGTCGACGCAACGCCGGTGGGGTCGTCGTAGAAAGTGATTTCGTATCCAGCGGGCGCGTGAGCACGGCGGCCAACGTATCGGAGACCGTTTCACCGTCGAACAGCTTGGAGCCCGTCAGCATCTCGTAGAGCACCACGCCGAAAGCCCAAATGTCGGCGCGCTTGTCGACCGCTTTTCCGCGCGCCTGCTCGGGCGCCATGTAGGCCGCGGTGCCGAGAATCATTCCGGCCACCGTCGCCGCGTGCGCTCTGGTGGGCGAGTTGTCGGTATCGAACGAGCCGGCGTTGGACGAATCGCTCGCGTAAGCCTTGGCCAGCCCGAAGTCGAGCACCTTCACCTTGCCGTCGGGGGTCAACTTGACGTTCGCCGGCTTGAGGTCGCGATGCACCAGACCTTTGTCGTGCGCTTCCTCCAGCGCTTCGGCGATCTGTTTGGCAATCGCGAGCGCGTCGTCGAGTGAAACCGCGCCTCGCTTCAATCGATCGGCGAGGTCTTCGCCTTCGACGAGCTCCAGCACCAGAAATAGCGTGTCGCCGGACTCATCCAGGCCATAGATGGCGGCGATGTTGGAATGGTTGAGCGAGGCCAGCAGTTGCGCTTCGCGTTTGAATCGTGCGAGGCGTTCTGGGTCTTGTGCTACGCCCGCCGGGAGCACCTTGATCGCAACCTCACGGCCGAGTTTGGTATCGCGTGCGCGATACACCTCGCCCATGCCGCCCGCGCCCAGCGGCGCGACGATCTCGTAGGGGCCTAGTCGATTCCCTCCGGGCAGTGGCAAGTGCGAGGTCCCGATGCGGTGAAAGGCAGCCGAGAGTTTACGTCACAAACGATGATGGGGTTCCCGTCGAACCGCAGAGTCCCCTCCCGTCCCGGCCTCACGTCATGACAGATCAGCTTGCCTTGAACACCTTCCGGCGATGCCACTCCACCGCTTCCAGGCTCGGTCGACAGGATTCATGCGCCGGCGGGATCAGCGGCTGTGTGTCGTACTCCTCGAGGTCGAAGCGCTCGCGCACCGCCCGCTTGACAGTGGGACTCACGCGCACCTCCATCGAGTCGGTCACACAAAAGAAGCCGTTGTCGAAAGCCCAGTGGTGGCGACGGCAAAGTGAAAGCCCGTTCCTGGGATCATCAGGGCCTAGCTGCGGGACCGAGACGATATGCGCCGCTTCCGCCTCGATGTAGCTACGCTCTGTTTCGCGGAGAATGAACATGCTCTGACAAACGGCGCATTGGTTGCGGTATTCCTCGAGCACGATAGTTCGAAACGCGCGGTCGCGCGCCACGCGGCTAACGATGTATCGCTCGCGGTGTTCGCCGATCTCGAACGGGACAACCAGTCCACTGCTCAGGTCCACCTCTTCGAGTACTTCGTCCCGGGGAGCCGCGGCCGCGAGTCCTTGACTGATCGCTGTCGAATGCCCCTCGAGGAGAAATTGCCGATTCGCTGGATCGTAGGAGACGAGCTGAGCCGGCCCCAACAGACGATAACGCGCCCCTCCTGCCGTCGCCTTGCAGCGTGAACGAGTCGGGATAGATCTCTTGGGCCGCACCAACGGCCGACTGACTCCAGATCGCGAACACGTGGGGGGAGCCAGCCGGCTTGTAGATCCCTTGCGTCAACGAATGCACGTGATCAATGCCGGCCTGAGGGCAGTGGGCTCGGGTGTCACGCAGGAAATCTGCAGACTGATCGGTACCGTAGTAACGAGAGAGCGCAATGAGCGCTCGCGCACGTTGCTCGGCGGTCACTGTTGATTCGCCTCCACAGCCGACAGAATACCGGACCATCGGTTGCCAGTTCGAGTCCAAGTTGGTGGAAAGCCCGCAGCAGGAGGCGCTCGATCCTTCGAAGTGCCAGCCTAGGGGCCAAGACGTGCTAGCCCCGACGGGTAACCATTCGTGGGCCTAGAACTGCCGACGTCGTCGCACTGCGTACCTTCGCCTGCCGCATCGGGTCAGTTACAGACGAGGATTTTCGGCTCCCACGGGTCGTGCGTGATGCGAAGCGTTTGCGTAGCACCCGACCCGCTCAACGTGTTTCCGGTATCGGCAGGATCCAGCAGATTGGTTACCGACGCACAGTTGATTCCGTTCGCACCGATGTTGAGAGTCTCCTGACGATTCGAGCGTGAGCTGATGTTGGAGGCGCTGATCAATTTGCCGTCGGCATCGACTCGGGCGAACGACAGGTAGCTCGCATTGCGCGTCAGCCAAATCACGCCGGCGTGGCGCAGCGTGGGGTGATCATTGCGAATCTGGACCACGTTCTTGAACCACTGATGGAAAGCCGCGTCCCGCCCCGGCTGAAACAGCGTGCCCGGCGTGGTGTAGTCGATCGCGTACTCGTTGCCGCTGTAAATGAACGGCACGCGGTCGATCGACATCAAGAATGCCAGCGCGAGCTTGAGTCGTTCCTTGAAGCGACCATCGGCAACCGCCATCAAGAACGTGTCGGCCTCGTAGTTGTCGACCGACGCCGCGAGTACACGCGGGTCTTCGAACGCTGCCTTTCGCGCATCGTGGTTGAACACCAGGAGATTGGGGTGTTGCGACCGCGCAAAGACCTGCTTGATGTCGGAGATGATCGAGAAGTCGTAAATCCCGGTGAAGCGGATTCCGGTGGGGGAGGCGCTGTTGACGTACTCGTGATCGGCGCGCTGCCAACTCAGGGTCGGGCCCAGCCAGGCCCACTCGCCGAACTGCGTGGTGTCGGGGCGCACGCGATTGATCGATCGCCGAAAGTCGTTGACGCCATAACTCCAAAAGTCGACGTAGAAGTTGTGAACCGAGTCGTAGCGCAACCCGTCGACGCCGTACTCGCGCGAGAGCCAGATCATCACGTCGTCGACCAGCACCTTGTACGGGCCGCTGCGCGTCGGTCGGTCGTTGAGGTGATGAATGATCGGCATACCGAAAGAGCTGTCGACCGGACCGTAGGCAGTCTGCGCCGGCTCGCTGCCGATGTTCTCGGTCCCCCATGGCCGGAACCAAAACGGGAAGTCGAGTTGACGCGTGTTCCAGTCGTGCTCGATCCCTGCCATGCCGATCGGCAGATCGAGGATGAACCGCATCGGTGTCGGCGACTGATGCAGGGCGTCGATGAATTGCCGCAGTTGCGCTTTGCTGCCGAAGTTCCGGTCGATCTGTTGCCAATCGACCACGCGGTAGCCGGTGGGCAGGAAGCCGAAGAAGTCGTTGCGATCGTTTTCGAACGGCGGATACATCAGCACGGTGTTGAGTCCGAGCCCCTTCAGGTACGACAGGCGATTGAGTGCGCCCTGCAGATCGCCGCCGAGAAAGCCACCCTCATAGGCGGGGTTCGGCAGGTTGAATTGGTTCTTCATGAAGTCGTTGGTCGAGTCGCCGTTATCGAACTTGTGCGGGATCAACACGTACACGAGGCTGTCGATCCACGCTGTTTGCGGGCCGCGGGACTGGGCGCAGACGCCATCCCCGTCGAGATCGTTGGTGGGATCGAGTGGGCACGCGTCGCATGCATCGCCCACGAAATCGTGGTCTTGATCGGTCAGCGCGGCGTTGCTGATAACGGTGCAGTTGTCGTCGCGATCGTCGAGGCCATCGCCGTCGGTGTCGGCCGGAGCGAGCGTGCAACCGGACGTCGCGTGTGTGAGCGAGCTCTCGCCGCAGCGATTGGCTCCGGCCACGAGGTAATAGAAAGCGGCGCCCGCCGCAGGCAGCTCGTTGTCGATGGTTGCGGTCGATGAAAGGCCCGCGCGCCAACAATCGTCGTTGAACGCGAAGGCTCCATCGATCAAACCACGGTAGATGTTGGAAACGTGACCCTGCGTGGCGCGCGCCCACGACAACGACGCGCCGGAGAGTCTCAGCGATGCGCCGATCGAGCCGGGCGGCTGAGAGACGCCGGCCGCCGAGGGGGCGCAATCGCAGGCATTCCCATCGGCATCGCCGTCGGTGTCTTGTTGATCGGCATTGGCAACCACCGGGCAGTTGTCGTTTTGATCCGGGACGCCATCGCCGTCCAGGTCCTGGTCGTAGGGCGAGGCCAGCGCGCTCGGCAGCAGGCACAGGCAGATGAGGATCGCTCCGAGTTTCGCTCCGAACACCCACGCCTCCCGCCAGAGTGTACGTCGAAGGTGGCCTAGCGCCGCCAAGGTTGCAGTACCTCGTACTCGGGAACCGCCGTGGCGCTGGGCCGGGTCGAAAGTATCAGGCGTCGTGCGCGCAATCGCCGCACGGCCGCTTGGACGGCGCTCTTGGAAAGTCCCGTCTCGGCCGCGAGGTTCCGATGGCTAATGCGGACTTTCGTGAGTCGTTCCCGTAGTCGTTGCCTGTACAGGAAGAGGTAAACGACAAACGCTGCCGGTGATCGATCGTGACCCACGAGATCGGGCATTAGCGTGTCGAACACGTAAGCATCGAAACAGGCGCGGCGTGCGGTGGGAGGCGGCATTCGCGCACTGTATCTGTAATCGCTATAGCAGAAAAGCGGACCCTTGCATCGATCGAGAGTGATTCGCTAGCGTACGGATCTGGCGGAATGACTCCGCGACACAGGAGAGAGACGGATGATCACGCAACTGAAGTTCGCCGGAATTCCGACTCGCGACCAGGATCGCGCGCTCGCGTTCTACACGGAGATACTCGGGTTCAGAGTGGCTACCGATCAACCGATGGGGAACCAGCGCTGGATCGAGCTACGCATCGGCAGTTCGGAAACCCGTGTCGTGTTGTTCACGCCGGAGGGGCATGAAGACCGGATCGGCACCTTCTGGAACGGTTCATTCCAGGTCAACGACCTCGACGCTACTTACAACGATCTGAGCGCGCGAGGCGTCGAGATCGTCTCGCCACCCAAGGATGAGCCTTGGGGCAGCTACATGATCATCAAGGACCCCGATGGGAATCAATTCGTGTTGAGCTCGCGCTAGCGAATCGACGCCTAGCGCCCTCCGCAACCCGCCGAGGCGAGATCGCGTTGAGGAGATGAACACGTGAGCGCGAACAGCGGCGGCTAGTCCTCCGGCGGCTCGTCACCCGGCGCCATCTTGACGATTCGTGGATGAAACGCAGCAAGCGGTTCGACCAAATCGCGTTGCGCCGACATCACCTCGTCGATGTCTTTGTAGACCATCGGTGCTTCATCCAACCCCGCCGAGAGCAACGTGACACGGTTCTTGAGCAGGCGTTGTTTGAGCTGCGGCCAGGTGAATCGCTGCTTGGCGGCGGTGCGACTCATTACCCGACCCGCACCGTGCGCGGCGGAGTCGAGCGCAGCGACACTCCCTTTGCCGCGCACCACGTAAGTAGGGCTGGCCATCGAGCCGGGGATCACACCCAACACGCCCAGACCCGCTGGGGTTGCGCCCTTGCGATGCACGATCAGCGACTCTCCGTCGTGCACCTCGCGCCAAGCGAAGTTGTGATGGTTCTCGATATCCAACAACGTCGCGGCACCCAAACGTCGAGCAATGTGATGGTGAATGCAGGCGTGATTCGCGGAGGCGTACTTGCCCATCAATTCCATCGCGCTCCAGTACTCCTGACCCTCCTCGCTGGCCAGACTCAGCCAGGCGAGGTGCCTCAAGTTGGACGGGAGGTCAGGGTGTTGGTCCATGGCGAGGCGGCTGAAATGCGCGGCGATCGTTGCGCCCGCGCCGCGACTGCCGCTGTGAGTCAAGAGCGCCAGATACGTTCCCGCTGGGATGTCGAGGCTCTCCTCGCCGACCTCGAACGTGCCGAACTCGACGAAGTGGTTGCCGCTGCCACTGGTGCCGAGCTGCGACCACGCTTTGTCTTTGAGTCCGCGGGTCAAGCGCGTGACCGACCAGTCCTCGTCCATCACAGCGTGGGTTCGGCGATCCTTGAAACTGGCTCCGATGCCGAATCGAGTTTCCGCTTCGATTGTTTCTGCCAATCGCTCGGCTTTGATCTCGAGCATCGACGTCGGCAGATCGAAAACCGACAACTTCACCCGGCACGCGATGTCGACGCCGACGGCGTAGGGAATGACCGCATCGCGTGTGGCGAGCACTCCGCCAATCGGCAGGCCGTAGCCGGGATGCGCATCGGGCATCAACGCGCCGCGCACCGTAATCGGCAAACTGCAGGCGTTGATGATTTGTGTCACCGCGCTCGCTTCGAGGTCCCGGCCCCATTGCTGGTAAGGAGCCGGTTCGTGGCGTGGGACGAACGATGCGGTGCGCTCGGGCGAAGGGGAAAGCGCCCGCGCCAACGCGCCGAGTGCGCTGTGGTCGATGAATGCCAGTGGATCGTCGACCAGCGCTGCAAACTGGGCTCGCATCGAGGCGACGTCGAGTCCCGCGGCGCGCGCGTCGACGATCGCCTTGAAGGCGAGCTTGAGCGGCTCGCCATTCGGGATTCCCAGGTTGAGCAACTCACGCTTCTTCATGAAATGTGACCGTCTCCAGACTGTTGGCCGAAACGTAAGCGGCGATGGCTGGAAGGCCGCTTCAGGGAAACCGAGTCGTTACCGGTTGAGATCGAGCGTCGCTCTGGCCTCGGAGGCGACGCGTTCAAGCTCTTCCGAAAGCGCCTTGATCAGCTCGGGAATTCTGGGGACCGCCAGGATCTTGGTAGCGCGATCGGCGTCACGCAGAAATCGCCGCTCGCCGATCGAGCCCTCGCGAATGCTGATCCGATCCTCGGAGTCGATCGTGACCTCACCCTCGGCGACGGCCAGACCCCACTTGTTGCCAACCTTGGCGTGACCGATCAGCAAAGCTTGATAACGTCGATGATTGCCGCGCACCACACCGATCCCGATCATGAAGTGCTTGCCGCGAACGGCGAGTGTCGGGAACTTCTTTCCCTTCTCCAGCACCGACCACACTTCGACACCCGGCGCCGCTTCCTCCAGGTGTCGATCGATCTCGCGGATGTACTCGAAGGCGCGTGTCGCCTCGTGGTTCATCGTTTGCGTGTTTTGCTTCATCTGATTCAGAAGCGCCATCGTCTCAGGATCGAGTGGCATAGAAGACTCCGAAGAGCGCGGTGATGCGACGCCTGGTGGCTGCTCGCTGCGATCGTGGGTGGATGTGGGCGAGGGGACGCCTGGCGATGACTCTGACATGGGACCTCCTGTTCGCCTTTCGGCGAGGTCCGCACCCTGTTCGGGTGGCGGGTTGGTGTGCCCTGTTCGGGCAGCTTGCGTTTCGTTGGCCTGCTCGGCCTTCCAGCGCGCGCAAGCTACGTCACAGAGGCGCCCTGCGTCAATCGAGCCGTCGTTTCAGCGCCCGCTTCGCAACGAAGTAACCAACGCCGGTGCCTTCGTCCGTGAATCAACCCAGACCAGGGAAAGTGCGGATCAGCTTCAAGGCGCGTGTAACCAGCGCGGCGAATCGCTCAGGACGCCAACCGCGCGGCACGCCGATCGGCATCAGGCGTTGTACCGCGATCGTTTGTCCCTCGGTGAACTTCGCGATCCCTTCTCGACCGTGGCGGCGGCCGAGGCCCGAGCGCTTGAACCCGCCCATCGGCCCTGCCACCGAGGCCCACGCCGCTGCATACGCTTCGTTGATGTTGACCGTGCCGCACTGTAGCTGCGCTGCGATTCGTCGGGCACGGCGCACATCGCGTGACCAGACGCTGGCGTTGAGTCCGTACGGCGACGCGTTGGCGCGGGCGATCGCCTCGTCGACGTTTCGAAACGACGAGACCGAGACCACCGGGCCGAAGGTCTCTTCGGCAAACATCGTCATCGATTCGGTCACGCCGGTGAGGATCGTTGGCTCGAAGAAAAACGGCAGGATCTCCGGCCGTGCGCGGCCACCGGCTCGAACGACCGCCCCCTTGGTCACAGCATCCGAAACATGTTCCACCGTGCGCGCGAGTTGGCGTGCCGAGATCAGAGGCCCGATGTCGCCGTCCCAGCCCAGCGCCGTACAGGGCACCAACGCACGCGTTCGTTCGACGAATGAGGCGATGAACCTCTCATACAGACTCTCGTGCACCATCAGCCGTTCGATCGAGATGCACAACTGACCGGCCGATGGGAAGCAGCCGCGCACGGCACCATCGACCGCCGCTTCGAGGTTGGCATCGGGTAGCACCAACATCGCGTTCTTGCCGCCGAGTTCGAGCGAGCAGCCGATCAAGTGTTCGGCAGCCTCGCGCGCGACCACCACACCGGTAGCCGTCGATCCGGTGAATTGCACGAAGTCGGCGCCGGCAATGATCGAGGGCCCGAGATCCGGCCCGTCTGCACACAATGCCAACATCAGGTCGTGCGGCAGTCCGGCCTCGATCAGCATGTCGATCGCCCACAACAACGTCACCGGCGTCAACAGATCGGGCTTGGCCAGCACCGCGTTTCCGGCCAAGAGGGCGGGAAGCGCGTCGGTGATTCCCATCGAGAGCGGGTAGTTCCACGGCGAGATGATCGCGACGATCCCTTTGGGGTGGCGCCGCTCCCAGGCGCGCGTGACGAGGGGAAAGGCGCCGCGTCGCCGTTTCGGGGCCAGATAGTGCGCGGCATTGAGCGCGTAGTGCCGCGCCACGAGGGCCGAGTCGATCAACTCTTCGAACGCTTGTGCCCGCGTCTTGCCCGCTTCGAGCTGCACCAGGTCGAGCGCCTGAGCTTGTCGCCGCAGCAACAGATCGTGGAATCGCAACAAGACCTGCGCGCGCGCCGCGAGAGGTTGCGCGGCCCACGCATGCTGCGCGCGGCGCAGTCGCATCAGCGCGGACCCGACGTCCTTGCGTGTGGCACGCGGTACCGCAGCGACGAAGTCGCCCGTCAGCGGCGACGTGACACACACAGTGTCGGCGCCAGGGGTACTGCAGGTGTGAAGCAGCAAACGAGGCAGTGCCGCCTCGAGCCAGCCGGGCAGAGCGTTCTGCATGGCCACGGAGTCTAACGCCCGCGGCGTGCGAATGGACCGACAACGATCAGGGTGCCGCGATCGCTGCCCGATCTTCCGCTCGCTTTGAAACCTCGCTGTTCTGGTTCATGCTTCTGCCCCTCGACACGATGATTGAATGCGGGAGGGGTCGATGAGTCGATGGCGCGCAGCGATCTGGTTGATCCTATCGATTCTGTTCACGGTCCCAACCACGGCCGAGATTCCCCCGCGGATCAATGTCCCGCTCAATCACTTCTTCCTGGTTCTACCGGCACCGACATTCGATGTCCTGGCCGCCTCGTACGAGTGGCGCACGTTGGTACAGGTCGAGCAACGCACCACCACCGCCGATGGTGAATCGTGGACCGGACTTTATCTGTACCTCGACAACGGCTATCTCGAGCTACTGCGCGATGGCGCCGTCAACATGAAGGCCGGTACGATCGGACTGGCGGTCAGCGTCGATCTGCTGTCCGAGCTCGAGACGGCCAACACGCGGCTCAAACCACTCTGGCCAAGTGTGCAGCGCGCGACACGCAAGAAGCAGTTGGGCGACAGCGAGACGCCGTGGTTCGACATGCTGTATTCCAGCGCCGACGAACTCGGCATCGGCTTGCCGGTGTGGGTCATGGCTTATCGCCAGGAGTTCTTTCGAGCGCAGGGAGTGGACGTCCCCGATGGCGCGCCGCTCACGGTGCGCGACTTCGAGCGACTCGCGCCGTCGCAGGCCGCGGCCAAGTGCAGTCGCATTCGGACGATTCGCCTCAGCGCGAGCTCCGCGTCGGTCGACGGACTAGGTCGCTGGTTGACGGCGCTGGGATGGAGTGCCACGCGTTCGTTGACCTCGGCCGACTACACGCAGGCTGGAATCACGATCTCTTTGATCAGCAGCAAGCCTGATGCAACCCCACGGCTGATGGATACCACCTGGAGCTGTACCACCCAAGCGCTGAAAGACTCGCAACCAGCGCCCGGTTTGCGGGTTACGGAGCGAGAAGGTTCGGTGACGTGGCAGTTTCCGTAGCGCAACGGGTACAGGTGTTGCTGGCGCTGACGCTTGCTGCGGCCTGCGCGCGCACCTCGGATCGCTCGACAACCGGGGCTACCACCGCGCCGCTGATCGTGATCGGACTGGACGGCGCCGATTGGCAGTTCATCGATCGCCTCGTCGCTGCCGGCGGCATGCCGCGCTTGGCTCAACTGATGCGCGAGGGTCAAAGCGGTGTGCTGGTGACGCAGCATCCCCCGCTGTCGCCGTTGGTTTGGACCACGATGCTCACCGGCAAAAGTCCGTTGGAGCATGGCGTACTCGACTTCACGCGCTTCCACCCACGCAGCCGTACGCGAGAACCGATCACCTCCGATGAACGTCGCGTGCCTGCCGTCTGGAACATGCTCGACAGCCAGCAACTGACGTCGGCTGTGTTCGGCATGTGGGCCACCTACCCGGCGGAAGCGATCGACGGTGTGATCGTGAGCGATCGGCTGTATTCGTTTCAGCAACGCGATGCTGTCGCCCCCGCGAACTCCGTGTTTCCCGCGAGCGAGCAGGCGCCGGCGCTCGAGGTACTGGCGCGAACCGAGCAAGCGATCGACGCGCGAGTTCTGCAACGTTACTTGCCTTGGGTGAGTTCTGCCGAGAAAGATCCTTTGGTTGGCGAGCTACGCCGAGTCCTGGTGCAGACCGAGGTATACGACGCACTCGCGCGCGAGGCGCTACGTCAGCGACGCGATGCACTCACAGTGGTCTACTTTCAAGGCACCGATGAGATCGGCCACCTGTTCGCCAGTTTCGTCTCACCGCGTCCTGCGTGGATCGACGACGCGCCGTTTGCCCGCTATGCCGGTGTCGTCGAGCGCTACTACAACGAGATCGACACGCGGCTCGGCGTTTATCGGCAACTCGCTGCGCAGCGTGGCGCACGCTTGCTGGTGGTTTCCGATCATGGCTTTCGATGGGGCGACGATCGCCCTCGGCAAGCTGGGATGGCGCGCGCCGCAACGGCAGCGCAATGGCACCGCGACGACGGCATCTGGCTGTTGTGGGGTGATGCGATCCAGGCCGCACCGCGCGCCGTTACCAAGTCGCGTGTCGATCAGGTCTGCGCGACGATTCTGGCGCTACTGAATCTTCCTGCGGGGATCGGTTTGGCCGGGCCGCCGTTGGCGTCGATTCCTGACGCGTCGGCGCCACCCGTCGATTACGGCGCGCTGTATCGACCGGCGCCCGCGGTCGATGCATCCATAGCCGACGAGCGTGTCGAGCAATTGCGGTCGCTCGGTTACGTTGGCAGCAGCGAACCCTCGCGTGCGACCTCGCGCGACAGCGATCAGCCGACGCGTACCGCCGGCTCGTTCAGCAACGAAGCGCTGATCCTGCGCGCTGCAGGTCGCATCGACGAAGCACAGGCGGCGCTGGAACACGCGCTCGAGCGCGACCCGCAGCATGCGGCGTCGCTGTGGAATCTCAGTGACCTGTTGGCGAGCGCCGGGAAGGACCCGGCGCGCAGCGACCGACTTTTGCTCCAGGCGTTGGAATCGGGACTGTCGGAAGGCGTGCCCTACGTGTTGGCGCGCTCGGCCACCGTGCGCAAGCTCGGCGACACGGCGCGGGCCGCGGCGCTGCTCGAGGGCGCGTTGCAGCGTGCGCCCGAGTCCGCACCGCTCTATCTCTACCGAGCGCGGCTACGCTCGGAAGCCCAAGACTGTCGCGGGGCGCTTGATGACGCGCTCACCGCGCAGCGTTGGGCGCCTGGCGAAGCGACCGCTTATGCACTGGCGGGTGTTTCGCGGCTATGTCTGGGGGATCAGCCCGGTGCACGCCGCGAGTTTGCGCGCTCCTTACAACTGGACCCGGACCAACCGAAGATTCGAGCGATTCTAGATCGATAGCAGGCTCCTCATTTCGACGCCTGCGCGGGGTATGATCCGCCCGGGTTCAGAGCGAGACGGAGGAGAGCGAATGAAACGATCGAGGATCAGCGTCGCGTGCGTCATCGGGGCCTTGTGCCTGGGGACCCTAGCGATCGCCCAAACAACCGGCGGACTTTCGGGAAAGGTTACCGACAAGGCGGGTGCGGCCATTCCCGGCGTTACCGTCGAGGCTACGAGCCCCGCGCTTCAAGGCAATCGCGCCGCGGTGACCGACGAGCGCGGCGTGTATCGCATCTTGTTGCTGCCCCCCGGTACCTACGCGGTGAAATTCGATCTGGAAGGGTACTCACCGGTCTCCGCCACGGGCGTACCGATCAGCCTGGGGAAGGAGCGCGCGCTCAACATCAGCATGCAAGAGAACCTCAAAGAAGAGGTGACGGTGGAGGGGAGTGCCGACGAATTGGACACCAAGTCGACCACCGTCGGACGGAACTTCGATGAAGCAGCGATCGATACGCTTCCGACGCAGCGCAACGACACGTCGGTCGTTTCCACCGTGCCGGGTACCGGAAGCGATGCCAACCCGCTCAACAAGGGGCAGGAGACGATCACAGTCTACGGTTCCAGCGGCGCTGAAAACGCGTACGTCATCGACGGTGTCAACACCACGAACGTCGAGTACGGTTTTCAAGGCAAGCAACTCAACTTCGAGTTCATCGAATCGATCGAGGTCAAGACCGGCGGCTACGAAGCCGAGTATGGTCGCTCCACCGGTGGAATCGTCAACGTCATCACCAAGTCGGGCGGCAACGAGTTCTCCGGTGACGTCTTCGGTTACTACGACGGCGACTCGCTGCAGCGCAACGCCGACAGTACCGTATCGCAGCAAGGAACCGACGTGGGATTCACCCGCAAGGACTACGGCGCCGATGTGGGCGGCTATATCGTCAAGGACAAGCTCTGGTTCTTCGGTGCGTACGATCGGGTCGACAACAGCATTGATGTTCAGTTGCCGCCGCCGCAGGAAAGCTCGGTGGAGCTATCGAACCTCAAGCGCGACTTGGGTGCCGCCAAGCTCACCTGGCGACTCAACGACAGGCAGAACATTCAGGCCACGTTCTTCCAAGATCCGGCCGACGAGACCGGAGCGCTGCTCGACGCCAGCCACAGCTTGAACGGCGTTCCAAGCAGCTATCTCGGTTTGACCAAGACCGGTGGTCACGATTACGGACTGCGGTACGAAGGGATCTTCGGCGGCGGATGGGTTGCCACTGCCCAGGTCTCGCGCCACGAAGATGAGAACTCGACACTGCCGGCTTCCGCCGCAGGCGATGCGATTCAATATCGCGACGTAGCCACCGACTTCTTCCAAACCGGCGGTATCGGGCTGGTGCAAGAGAAGCAGTTCAAACGGGACTTCTTCGGCGGGTCGCTGGCCTGGTATCACGGCAACCACGAAGTCAAGGGCGGCATCGAGTACGAAAAGCAAAGTGCCGACGTCGTCAAGCGCAACTCCGGCGGCCAACAGGTCGATGTGTACACGCCGGGTCCGCTCGAGGGGATCTCCACGGTTTACGTGCATCGCTACTGGACGATTCCCACGGCAACGCTCGACAACGCTCCGGTCGATCAGCTCAACGCCTCGCCCGAGCACAAAAACACGACGCTGTATCTGCAAGATCGCTGGCAGGCCACGCCGAAGCTCTCGCTCACCTACGGGTTGCGCTATGACCGCCAGGAGATCGTCGACGCTTCGGGTGTCACGCAGATCGACCTGAAAGACGTTGCGCCGAGACTGGGCTTCGTGTGGGATCCGAACGGCGATCAGAAGAGCCGTCTGTACGGGTCGTACGGTCGCTACTACGAGCAGATCCCGATGGATCTCGTGATCCGCTCCTTCTCCTACGAGCGACAGCCACGTATCGTCAACTTCGATCCGGTGGGTGTCGTTCCCGACCAGGCCGCATCCGATCTGGTCGAGATCAGCTCGGCGATTCTGGGCGGATTTACCGAGCCGTCCGATCCAGACTTGGAAGGGCAGTACATCAACGAGTACCTGTTAGGATACGAACGCGAGATCGCTCCGCAATGGTCCGCCGGCGTGAAAGGGATCTATCGCGACTACGGCCAGGTGATCGAAGACTTCCTGTGTGCCGACGACGGAACGTACTGCATTGGTAACCCCGCCGAGGGGATCATGACGCGCGTCTTCACGCTCGACTACTCGCGCACCTTCGCGGCGCCCAAGCCCGAGCGTGTGTACAAGGCGGTGCAATTCGACGTGACCAAACGGATGTCGAGCAACTGGCAGGGGATCGCGTCGTACATCTGGTCCAAGCTCGATGGCAATTTCGACGGCGAGTTCGCTCCGTTCACCAACGTCGGCGCCGACCCCAACATCTCGGCGGCGTACGACTACTACGACTTCTTCACCGATGGTGTGAACCTCGACAAGATCACCAACGATGGACCGCTCTCGAACGATCGACGGCATCAGTTCAAGGTATCGGGTACGTGGATCACGCCGGTGAAACTGGAGGTGGGGGCGTCGGCGTTCTATCGCAGCGGTACACCGCTCACGCGCTATGGATATTCCGATGCCTACGGACGCTACGAATTCTTCCTGGAAAATCGCGGGTCGGAGGGACGCAATCCATCCAACTACGAGATCGATCTGCATCTCGGCTATCCGCTGGAAGCCGGCCGCGCGAAGTTCAACTTCTTGCTCGACATTTTCAGCTTGATCAACTCACAGAAAGCGATCGTGCTCGATCAACGTTGGGGTTTTCAGGAGGCGGACAACGGGTCGAACAGTCCCGCAAACCCGGGTTACGGAAAAGCGGTACTACGCACCTCGCCGACGGCGGTCCGACTCGGAGTTCGCGTCTCGTTCTAGCGAATTCACCGTTACTGCGTGGGGGGTGGTCGATCGGCCGCCCCCCGCGTTTCGGATCGCAGGAACATCGAGGATCCTCGTCCCCGCGTTCGTTGATTCCACCGCTTCCGTCAAGGCCGCGAGCATCTGTCTATGGGTGACCAGACCGAGTCGTTGCGCTGTCTGGCGCCACCCCGGAATCAAGCGCGCCATCGCGTAAAGCGGGAGCAACGCGAGCGGCCAGCGATGCCCTGGTCCCAACACGTACCACGGACGCAGCACCGTGGCAGTCAACCCACTGTCACGCAGAATCGCTTCACCGGCCTGACGCGCCGCGACATACGAGTGCATCAACGGCGCCGGGTGCGCCACGCTGACATACACGAAGCGGCGCGCCCGTGCGCGTACGGCAGCCTCCACCGACGCACGCACGGAAGGAAGATCGATGCTCAGAAATTCCGCTGCCTTGGCCGGGCTCGGATGCGGCACGCCGACGAGATGCACGAACACGCAGCCGCGCGGCACGAGCGGCGCATAGCTCGCCGCATCGAGAGCATTGCCGACCACGACGCGGCTCCCCTCGGGAATGCGCCGTTCGGAACCTCGACGAGCCAGCGCGTACACGCGATGGCCGCGCGCCACCAGGCGCTCGCCCAAGGGTCGACCGAGATAGCCGGTGCTTCCAGCGATAAACACGTCAAACAGAAGTTTCATCGATAGAAGTACGCCCCGGCGGTGGAAGCGGATTCGACGGAGAGCAAAACGAACGGTGGCGACGAGGCGCCCGTGTTGCCGCGATCGCCGTCGCGGCGCTCGATCGCAACAGCAGAGAGTCAGCGGTAGCGCGCCATCCAACGCGCCAAGCGCTCGCCCTCGTGCCCGGCCTCGCGACGCAACCCGGCGATCACACCTTCGCGATCGGCCCGATCGCGGTTTTGCCCCAGCTTGACCTTTCCCTCGAGTCGATCCACCGGAACTTCGAACGCCACGATCGCGGGAACAAGTTGCCGCATGGTTTCCGGTGACGCTTCGTCGAACGACCACGGCTCAGCGCGAGGCTGTTCGTAGCGCTCAACCAAACGCCGAAGCATCGCGCTCACGGTGGCCGCATCCTCGATCACGCGCGGTGTTCCATAGGCATGCACCACCACATAGTTCCAGGTCGGTACCGTGTCGCGATCGCGATACCAGGCCGGCGAGATGTAGCCATGCGGCCCCTGAAAGACGACAAGGGCAGGGCAACCCTGTTCAACCGCGCGCGCGAGCGGATTGGCGCGCGCCAGGTGAGCGATCAGCGTCCCGTTCGGGCCACGCTGCGGGTCGAACATGAACGGCAGATGCACGCCGATCGGTGCGGCATCGATTTGTGAGACGGTGAGCAGTCCGAAGCCCTCTGTTTCGATGATCTCTCGAAGCACCGCTGGTTGGTCTTCGCGCGAATTACCGGGGATGTACATGTCGCAGAGGATACCGAGGGGCGACACAAAAAGGGCCGCGGCAGTAGCCGCGGCCCAGGGAAAAGACTCGATGTGGCTGCGGCCTACGGACCTTCTTGGCCGCAGGCGTTGACGGCACGCACCAGGTAGAACCAGTTCGCGCCATCGGTCGCGGTACCGAGGTCATCGCCCGTGATCGTGCTGACCTCCAGCCGTTGAGCGAAGCCGCCGTTGGGTGTCGCCGAACGATAGACGCGGTACTTCGAAGCGCCGGCCACGCCGTTCCAGTTCAGACGCACCGTGGTGCCGACCGCCGGTTGAATCCTGAGATTGGAGACCGCACCCGGTACAGACTGCGAGGAGGTGGTGGTCACGCTCTTGTAGTTGGTGTTGTTGTCGACGACGCCGCCATTGTTGGCGCCGCTGCTGCACGCTTCGTTGTTCTCGGCGCGCACCAAGTAGTAGTAGGTCACACCGTTCACCGCCGTGGCATCGGTGTAGCTCGTGGTTGCGATACCGGTTGCCAATCGATTCGACGTCGCGGGGGTGAAGTTCGGTACCGTGTCGCGGTAAACGGTGTAGGTCCCACTGCTGCCGGAGCCCCATGCCGCCGCCTGATCCCAAGTCAGCGAAACGCTGCTGCCGGTCGAGCATGGGTCGCTGTCGGCCGCCGAGGTCAACCCTCGGAAGCTCGGCGCGCCACCGCAGCTACCGCAAGACTCGCCTTGCGGATCGGAGACTTGTCGAATCACCACACGGTCGACATTCCAACCGGCTTGGCCGGCCGGATCGTTTCCACCGGTTTGCCGGAAACGAACTTGGAAGTTGCTCTGATTGTCGGCGTACTGCGAGAGGTCGATCGTTTGGAAACTCCAGGCCGATTCGTTGAGCGGGAAGAAGTTTCCGATGTAACTCCAAACGACGTTCCAACTGCCGCCGTTGACTCGAGCCTCGACCGCCGCCGTGGCGCGCAGGCCGGTATTGAGCCAGCGACGGAACTTCATCTCCACGCCGGTTTTTCCACTCGCGTTGATGACCGGACTGGAAGCGCTCTGAGTAGTGCTTCGCTCGTAGTCGCCGGGGCGCGCACCCAAGCCGGTGAGATCGTGGCCGAGTACCTTGCTGCCGCTGAATGCCGCCGTGGGGTCCTTGGGACTGCTGCCCTTGCCTTGGGGCGTGTTGATCTGCCATTCGCCTTCCAATCCCCAACCTGCCAAGGATTCGAAGTCATCGCGGAAGAATCCGGGAATCCGTCCGACGTTGAAGCCAAACGGCTGGCCGTTGTTGTCCAGGATCGTCTCGTTGCCGAAGCTGTCGCGCGAGATCACGCGGAAGAAATAGCGCGCGCATTCGTTGAGGCCGTTCAGTGAGGCCGCGTGATCTCCCGAAGTCGTGTTGTCGTTGCTGGTGTTCCCGAGCGCGGTGCTCAAACCCCACTCGACTCGACCGGTCGTCGGCTCGCTGGTGTTCCAACGCACGACCACGCTTGCATCGGTCAGGTCGGTGACTCGCACCGACGTCGGCGCTGCCGCCGCGCAATCGACCACCGCGCTGTCGGCACTGATTGCCGGATTTCCGGCGCCATCATTGCCATCGACGTACTCGGCCGAGAGTTGATCCCCGGCCACGAACACGAGTCGACCATCACCGGCTACAGGCAGTCCGGAGCCGGCCAAAATCGAGCCTTCATAGGTGCTCGACCCAGGCGCAATCGCCGTCAGTGTTACCAGTTCGGGAGTCTGCTCACTGTCGGACCAGACCGAGACTTTGAGCGGAGCGGGGCCCGCATTGCCGTCCAAGACGCGAACTCCGATCGTCGCTCCACAACCGAATGCCGAACCGAAGAACTCGATTCGCCCCTTGAACGGAACGAGCGCCTTGGTCTCGCAGGTCGAAACCGGGCTCTCGCACGCCGGATTGCTACCGACCGCCATCACTCGATACGAAACGTTCGAGTTCTCGGCCACATCGGTGTCGAGGAAGGTGAGTGTGGGGGCGGTGACGTCGGCAATCGGCTGCTGGCTGCGATTGCAGCCGAAATCGCTGCGCATCACACGATACTTGGCAGCACCGGCGACGGCGCTCCAATTCAATCGCAGCCCTCCGCTATCGATCGATGTGGTCAACGTCGGCTGCGCCAACACCGGGCAACTGCTGGAATTCAGATTGGTCGCGTCGGTCGCATTCCCGCACGCGATGTTGTGACGCTTGAAGGCATTGAAAATCGCCGCGGCGTGCGGCGTGCCGTTGCCAAGATTGCCGTCGTCGTCGTCGGCGACACGCAGCTTGTGATACCAACTGTTGGTGCCGCATCCATCCGAGCTGGGGAGCGCGCAGTTGTAGGCGTTGCCGCCCGAGCCTTTGCGCGATTGCATCCACAAACGATCGGCCAGTTGCCACGCGGTTGCGGGATCCAAGCCGGACGCGGGTAGATCGCGCACCGCCAGGTCCCACAGCGACTCACCCGAGACGAAGCTCTCACAGTGAGACTCTTTGCCGCAGGGACCGCTGCCGCTACCGCAGCGATTGGTCAAAAAGTCCTGTGGTGTTGCGGGCGTGTTCGCCTGACGTTTGGCGAAGTCCATGTCGCGGATTCCGGTGCACGTCAGGCAGGTATCGCCGTAGTTGCCGCAGGTGCCGGAATCATAGAATCCAGGTCCGACGCAGGAGATGCGCGCGTCATAGACCGCCACCACGTCGGCATACGACTCCGAGGAGTTGTCGTAACCACCGCCATCGTTTTGATCCAGACCATGGCCCCATTCGTGAACCAGCACGCCCTGCAATTCGGCCGTGTTGCCGCAACCGCCACCGGCGCGATACATGTTGAGTTGCCCGCCCCACGACGCGTTGCAGGTGTTGTTGACGTTGACGTTGACCTGCACCGGTGTGCGGACCCAGGTGTTATCCGTCAGCCAGTATCGAGCGCGCTCGGCATTCCGATTGACCTGATAGAACGACGTGCGAGCGCCGCGCGTGTTCCCGGCCGATGCCCCTGCAGGGATTTCGCAGTTGGTGCCTGGGCCGATCTGCAGGTTGATGTCTTCGCCGCAGAGTGCCGTTTCGCTGACCGGTCCGCAGGCGTTACTGATGCGCACGTAGGGACCATCGAGTCGAGTCGTCGCCGCGCTTCCCGGCGTGGTGCAGCTGAACAGGCCAGCGCCGCTTGCGGTTTGCGTGGTGCCGTCGATCGTGAAGTCTGCGAACGGAATCGGGAAGTTCGGTTGTTCGGTCCCCTCATAACCGACGCCGTTGGCGCTGATCGGGAAGACACCGCCTTTGACACGCTCGTAGCGAGTCTCATCGCTGAGCGAGAGCACGCGGCCGTACGTGGCATCGACATCGGCAACCCAACTCGAGGCTTCGCCCGGCACGCTGACGCGGAAGCGCCAGACCAGTGAGTGTGTCAGTCCTGCTCCGCGCGAACCGGTCCATTCGCCCGCGCGTGCGCGGCGCGGATCGCTCGGGACCAAAATCAGTTCAGGTGCGCCCGACTCGTTGAGCGAACCACTCTCCGCTTGCAGATACGCCATCAGCGCGTCGTGCGCCGCGGCCGCATCGACGCGAGGTGTGACGCTCCCGGTGACGCGGGCCCAACGCTCGGCTCCGAACGCGACCAGGTTCCCGTGCACGACATGGAAGTCCAAGCGTGCACCCTCGACCGGTACACCCCCGACCGATTGGCGGAACGTAATCAGCCACAAACTGTCGCTGGCCCTGCCGGAGGCGGCCGTATCGAGTACCAACTGATCCGACCAGTCGCCCAACAGCAGCCGCTGCTCGCTCAGAAACGCACGCGCCTTTCGTTCCAGCTGTTCGACGCGCTCGCGATCGCTCTGCAAGGTCGCGACGGCATCTTCGGCGAGCCACAGAATCCCGGCCCCTTGCGCCAGCGTCGGAAGTCCCGACCGCTGATCGATAGCGACGGTCCAGCCTTTGTACTGGGCGGAGAACTGGTTCCACCCGACACGCAGCGGATCGCTGGGGGGAAGCTCGGTGACAGGAATGGCTCGAATCGCAAGGCCGGTACCGGCCGATTCGATTGCAAGTCCGTCGAAACGGTTGGACTCCTGCCTCGGCTGAACCGCGAACGCGGTGGCGCCCAGGCCGGCCAGAACGCCGGCAAACAAGATTCTGCTCAAGAGCATCGCGACCCTCTCCCTCGTCCCCTCACGGAACCGGTTTCGGGGCAGAGCCCCGAACGCTGCAGCGATATACGGGGGCCTCCTGTCCATACGCAAGGGTGCAATGTTGTAAATACTGAAAGGCCGTCCGCGCGGACGGAGCCGCGCGGGTCCGAACCACGATCCGCGCGTGAGTTGACGGTCGGCGCTAGGCGCGAGTCCGCTTGGCGATCCGATCAGTCCAAGCCCGCGACAACTCTTCGCGGAAATCCGGATGCGCGATCGCCGTCAGTGCTTCGGCTCGTTCTCGCAGCGATCGACCGAACAGTTTGGCCACGCCGAACTCGGTCACGACGTAGTGCACGTCGGCGCGGGTGGTGACGACTCCCGATCCGACCGCAAGGGTGGGAACGATGCGCGACACGGCGCCGCCTTTGGCAGTGGCCGGCAACGCAATGATCGGTACACCGCCGTTGGAGCGAGCCGCGCCGCGAATGAAGTCCAGTTGTCCACCGAATCCGGAGTAGATCGAGGTTCCGATCGAATCAGCGCATACCTGCCCGGTGATGTCGACCGACAGCGCCGAGTTGATCGCGACCAACTTGTCGTTGCGCGCGATCACGAATGGGTCGTTGACGTAGTCGGAAGGGTGCGACTCGATCAGTGCGTTGTTGTCCAGAAACGAATACAGGTTTGCCGACCCGAGTGCGAATGTGATCACGACCTTGCCGGGATGCAGCGACTTGCGAGTGCCGGTGATGATTCCGGACTCGATCGCGCGCATCGCACCGTCGCTGACCATCTCGGTATGGATGCCGAGGTCACGCAGGCCTCCCAAGTTGGCCAAGACCGCGTCGGGAATACCGCCGATGCCAAGCTGCAGCGTGGCGCCATCGGGGATGAGCGCGCGCACATGTTCGCCGATCCGGCGCTCGGTCTCGGAGACCTCGTGCGCCTCCAACGAAACCAGCGGCTCTTCATGCTCGACGATGTGATTCACGCGCCCGACATGCACAAACGCGTCGCCCAAAACCCGCGGCATTCTGGGGTTGACCTGCGCGATCACGACCTTGGCGCTTTCGCAGGCGGCGCGCGTGGCAATGGTCTCGACGCCGAAACTCATGAATCCATGTTCGTCGGGCGGCGACACCATGATCATCGCGACATCGAGCGGGATGTGTCGGTCGCGATAAAGTCGCGGTACCTGATGCAGCATCACCGGGATGTACTCGGAGCGCCCCTCATTGACCGCGGCGCGATCGGCACCGCCGATAAACAGCGACTTGTGCCGGAACGCTCGCTCGGAGCCTGGAGCACCCAATGGGTAGTCACCCAGCAGCAACAGGTGCACGACCGTGACTTCGGACAGGTCATTCTGTCGAGCCGCGAGCGCCCGAATCAGCGCCCCCGGCATAGCGCTATTTCCGCTGTGATAAACCGTGTCGCCGCTTTTGATGGCGGAAACCGCTTCCTCAGCGGTGCATCGCTTCGCGCGATAGTCTTCAGACCAACTCACCGCCGTCTCCACTGTCTCCGGCGCTGGAGCGCCGATTCATACCTAGCAGTTCATCGAGCGTGGCAGGCACCACGCCCATCGCCTGTGCAACGTGGGCGTGAACCACCTGTCCGCGATACATGTAAATGCCGCGTCGCAGTCCGACATCGGCACGCAGTGCACCGTCGATTCCGCCCTCCGCCATCCACGTCAGGAACGGCAACCCCGAGAGCGCCAAAGCGCGCGATGCGGTGCGCGCTGCGTTGGCAGTCATGTTGGGAACGCAGTAGTGCGTGACGCCGAAGCTAGTGAATGTCGGCGAGCCGAGTGTCGTTGGCCGGCTGGTCTCGACACATCCCCCTTGATCGATCGCCAGGTCGATGATCACGCTGCCGCGTTTCATCGCCTTGACCATCGTTTCGGTCACGATGAACGGGGCCCGACTGCCCGGAATGAACACGGCGCCGATCAGCGCGTCGGCAATTGCGGTGTACTTCGCAAGATTGCGAGCCGAAGCGACAGCCGTGACCAAGTGCGGGCCGCAAGCGGCGATCGCATCGCGCAACTTGTCCATGTTGCTATCCAGGACGATCACATGTGCGCCCAGCGCGAGTGCCGTTTGTGCCGCGGTACGGCCGACGGTTCCTGCACCGAGTACAACGACGGTTGCCGGTGCGATGCCGGGCACGCCGCCGAGTACGAGGCCTCGTCCCCCCTCCTCGTGTTGAAGCAGCGTCCCAGCGACCTGGATCGCCATCTTGCCGGCGATCTCCGAGAGCGCCACCAGCATCGGCCGGCGCCCGTTGTGATCCTCCACCAGTTCGTATCCCACGAGCGTTGCCCGCCGCGCCGCCAGCGCCATCAGCACCTCGTGTGGCGCAACCGACAGGTGCAGGAAACCGCAGATCGTCGCGTCGTCGCGCAGCATCGCAACTTCGTTGAGGGACAAGACCCCGACCCTGCAAATCAGGTCGCTTCGACCGAACACCTCATCGTGGTGGAAGACGATTCTTCCGCCGGCTGTTTCGTAGTCGATGTCGCGGAAGTGGGCGTCATCGCCGGCGCCGGCCTCGAGCACGACCTCGTGACCGAGGCCGACCAAACGCTGTACCCCGAACGGGGTGAGTCCAACGCGGTGCTCGTGACGAGCCCGCTCTTTGGGTACGCCGATTTTCATCGTGTGGTGTTTCCTTTCGCGCAGATATTTCGGTTCGATGTGGCCGGCGATTCTGTCACGCTCGATGCCTCTCGTCAGGAGCCGGGCCGAGCCGAACTCCGGTGGAACGGCCGATGCGTGGTAAGTGTGCCATCCAAGATCTCATCGCCCACTTGACGTTTGTTTCGGTATATTCCCTCGCTGGCGTCGATTTTCGCCGCCCCTATCCCTCGAGATGCAGATGATCAGTACGAGCGATTTCAAGAAGAACATTCGGATCCTGGTCGACGGCCAACCGTTTGCCGTGATCGAACACACCACGCAGTCGGCCACCGCCCGTGGTTCGCAGACGTTGATCAAGGCCAAACTGCGCAACGTAATCAATGGGCAGTTCGTGGAGAAGACCTGGAAGTCGGGTGAGGTTTTCGACGAACCCGACCTCAGCTTCCGGGTCGCAGAGTTTCTGTACAGTGACGGCAGTGACCTGCATTTCATGGACAAGGAGTCGTTCGATCAGTTCTCGCTGAGAAGCGAAGACCTTTCAGACCTCACCCCTTGGATGGTCGACGGCCTGGAGGTTCGCGCGATCCATTTCGAAGGCAAAGTCGCCAGCATCGAGTTGCCCAAGGTGATGGTGGTCGAGGTCAACGAAACAGAACCGGCGGTACGCGGTAACACCGCTTCCGGGAAGGTAACCAAGCGCGCTGTCGTGGCCTCGGGCGCCGAGGTTCAGGTGCCACTCTTCGTGGAGCAGGGAGAGAAGATCGAAGTCGACCCGTATGAGTCGCGGTTTCTTCGAAGAGCCTAGTGCGGGCCGAACGCACCGCACTACTCCGCCATGTGATTCGTTGCACGACGCGCGCGGCGGAGCGATCTCGACAGCGTGTGATCAGATGCAAAACGCCGGCGAGGATCGAACCCCTGCCGGCGTCTGATACTTGCAAACGGTTCGCGCGGTGAATGTTCGGGTCAGAGCTCCGGACGAATCAGAAGCTGCGCGTCAAGGCCACGGTGACGTCGATGATCTGCGTGTTGATCTCGCGCACGTTGACGATTCGATGAAAACGGTGCGTGCGAAGATCGGTTTGAATCGACCAAGGGCTCTGCCCCAATCTCCATGCCGCTTGGGCTCCGATGAAGTACTGCATTCCACTGCCATCGTTGAGCGTGAGCGCCTCGTCGCGATTGGGGATGGAGTCGGCCAGCGGGCCGGAGGTGTGACTGCCTGCCCATCCCAGTCCGAACGGAATGCCGAGGCGCGTCTTACCGAAGGTCCAGTACGGGATGTAGGCCAGATCGAGGTACCAAACGAGCGCGTTCACGTCGCCGTTGGGTGTGTTGACGAACGAATTGGGGCTGAACGACAGCTTGGCTTCGAACCGGGTGCGGGCTGACAGGTCGTGATACCAAAGGCCCCCGACCGTCACGCCATCGTCGATGCTGGCCACGCCGATTCCCGGATAGGACTGCTTGGTGACGTCGTTACCCACAAACCAACCGAGACTGATTCCCCAGCCGTTGAGTGACGGGGCCGCCGCTTCCGCGGGCTTCGGCTCTTCCTTTTGTTCCTCTTGGGCCTGCGCCGAAACCGGCAGCACAACACACGCTACGGCCAACGCCATCAACCACTTACGGGACATCGCGCGCTCCTTGGGAAGGGTCCGCTCTGAACCCTTTTGAAAAGACGCGAGATTATCCACCAAGCACACCGCACTGTCACCGCGACACGTGCCCCGGTGCGGAGCCCGACCCGCGGCGGCCTCAGACCTGGACCCAGCGCCGCGACATCCAGATGACGGTCCCGTAGAGCAACCGCGTCAGCGACTCAGGTGTCGTAGCGTCGACGGCAACCGGGGACTGACCATCCCCAGTTGCGTACAGCATGGCGCCGCCGTTGACAAAGACGGCGCGCGACAGCGTGAGCCCGTCGTCCAAGCGCCACGCATAAATGTTCGATGGGTCGAGGCGTCGCCAGAGGCGATCGATGACGACAAGATCGAGGGCTCTGAGCAACCCGTGCACAAGACGCGCGTTGTGCGAATTCAGGCGCAAGGCGACGAGCCCCTCGGCCGAATCGCGCTCGAGGAGTCGTCCGTCGACCTCGATGATCGCCTCGATCGAGCTTTCATCCGGAGGCGACTCCTCTGGTACCGGTCCTGGTGCGAGCAGCGGTATTCGCAACAGCGGCACGGTCTGCATTCCCAGAAGTTGGGAGCTGGCAATAAACCCGCGTGTTTCGTTGGTGACGGGGCGCCCCGGGGGGCGGTGCGGTTCTGGGGGAAGCGTTGTCAGGCCTTGATCCAGACCGAAGGTGGCGTTGCTCGAGCCCAACGCTCCCTGGCAACGCATTGCCTCCTGTGTCTCCTTGGAAAGTCGAGCGGTCGCTGCCCACGTGCGATACGGACCCTCAGGCTCCCCAAGAGCGCGCGCAATCGCGACCGCTTTCCCCTCGGCAGGGATCTTCAGTCCGTGCTCGATCAGCGAGATGTAAGACGGACTGACCCCGGCGCGCTCGGCCAAACGCATGCCGGTCATTCCCCGGCGCAATCTTAGGGTGCGAATCCGACGATGGAGGTCCATGAGGACCTATCCTCCAACGCGTTTCGTCTACCCCACCCTCGTCCGTTGCGTGGATTAAATGCGACGCGCAGTAAAAAGTCCACCGCGTGAAGGGATCGTTTTGTGTTACCAAGAAGTGAATTCGCTCAGCGTCGACCGTTTGCCAGCGAGCTAGAAGCAGAAAGACTCCAACGCAACTCCCTCGGGACGTAGCGATCGCTCCAGTCCACCGTCGGCAACAGTTCAAACAGGCGCAGGAATAGGTCGACCTGCTCGAGCCCTTCCTGTGTGCGCGGCATCGTACCGAAGAGTGCTCCGCTCGCGATCACGATGAGCTTGCGCCGTGCTCGCGTGAGGCTGACGTTGAGACGTTGCGGAGAGAAGAAGAACCCGCCGTCCTGCCTCAAGACGTCGGGATCTGAACAGACCAAACTGACGATTACCGCCTCGCGCTCCTGACCCTGAATCCGCTCGACCGTGTCGATCACCGGCAGGGCGGCACCGTCGGGAAGTCGAGTCGCGAGCGCACGCGCGATCTCGCGGTTTTGTACGCGAAACGGCGACACGATTGCCAATGCATCGGCCGCAAGACCGCGATTGAGAAGCAGGTCGGCTGCCAAGTCGGCCGCCGCTTCAACCTCCGCCGGCGCGTGTGCGTGACACCCGACGTGGTCGAGCCGAACCCAAACCGCCGCGGGCTCGGGAGCGAGAACTGCATCAAACGGCGATTCAGATTCAAAGCTCGCCAAGCGGCGCGACGCGGCCTGTTCTGTCGGCTGCAGCCTCCCACCATAAAAAACAGTAGAAGGAAAACGGCACAGCGTGTCGTTCAGTCGCCAGGTTTCATCCAACAAGGTTGGTGTACAGACGTCTCTGAGGTGACTGAACAGGGAGGTCGCGACGATCCCCGGCTCATGCTCCGCAACGGTCACAGGACCAAGCTGGCGATCGTCACCAAACAGCAGCCATTTCGGGGCGGCGGCGAGCGCACACAGCGCGTGCGGCAATGGAACCTGGGCTGCTTCGTCGAAGACAACACGATCGAACTTGCCGATGTCGATCAGCGCCTGGGCCGCAAGCAACGTTGCACCACAGATCACCGCGCCTTGCCCCGGCAACTGACGTGCGTGCCGCAGCGTCGTAACGCCGGCTTCGACGAGCGCCGGTTCGTCGCGTGGTTTTAGTCGATAAAGTGGCAATGACGCGCCGATCGTTCGCGACAGTCGTGCCAGTGCGAGCATCGCGTTATCGACCGCCGTATGTGTGAACGCAGTCAACAACAGACGCTCTCCGCGCCAGGTCAACGCTGCCGCGAGCAGTGCCAGCAACCAAGTCTTGCCGGTTCCAGGCGGCCCCTGAATCAGATGCAGAGGATCGCTCGCCCAGCCGGCGACAAACGCCGCTTGCTGCGCAGCATTCAATCGGATGTCTCGTGCAGCCAGGCGCTGCACCGACAACTCAGCGGCAGTCACGCGCTCTGGGTCAAGCCGTTGCGAAAGCCGGCCGGCAAGCAACGCGCGCACCGCTTCCGCGCGCCGATCCGCCCCGCCGAAGGTTCGCTCCAAGGCACGCAATAGCAACGCCGTGGTGTCGATCGCGGCTCGATCGAGCACGAACGGTGGGCCTGCAGCGATCACGCGTTGCACCGCGTCGCGATCGCCGCCGAAGGCGGGGAGCTCGACGATGAGCACGCCACTGGCAACCTCGTGATCCACGAACACCAACGTCGGTCCGAGGCCCGGGTCGTTACCGCGGCCCAGATGCAGCTCATCGCCGCGCCTGAAGCGGGAAAGGTTGCGCGAAACATTCAGGCGCAAACGGGGAGCGTCGTCCTCCCACCCGAGTACCGAGTCGACCGCAAGCGCGTCTCCCTCTTCGATCCGAACCGCCAACGGCTGTGACCAGGTCTCACGGACATCGTCCACGCTTCTGGTCTGCTCGCGCAGCAGGTATCGATGCAACCTCGCCGCAAGCAAGCGATCGGACTCCGCGGCCTCCGAACGACGAGAATTCATCGGTCGGGCCGTGGTGTCGGCGCTTGGTGGCTGGAGCAGAGCCAGCGCACGATCGTTTCGACGCGCGCTAGTTGAGTCGTGGTTTGGTCAGCGATCCGTTCGGCCCACGGCCCCGGCTCACCCTCTTGCGCGCGCGTTGCCCACACGAACGCAGGGGTCTCCGCCGACGCCGGGTCCGGAAGCGGTTGTTGTCGAATCGCAGCCTCGACCTCTTCCAAAACGTATCGGCGGACCGGCAACCAGACCGAACCGGATCGCAGCAGCGGCCGTGCGTCGACGCGTCGCAGCGTCATCGAGCGCTGGCGGTCGGGGGAGAGCGAGAACTCTTCGGCCAACGACTCCAGACCGCGAGCGACCGTGTTGCCGAAGTACGCGAGCGGGGTCGCGTCAGCGCTGATGGAATCGAGCAGGTCCGCAAACGCGGCACGCCGTTGTTGCGCGTCGAGCATCACGCGGACGGTGCGCGACGAGCCGTCGACACGAGACCACGCGAGTGCGATCGTGCGCTCGGCATCGAACGGATTTCGCTCCAGATGAATCGACCAGCCATGTGCGAGTCCATCGGGAAGTCGCGGTGGGCGACTCGAGGCGATACGACGCTCGTGAAGCGCTCGCGCTTGAAGCGCCAACCGTTGCAGGCCGAACGGCAAGGCATGTGTCGCCTGTTTTTCTGCCGCGTCGACGGCAGCGAGCGACCCCACGCTGGAGACGCCGATGTTCGACAGCAAACCGGCCCGCGCCGGAGTCATACCATCGACGAGTGAGAGATGCTGCTCCGAGAGCAGCGCAGGCAGACACTCTTGGCGCCAGCGACAGCGACCGCAGTGAGGCTCATAAAACGCCGATGTCGGTTGCTCGCCGTCGACGATGCGGCAGACCGTCGCGCGTGCATTCTCGAGCACACGTTCGACGGCGGAAAGTTCGATTCGTTCCCGTCGGCCGTCGCCCAGAATCAAGAAACCGATTTCTGGTTGTCGACCCTGAATCTGCCCCAATAGCCAACCGCCGAAGGCGACTTGCATGACTTGGTCGGCGCGCGGTGTGAGGCCGGCCTTGATGTCGCCTGGAATGTAGTGGAAATCGCCAAGCGCGGAAGCGCCGTCGACGCGCTCGATCAGATCGGGGATCGCCAAGTAGCGTTCGGCTTTCAGCACCGCTTGGTAGATGCCAGGCAGACCACGGCGCATCATCGCCAGTGTTGCCGCCGCGCCTGCCTCCAGATCGAAGACTTCGTGTTCGGGCTGCGGGTAGTTCAACGCGCCGGCGACCGACTTTTCCAGCGCCAGTCCGCGTGCCAGCAGTGCCGCAGTCCCCTCATCGACGATCGCTCGTCGATCGCGCGGCAAACGCCGATCGAGAGCGATCCTGTGCGCACACTCACTCAATTCGTATAGATCGCTGGCGCGGACGAGACCTGGATCGATCACGGGTGCGCATGCTCTCGATACACTGCTTCGAGGCCGAGAACCAGCCGCTCTACCGTGTATTCCTGACGGATTCGAATGCCTCCCGCAACGGCGCGCTGGCGGGCTTCGTCGCGTTGCGCGGCAACGGCCTGGATCGCGTCGGCGAGCGCCTCTGAATCAGCCGGCGGCACGACGATTCCGAACGCACCGTCACCCAGCATCGCTCGTGCCGCGCCGATGTCGGTCGCGACCACCGGGACTCCCAAGGCGAGAGCCTCTTTCACGACACCGGAACTCGCGTCGCAGTCGATCGAGGGCAGCACCGCGAGATCGAGCGCCGCCGTGATATCCGCTACGTCGCTGCGGTACCCGAGGAAGTGCACTCGGTTGGAGAGCGTTGGCGACGCAGCGGCCTGTGCTTGCAAGGCAGCGGTATCGCTGCCGTCGCCGGCCAGCACGACGTGCAGATCGATCCCTCGTACCAGCAGCCGCTCCGCCGCGGTCAGCAAGAAACGCTGGCCCTTGTCGGGCACGAGGCGCGCGACGGTGCCGATCAGAAGCGTGTTGTCCTCGAGTTGCAATTCGCGTCGAAGCTTGCCTCGATCCGGCGGGGCCGTGAGCAGATCTGGCCGCAGTGGACTGGGCAGAACCGGGACGCGCTCAGGATCGATCAGGCCGCGTTCGATGAAGCAACGGTACCGATCGAGTACTTCCGGTGCGACCACGATGAGTCGATCGACCAAACGACCCAACAGCCATCGATTGAACAGATGGTCACGCACCCGTTTGGTGTTGTGGCGGGTCAGCAGGTGTGGAATGCGTTGGCCGCCGGGCAAGATCTTGTTGGCCAGCGCGACGGCCCACGTATCTTGCGAGCCGTGCGAATGAATCACGTCCGGTTTTTCGGTCCTGATCAGCCGGCGTAGCGCCCACGCATCGTGCAGCAACGAAATCACTTTCCCAGCGCCGCGAAAGCGCACATCTCCGAAGACCGTGATTCCGGCCGCACGAGCCCGCTCGGCCGGTGTGCCACCCTCCGGTACCGCGAGCAGGACACGATGACCTCGCTGCTGCAGGCCGATACAGGAGGTCATGACCTGGTTGATTTGACCGCCCCAGCCGCGATGGAAATCGGTGTGGACGATGGTCAGCCTGCGGTTGTCGTCACTCACGAGGGCTGAGCATGGCGCGCTCGATCGACTCGCAAAGGATGTGCGCGATCAGGATGTGCACCTCTTGGATTCGCGACGTCTTCTGCGCGTCGACAACCAGAGCGTGATCGACCATCGACTTGAGTTCGCCTCCATCGCGACCGAGCAGGCCGATCGTATGCAATCCCTTGGCAGCAGCGGTGCGCACCCCTTCGATCACACTGTTCGAATTTCCAGAGGTCGAGATCGCGATCACGGCATCGCCCTTCACTCCCAGGGCCTCGACCTGTCGCGCGAAGACACGATCGTAGCCATAGTCGTTGGCGATCGCGGTGAGTGCCGAGCTATCGACCGTCAGCGCGATCGCGGGCCAGCCGGGCCGCTCGATTTGATATCTGCCGACGAGTTCTGCTGCAAAGTGCTGCGCGTCGGCAGCCGAACCGCCGTTGCCGAACAGCAGCAGCTTGTGTCCTGTTCGAAGCGTTCGAATCAAACGCTCCGCGACGAGCCCCAGCGTGTCGGAGTGTTGTTCAAAGAAGCGCTTGACGATGAAACTGTGCTCTTCCGCGATCTGGTCGAACGCCAAGCGCATGATCGTCGCTCCCGAGGACGTGGATTCTAGCAGCACTGGAGCGATCAGGCGGCTTCTGGCAACATCCCCGCATGCCACAGGCCGCGACGACAGCCAATCTCGTGAAACGGATGCGAGAGTCGGGGATCCGGGTCACCGGGCCGCGTCGGGCGATCGCGCAAGTTCTCGAGCAGGCCGAGGAGCACCTCGACGTCGACGAGATCACCGAGAAGGCCAAGGCGATCGATCCTTCGGTCCACCGTGCCACGGTCTACCGCACGTTGGGAATGCTCAAAACCGTCGGACTCGTGGACGAACTCGATCTGTTGCACTTCAGAGGCGACCGCCACTACTACGAAATCCGGACCGGTAGCGAACATGCTCACGTCATCTGTACCGGGTGCGGCGAGGTGCTCGAACCGGCGGGCGCGGTGATCGACGAGTTTCGTTCACAACTCAAGCGACAAACCGGTTACGACGTCCAGTACATCCGGATGGAGATCAGCGGCTTGTGTGCGCGGTGCACCGCTGCCGCGCGCCGCTCGTAACGGCTCGTGCCTCGACCACTCGTTACGCGTATGCGGCGAGAAATCGCTCGACTTCACGAATGAAGAAACCGGGAGCCTGCCAACAGCCGGGCGGTTGATCGCCGGGAAGCAATGCCACGCTTCCTTGTGGGAGCGCGTGCGCCCAATCGTACAGACCGGTCAACAACTCGGGCGCGCAGATGTCCGCGCAGACTGTCAACAACACGGGGCAACCAATGCTCTTCGGCTCGGGCAACACCGGGCGCTCAGCGGCTCGCGCTGTGAACCTCCGCCACGCTGCCAAGCGCGCGCTCTCTTCGCTGTGAGGTGGCGCGAACGCGAGGGCCGGCCACGGTTCATAGGAGACGGCGGGGCAAACCCCGGGCGGAGAGTCGGCCACCACGCAGGCCACCAACTCCGGATGTGTGGCCGCGAGTTCGAGAGCGATCAACGCGCCGAATCCCACACCGACGACAGGTGTGGGCGAGGAGCCGATCGTTCCGAGGATGGCGCAGGCGTCATCGACACAACGCGTCAGATAGTCATCCGGGAACTCGGCAAGCGACTCCGAATCACCATGCCCCTCCAGGTCGAAGCCAACCACCTGACAACCGCGGGCTGCCAGCCACTCCGCCACGTTGTCGTGTTCTGCGCTGGTGTAGGCATCGAAAGAGCCGAGCGCATGGTGCAACAGCAGCACCGGGACCTCGTCGCCGACGACAGCCAGATTCAACACTCCCGCGCGCGGTACGACGGCGGCGGCCGCTGACTGAGGTTGGGTCCGTGTGGCGTCCATGGCGTTCGATCCCTCGCAAGGAAGATGGGCGCTGACCTCGGTGAGGCAAGTTTGGCGACCGGTGCTGTCCGCCTGCGGGGATGGCGATCTTCCTGCGGGTGCCGGCCCGGTCGGACCGAGATCGCTGGATCGAACCGATGGTCGAGCAGGGGAGCGAGGCTTGCGTTCGCGCGGGGCACCGGTCGGTTGGTGCGGCGCGGCGTGCCAGGCGGAGCGAAGCCTAGTGAGCCTTGAGAAACGCGCGAATTTCGGTGCGCCAGCGTTTGTCGTTGCCGCTCGGGAAGGCGCCCGAGGCGACGCGCAACACTTTCCCGTCGCGGATCAACAGCTTGGTAGGCCACGACTCGATTTGCAGTCGGTTGAACCAGTCGTCGGCATCTGCGAACACACGATTGGGGTGAATGCCGTGCGCCTCCAACTGCTTGCGCGCGGTCGAGGCGGAGCGCTCCTGTGTGGCGACGCTGATGAACTGAACGCGAGCGTCGCTTGCGAATTCATCTTCGAGTTCGATCAGCTCCGGCATCTCGACCAAGCACGGCCTGCAACCGATCGTCCAAAAGTCGACGAGGTACAAGACTCCCGGTTGATCGAGGGTGACCCACTGCCCCGCCTCATTCTTGAAGCGCAACGTCAGCGTGGCGGAAGCGGTCTCGCTACGGACGCTCCCGACGGCGAGCATCATCGTCAAGAGCATCACCAACAAGTGCCACCCTCGCGACATTCCCACTCTCCCATTCAACGCGCCCGAAATGTAACGCCGACCCGACGAAGCCGCAGCGCATTTCTCGATCGTGGTTGGCTGGATCTGATAGCAGCGCTGAGCGTACCACCGCTGTACCCCGTAGCCGCCGACGGGAGATCGTGCTACAAAACGCGCGCTTCATCGTAGTGCGCGAGGGTGTACGAGAAAGGGGTGAAACTCCCCTGCCGCCCGGCGACTGTGAGCGGTGAGGCGAGGCACATGTTCGTTCGGCGTCACGTTCGATGCCGAAGGGACAGCCACTGGAAGTGAATGTCCTTCTGGGAAGGCGTGCTTCGCCGCGAGTGAGCCGCGAGCCAGGAGACCGACCCACGCGAGTAGAGCAGGAACCTTCCAGGGGCAGGTTCCGCCGCGTCGTTCGAGCGCGCTCACCTGCCTGCGACCGGTCGTTGCTCGACGCTTCGTGCGGCGAGACAAGCGTGCCTGGTTGCGGGCCGACGCGCGGTCGATTCCGTCTGCAGGCGGGAGCTGTCCGGTGGCGGCTCTCACCGCATCACGCGGGATGTCCCTGAGAGAGCACGAGCCGGACCGAGCTCTCGCGCAGGAGTGTGTGATGTGCAGCAATCGGCTCTTGGCTTGTGGCGCTGTCGGGATGGTGCTGATGGCGTGGTCGACACCGCCTGCTCTCGCGGTTTTGACGCCGCCGCTGGTAACGGTGAGCTTCGAGCGCGACCCGCTCGATTCGGCGTTGGCGCTGCGCGAGGGTGACGTCGCATCGCGCGTGACTTGGAACGACACGGCGCCGGCGTTTCGCGGCGATCGTCGCGGTTCGCTCTCGGCGCATTTCGACTCGCGTGCCGATGCCGCGCGTTTGGGATGGGTCTTGCCGCAGGCGTTGAGCGAGCGCGAACCGTTCACTTTGGTGGCGATTGCGCAATTCGAACCGAAGGGATTTTTCGCCGATCCATTCGGCTATTTCCAAATCTCCTGGGGGTTGTGGAACTCGTCGACCACCGGCCTGGATCGAACCGGCGACATCAACAGCTTTGCAGCCGACACCTTCGATTTGGTGGAGTTCAACTACTTCCCGAACGAATCGCCTTTCTTCGGCGGACCTTTCGTTGCACCTGCCGTGCTTGCGGCCGCGGATCGAACCAACCCGCTATTCGATTTTCTCGGGGCGTTTGCCAACAGCAGCTTCGGCTCCCAGCAGTACAAGCTGCCGTTAGGCGAGCCGCTTTTGATTGCCACCGAGTACGATCCGAAGAACGCGACCCTCACGACACGGGTCTGGACGATCGGCGTCGATGGCACGACTGCAGAATTGATCGAGGCTCGCGCGCAAGCGTCGCTGGCGACGCTGAGCCTTCCTCAGTTCACCCTCAACCGCTTCGGTCTTACGTTGTGGCACGACGGTTTCTCCAGTGAAACAGCGGCGCTCGATGCGACTGTCACGATGGAGGGACTGGCTGTGTGGCGCGGCAGCAATGCCACCGGCAGTGAGTTGCTCGCTGCGCTGACGCGGAACGTGAAGTGAAGCACGCGGCACGGCGGTTTGCGTCGATCGGCTCGGTGCTGATCGCGGGCAGTGCGATGGCACTGGCCACGGCGCAGCCCCTCGACTGCCTGCCGGATGCAATCGTGCAATGGCAAGCAGCAGGCCCGTCCCCCGACAGCCGGTTCGGCGCCAACACGCTTCCCGGCATCGTGCTCGGACCACCGGGTGATTCGTCGCCGACACAAGGCTCGACCACCGTCGCATCGCTCGGTCCCGATGGGAGCGTCACACTTCGATTCGACGACGTGCTGATCGAGGATCGTCCTGGACCCGACTTCATCGTGTTCGAAAACGCCTTCTTTGTCGGGAGCGTGCCGGTCAACGATGCTGCTGACTACACGGTCTTCACCGAACCAGGATTCGTCGATGTCAGTCTCGACGGGACTGCCTGGATCCGTTTCCCTTACGATGCACAAGCGCTGGCAGAAGCGACCGCGAAGAACGCCAACAAGTCATTGCAGCATCGACTGGCGGGCCTGGCTGGAATCACACCGACCTTCACCGGGAACTGGACCATTCCCGATTCACTTCAAGCCTGGGATTCGAGCGGGCAGGGCGGTGTCTCGGGTGCCGGCGGCGATGCCTTCGATCTGGCAACCGTCGGTTTGACACAAGCCCGGTTCATTCGTCTTACCGACGCGGGATCGCGCAATGGACCATCCGGTTCGGCAGAGGGATTCGACCTCGATGCGGTTGTGGTGCTACACGGCCGACCGAACGCGACTTCGGAACGCGATAGCGATGGTGATCGACTTCCCGACAGCACCGAGTCATCGCTTTATGCAAGCAATCCGTTCCAAGCGGACAGCGATGGGGACGGTATCGATGACGGACGTGAAGTCGCTTCATGCCGCAATCCAAATAGCGTCGACAATGCACCGTGGTTCGTGCGCGAGCCGCGCTTGTGGCTGCGAGCGGGAGCCTGCACCGAACTGCGCTGGACCTTCATGGCGACCGGAATCAGCTATGACCTGATTCGCGGCGATGTCGCCAGCCTGGCGGCGGTCGGCGCGCACATCGACCTGGGCGCCGCCATTTGCCTGCAGGACAATCTGCCCAGCGTGAGATTCAGTTGTGATTCCGCCAATCCGTTGGTGGGGCAGTCCTACTTCTATCTCGTGCGCCCTTCGACCGTCTCCACTTACGGATGGTCCAGCAGCCTCGCGCCGCGCCTGGCAGGTAGTGGCTGCCCGTGATCCGTCGAGGGGTCTTGCTCGTGTGTTGCATGACGCTGCCTGCGTGGAGCGCGGAGCCTCAGTCCGAGGATTCCTATCAGGATGCACTGACGGTCGAGGCGGCGGCTCCAAGTAGTGACGATGTCGCGGCGTTCGCCACCGTGCTGGACGCCAGCGAGTTGATCGGCAAAGGAGAAGACCTGTCGGACGTGCTGCGACGCTCCCCTGGTACGCGCGTCTTCAGCTACGGCGGTGTCGGTCGCTACGCAACGGTTTCACAGCGCGGCTCGACCGCCGAGCAGGTCGCAGTGATGGTCGATGGTGTGCTGCAAAACGCGGCGCTCGGCGGTGCCGTCGACCTGTCGCTCGTACCGCTGGCCGAGCTGCAAACGGTCACGGTTTATCGAGGATTCGCGCCGGCCAGCACCGGCGCGTTCGGGCTGGGCGGTTTGATCGACATTCGCACGCGCGCCGCGCAGCGAAAACCGCAGCTCCAGGCCGCGCTCACCGGCGGTGCGCTTGGTTTCGTGCAAGCGGCACTCAACGGCTCGGGACCGCTCGGCGCGTCATCCGCATGGCGAGGCAGTGTCGAGCGGCTACAAAGTGACGGCGATTTCAGATACTTGGATCTGAACCTGACGCCGCTGGACCCGCGCGACGATCGAACAGCGCGGCGACGCAACAATCGCGTGGAGACGACCGCTGCCTCGGGGCAGTTGCGATGGGAGCCGCGCGATGACGACACGCTGGCGTTGAGCGTGGGTTGGCGCCAACGCGACTCGGGATTGCCAGGCGTTGCCGGAGCGCCGGCACAGCGTGCTCAACTGCGAGAGCAACGCGTCGATCTGAGTTTGTCGTGGACTCGGCGCTTCGAGGTTCCGCGCGGCGTGCAAGCGGTCGACATACTCTCCGATCTATCGCAGAGCTCCAATCAGCTGCTCGACCGAGATGGTGAACTCGGTTTGGCCGTACAGGACGAAACGACTCGCGCGACGATCGGTGGGATTGCAAGCGTGCTGCGTGCCCGGTGGGGAGCCCATCGGGTCACCGCGCGTGCCGATCTGCGTGAAGAGCACGCGGCTGTTCGCAATGCCGCGCTGGAACAGTCCGATCGAGGCGGCCTTTCGCGTCGCCGCGGTTCGCTCACGATCGAGGATGCACTGACCTGGCGACGATTGACCGTAGCCCCCGCGCTACGCTGGGAGTCGCGGCGGGACGATTTTCGAGCAGGCGATGACGGCACGATTCCGCCACCGGCGCGCGACGATCGCGACACCACGCTGACCGGCAAACTCGCCTTGTCGCTGCAACTCGCGCGGGGTTGGGAATGGCGGGGGAGTGCGGGGCGGTTCGTGCGCACGCCCAACTTAGAAGAGTTGTTCGGCGATCGCGGCGCGGTGGTCGGCAACCCTCGATTGAGACCCGAGCGTGGCGTTACGGTCGAGATGGGAGTCAGTCATCGAGGCGCACCGACGGCGCGGGGCTGGAGGTCATCGGGCGAGGCGGTGTTGTACGCGACAAGCGCCGACGAATTGATACTGCTGCTCCCCAACAGCCAAGGGACCGCGATCTCCCGCAACGTCGGCGCGGCGTCGCTGCGCGGTATCGAACTGTCGCTGGCCCTCGAGGCGCCGCACAGAATCTCGCTACGAGCGTCGGGAACATTGCAACAGACTCGCAGCCAAGCCGGTTTCACCCACGGCTATCCATTGCCAAGCATGCCGCAACGCGAAGCATCGATCTCGGCGAGTTGGCGTTCGACACTCTGGTCGATTGGGTGGGAGTGGACGTACGTCGGCTCCAACTCGAGCGACAGACTCGACACCCAGGCACTGCGTCTGCCGGCGCGTGTGCTGCATGACGTCAGCCTATCGCGTGCGCTTCCGCACCGGTGCCGCTTGTCCCTTGAACTTCAGAATCTGTTCGATCGTGAAACCTACGATGTCGCCCGCTTTCCATTGCCGGGGCGATTGGCGTATCTGGCGTTGCACTGGGAGGGAGCATGGGCGGCTCGCTGAACCGGATCGGAGGGCTTGGACGCCGATGTTGGCTGGTGTCGCTGCTATGTCTGGTGAGCGCTTGCGGCAAAAGCTATCAGCCTCCGCAGGGCGAGGTGACGGGCCGGCCGTCGGCCCCGCTGGGTCGTGTCATCGACACCAATGTGCTGTTGCCGCACCTGGTCGTCGATGCACGCGGCGGTCGCGGCGTCACGCTCGAGATGACGCTTCGGATCGACGGGATCGGAGACGGACGTCACGAGGCTCGATACACGATCGGCAAGGCGACGGCGGCCGGAGGAAACGCGCAGATCGAAGATCTTTCCAACGGCAAGACGATCGTGACCGAGAGTGCCGGATCGTTTCAAACCGGCCGAATCGGACCGCTGCGTGTCGGCAACACGAGCTTCGAGCTGTTGCTGCAGGGAATTGCGAGCGACGGCGGTTGGAATCTGCAGGGATCGTCGTGGGAAAGTCAGAGTGGATTGGAGGGGACATTCACCGGCTGGCGACGGCACCGTTTCTTGGTCACATCGAGTGATTTTGCCTTCGCAGGGAGCGTGGCATTGATCGAACTGCGAAGAGGTGTCGAGATCGCTGTCAGCGAGAATCTCTCGATGGCGAGCGCCGATCCCTACCTGCGGCAAACCGGCGGTGCGCTGTTCGTCATCAACCGGCTGACCTTCGACAATCTGCAACGACTCGATCCCGAATCGAACTTCGCCACCAGTTGGCAGGCCGGTGTCGGCAGCGGCTCCAACCCGCACGACGCGCTGTGGATCGATCGCGATCGGGTTTACGTCTCGCGCTACGAGCCGCCGTTCGATGATCTCTTGGTATTGGATCCGCATGGGGGTCGCTCGGTATCGACGATTCCGCTCGATGCTTTGGCCGACAATGGCGACGCTACGCCGCGTGCGGACCAGTTGTGTGCCGTGGGCGACACCGTTTTCGTTGGCTTGCAGAACATCGATCGCAGCTTCACGCGCTACGGCTCGGCCAAGCTCGCGGTGGTCGATAGCCGCCGCGATGCGCTCGAACAAGCGATCACGTTGCCGGGAAAAAATCCGGGAGCGCTGCGCGCCGTCACGGGTGACGACGGTCGGCCGCGGGTGTATGTCGCGCTGGCCGGCATCTTCCCCGGCCTGTTGCCGCAAGAGTTGTCAGGCGGCGTGGCGGTCGTCGATGTCAACAATCGCAGCTTCGAACGATGGGCGTTGGATGACGACGTGGCGGGAGGGAACATCGCCGGCCTTGCGGTGCACTCCTCGCGCTTGGCATACGCCACGATCAGCACCGCTAGTTATCAACAGCGCGTGATTGCCTTCGACCCACAAACCAACACCGTGTTGCGCACCCTCTCGTCGTCCAACGAGTTCGTACCCGAACTCGAAATCGATAGCGCGGGAGTGCTCGCTGTGCCGGACCGCTCGTTCGAGCGTCCGCAGGTTTGCCTTTACGCAGTGCCTGCCGCAGGGCAGGATGTCGAAGCGCGATTGGGGTGCGCTCGCCTGAACGCACCTCCCTTTGCGATCGAGCCGTTGGATTGACGTCGCGGCTAAGAGGTCTTCGATGCGTCGATCGATGCTGTTGTTGCTCGCGTTTGCGTCTCCCCTGGCAGTCGCAGGTACCGGTGTCGGTGAGTTGTCGCTGGATCGAGGGGCAGTCGCCGCGATCGTCGCCGCGAATCTCCCGCGAACGATTCAACTCGCCGTGCCGGGGATGGGGGACGTTTCCATTCGAATGTCGCCGCCAGACTCTGTGAAGTTCGTCGATGGCGGCGTCGATGTGCTGTTGGGCTTGTTCGTCGATGCGGTCGGACTCCAAGGGGAAGCGGCATTGCGCTACGTTCCCGAAATCGATGAGAAGAGCGGGATCGTGAAGTTCCGCACGGTCAGGGCGACTCTGGGTGGAGCGCTCGGCGGTCTCCCCGATTTGGCAGGGTTTTTCCCTGCGCTGGAGCTACCGCGTAGCTTCGATTGGGCGGCGCAAGCCAACTCAACGGCTGCATCGCGCATGACCGTCGCCGTACAAGGCGTGGCGATCGAGAAGGAGCGGCTGGTGGTGAAGTTGGGACTCGTGACCCGACCGCTTTCGAAACCGACAGGGACTGGAACCGCGAAAGGGAAATGAGCGAAAAAAAGAGGCCGCCCGGAGGCTGCCCCTTTCTTGCGTTCGGTTGGTAGGGCTACGGGGATTCGAACCCCGGTTTAATGGCTGAGAACCACTCGTCCTAGACCCCTAGACGATAGCCCCACACTGAATCGCGCGGGATTATAGGGACCCGCGACGGACTGTCAAACCGCCGACCGAAATGGGAGAATCGCCGCCCGATGTCGACCGAAATCCCAAGCTCCCCTCGACATGACTTCGAAGCCGAGCCGCTGACGCGCGCCGAGTACATCACGGCGATGGTCCACTTCTATCGCGGCGAGGTGACACGTTCCAACGCCTGGCGTCAGCGTTTGGATCAGACCACCAATTGGGCGGTCATTACGTCGGCGGCGATGATCTCGTTCTCGTTCTCGGACCCGAAGAACACGCACTTGTTGCTGCTGCTGTCCAACTTCATCGTGCTGGGATTTCTGTCGATCGAGGCTCGGCGTTTTCGTTTCTTCGCGGTCTATCGCGCACGCGTGAGGATGCTGGAAGAGAATTTCATTCTTCCGATCGTGACCAGGACGCTGTCATCTCCCAAGCCCGAGTGGCGTGAATTCATCGCGATGGATCTGGATGTACCGAAGTTCAAGAACACGACCATCGAGGCGCTCGCGTTGCGGCTGCGCTACAACTTCTACTGGATCTTCACAGCACTCGCCGTCGCTTGGCTGCTGAAGGTCTGGATGCATCCCGATCCAGCCCATTCGATCCCCGACTGGTACGACAACATGAAAGTTGGTGCGATTCCTGGTTGGGTCTTCTTGACGGGTGGCGCCTTGTTCTACGCCACCATCACAGCGCTCTTCGTATGGGCTGGCCGGAACAAGTCGATCGCCGAAGACGAGATCCACGGCTTCGAGGCCGACCGACGTCACTGGAAATTCTGAACGTCTGGGCGGCCCATCGGGCCGCCCTCGCCTCGACCACCGTCTGTCGTGGTCCGTTCTGGTCGACCCCGCGTCAGTAACTGGTGGGTCGAGAGAACTGCCAGCTTTGTACTGGTGGAGTTGGGTTGGGTGTCGACATTCCCTCGGCGCGCGGTGTCTGTGAGGGAGAGGGACGGAGTGCCCTCGTGATCGGACGCGCCGTCGGGGTCTTCTTCGCGAGTGGGGCATCGGGTGTTGCCGGGCCGACCAGTTGTTTGCGCAGCCGCAGGCGAGCATTCGTCGATGGGGCGCTGACGTTGGTTTGCTTGCGAGCCGAGGTTGCCTCGCCGGCCCTGGACGGCGCAAGCGGAGGAGCCGTCTTACGTGCCGTCTTGGCGGCGCTGGCGTTCAAGGCCGGCACTGTTTTGCTGGTCGCCGACTGCTTTGCCGCCGCCTTCGTCTGTGCTGCCTGCTTGCGGCCCTTGGGAGGCGCTGCTTTGGTTTTTCGCTTCGTCGTCGGTGAGGTCGACTTCGTCGTGGAACCGCGCTTTGCGGGTTTCTTCGTCGGTTTCTTTGCAGCCTTTTTCTTGGCCTTTTTCTTTGCCATGGCACCGCTCCTTTAAGGACAAACCGTTGGCACTCGAAAAATCGCGCCATTGTAGCGAGCGCCTCGGATGTGCGCTCTTTGGATTGCGTCAATTCGCTCGAGACGGGATCATCCCGACATGGTCGCCCACGCAGGAACTCGATTACTCCTCGCACTCTTCGGTTGCTTGCTCGTCGCCTGCGCAGCGCCGGGACCAAGTGAGTCGACGAAGCCGACAGTCGCCGAGGCGCCGCACGATTCCAACCGACCGAACGTCGTGATCTTCATGGTCGATACCCTCCGTGCCGATGCCGTGACCTGGGGGGGCACGACGCGTCCCACCACGCCGAAGCTCGAGAGCTGGGCGAAACACGGTGCGATCTTCGATCAGGCCACGACCCCCGCGGGTTGGACCCGCTCCGCGGTCGCGAGCCTGTTCACCGGGATGTATCCGGCAGCGCACGGCGTTCAGGACCAAGCCCATGTACTGCCATCGAGTCTACTGACACTCGCCGAAGTGTTCGGCGCCAACGGCTACAACACACAGGCGTTCGTCAGCAATTTCGCGATAGCACCACAGTTCGGCACAGATCAAGGATTTCAAAACTTCCGTTTCTTCGACCGCAGGCGAGATGTGTCGATGCGGATCGATCCGAAGATCGGATACGTACCGATCTTCTTCATGGATCCAGAAGTGAAGGCGTACTTTCAGAGCCCTCCGGTCGAACCGTTCTTTGCTTACGTGCACACGACCGATCCGCACCAACCGTATCGACCGCCCGTGGAGTACTTGCTGTGGGGGCAGCAGAATCGCGATCGCTACGATGGCGAGGTCCGTTTCAGCGATGACTTCATCGCCGGCTGGATCGAGACCCTGCGCTCCAGCGGCAAGCTCGAGAACACGATCGTGGTCTTCACGGCCGACCACGGCGAGGAGTTCAAGGAACATGGTGGGCAGGGGCATGGGCACACCGTATTCGAAGAGATCGTGCGGATTCCCCTCGTGATCGTCGGACCAGGGGTGAAAGCGGCACGACACTCGGAGCAAGTCTCACTCCTGGACCTCGGCCCCACGCTGCTGCAGCTTGCGGGCTTGACCGCGCCGACCGAGTTCGGAACACAGGGGCGATCGTTCGCATCGTTGCTGAGCGGCGGAGGCAACCCGAAAGAGTGGAACGACGCCTACCACGAGTTGATCTACCCCACGAAGGGGATTGCGTTTGCCTATCGGGACCAGAGTTGGAAATTGGTGTCGATTGCGCAGGACTCATATGGAAGAAAAGAACAGTCATTGCTGTTCGATCTCGCCACCGACCCAACCGAGCAGAATGACCTCTCCCAGAGAGAACCGGGTCGCCTGAAGTCGATGAAAGAGCGATTGAAACAGGTCCGCACCCGGCAGTTGCAAGCGGCCACCCCGTCGCAAGCCGTTCCGCTCGATCCCGACGCCGAAGACCGACTGCGGACGCTCGGCTACGTCAAGTAGCAGGAGCTGCCCAAGAAACACCTCGCCTTACAGCCGACTCGCCCGCTCTCGGGTCAACGCGCCTGTTCTCTTCGGCAGGCGTCGTCGTGGAGATCGATGTTGCAGACCTTGCGACCCCGCGCATGCGGGGTCTTCTCACGACTCCCCAGAACAGCAAGCCGGTCGACCGCGATCGACGAGGTATTTCGGGAACACCTGTGACTGGCTGGGGAGCAGGGATTCGAACCCCGATAAGCAGAGCCAAAGTCTGCTGTCCTGCCGTTGGACGACTCCCCAGCATGGAGTCGAAAGCTGTCTCAGGGCACCGCTACTTACCGCCAACGCTCTGGTGAACTGCAAGGCAGTGCACCGCACAACCGCTTTGGCTGGGGAGCAGGGATTCGAACCCCGATACTACGGTCCAGAGCCGCATGTCCTACCGTTGGACGACTCCCCAGCGGACCTGAGGATTTCAAGCGACTTCCTGACGATGACCCGTCCGAAGCGCGGGGAGGTTACGGTCGCGCGGCGTCGCCGTCAAGGCGACGGTTTCAACGAGCCGGCGATGAGTCGCGCCTCGAGGTGCGCCATGCGTTCCAACGACCCCTCGCGGCCGATCGCGGTCAGGACATCGAAGATCCCGGGACTGACCGCGATACCGAGCACCGCCACGCGCGTGGGATGAATCAATTTGCCGGCGGCGACACCGAGCGATTCGGCCGTGCGACGCAACGCCTCCTCGAGCGGTAACGGTTCCCATGTAGCGACCTGTTCGAATGCTCTCCGTAGCTCCGCGAGGCGATGTGCGTGTCCCTCACCGCCGAGGTGTTTTTCGACCGCGTCGGGCTCGTAGTCGACGTCGTTCACGATGTAGCGCCGCACCGAGGCGGCCAAGTCGATGAAGGTGCGTGCGCGCGCACGGGCGAGTTCTACGAAGCGTGGCAGGCGATCGTCGAGCGAGCCCTTGGGAACACCGAGCGGAGTCAACCAAGGCGCGAGCCGCTCACACAGCGACGACAACTCCATGCGGCGCAAGTGTTCACCGCTCATCCACAACAGCTTCTCGGTGTCGAAAACTGCGCCGGACGAGCCGACGCCGTCCCACGAGAAGAGTCGCGTCATTTCTTCGATAGTCATCAGTTCGCGATCGCCGCCCGGAGACCAGCCAAGCAGGCCGAGAAAGTTCAGCATCGCTTCCGGTGGAATCCCCATGTCGCGATACGCCAACACGGACGTGGCGCCGTGACGCTTGGAGAGCCGCTTCTTGTCGCTTCCGAGTATCAGCGGAAGATGGCCGAAGCGAGGCAACGGTGCTCCCAGCGCCTCATACAACAAGATCTGCTTCGGAGTGTTGCTGATGTGATCATCGCCGCGCACCACGTGGGTCACACGCATCTCGATGTCGTCGCAAACCACCGACAAGTTGTAGGTGGGTGTGCCGTCTGCGCGCAGCAATACCAAGTCTTCTATCTCATCGTTGGAAAACACGGTTTCACCGTGAATCATGTCGTTCCAGCCGGTCTTCCCGTTGGGCACCATGAAACGAACACACGAGGCTTCGCCTGCCGCATGTCGCCGCGACGTCTCTGCCGCGCTCGCGCACAACTGCTCGCGAGATGGTTTGAACGCGATGCCGGCGGATTCGGCCCGCGTGCGCTCGAGTTCGAGTTGTTCTTGCGTGACGAAGGAGTGATACGCCTTTCCCTCGGTGACCAGTCGCAGCGCTGCGGCTCGGTGTTGCTGGTAGCCGGAGGACTGATAGAAGGGGCCTTCATCCCAAGTCAGTCCCAGCCACTCCATCCCGCTGAGGATGCCGTGCACATGTTCTTCAGAGGATCGTTCCTTGTCGGTGTCTTCGATGCGCAACACGAACGTGCCGCCGGCGCGACGCGCGAAGAGCAGGTTGAAGAGCGCCGTGCGGGCTCCCCCGACGTGCAGATAGCCGGTTGGGCTGGGGGCGAACCGCACACGAATCGCACTCATCGGTGACTCCTCAGCGCCTGATGAATCGCGGATTATTCACGGCTGTCGCGGCGCTGCCACTCCTGTGGTTGGAGCTTTGGTATCTGCGGTCAGCGCCGCATTTCCCGGCAGCTCGGGATGCTGCCGCCAACCGCTGAGTCCTTCCGGGTAGAGCCGCACCTTGTCGATCCCCAGCACGCGCGTCAAGGCGAACCAACCGGCAGCGCCGTCGGTTGGTCCACTGCCGACCACGATCAACTCCGACTCTCCGAACAGCCCACCTTTGGTTGCCGCGGAATCCAAGCGTATGCGATCGATCGATCCGCCCGGAAGAAACAGCGATGCCAGTGGAAACTGCGTCGAACCAGGGATACCGGGCCCGTCACCGAGGGAGCGCACATCGATCAGCGCCGGTTCAGCGGCGACGGTGGCCGCTCTCACGGCGGCCAGGTTCGCCAGCGGTGCCGGTTGCTCGGGAATCGGTTCGAGGGTTCCTGCGGGAGGGCGAGTTCTTCCAACAGTCGCGTCGATTGGGAAGCCGGCTGTGCGCCAGCTTGCGATCCCGCCGGTCAACACACTGCAGCGTTCGTACCCGGTCAGCGCGATCGTCCAACAAAGAAAGGCCGCTCTTCCAAATCCTGCAGGCGTGCCGTCATCGACAGCGACGATATCGCCGGTGTTTTTGATTCCCGCCGATTCGAGCAGTCCTGAGAGTCGCCCGCGCGTCGCCGACGAAAGCTCTGCACCCGGCTCGAGCGTGATCAACTCGATTGGCAGCGTGAGTGCCTCGGCGATCCGGCCCGCATCGAACTCGGTCGAGGGACGGGTGTCGACGATCTGCACCGGGCCGCTGGCATCGAGTCTCGCCCTGACTTCGCCGCACGATACAAGTGCCGGGAGTGGTGGAGGCGGGGGAGGCGGCGGGGGAGGCGGTTCTGGCTCGCGCGCACACGCCACACTCATCGCAAGCAGTGCGGGTATCACGAGCTGGTGCGCATGGAAGCGACTGCCGAAGGTCTGACGAGGCGAGTGCGTCACAGGCGCATTGTCCCAAAGGTCCGCCTCCAAGTGTGTGTGAATTGACACCCCTGGAGCGGGCCGCTAGCATTCCGCCCCTCGCTGCTCGGGAATACAGGCAAGAGGCACTCCCATCGGCGATCTTCGTTAGACCTTTTTTGTGGGGCCGTAGCTCAGCTGGGAGAGCGCGTGACTGGCAGTCACGAGGTCGTGGGTTCGATCCCCATCGGCTCCACCACTCTGGCGTTCGTCCGGAACGCTCGCTTCGCCGCTTTGCCAGCCGCGTTGCACCGGAACGATCCGCCAACCTTTTTCTACTACCCCGCCGGCTCGTTGCACTTGCGGGTGTCGGAGGAAGACTCATGACGACGCGCTTGAACTACCGAATCGCCCAAGCCGGTGTCGCCGTCGCCCTGTTGGGCGTGCTGTGGGCAACAGGCTGCAGCAGCAGCAGCAAGAAGAAGGATCTGCCTCAGACGATCGAATCGAAAGTCACCGCCACGCAATCAGAACCAGATCGTGTTTCCTATATCGAGGTCAGCCCCTGGTCACTCGAGCCGGGCGGCACGGTTCAAGTCAAGGCTGGAGGCACACAAGGACGAACCGGCAAGGTGACGCTCAAAGGGCTGGCCGGAGATGCGGCCGGACGCGAGTTCGTCAAGCCGCTGACCGAGTCCAAGCCAGGCGAGTACTTGGCTGAATACGGCGCCACCGACAATCTGCCGGCAGGGGAGTACATGGTCGAGGTCGAGTTGTCGGGTGGCCCTTCCGGTCAGGCAGCCAAGCTCACGTCATCGCGCAAACTCGCGATCGTGAAGAAGGCGGTGGTCGATACTCTGGCGATTGCCTGCAGCGAAGCGCGCGCGACCTTCGAGCGCGAACCGGTTGCCTACTTCGAGTTCAATCGGGACGAACTCACCGCCGAGTCGCAGGCCGCCGTGGCGAGTGCTGCTGAGAAACTCCGCGGTCTTGGCGCCAAGCTGGGTAAGGTGACGATCGAGGGTCACTGCGACGAGCGCGGCGCACTCGAATACAACCTGGCGTTGGGGGCCCGTCGCGCGAAGCAAGTGCAGCGCGCGTTGAGCGCAGCGCTGGGGTCGGCGGTCACGCTCGATACGGTGTCGTATGGCGAAGCCAAACCGGTAGTGCCCGATGCAGCGAGCGAGGCCGATCACGCCAAGAACCGGCGAGCGGTGTTGGAACTCAGCTGCAAGTAGATGCGTCGCCCCATGGTCGAAGACAAAAACCCCGTTGCCTCGGCAACGGGGTTTTTCATTGGAGCATGACTACGCGAAGAACATCATGACGCGATAGACGCCGTCCGAGTCTCGAACCAAGAACAGATTGTTGTCGCGCGCGTCGTTGCCGTCGGCGCGCTGCAAGCGCAAAGCGATCGCCTGATTCACAGGCAAGCGGCGCGTTTTGTCGAGCGCGGACAGATAGCGCGTTTCGACCGCGCGCCCATTCTTGTCCGAGCGCACCACGCGTAACTCGAGCCGATAGATCTGGTCGGCGCCAACGGCGTTCTTGAAGGTGATGGTGTCGAACTTCATCCCCGCTTCCCAGACTCGCTCGACGTTCATGGCGGTGCCCATCGCCGTCCGTGCGCCGTACTGGATTTGTGGCTGCAGCGTGGCGATCAGCCTGTCCCCAGGTTTGAGCAGCGCGGTGACATCGTTGGTGAGGTTGATGTCGAACTTCAGATCGAAAGCTTCCTCGGCAGCCGCCGAAGGCAGTGCCACCGCGGCGGTCAACGCCAAGGCGGCCCACAACGAACGGTGTAGCAGACGCATTTCTTCTCCCTCCTTGTCACTCGGTAGAACCAATCCCCGGGGGTTGGCTCCTCCCGGCCCGTAAGAATCGTCCTCTCATCTACGACAAACGGGCCTCCGATGGAAGCGGAATCGACCGTAGATTGTCACCCCCTCGTTGGACGGAAGGGGTAAGCCGACCCCATGATGGCCCCTGCGCCCCGAATGAGGGAAGCGCGAAGGCCGGAGAGGAGTGCTCGCCATGATCTCTCGACGTTCGATGCTGCTCGCCTTGATTTGCTGGTTCGGCCTGGTTGTATCGGCCGCGGCAGGTCCGACGGCCGTATCCGGCAAGATCGTCGAGGTCGACCTGCACGGTCGCACCATGACGGTCAAAGACGCCAAAGCCGGGAGAGTGCTGATCGAGGTGCCCGAGAAGGCCAAGCTGGTCCTCGACGGCGATGACCAGGCGATCTTGGAAGACGTGTTCAACGGCGATGTCGTGGAGAAAGCAACGGTTCGTGACGGGGGCGGCGGCCGACTGGTGTTGGTCAGTGCCGTGATCAGCTCCAAGCGCGAGCCGCGCGACGACTAACGCAGTGATCTGAGTCAGCTCCCGGTCGCCGACTTCCCGGCTTGTCGAGTGGCCGCTCTGGACCGAAGTTGCAGGTGGGGGTCTCGAACGACCTGGTGCCCATACCGGGCGAACCCCGCCGAGAGCCGATGAACCTCACCGCCCCGAAGCCAGCGACGGGTTTGCCGCGAGTGCGGCCGGATGTCGTCGTGATGCCCGATGGCGAGACCGGGCGTGGCCGCATCGCCAAAGACCCGGTCTCTCGCAAGTACTATCGCTTCGACGAAGTCGAGGGGTTCATCCTCGATCGTCTCGATGGCCAGCATTCCGCGCTCGACATTCAAATCGAGTTGGCAACCTGGCTGGGCGAAGAGTTCGCGCTGGAGGAGGTCGAGGAGTTCATCGACAGTCTGCGCGAGCGCGGGATCGCCGAATCGGACGGACCACTGCTGCCGGCCTGTTCGCCTCAACTCGGAGCGAAGGTCATCGCGGCGCTCGAGCAAGGCGGCTTTGGTTTGCGCACCGCCGACGAGGCGCCACCGGCCGGAGTGGCGTTGGCGGTGCGGCGCAATCTGGACGAAGCGCGCCATTTCGATCTGGCGCTGAGTTACTTGCGCGAAGGCCGCTTCCATTCGGCGCTGCGTGCCTTCGAGGAAATCCTGCAGGCCAATCCGGCGAATGCGCGCGCCGCCGCGATCCGCGCCTTGTTGCTTCAGGCCGGTACCGCAGCGGCGATGAAGGCGGCGGTCGAACGCGCGCAACCCGAGCGCCAAAAAAGCTGGCTTTACTACCAGGTGCCGCTTTGGAACCCCGACCCATTCTTTGCCAGGGTCGAACCTCTCGTGCGCTTTCTCTGGACCCCAGCGTTTGCTTTTGTCTACTTGATGTTGGTTGCAGCCGCAGGCTGGCTGGTGTTGGCTCACGGCCGCGAGATGTGGCCACAAGTCCCGAGCCTATCGAGCGGTGCTTGGGGTGTTGGACTCGTCGCATTCGGTGTTGCACTTGTTGCCGTTCACGAGTGTTGTCACGGCCTGACATGCAAACACTACGGCGGACGCGTCAACGAAACCGGCTTTCTGATGATCTTCATGATCATGCCGGCGGCGTATGTCGACGTGAGCGATGCCTGGTTGTTTCGCGAAAAACGACAGCGAGTTCTGACTGGGCTGGCGGGGCCGATGTGGGATCTCGGTGTGGTCGCCTTGGGAATCCTGCTGTGGAACGCAACCCCGCCCGGAGGGTTGCGTGCGATGGCCGTGATGGCGATCGCGGTCTCCGGCATGAGCCTGGTGATGAACCTGAATCCACTCCTGAAACTCGACGGCTACTACATCCTTTCCGATTTGACCGGCATTCCGAATCTGAAAGATGCCGCCTCCGACGCGTTCAGGAATTGGATGCGGCGGGTCCGGGGCGTTGCTCATCAAGGCACCACGTTGACGCGGAAGACCGCGTTGCTCCTCGTTGTCTACGGGCTGCTTTCGACGGTCTATTCGGTCTTGATCTTCTGGATCTTGGGTTCGGTGCTGTTTCACTTCTCGACCAGCCTGGTAGGACTGGCAGGTCCGGTTCTGTTGTTGGCAGCGCTGGCGTGGTTACTCCGTAAACCGCTCTCGTTGATTGCTGGAGCGACCGCCAAGCGAATCCACAGCATGACGCTCAAGGGGGCGCTGACCGCCGCGACACTGATGATCGTGCTCGGGGCGCTCTTGGTGTTGCCGCGGCCGCTGCGTGTCGGAGGGCCCGCCGCACTCGATGGCAGCGCGCGCGTTCCCGTGCGCGCCGAGGTTGCCGGTGCCTTGTCAGAGCTTCTGGTGCGTGAAGGAGACGTCGTAAAGGCCGATCAGGTGGTCGCTCGCCTGGCCCAGAACGAATTGAAGACCACGCTTTCGATGACGCAGTCGAACATCCTGCAAGCGCGAGCGCAGCTGGCGATGTTCGAGCGCGGCGCCGAGCCGGAGCGTTTGCAGCAGGCGCACGAAACGGTCCGTGCCGCGCAGACGGAGGTCAGTCATCTGGAAACGCGCACGGAGCGCTTGGCTCGCTTGCAGAAGGAGGGGCTGGTCTCGGCCGATTTCTTCGAGCAGACCAGCAAGGACCTGCAGATCCGTCGCGGCGAACTTCGAACCGCGCTCGAGGAATCGCGCTTGCTCGCGCGCGGAACCGCCCCGGAGAAGCTGGCGGCTGCCCGTGCAGAGGTCGCCCGACTCGAGACCGAGGCCAAGGATATCGAGCGCCGCCTGGCAGCATGCGAGCTACGCGCACCGATCGCAGGACGTGTGGTGACGCCGAAGCTGACATCGCACAGCGGCGACTACCTGGGTGTGGGCGAGGCCTTGTTGGAGATCGTCGACACCAGCAAGCTCGTCGCCGATGTGCAGATGTTGGAGAGCGAGATCGGCGAGGTTCGAACCGGTCAGCCAGCGGTGCTGCGATTTACCGCGTTCCCCGATCGTTCGTTTCGCGGCACGGTCAGTGAGATTTCGGCCGCTGCCGTGGCTGATCCGCTCGGCCGCGCGGTGTTTCGTGTGCGCTGCAATGTCGAAGAAGGTACGGACATGCTCAAACCAGGCATGACCGGCGCGGCCAAGATCGAGTGCGGCAAGAAGCCATTGGTCGCCCTGATCGTGCGGCGTGTGCTGCGGATGATCGATCCGTCGTTGCTCTAGCCGCTCGTTCTTCCGTTGTTCAAAGTCTGAACGCTTCGACTCAGCCTCGTCATCAAGACCACGGCCCTGGAGCCACTGACCAACTCAGCCGTCCTGATCGAGAAACACCGCGGATCGCGGCGAACCGAGGCGCATCACCCAAGTGCTCCCTTCAATTCCATGCAGCGTTGGCCCGACGCTTGCTCTTGTCAGGGTGGTCGGGCTCGTACGCGGAGAGGTGTGCGAGTGAGATCCATGGACCAGAAAGGTCCCCAACGTTGAGGGCAGGGAAATCCTGCCGGAGGAGAGTCTTCATGAGCCGTAAGCTGAACGTGCAAGAGCTCGAGTCGCGTATCGCCCCCAGCACCGGTCTCGCCACATTCCTGTCCAACTTGGCCAAGAGTGATTCGCAGATGGCGGCGCTGGTCAGCCAGTATGTCAACGCCAACGGTCAGGTCGACGTGAATGGCGCGGCGTCGGCGTGGAACGCGGCCGGTCTCGGTTCGAAGGTCACGCCGTTTGCCGGCAGCTTCAACGTGTCGGACAAGACCGTGCTTTCCGACAAGACGATTGCCAACATCATGCGCCTCCTCGGCAAGTAACGATCCAAAGCTTGGGTATTGCGAATCGAGGCACCTCCGGGTGCCTCGATTCGTTTTGTAATGACGCACTCGCCGGCACACGTGGAATCCGTGATGCATCCAGCGCCTGAAAAAGAACGGGCGGCTTGGAGAGCCGCCCGGAATCGAGTCGATCGTCTGTTTGCTGCGTTAGTCTTGCGGTGCCGGCCGGAATGACAACGTTGCGCGTCGCGGCCGATGAACCTCGCCGAAGAGCGCGTGCTCCTCCGCACTCCGAACGACATCCTCGAGCGCCTCACGGACCCCCTCGGCGATCCCGAAGGTCAAACCTTTGAGCGCTCCACCCGGTTTGCCCTCGAGCTCGTAGAGCTTCCAGCGCACACTGGGACCAGCCTTGCCAGGGCTTTTGTAAGCGAAGACCTGGTACGTGCGGTTCCCCACCTGAAACGCGGTTTCAACGCCCGTTTCCGTGAATTCCCGCATGATCTCTTCGATCGTGCTCACCGGCGATTCCCTCCTGGCCTCGTAGCAAGCGCGCGATGGGCTCTCCGGCCTCGCACGAGGTGCCGTTACCCTCGACCCCTAAGCTAGGTTCAACGTTTCGGAAAGGCACGCTGCCTTGACACAGTACCTCGTCCAGAATCCGGACATGCGCGACCTGTTGACATCTCCACTGGGCTGGATCTCGATCTTGGGGGTCTTTGCGTTGCTTGTATCTTGGCGGGCGCGGCGCCGACCGCCCGACGTGCGGTTTCGAATCCCGCTCCGCCTGATCGCCGCCGCGTGGCTGGTGCTGTTACTCGCAGCATGTCCGCCGCTGTCGTTTCGTTTGGAACGATCGTTGGTGAGTCTCGCGGAGCGTTGGCCGAGCGCTTCGTCAGAGGTCGCAACAGGGCAGGTGCAAGCGATCGTCGTTTTCTCTGGAGGGATCGAGGGGAGTGCCGTCGCAGGGGCACCGCTGGGAACCTCCTCGCGTGAGCGATTGCACGCCGCGCTGATTGCAGCACGGCGCTGGCCGGAATCGATCGTCGTCTTCAGCGGCGGTCCACGACCGGGCCAGACGATCGGATCGGGCTTGCGCATGCAAGAAGAGGCAATTGCACTTGGATTGGCGCCTGAGCGAATCGTGCTCGAGGGTGCCGCGCGCGATACGCGCGGCAACGCTCTGAACTGCGCAGCACTCGCGACTCAACGCGGATGGACTCGCGTAGCGCTCGTGACTTCTGCGATACACATGGCGCGCTCTCGCGCCGCACTCAGCCGAGCCGGACTCGATTCACAGCCGGTGTTTCCAGCATCGGTGAAGACAGCGCGGTTCGAATGGACCGATTGGTTTCCCGATGCCGCTGCGCTGCAACGTACGACGGCGGCGCTGCATGAGTGGATCGGCTTGGCCTACTACAAAGCGCGTGGATGGGTCTGACGTCCAACGACGCGACAACGCTACGACCCCATACGGGCGTGCAACTCGGGATCCCACTGGCCGGTGAGGAATCGAAAAATGAATCCGTTGGATGCGCGCAACTTCTGGTACGCCGCTCTCAAGTCCAACACGAGCGTGATGCGCCTTCCTTGGTGATTGAGTTCTCCAACATCGTGCGTCGCCACCGGCACGAAGCCCATCACGGTGGTGTGAAAGTGATAGGGGCTGTGCGGGTCGTTTTCGAACACATCGGTGATCAGATGCGAGTAACCGCGCCCAGCGATCTCGGTCGATGCCGCGCGCATCAACGCCGCAGCGACCAGCACTTGGTTGCGAAATTCGGGTAGGACTGCGAACCGTCCAACCTCTGCTATTCGGTTGTTGCGGAGAAACGCCTCGACATCGACCTCGACCCCGTTCAGCAGCTGAAGGCCGTAGTCTTTGTAGAGGTGCAGCGGTGGATCGTAGAGCGCACGGACCACGCCAACCGAACGACCATCCCGCTGAACGACCCACCACGAGATCGCCGGGTCGGTGAGATCCGCGATCGGGACCTGCGTGCGCTCGTCGTCGACCCAACCTTTTTCGTCGCGATAGGTTGCGCGCAACACCTCGAGCGCTCGCTCGCGCCCAGCCGTATCCAGCACCTTGATCGTTTGAAGCCGCGTGTCGGTTGCCATCTCGTCGTCAGTCCCTCGGCGGTGCAGACCAAGTTTTGCCTGAAAGCCGCGACAGCTCCTGCATCAACACGGCATGCCAAGCGCGAACCTCGGCTGGCGTCGGCTTGCCTGGCCGCGCCGGTACGGGAGGTGTGAGCGGCGCGCCGATCTTGAGCGCCATCTTTGCATGCGCACCGATCGGACGATCTGGCGGCCATCCAGGAAAGCGAATCCCGAGCGGCACCACCGGGCGACCCGATTCCAGCGAGAGGCGCGCAGCCCCCGGATTCCCAGGCAAGAGTCGACGCGGATCGCGGTTGAGTGTTCCTTCCGGGTAGACACCCACGCACTCACCTTGCTCCAGTGCTTTGCGTGCGCGCACCAACGCAGGCAACGGATCGTGCCACAGTGGTTTCAGCAGGTTCAGGAACCGCGGGCGCGCCGGCTTGTTGGTCAGGGTGATGACGCGACCACGCCGGATGATCAACGAGACGACCGGGATGAGTTGGAACATCCAGTCCGAGAGAAACCGTATGCCTCGTCCGCCGCGCAACGTGATCATCAACGAAGGGACGAGCACCGCCTCGGCTTTCTGATTGTGATTGGCGATCAGCACGAATGGATCGTTGACGGGGGCGATGTGTTCGAGTCCCTCCACCGACAACAGACGCCGCCGAAAGAACGCCATGACGAGGCGACCCACAACTCGATCGAACGCGTTCAGCTCGGGGAGCGGCAGGCGCCACACATCACTCAAGGTCCAAAGCGCGGGTTGCGAGGTCACGTTTGCTGTGACCCCGGTGTGGTCACTCGGGCGGTATGCCGTTTCGATGTCGGGTGTGAGGTTCAAGTCGCCGGCTTCGGTTGGATCTCGATGATCGGCATAGCGATTCGCTCTCCACCGAACTGGTACGGGCGCCCATCGGTCGGTGTCACGGTAATGGTGTCGTACGAGAAGGTCACACGCCGTTTCTCTTTCGAGTCGGTCGCCAGTACAACGCCGGGCTTGAAGCTGACGCGGAAGTAGGTACCAGCGACACTCGTGCCCGACGATGAATCGTTGCGGAAGTACTTGACACGCAGATGGCCTGGCGAGCTGTGAGTCACCTCGAACGTGGTTGGGATCGCGGCACCATTCTCGGTTGCGTTGAGAATTCCAGTTTCCACGAAGCTCTCCCCGTCCGCGCAGTTGTCAGGGTCATCGGCAGTACTGTCCGGATCATCGCAGCTGTAGACCAGCAGATCCTCCGGCGGGTAAGGCGTTTCGCCGCTGGCCGCGCCCCCTTCCCAAGAGACGCTGATATCCAGAGCGCTGATGTTGCAGGCCGAGCCAATGGTGAGTGCGAACTCGTCGACCGCTCCGGATACCGGATCGAGTTGCTGAGGTACCAGGCTGATGAACGGCGGTAAAGGCGCATTCAGATCGACATCATCGCTGCGGCCATCGGCGAGCGAGCCGACGACCGTGAGCAGGTCGCCGACAGGACGTGGTGTGCTCAACACCGTTACCGCTTGACCTGCGGTGTTGGTTCGAACGGTGCTCTCGGAAAGAGTTCCCGAGTCGGTGGTGAAGGTCACCGGCACCTCGGGCGCGACCGTGCCATCGTCGCCGTAGATCGTGGCAACCAGTTGTGTCTCGCCCTGTCCTGTCGTCGGATTTGGACAAATGTTGGCGTTGGTGGTCGCCAGCGAGATGCGGCGTTCTTTGGGGGTGAGTTTCTGCGCCTTGTCGCATGAGAGTGAAATCAAGGCCAGCGCAACGAACGCAATCGTGAAAGACCGTTGGGTCATTTGAGGCACCTCGTGACGCGGGACGGGAAGCGAAATGACGGCTGCATTGTGTGTATGCAGCGACCAGCCCGCAAGGACGGCCCGAACCGGCGCATAACGAACCCCGTTTGACGTGTGCGGGGGGAGCCCCGCAATATCCGCCGCCGGGGAGAGCGACGGGGACCTGAAGTCCGATGGCCGAAGACCGCGAAACGCTTGAAGTCGATGTCGCCATCGTCGGCGGTGGCCCCGCCGGCCTTGCCGCGGCGATCCACCTGGTACGTGAGGCGCAACGGCGGGGGATCGAACCGCCCGCGGTGGCAGTGCTCGAGAAAGCGGAGGAGTTCGGCGCTCACAGCCTGTCCGGCGCCATTCTCGATCCGCGCGGATTGGACGCCCTGATCCCCGATTGGCGAACGAAAGACGCGCCGGTCGAGGCGGAGGTCGGGCAGGAAGCGATGCTGTACCTGACGGCCACCGGTCACTACCGGATTCCGTGGCTTCCACCGATGATGCAGCACCACGGTTCGTTCGTGGTCTCTCTACAAAAGCTGGTGGCCTGGCTGGCATCGCAGGCGGAGGCACTCGACGTGAACCTGTTCCCTGGGTTCGCTGCCGTGGCGTTGGCGCGCGAGAACGGACGGGTTGTCGGTGTGCGGACCGGCGATCGAGGTATCGACAAGCGCGGACACGCGCGCGGTAATTTCGAGCCGGGTTACGAGGTCCGCGCGCGCATCACGCTGATCTGCGATGGAGTGCGGGGCAATCTCTCGCAAGCGTTGATTCGCGATGCGGGATTGTCGGAAGGGAAGAACCCGCAGCTCTACAACGGCGGTGCAAAGGAAGTGTGGCGCGTGCCGGAAGGACGATTCGCGGCCGGGCGAGTGCTACACACCATGGGGTGGCCGCTGCGATCCGATACCTTTGGCGGAGCGTTTCTTTACGGCATGCAAGCGAACCTGGTGTCGGTCGGTTTGGTGGCTGGACTGGATTCTCCCGATCCACGACTGAACGTGCAGGAGCGGCTACAAGAACTGAAGACCCACCCGTTTATCCGCCCCATCTTGGAAGGGGGCGAACTGGTTTCCTACGGCGCCAAAGCGATTCCGGAAGGGGGCTACTGGGCGATTCCGCGTCTGGCGGTCGACGGCGCGATGCTGTTGGGTGATGCCGTCGGAATGCTGAACTCGATGCGATTGAAAGGAATTCACCTCGCGATGGAATCGGGCATGGCCGCTGCGGAGACGGCGCTCGATGCGCTGGCCGCTGACGATGTCTCGGCCGCACGGCTATCCGGGTACGAACGGCGCTTGAAGGATGGCCCCGCCGGACAAGAGTTGTACAAGGTGAGGAACTTTCGCCAACCGTATCAACGGGGACTGCTGCACGGCATGGTCCACACCGGCTTGCAGTTTCTCACCGGCGGACGGGGCGTGCGCGAACGGTACCCAGCCGTCGAAGATCATCATCGCCGCGCACGGCTTTCGGGCTATCGGCGACCCGCACCCGCCACGCCCCCGTATGACGGGAAGCTGATCGTCGATCGCATGACCGACGTCTATCACTCGGCAACTCGTCACGAGGAGAATCAGCCGGCACATCTGTTGGTCGTCGATACCGATCTATGCCGGACGCGCTGTCGCGAGGAGTTCGGAAATCCCTGCGAGAAGTTTTGCCCTGCCGGCGTGTACGAAATGATCAAGGCCGATGAAGGTGGTGTGAAGTTGCATCTGAACTTCAGCAACTGCGTGCACTGCAAGATCTGCGACATCGCCGACCCCTACGGCGTCATCTACTGGGTTCCACCCGAAGGCGGCGAAGGCCCCCGCTACAAATCCACCTGACCCCACACGCATTCCGAGAACAAATCCGGGGACGGTCTACCTAAAGCAGGGTTAGTCGAAGTGCTTCCGCCCCGTCGATCGGCGCGTCTTGAATGCGCGCACGGCGCGAGAACGGACTAACTCCGCATTAGGTAAACCGTCCCCCTATTTTGTTGTGGGTTATGGCGTGGGGGGTTCGGGGAGATCGGCCATGAAGAGGCGGGCGGGAGGGGACGTGGTCTCGCGTGCGAGTGCGTCGCGCGCTTCGATGCGGAACCAGATCTCGCTCGTCTGACCTTCCTGCCAGAACCGCTTGCGAAGTTCGGACCACGTCCCGCCGTCCATCTTCCAGGCGGTGAAGAACAGGCTGTAGTCGCGCTGTGCTCGGAAGGTTTTTCCTGTGAACTCAGGGTTGCCGGCAAACAGGATCCGGTAACGCTGATTGTGGTTCTTTTCCCACTTCAACAGCGGTGCATCTTTCTTGTCGATGTCGAAGGTGCAGTCAGGGTTGGGCGCTTCACAGTCGGCGGGTGGTTCTGTGACCGTCGACGCGATGGCCGGATTCAGAAGAATCGCCCGAGGTTCCTGCGTTTGTGTGCTCGCTTTGCCATCAGGCGATTTGCCACGCACGCGCCAATAGATCGGAGCCTCGCCCTTGCCGAGTTTCAGAGCCGTTTGCCAAAGCCCAATCGACGGCGTCGTTTTGTCGGTGGGGAAGAACTGGAACCCACTGCTGACCAGCTTCTCGTTGCGCTTGAACTCCGCGGATGCAGCGAACTGCAGTTCCATCTGGATCTGCCCGGCGCCACGAGTCCAAGACATCTCCAGCGCTTCGTCCAGATAGACGCTCACGCCGGACTCGGGTGCGAGCGGCGCAAGCGTGCCCTCTTCGCAGAAATCTCCGGTTCCATCCAGGTCGAGGTCACCTTGACCGGCGTTGGCGACCGTGGGGCAATTGTCGATCAGCGTGTGAACCCCATCCCCGTCGATGTCATCGCAAGCGCCTGCGCCGGAAATCTGTAGGCCGTCGCCGCTGGTGAGCGCGTGGAACGCGGCGCACTGTGCCGCTGTCAATCCCCGGTTGGTCGCGTTGGCGACCTTGGCCATGACATTCCGCGAGTCGGTCGAGCCATCCAGTCCTGCGTTCTTACCCAACTCGTGCAGCCACAGCACCGCTTCGTCCGACGGTTGGGTCATGCGAACCAGCACGATGCTCCGGCCATCCTGCGGGCTACAACCCAGCACATTGGTCCGCTTGCGACCGTTGCAGAAGTTGATCGCCTTCACGATCTTCACGCGCGCCACGTCGAGGGCCAATACCGCGTCGAGTTCCGCTTGGGTGTCGATCGTGTCGAGTCCGTCGTCTGCAACACCGAACGTCCCAGCACTGCCGGCGCGGTCGAGCAGGAAGCAACAGGAGACATCGGCCTTGAAATCGGAGCGGCCTACCACACTCGTGGCGACCTCGAGCACGCGGTCGAGCCGCTCGTCCGACATCGGTTTGCTGACCTCGACATGGTTGGCGTAGGTCAGCGAGGCGAGCACGGCATCGGAGGCAGGATCGGGTAGCAGTATCGAGGGTGCCGCGCTCAGTCGAGCTGGGTCGTCACTCGTCGAGCGCGCACGCCCATCGTCACCTGAAACCTCGGCAGGTTGGCGGTTCGCGATACGCCGCAGTGCAGACGGCAGCAGCGCGCGCGCGCGGGCGTCGTCGACGTTCGTCGCGGTACTCGTCTCAAACTCGAATCGACTCAGCGCAGCGGCTGCCGCAGGGTGGTCGAGGTAAGACAAAAACGCGACAAGATTGTCCTTGCGTTCGAAGTCGGGCTCGGCCAACAAGGCAGCGAGCCGCGGGGCGTCGTCGTCACTGAGCCATCGATGTGCGATTTCTCGATCGACACCGTCGACGTACGAAACGAGCATCAAGGCGCGCACGTCCGCATCGCGAAGCTCTATGGTCGAGGCAGGCGCTTCGGCGTGGGCAGGGGACAGCGATGCGGCAACACACAACAGCACGAAGACAAAGCTGATTCGCAGCGTCATAGCCTCGTTCTCTCGACTTGGAAGCCCACAGCCTAGCCGGACTCGAGGGAACGGGCGAGCAGGAATGCGGATCGGGGCGGCAGAACTGCCGCACCCGGAGATTTGCCTCGCGCCTACCCCTCGGGGCGCGTGGTCAACAGGCCCACCCAGCGGTTGATCGGGTGGCTTCGATCGAGAAACCCAACCGTCGGGCGACGGCGGGTCCCCAACGAGGCCCGCAACGACTTCATCTCGCGATCATCGGGCGCCAGGCTGAGGCCACGTGTGAGGGTCTGGATTGCCGCTTGCGCAGCCCCGCCGCTATCTCCAGCCGTGCGAGATTTTCGTGGGCCCGCGGTTCCCAGAACATCTTTCTCACGGCGTCTCGGCAGAGCACCATCCCTTCGCCGATGCGACCTTCGACCGTGCCGAGCATCAATCCATACCAAGAGCCGACGATCGCGGCGTCGGGCGGCGCTCCCGGAATCTCGTTGACCATGCGCCAGGCCGCTGAAGACATCGCCAGCGCCTCGCGGGCATTCCCGATTCGATGCGAGGCCAGAGCCTTCTCGAGTGTGATGAAACACGGATGAACCGCCATCTCCCTGCTCTCCTTGGTCTGGTCTGAAATTTAGCGGGTGCAGGTTTGCCGATTCCAGGACGAGTTTCGACAGCGGGCTTTCAGTAATGCAACCGTTCGGCGCGACCGGCCCGCCGGCAGGGGCCAAATTGTCCGAACCTGCCTGGGCCTCGACGGCCCCTGTCCGGAGGCCCGCGGTGACCTCGTCTCAGCGCCGGCGGGGGCTGGCCCGTAGCGCTGAAACGGAACGAATGTTGGTACCCTTCGGTCCGTGCGATCCCGCCTGCCGCTACTCGTGGTGCTCGCGCTGCTCGTGATCGCTGCGTGCAGCTTCCACAGCTTCTATCTGTGGCGGCAGATCAGTGCCGACATCACCGGCCGCCCGGTCGCGGAGAGCCCACTCGACGCAGGTCCTTTCGACGGAACGATCACCAGGCTGACGAACGCTGGTGAAGCTGCTGGGATCGTCATCGGTGATCGACTCGTCGCCGTGGACGGTGTGCCGTTCATGGGGCCGGGCGCGCTGGCGCGGAGTGTCTGGCGGCAAGACCCTGGAAGCGAGCTGCGAGTCACGATCGAATCGTCGGTTGCGCCGCGCGAACGGCGTGACGTGGCGCTCGTTCTGCAAGCCAGTTCGCCGACCGGGCACCGCCAGGTTTCGAGTTTGTTGCTATTGGTAACCCTGCTGATCGCGTCTTTGACGTGTATCGGGATTGGCGCCTTCGTGGTGGCGATCAGGCCGCACGATCTGCTTGCTTGGGTCTTGCTCGGTTTGATGCTCAGCTTCGCTCAGTTCAGCACGATCTGGGATGGGCTGATCTGGTCACTCCCCCGCGGATGGTGTCAACTCGCCACGCTGTACCACGTTGGCTCGGCGGCGTTGTGGCCCGTCTGGATGATGTTGTTTGGTCTGTACTTTTGTGGCCCCTTACCGCTGCCGCGAGTCGCCCGCATGGCGGTGCGCCTGTTGCTTGTCGTGCTCGTGGCGCTTGCCGTGCTGAACGTTGCGATCGAGATGGGAATCCCTGACCACGCGTCGTCGATCCAAGCGCTCGCACGATTCAGGGCTGGGTTGGGCCGACTCCCGATGGTGGCTCAGATGTCAGCGATCGGGATGTTCTTCATGTCGGTCGGCTGGAAGAGTGGCATCGCAACGTCGGCAGACACAGCGCGGCGTCTGAACTTGATGAAGTGGGGCGCGATGATCAGCCTCACACCAAGTTTCTTGATCGTTACCGCCAGCTTGATCAGAGGGCAGGACCCGTTCTACTCGGTTCCCGACTACATCGCGTTGTTCGCTGTGGCGCTGATCTTCGGGTTTCCATTGACTCTGGCCTACGTGATCGTGGTGCATCGCGCGATGGACGTGCGCGTCGTGTTGCGCCTCGGCTTGCAATACGCACTCGCCAAGGGGGCTGTTCGCACGTTGCAACTGCTTTTGTCGGCGCTCGTGATTTGGATCGCCGCGCTCGGGATCATTGCCGGAGATGCGTCGCGGCCCGGCCGGCTGCGCGCGGCTGCGTTGGGCGCGTGGGCGGTCGTGATGCTCGGGCTCGGCGCCAAACGCGTCCATCGCTGGACCGATCGCAGATTCTTCCGCGAAGCGTACGACGCCGAAAAGTTGCTCACGGAATTGACCGAGCAGATGCGCACCACTGTCGAACTCGAACCGCTCTTGGAGACGCTGACAACGCGTGTGAGCGAGGCACTGCATGTCCCGAAGGTCGCGCTGTTGCTGGCCACCGACGGCGGATATCGAGTCGCGGCGCAACGCGGGCTCGCGCCGGGCCGAGAGGGCCAGTTGCTGCTGGACGGCGCCGTTGCGCGGGCACTGTCGGGCGAGCCGCGCCCTCTCAAAGTCTATTGGGACGATCCAGCAAGCTGGCTTCATCTCGCCAGCGGCAGCGAATCCGACAAAGAGTTGCTTCGGCAACTGGAAACGCAGCTTCTGCTGCCGCTGTCGATCAAAGGCGAACTGCCCGGCATCTTGAGTCTGGGATCGAAGCTCTCGGAAGAACCGTATTCGCCGCGAGACCTGCGCTTGCTCTCCTCGCTTGCCGCTCAAGCGGCGTTGTCGCTGGAGAACACGCGTTTGGTGGCTGTGGTTGCGGCCGAAACGGAACAGCGCGTGCGGATGACTCGCGAGCTCGAGATTGCGCGCGAGGTTCAGGAGCGATTGTTTCCGCAAACGATCCCGAACGTGGCCGGGCTGGAGCTGGCAGGACGTTGCCGGCCCGCGCTCGGCATCGGCGGGGATTACTACGATTTCCTCGCGCTGCCCGGCGGCCGCGTCGGTGTCGCGATCGGCGATGTCTCCGGCAAGGGAATTCCTGCAGCACTGTTGATGGCGAGCCTGCGTGCCGCGCTACGAGGCCAGGCGCTCGGTGGGATCAACGATCTGGGTCGGCTGATGGAACATGTGAACACGATGGTCTATGAATCGTCATCGTCGAATCGCTATGCAACCTTCTTCTACGCCGAATTCGATCCTGCCGATCGCGTGCTGACCTACTGCAATGCCGGACACAACCACCCGATGGTGATTCGCGGCGAAGATGCTTCGCGTCAGGTGTTACGCCTGGAAGCGGGCGGGATGGTGGTCGGCTTGATGGAAGGGGTACCGTTCGTGCACGCAACGATCGCGCTTCAGTCGGGCGATCTGGTGGTGATGTTCACCGATGGAATCAGCGAAGCACGCAACCGGGCCGACGAGGAATGGGGGGAGTCCGCCCTGCTGGCCGCGATCGACGCGGCGCCGTCGTCGGCGCCTGTGGCGTTGATCGACACGCTGTTCGCCGCCGCCGATGCGTTTGTCGACGGTGCCAAGCAGCATGACGATATGACGCTCGTGGTCCTGCGGCTTGGATGAGACGCAGATGATTTCACTTCATGGCCAGGTATGACGCGGATACCGCCGCATCAGTTGTTGGCGAAGGGCAGGGTAGTGCTGCTGCCAGAAGCTCGCGAGATCGGTCGTGATCTGAACCGGGCGTTGGTTGGGCGCAAGCAGATGCACCACCAACGGAACGCGCCCTTCCGCGATTCGCGGCGTATCGCTCATCCCGGCAAAATCTTGCAGGCGGGAAGCGATCCATGGCGGCTTGCCGCGTTCGTAGTTGATTCGCGCGCGACGACCGCCGGCGAGTGAGACCCGTTCCGGCGCCCAGCGTTCCAACTGTGAGCGCTCGGCAGCCGTCAACGACGATTGCAGGCTCGACAGCAGATTCGCGCTGCGCAGCTCCGCAAAGCTGCGGCGTCCCTCACAGAGTGTCGCGAGCATCCGGCGCGCGGCCGCTTCATCCTGCTCAGGAAAACCCGGCACGTGCTGGGCGACAAAGGCGGTGCGGGCATGCCAAGCGGTCAACTCCTCGGCCTTGGCGAACGCCTCGACCCCACGAGCCAGTGCCTGCTCGGCGAGGTAGTTGGAAACATCGCTTCCTGCAGGATCGCTGCGGCGTGTTTCGTGGACCACAAGGGTTCGGTATGTCATTCGACTGAGTGACTCGACCCGTTCGGCGGTTGAATTCCACGACAGCTCCGTACGATCGTTCAGTGCCTCGGGGAACAGATCCAGCAACCATTCCTCGCGTATCTGCGTGGCCGTATCGACGATCGGCGCACGACCCGAGACTTCACGCGCCGCGACCGCGACGAAGGGGGCTTCACCGAAAGCGGGGCAACCTTCACCTAGGCGCACCGCCCCGCCTTGGCACATCAGTGCCTCACGCTGGGACTTGCTGCGCAGTTTTCCAACACGATCCGGAAATGCAGCCAACAGAGAAAGCGCCAGCGATTCATCCTCGGCTGTACTCAACGGCCCGAATCGTCCAGCACCAGGCACGCCGGCCGCACGCAAGATCTGCTCGCGTGCGCGCGCGATCGGACTGCGCTCGCCGGGCTGGAATGCAGCGACGCAATCGAGCGGATCCCCCTCGAGGCTCTGATCCTCGAGCAATGCAGCCAACGTCGCGGCGCGATCGGCGACACCTCTGGACTGCGCCTCCAGCATCAATCGCCCGAGTCGCGGCGGCAGCGGAAGTCGCGCCAGTCTGCGGCCGGTATCGGTGAGCGAGCCATCGTCGTGCACTGCGCCAAGTTCGCGCAGCAACTGTTCTGCGGCGCGAAGCGCAACGGGCGGTGGCGACTCGAACCATGCGAGTTGCTCGAGGTCGAAAACACCCAACATGCGCAGCATCAACACGGGTTCCGCCAGGTCGCCGCGCGCGATCTCGGGTTGATCTTGTGCGGGCCACAGATCGTGCTCGAACTTCGTGTAAAGACGCAGCACTCGTCCGGCCGCGACGCGCCCGGCGCGACCGGCACGTTGCGTGGCACTGGCGCGACTGATCGTGGTGGTCGTCAAGGTGGGCAATCCGGACCACGGTGACCAAGCGGCGACACGCGCCAGCCCGCTATCGACCACTGTCGTGACGCCTTCGATCGTCAGCGAACTCTCGGCGATGTTGGTCGCCAAGATCACCTTGCGGTGCGCCGACGGTTGCACCGCGGCGTCCTGCTCGGCCGGCGACAGATCACCGTGCAATCTGTGAACCTGCGCCGATTCCAAGTCGGTCAGCGCCTCCGCCGTGCGGCGAATCTCCGCCATGCCAGGCAAGAACGCGAGTACATCACCGGCGCTGCTTTCCGACAGGGCGCGCCGCACGCCGCCAGCGACGCGTTGCGGTAGTGGACGCGGGTCCGGCTTAGCGCCGAATTGAATGTCGACCGGGAATGTCCGCCCTGGAATCTGCATCACATCGGCGCCCAGGAAGCGAGCCACCGCTTCGGCGTCGAGGGTGGCGCTCATCACCAGGACGCAGAGATCGGGGCGCGAGCTGCGCTGCAATCGCCGCAACAATGTCAGCGCCAGATCGGTGTGCAGGTGACGCTCGTGAAACTCATCGCAGACCACGATCGACACATCGGTCATGAGTGGATCGGAGAGCCAGCGGCGTGTCAGCACTCCTTCGGTGAGGAACCAAAGCCGCGTTGCCGTCGAGCCTTGTTCGTCGAAACGGACGCGATAGCCGATGCGTCGCCCGAGCGGCTCTCCCAACTCGGCCGCGACGCGCCGGGCCGCCATTCGCGCCGCCAGCCGTCGCGGCTGCAGGACAAGAATCTGCTTGTCGCCCGCCACACCGCCGGTCAAGAGTGCGCTCGGTACGCGCGTCGTCTTGCCGGCCCCCGGCTCGGCAACCAACACCAATCCTCGCGCGGCGCGGAGGCGCGCGCAGATCTCGGGAAGGAAAGGGTCGATCGGGAGCGGTGACGTCAGCATCGCCACGCAAACCGCCACATGGAGCGAAGGCGCTTAGAAATGATCGCGGGTCGCGACGCGGTGAGCGCGCCGCTCTTTGGCTCGTTCGGCGCGTGCCCGTTGTTCATCGGTGGTCAGGACCAATGGGGGTACCGGTGTCGGATGACCGGAGTCGTCGAGTGCGACCATCGAGATCAAGGCCCGGCACGCGGTAACGCTGACACCGGTGAGCGGTTCCTCGCCCTCGATCGTGACGCGCACTTCCATCGAACTCGAGAACGTTGCAGTGAGTTCGCCGACCAAAATCACGATCATGCCGGCCTTCACAGGTCGCACGAAGTCGACACGGTCGATCGAAACCGTGACGACCGGCATACGGCAATGCCGCATCGCCGCCATCGCCGCGCATTTGTCCGCCAATGACAGCAATCGACCACCGAAGATGTTGCCGTGATTGTTGGTATCGACCGGCAACACCAACTCCGTCATCTCGACGCGTGAGGCCTCCGGCGTGTACTTCTGGTGCGTCATGCGATCGGCTCCTCGCGAATCGTCAGATCCAATCGACGCGCCGCCAGTCGCGCCATGAACTGAGCATGCGGCGTTCCAATCTCCAGTGGGAGCGCACCAGGCTGAACCTCGCCTGCCGCGCACATCTCGGCCACGATCGCCGCCGGATGTGCGGTACATCGCTCCATGGCGGTAAAGCCGGTCACCGGATCTTGGCGATCGAACAGATCGTAGCGAATTCGCAGTCGCTGTCCGGCGCGCAAACCGATCACTTCCACGCGAAGCACGACGAGATCGGGGACGGCCGGTTTGTCGATCAGCGGCGTGAGCAAGCGAATCAAGAGATCGCGCGGCCTTACGCTACCGCCCGTCGAAGTCGGAATCGAGTCCTCGCCGAACAGGCCCAATTCTTTGAAGGTGCGGAATCGCGCGAAGTGTCCCGGGTAACGGAGCGTTCGATACTCGTAGCTTCGTACGCGCGTGCGGAACGTCTCCGGCGCCGTCGACGTGCCGCCCGATGTCGGTGAGGCTTCCAACGTTCCGACTCGAGGGAACTCGAACGGTTCGATCTCCGACAAGGTTGGGACATCGACGAGTTTTCCATCGCGCGCGTAGATTGCGTGGCCCGAGTACTCGTTGATCAATCCTTCGGCGCTGAACACCAACCGATAACCAAACGGTGGGATCGGCTGTTCGGGGAGACCGCCGCACCAGATTCGCACCTGTTCCGCCTGCTCGAGCGCATCGATTCCGGCGGCTGCGAATGTGTTGGCCACACCGGGGGCCAGTCCGGTATCAGGAACCAGTGCCACACCAGCGGCGCGCGCCGCGTCGTGCAGCGCCAACAGTTGTCCCGAAATCTCGGTGTTCCCGCCCAAGTCGACCAAAGAGCAGCGCGCCTCGATCGCGGCACGCGCAGCGCCCGGTGCAAACCGATAGGGCAACGCGCACAACGCCGCGGCGCTCCCCTCCATGGCCCGCGTGAGCGCCGCTTGGTCGGCGCCGTCGGCGCAGATCGTTTTGATCGGGATGCCCGGCAACAGCGAGGCGAGCTTGGCGCGCGCCGCGTCGAGCGCAGCAGGCTGCGCGTCGAGCAGCGACAAGGCGGCGGCGCCCCCGAATCGAGCAAAATCGTAGGCGGCGCAGACGCCTTGGCGCCCCGCACCGAGAACGGTCGCCGGTCGCCGGGTAAATCCACCCTCAACGGATTTGGTCGTAGACATGGACGTCAGGCTACGATGGCCGGCACCATGACCGCCATCCCCCCCGCATCCACCCCTCCCCGCCGCCGATCGGTTCGATGGTTCGTGATCGGGGTCGTCGTCGTGCTCGTGCTGCTTGCAATCGCCGCGATCATCATCCCGCGACTGGCCGATCCGGAACGACATCGCGGCACACTCGAAGCGGTCTTGTCCGAGGCTACCGGTTGGCGAGCGCGATTGGGGAAACTCGACGTGACGATCTGGGGCGGTGTCGCGGTGCGTGTTCAGCCGGTGACGCTGATCTCACCATCGGGCGAATCGTCGGTGCAAATCGAAGCGGTCGAAGTGCGCGCGTCGCTGTGGCCGCTGCTGTCCGGCAAGTTGGAAGTCGAGAAGGTGTTGCTGGTTCGGCCGCAGTTGATGTTGGTACGTCAACCCGATGGCCGATGGGAGTTCCCGCGCGCGTCGAAAGATCAGGCAAAGACCGACGACCAGGGGAATACGAACTCGCCGCAACTACCGACGAGCGGGACGCCGGCAGCGGACGCGGCCGGCAGCGGGTCATCGCCAGCGCGCGCTCGCGCCGACTCCGAGGCCGACACGTCGGTTCCCACGACTTCCGGCAACACGATCTCGATTGGCGAAATCGAGGCGCGTGGCGGGACGCTACGCATGGTCGATCGTTCCGCAGCGCCGGGCGGGACGCTTGCGATTCAAGAACTCAACGCGCTGATCGCTCCTGCGACGGGGCGGCTTTGGGGCCAAGCGCGCTTCGCGGCCGGGCCCGGGAAGATTTCGTGGCAAGGCACGATCCTCGACGGCGTCCAACTCGACATCGAATCGACCACGGCGCAGGTGCTGAGTGATTGGTTCGGCAAGGCGACCATTCGACCGTCGGGGACGTTCTCCGCGCGCGTGCGTACGACAGGGTGGACCCGTGCCGATCTGCAGGCCGAAGGGGATGGACTCGTGATCCTGGCCGGCGATGCGGCGCTGCCCCATGTCACCGTGCGTGGCGCGGTGTTGCGCGATGAGATCGCGAACGATTGGTCGCTCGATGGCACGGTCGATCTGGGTGAGCTGGTGATGATCGGCGGTGGACGGTTTGCTCCGTCGCTCGACATGACATGGCGTGCGCAACACGAGCCGATCGAAAACGCGATCGGCGCGCTGGCGGCGCTCGGCCCACTGCCGGTGCGCGTGGCGCCTCCCGGTCAGTTCGATGCGGTCGTGAGTTTCTCCCGGCGCATCGACGGGCCTCTGTCGGTGAGTGCGCGGGCGAGCGTCACGGCAAAGTCGATGTCGGTCGATCCCTCCCTCCCCGCGCTCGACCGCGTGCGCGCGACGCTGCAGTTGGATCAACGCGGTCTGTTCGTCGAGCCGCTGGAGGGTGCGCTCGCCGGCGGTCCGGTCCGACTGGTTGCGCAACTCACCCCCGCCGCGACGGACAGCATGCTGACGTTGAGCGGCACTGTGCGCGCTGCATCGCTCGAGTCGTTGTTGCGGGCAACCGGCGCCTCGCAGACGTTCCCGGGTAAGGCCGACCTCGATCTAAACCTCAAATGGGCGTTGGCTCGTGGGCGCACACTCGAGTCGTTGAGTGGGAGCGCTGTCGTCGTCGCCACCGATGTCGTGTTGCCGGCGTGGAAGCCACTGGGCGATGACGCCACGCGGCTCGATCGTGTCGACGGGTCGCTGCTGATGGATGGGCTGCCCTGGAAACTCGAAGGTGTACGCGCGAGTGGACCAACTATTTCGGTGGTAGGAGGGCACGGCACGCTGCACCCGCGACGCGGCAACTTCGACTTACCGTTGGATGTGACGCTCACGCCCGAAGCCTCGCGTCTGGTGACACAACGAGTCTCCGCGCTGAAACATCTGCAAGGGGACGACGGACAACTGCAAGTCTCGGGGAAGGTGAGCGGTCCTTTTTCTGCTCCGCAGGTGTCGCTCGATCTCGAAAAATCGCTGTTGAAATCGGGGCAGAAGCCGCAGGATCTGGCGCGTGGACTTTTGGGCGACTACCTCAAGCGCAAGCAAGACAAACGAGACAAGAAGAAGAAAAAGCCGCCCGCGGCCGGTTCCGGTGGTCCATGAGCGAGACGGTGGTTTTTCCCGAGCCGCTCGCTCAACGGCGGATCGGACCGCTGGCACTGCGCTTGTTGCCTGCCTCGCACCCCAGCGCCGATCTGGAAGTCGTTGCGGCGCTCGTCGGCGCGCTCGGTCTGCTTGGGTTTTGGTTTCTTCCGTTGATGCAGTTGGCCCCTTTCGTTGGTGAGTGCCGCTTCAAGCACTGGTTCGGTTTTCCATGCGGCACCTGCGGGATCACGCGCGCGGTGCTGCTGATGCAGCATGGAGATTGGGGCCTGGCAGTGCGGATGAATCCGCTCCTGGTTGCGGGGTTGATGATCGCGATTGGCTACACACCGGTGGCGTGGGTCCTCTGGCTCGGCAAGTTCCCGCGTCCACGCCTCGCGGCACTCGGTCGCGCTGGGCGTTGGCTGCTCTTCGGACTCGCCGCGGGCGCATTCGTCATCAACTGGGGATTTCTGATCGCGGATGGGCGATGAGCGAGGAGATCCGAATCGTCGCCTTCGATGTCGATGGCACGCTGATTCAACACCGTGATCATCAAACCGTTTGGCAACTGCTCAACGCGCGTTGGTTGCCGACCGCCGGGCTCAATCGCGATCGATTCGCCGCCTATCGTGAAGGCAGAATCACGTATGCCGAATGGGTCGATCTGGACATCGGTGACTGGGTTGCGCGAGGGGTGTTGCGGCACGAAATCGAAGCGGTGATCAAGAGCGAATTGGCGGCCACACCGGGAGCGGTCGCGACGGTTGCCGAACTGCATCGGCGCGGATATCGCGTGGTGGTTGTCAGCGGTACCTTGGACTTGACCTTGGAGTTGCTGCTGGCCGATACCGTGTTCCACGAAGTGTTCACCAACAAGATCTGGTTTCATCCCGACGGGCGAATTCGCGGATGGCGGGCCACTCCCTTCGACGTTGCCGGCAAGGCGGTCGCGCTGAAGAGCTTGTCGCGCGCGCTCGGTTTGACCGAGGCCAACGTCGCATTCGTCGGCGATGGTTGGAACGACATCTCGGCGCTCGCCTGCGCCGGGCTGGGGATTGCATTCCATCCCAAACAAGATGAGGTGCGCAACGCGGCGCAAGTCGTGTTTGACGATGGTCCGCTGACACAGGTGTTGGAGTTGCTGCCTGAGGTGAATGGATGAGCGATCGCGCCACCGTACTGAAGCGGGAACGAGTCTACGAAGGCAAGCTCTTGAAAATCGATCGCGAGGAAGTCGCGTTGCCGGGCGGCAAGCACGCGACGCTCGAGTCGATTCGCCATCCAGGAGCTGCCGCCGTGGTGCCGTTTCTCGGCGACGGGCGCGTGGTGCTGATTCGTCAATACCGTCATGCGACCGGTGGCTACTTGCTGGAGATACCGGCGGGGAAACTCGACGCGGGAGAAGCGCCGGAACGTTGTGCCGCGCGCGAGGTGGAGGAAGAGACTGGGTACTCGGCGGGACGGCTCGAGTTGTTGGGCTCGATCCTCACCACGCCGGGATTCACCGACGAAGTGATCTGGCTCTACCAGGCGCATGAGTTGCAATTCGTTGCGCAACGATTGGAGTCGGACGAGGTGATCGAGACGCTCTTGGTTCCGTTCGATGAGGCGATCGCGTGGGTGCAGAGCGGAAAGATCCGTGACGCGAAAAGCGTCAGCGCGTTGTTGCTGGCGTGGGCACGCCGTAGGTCGCTGACCTGACCGACCTGATGCGGAGGGCGCTGCTCCCGGCGAGCCCGATCCAGTCCTTCAAGCGAAATAGGTAGACCGTCCCCGAATTTATTCGGGGGGGAGAGTCTCGAGTTCGAGAGTGCGATCCCAGGCGTCGTGGGGGAGCCAGACCGGGTCGATGATCGGAGCGGTCCAGCGGACGGGGGACCAATTGCGAAGATCCTGACCGGGCGGCCAGGTCGAGGCGGTCGACCAGGTCTGCGACCAGATCGGCGCGGAGAACGTCGAGGGGTTCCAAGGATACGGTTTGGTTGGATCGCCAGCGGAGTAGGCGGGCGTCGGCGACCAATCGCCTTTGTCTTGGGACACGGTGGTGCGCGCAATGAACTCCGCGCGGCGAGCGCGCTGAACAGCTTCCGTGAAGGCGCCAACCGGAGAGGGGACAGCGGTCGGCTCCAGCGGTTTGCCGACGACACCCTCGAGTGAGATCGGGGGCAAATCGGGGAGCGGTGTCGGGGGGGCTGGCGGAACGGTTTCGATGCGGATCCGCAGTCGCGGTTCGGCGATCGGTTCGGGCTGCTTGCCGAGGACCGTGATGCCGATCGGGTAATCCTTGGCGCGCAGCCGTTGGCCCGGCTCCGGTGCCGGGGCGTAGTAGACCTTGGGAGGTTGTGTCGCATCGGTTGGATCGGCGACCGGCTGCGTCTTCGTCTGCGAATCGGCAGCGGGTTTTGCAGGGTCGGCAGCAACGGCCTTCGATTTAGCCCTGGGCTTGGAATGCGGTTTCTCCGGCGGCACAGCAGGGTCGGCTGCAAACGCACACACGACCGCAGCGGTTGCCAAGCAGCTCCCACACCCGCTGAATCGAACGGTACGAAACATCACCGACCTCATCCCTTCGCCTGGCCAAACCGCGATGCTTTCGACGGTTGGTAACCGGCGTAGAGCATACGCTCGGCTCATCGTTCGGGCACAGCGGGACGGACTGAACGCATAATCACGCTCCATGAAGCGACTGCAGGTTCTAGCCCTTTCTGCCTTGGCGCTGACGGCACGTTGTGATTTATCTGGCAGCGGTCCTTCAGGCAAATCCGCGCCAGCGGTGATCGATGCACCGACCGTGGTCGTGATCTCGATCGATACGCTGCGCGCCGACCGACTCGGCTGTTACGGACGTGCCGGCGCCGGAACGCCGGTCATCGATGCACTTGCCTCGAATGGCGCACGCTTCGAATCGGCCGAGACCACGGCGCCGCTCACGCTGCCCGCTCACAGCTCGCTATTGACCGGGCGGAGCTTGCCTGCGCACGGCGTATTCAATAACGGCACCTTCACACTACCCTCCACCGTCCCGACGCTGGCGGAATCGTTTCAGCGCGCCGGCTACGCAACCGGAGCGTTCGTCAGCTCGCCCGTCTTGTCCGCGCGCTACGGACTCGGTCGCGGGTTCGATCGCTACGACGATCAAATTGCCAAGAGGACGCCGCAACAAGGATTGGTGGTGCACTACGACGAACGTTCCGGGCGTGAAACGGTCACGCACGCGATCGCCTGGATCGATGGGCTCGGTAACAAGCCTGCGATGTTGTTCGTGCATCTTTGGGAGCCGCACGCCCCGTACCACCCGCCTGCCGAGCTGGCGCAACAGTTCGCCAACGATCGCTATCAAGGAGAGATCGCTACAGCGGATGCGGCGGTGGGGCGATTGCTCGAAGGACTTCGCGCACTCGGCCGCGGAGACAAGCTGCTGGTGGTGGTCACCGCCGATCACGGCGAAGGGTTGGGCGCGCACGGCGAGCCGACGCACGGTCTGTTCTTGTATCGCGAAACGATGCGTGTTCCGTTGGTTTTCAACGGCCCGCAATTGGGAATCAAAGCGGCGGTCCATCGATCGCCAGTGAGTTTGGCCGACATTGCGCCCACGCTCCTGGAGCTCAGTGCGTTGCCGGCGCTGGTGGAGATCGACGGCCACTCGCTGGCCGCCATGGTGCGAGGTCAGGGCGAGGCCCCTGACCGAGATGGCGTCTTCGCCGAGAGCCACTTGCCGCAACTCGAGTTCGGTTGGTCGGGTCTGCGCGCGTTGGTATCCAAGGATGGAACGCGCTTGATCGACTCCCCGACGCCGGAGTTGTTTGACGAAACGGTCGACCCCGACGCGACGCGCGACCTGGCGACGGCTCGCGTCGCCGATGTAACGCTCAAGCGACGCGCACTCAACGCGCTGGTCGATGCCGCCGCTGCGCTCAAACCCGCTTCGGAGGCGGAGCACAGCATCAGCGCGGAGGAGTTGGAACGCTTGAGGTCGTTGGGGTACGCCGCCACCGGGCGGCAGGCTGCGATAGGTCACGACCTGGTCGATCCGAAGCGCGTGAATCCCCGCGATCGCGTGACGTTCGTTGCGGACTTCGATCAGGCGTCGGTCCGCACGCGCGAGAATCGGCACGCCGAGGCGATCGCTTTGTATCGAAAGCTGCTGGCGATCGAGCCGAAGAACCCTGGGCTATTGTTGCAGTTCGGACAGGCGCTGATTCTTGCCGGTCAACTGCCTGAAGCTCAAGTCCAGATCCGCGCCGCGATCGCGGTCGATCCATCGTACGGATTGGCCTGGTATCGATTGGGTCAACTGCTCGACAACGCCAAACGAGTGCCCGAGGCCGAGGCCGCGTATCGCAAGGCGATCCAAGTCGACCCGGGAAACGGCGAGCCGCGAAAAGCGCTGGCCGGCCTCTTGATGGAAAACAAACGGATTCCGGAAGCGATTCAGGAACTCGAGCAAGCCAAGGCGCTCGATCCGAACGACACGTCGCTGGCACGGGATCTCGAACGTTTGTGGGCCAAGACCCGGCGCTAGACAAGTTCGAAAAAGAAAAAGGCGGGACAACGGTCCCGCCTTTCAGCGATTCTCAGGAGTCGTCGCTTACGGCGTCGCTGCGCCGCTCAACGTGAAGCGATACATCAACTGACGTTGAAACTTCGCGTTCGGCACCGAGATGTCGGCCTTGAGCGTGCCTTTCAACAGCATCTTGCCGTTCTTGGTGACCGCCCCCTGTGCCTTGTCACTCTTCAGATCAACGGTCACCAGGTCGGCCAGTTGCGGCGGCACGCTGGCGCGCAAGAGATTTCGCACCGCCTCGGTGGAGGCTGCGTCATCGAACTGCAACGTGAACCCCTTCTCACCCGTTGCTTCCCACTGACATGGCAGGCAGAGATTGGCGTTGCAACTGACATCGACCGGCAGGCTGTTGTTGCTCGACGACACGGCGAGCAGGCAAGACGTTCCTTCGGGAGCGAATGTCAGCGTGGCGCTGGTTCGATCGCCAGCATTCGGTGAGCCGGTGACCTTGCCGCGTCCTGTGCCATTGAGCGTCCACGACGTGCCGGCCAGGTCGAGCGCCGCGAACGCTGGAACTGCAAGCGCCAGCGTGGCGATCAGGCCGAGAGCACGGCGTACGAGTACAGCGTTGTTGATGATTCCGATTTTCATGGTCCACCTTCCTTGCAGTCGAGTGCCGCTCACGCCGGGCGACGTGAGCACAAAACACTCACAGGCAGTCGAGATACAGAGCGCTAGGATGCCTCCGCGCGCGCGCGCGGTCAACACAACTGCGGCACCGACGGCTTCACAACAAAATCGTCATGGCTGAATCGCCGGTTGCGCGCCCAGCCCTGGCCCGAACACGACCGCGTTTTGAAACAGGCGCGCCGTGCCGACCATGCCGCCGCGGAACAAGGGGCTGCTTGCAAACAGGATCGTCTGACCTGCACCCTCCGCTTCGCGAGCGACATACGCAGCATTCGCCAAACGCGCGGCTGCCTCGGGCCACAACAGTCCCGACAATCGAAGCTGCACAGTCTTTCCGCTGGGCAACGCCGACCAACCAACCGGCAAACGAGCCGGCTGCTTGGCCGTCGTCGCCGGCTCGGAGGTCAAGACTCCGAAGCGGACCGGAGTTTCGGCCGGGGTCTTGGTGACGAGCGCATCGCCACGAAAAAGCACCGGCAACATCGGTCCGCATCCGATGGTCAACCAATGATGATCGTCGGTCCGTGCCGCCAGCACGGAACCGCCAGGCATGAACAGGCTCTGCCAGGCGTCGCGTCGCTTGAGTTCTGCAAGCTCCGGGCGTTGCGCGGTGTCGCTCCACGGGAAATCGCTGCTGCTGGCAACGCCGCGCGCATAGATCGCGTCGGCGTCGACGGTTGCCGTCGGTGCGATCGCTTCACGCAACACCGTTTGCTCGAACTCCGTGATCGAGTCCAACGCATCGGTGAGCGTGCGGACCGATTCCAGCCCGCCCTCCTTGGCGGCCCATTGCGTTGCCGACTCGCCGATCGCGATCAACGTTCCTCCTGCCGAGATCCAGGCCTTCAGAGCGTCTTTGGCCTTGAGCGCTGGGTTCGCACCGTACACGCTGGGAAGTACGATCACGTTGTAGCGACGTAGATCGGCCTGCGCGAACGATTCCGCTTCCAACAAGGTGGCGCGCACACCCAAGCGTTGATCGATTTCGAACCACGCTTCACCGGCACTCATGTCGGAAACTCCGCGCGTGACGATCGCGATCCGCGGCGGCTGCAGCAGCGGGAACTGTTGACTCCCCAGATCGCTATTCTCAGTGCCTGGCCCAAGCCCGGTGGCAAGCGCCTCCATGCCGATGCCGAGTTGACCGGCCACCTCGCGTAGCGTCGCGGGCAGGCCGGGGGCGAGTTTCTCATTGTCGATATGGGTGACGACCACCGAACCACGCGGTCGCAGCTTGCCCGACAACAGCGTTGCTTTCACTGAAACACGCACCGTTACACCGCGCTCCATCAAGCGTGCCGCCAACGCTGCCGCGCGATCGTCGTCGCCATCGGCGATCCAACCGACGGTCGAGCCTGCCAGAGGCGCCGGAACCAACTCGTCGGGTAGCCCACGGAGCGCCGTCGTTGGCATCCCATCCAGCGTGTAGGTCGGCAGATCCATCACCATCGGAAGGTTCCACGCCGTGATGTCGTAGAGCCGAGAACGGCCGGTGCGCAGAATCTCGCGTCGCTCGCTCTCCAAGAACGGTGCAGGCATACGTGGATCGAACTCGAACAACACGGCGGCCAACAACGCTTCCGGCTGCGCTCCCGGTATCAACCAGGTTCCCGCTTCGAATCGACGCGCGGCGCGAGCGCCCCATCGATCGGCCGCCTGGGCGGTAAACGGTGCAGCTGCAACCTTGACCTCGATGCCGTGAAGCGTGAGTAGCTCGCGCAGCGTCCTGCGGCGCCCCGAATTGAGTGCCGCACTGTCGATCGCCCAAGCTCGCTTGGCGTAAGAGGCGTTGCTGCCATCGGCCAGTGCGCGTCGCTCGGCCGCGTATTCACGCAAGAGCTCGCCTTTGTGTGCCGCGAGCGTTCCCAGGTTGGCGAGCGCGCTGGTGAGTTGGTGGTGCACCGCTTCGCGGTACGTCGCGACCCGGCCGGAGAGTTGACGCACGCCGTCCTCGGCGTAGCCCGCTTGCTCGTAGAGGATCCCGACGGCGCCGCGAAACGCCGAGTACGAATCGGAGTACCCCGGATACCACCCTTCGTTCCATTCGCCGGTGTAGTAAGTCCAACCGCGCGCATCGAACGCTTTGGCTTGATCGGCGGCGAAGACCTGGTTCCACTTCATGCGATTGGGTGGATGGTTGGGGTTGTAAGGCTCGCGCGAGGGAGCGAACAGGTAGGTGTCCTGCGAGCCCATCTCGTGCGCGTCGACGAACAACAGCGGGTTCCAGCGCCGAATCGCCTCGATTCGGCCCCGTGTCTCGGGCTGCGTGGCGTAGATCCAATCGCGATTCATGTCGAACCAATAGTGATTCCACCGTCCCGCGGGCCAGTATCCGGTGTGCAACAACGATTGGTCGTCGACATTCGGCTGGGCGGCGCGGTGCTCTGCGATCATCTTCAGGAATCGATCGCGTCCATCGGGGTTCATCATCGGATCGATCACGATCAGCGTCTTCTCGAGCAGGTCCGTCGTTTCGGGATCGGTCGATGCAATCAGGTGATACGCCAACTGGATCGCGGCGTCGGCGCCGGAGGTTTCGTCCCCGTGAATCGAGAACCCCAACCACGCTACCGCCGGCAACGATTGGGTGAGTTCATCTGTTTGGGCTGCCGGCGCACTGCGCGGATCGCCCAAGACTTCGAGTCCCAGCATGATCGCGTCGAGGCGCGCCAGGTTGGCTGTGGATCCGATTGCGATGTGGTAGAGCGTGCGCCCTTCCCAGGTCTTGCCGTGCTGGAACAGGCGCGCACGAACTCCACCAGCACCCTTGCCGTCCCATGCTTTGAGGCAGCGCTCGATCTCGGCGTGTGCTGCGGCGCGCGTTCCGACCGCAAATCCCAAGATCGATTCGGGGGTTGCGATCGATGCGTCGTAGTGAGGCTCGCTGCCATTCGCGAGCAGAACGAACGGTGCGTCGTAGTTCAAACCACTCAACGGTGAGGCGGGCAGCGAGGCCTGAAACGCAGGCCCAGGCGCCGCCGCGAACACCAGGCACCCGAGCCAGCAAATCACCGATCCGACGACAGCGATCTTCGCGCGCAACATTCAGTCTCCGTTCAACGGGGGGCTTCCCCTCGACGTCTAATCGTCATCATCGTTATCGGCGGCCTGTCCGATCGATCGCAAGACGCGCGGCGGCAAGAACCACAGCAGTCGACCGACGGAGCTCGAGGAGGTCGGGAAATCGACCGCCGCGGCGCCGGCCTTCTTGAAAGAACCAATCGATGTTCGTGTCCCGGTGAGCGCTTCGCCCAGGACCAGATCGAGATGTGGAAGGTGTCCGACACACAGCACGCGCCGCGCGCCGGCGCGCTGCAACTCGGAGAACAGCATCTGTGGACGCTGGTCGGGCTCGAGTGCTGTCGTCACCACGACGTCGAGATCACCGGCCGACAGGACCTCGGCCGCGATCGCGGCGGTTTGCCTTGCACGCAACAACGGGCTCGACCAGATCGCATCGAGCTTCACGCCGAGGTGCTTCAACCCTTGTGACGCGAGGCGGACACGCTGTTCCCCGCGCTGGGTGAGCGGCCGTTCCGAGTCGGTGCCGGCACCGAGGTCGGCAGCGATCCCGTGTCGCATCAAGTACAAAATCATCGCGCCCCTCAGTGCTCTTCGGCGGTGACATGATACCGGCAGCACGAGGCAAGCGATGAGGAGCGGCGCCAGAATCCAACCCGACCCTGCCGCGGCGCTGTCGAACGCCGTCGCCACCCTGATTCAGCGCGCGTCCAAGCACGCCGATCAACTGCACCGGGACGATGTCGCTGCGGTTCACGAGTTTCGCAAAGCAGTGCGGCGCGCTCGCGGGCTGGTCAGCTTTGCACGCGATCTCTGCGAGCCAGCGGGTCACGCCGAGGTTGCAGCGATCTTGCGCGAGGCGTTTCGGAGCACCGGGGCACTCCGCGATTCGGCTGTAAGGCTCGAGCTGCTGGACGAGCTTCACCACGCGGCGGCACTCGATCCACTCGGCCGTTCGGTGCGCGAGGCGCTCAGTTCCGAGTTGCCGACACGCGAACGAGCCGCGCTGGTGCTCACGGCGGCGGCACAGGCAGTGGCAGCAGCTCTCCCCTCGTTTCAATCGTCACTCGACCCGAATCTCGACATGGATCGGCTCGAAGGGGCGTTGGAGCGCGCCAACCGTCGGGTGCGTCGCGCCTTTCGTCGCGCGTTCGAGAGTGGCGAGGACGAGGCGTTCCACGATTGGCGCAAACGCCTCAAGGATTGGCGAGCGATCCACGATGTGATCGATGACTGGGGTGAGTGCGGGCCACTCGGCGAACGGCGCGAGCTCGCCGCCATGACACAACGATTTGGGGCGCTTACTGACCTGATTCTGTTGCAGCGGACGGTCCAGGAGCGCAGTGAGCGGCATAGTACCGGCCCGCTGCTACGCACGATCCAGCGCCGCATCGACGCACGCAAACGCTTCCTGTTGTCGTGGGGTGCACGACGACACGCGGCGGCTCCCGCGCGAGTTGCCGCCCGCTTACGTGGCGCGCTCGAAGCTACCTGGCGCGGCCGCGAAAGAAAAAGCGCGAGCGGCCCGATCCGCCGCTCGCGCCGACTTCCCGAGGGCGCGCCTTAGGCGCCATCGGTTCTCGATCGATCAGTTGGGGAACAACTGCTGCAGCACCACGGTGTCGCCCTGCAACACCTCGATCAGCTTGCCGCGAGGGTCGAACGTCAACGGCAGCTTGCCCGGCTCGCTCGGCTGCGCGAACTCGACCTCGCCTTCGATGTGTGTGGTGCCAGGCACCGGCTGAGCGTCGATGGTGGCGACCACGACACCGTCGACACGCAACGTGTAGCTGCCCGCCGGCACGTCTTCGATTTCTACGTTGAAGCGGTTCTTGCCGGACCCGCTGCGCAGCCGGACCTTCCCATCGGCACCCGGGATGACGCCGGTGGAGACCAACGGGGTCCGTCGATCGGCATCTGTTCCAGAGCCGACACCACCCGGTCCGGGCTGAGTCGGCACCGCCACACTCAACAGCGCTTGACCGTTTCGCAGGACGTCGATCCGCTGACCGCGGGGATCGAAGGTCAGCGGCAACACGCCCACATCATCGCCCTGTGGGTTGCGGAACTTGATCTCGCCGCGACCGAGTCCATTGACCGTGATGGTTCCGACCGAGACGCCGGCCACCTGCAGATCGGCTGGGCCCGGCGCGAGCTGCTCGACCTGCACCTTGAATAGTTCCTGCGACCCCTTCTGGCGATAGACCGCCTTGCCGGAAGCGTCGGGATCGATTCCAGAATTGACGAGTCGAATGACAACGCGTTGCTCGTTGCTGTTCTTGGCGATTGCGGCCGGTACCGCTGCGGCCAGAGCCATCAGGGTCAATGCGGTCACTCGCGTGCAGATACGGTTCATAGAGAGTTCTCCTCCAGGTTGGGCCTGTGATCAGTGGGCTCCCGCAGGAGAGGGGGACTGCAAGTTTGATACCTCGCTATTGAAGTTTTTCGATCCGATCTCGAATCCGCGCGGCGTCGGTGGGGGACGGGCCATGCCGCAACAGTTCCTGATAGTCCGCGATTGCTCCCGCGCGATCTCCCGCTTCGGCGCGAAGTTCGGCCCGTGCGAGGCGGGCCGGAGCATGACCGGGATCCAATCCCAGCGCTCGATCGAGGAGTGGCAGCGCGCGAGACGGATCGTTCATTCGACGGGCGAGTGTCGCGTTCAGCGCCAACAGTTCGGCGTCCTCGACCCCACGCCTATCGGCGTCGTCCAAGACGCGCCGTGCGCCGATACCGTCCCCCTTTTGCAACCGGACCAACGCCAAGACCAAAACGGCGTCGGCATGTCGCGGCGCGAGCTCGATCGCGCGCGCCAACGCGCGTTCGGCAGCGTCGAATCGTTCTTTGCCGCGCGCCCGTTCTGCGCCGCCCAGCAGGAACCAGGCTTGAGCATCATTCGGTGTTTGCTCGGCCGCGGCGGCGAATCGCGCCGCCGCATCGTTCGCTCGACCGGCACCCAACAGGGCGCGGCCCAAGGTCAGGAGCGCGAACGGATTGTGCGGGTCGCGCGCCAGCAACGGCTCGAGCCGCGTGATCGCGGCTTCGGCTCGACCCGCGGCCAAGTCCTCACGAGCTCGATCGATCTGGTTCAACGTCGCGATCTGTGTCTTTGTGTCGGGCAGCGCCGCCAGGTCCTTGGGTCGAGTGCCGCCTGAGGCGTAACCCAACGCGGCGAGTTCTTCCAGACGCTGGCGATCCGCATCGCTCGTGGGGGTCGTGGGGGCGCTCGCTACCAAGGCGTCCCAACGCGCATACGCATCTGGAACAGCGGCGCGTGCCGCATCGTTGCCGCTGCTGCGATTGGTGGTTTCGCCCGGGTCGCGCCGCAAGTCGTAACGCTCGGGGATCGGCGCGGCGATCCACTTGTCGTCGCCACGCACCAAGGCTGTGGATGGCGCCCAGCCAAAGCCGTGCAATGGATAGATGGTTTCCATTTCATAACTCGATGTCCAACGGGTTACGGAGCCGCGCATCAACCCTAGTAACGAGCGTCCACTGGCTGCAGGCAGCGGTGCCTGCTTCATCAGATCCAGCAGGGTAGGAGCGAGATCGATCAGTCCGACCCGCGGGCTGACGACACGTGCTGCCGGTACGCCCGGCCCGGCCACGATCAGCGGAACGTGTTGTGTCGACTGATAGAGAAACAGCCCGTGCTGCTGCTCGCCATGATCGCCCAGCGATTCACCATGATCGCCGGCGACCGCCACGATCAACGAGCGATCGAGCCCGCGCTGTTTCAGCGCCGCCAACAGCGAGCCCAATGCGTCGTCCATGGCGGCGATTTCGCCATCGTAGGGTGCACCGCTCCAGCGCGATCGGAACGGTTCGGGCGGCACGTAGGGATGATGCGGATCGTAGTAGTGCACCCAAAGGAAAAACGGCGAGTCGACCCCTTCCAGCAGCGATAGCGCAGCGGCGTTGACCTGAACTGCCGAGCGCTCGCGCCAGTCGAACCATTCGCGCGAGCCGACCCGCACGCGATCATCGAAGCGGTCGAAACCTTGCGCGATTCCGGTATCGCGATCGAGTACTGCCGCGCCAACCGCGGCCAGCGTCACGTATCCGGCGCGCTTCAAGCTTTCAGCCAACGTCTGTTCGGCCGGCGCGAGTCGATCGAGTGCGTTGTCCAGCACGCCATGTTCACGCGGTGTACGTGCGGTGAACAGCGAGGCATGGGCCGGCAGCGTAAGCGGAACCGGAGACTGGGCCTGAGCAAACCGCACGCCCCGCTTGGCGAGCGCATCGATCTGCGGGGTGCGTGATGGGTTCGCTCCGTAGCACCCCAAGCGGTCGACGCGGGTCGTGTCGAGCGTCACCAACAGAAGCGACGGTTGAGGTGCCGCAACAGCGGGCGGAGCCGCCGCCAGCAATCCGATGAACGCCCACCACATGCGCGGATTGTAGGGCCAGTCTTCGGCGACAGAAAAAAACGCCGGCGATCTCTCGCCGGCGTTTGACATCGACCGTTATGTCTGGACGATCGCGACTAGGGGCTTTCCTGTCCGCAGGCGTTCAACCCGCGCACCAAGTAGAAATAGTTCTGAGCCGACGCCCCTTCATCGAGGTCTTCGTAGAGTGTGGCCGCGGTGTCGATGAGCGGTGCGAAGCCGCCCGGTTGCGGTGTGGTCGATCGCAGCACGCGATAGCTGGTCGAGTTGGCGGTGGACTGCCAGCTCAATCGCAGATGCGCGCGATTGACCAGCGAAATCGAGAGCGTGTTGACTGTCCCGGCCGCCGCTTGACTGGTCGAGGTGATCGCCGAGACGCGAACAGTATTGGTATCGGTCACGCCGTTGTTGTTGGGGCCAGAGGAACAGGCCTCATTGTTTTCGGCACGCACGATGTAGTAGAGCGTGCCGGTCGCCGGCGCGGTCGTATCGAGATAAGTCGTGCCGCTCACGCCGTCGGCGATCAAGGTTGCTGGTGACGGCGTGAAGCTGGGAGACGTGGAGCGATAGATCGCGTAGGTCCCGCTCGCGCCACTGCCCCAAGAGACGGCTGCCGACCAGTCGACTTGGACCCCACCTGCACCGCAAGGCGCGGTGTCGAACGCGCGGGTGGCACCAGCGAACGCCGGTGCGGCGCCGCAGGAACCGCAGGCGGCGTAGTCCGCCAAGCGACCATCCTTGAGGATGAAGTCGTCCACGGTCCAACCTCCGCGCTGGTCGGTGGCGTTACTACGTTGACGGAACTCGAAGTAGACCGCTGCCTTGCCATCCACGACACCGGTCAGATCGAAACTCTGCGTCAGATAGCCGTTGTCGCTGACGAACGAGCCCTCGCTGCGATAGACAGGCACGCCCTGAGGTGTGAATACCCAAAGCTGCGCGTCGTCGTTGGGTTCGACCGACAGACCGCGATAGAAGATCAGCTTCGTGCTTCGCCATGCCGTCGCATTGAAGGTTGGTGTGCGGGCTATCTGGCTGCTGACGTTCGGTTCGTAGTTTCCGGGGTTGGCACCAAGGCCGGTGAGGTCGTGCCCCAACGCCTTGCTGTTGTTGTAGGCCCGGCTCGGGTCGCCGCCACCGATTCCTTGAGGCGTATCGATTTGCCACTCCCCCTGCAAGGTCCAACCTGAGAGTCCATTCTCGAAGTTCTGCTGGTAGTAGACGCCCGGCACAAGCCCGGTATCGAAGCTGAACGGTTGGCCAGCGTTGTCGATGATCGTCTGATTGCCGAAGGTGTCGGCCGTTCGAACACGGAAGTACACGCGCTGACATTGATTGAACTGGTTGAGCACCGTGGCGTGGCTGGTGGTCAGCGTGAGGTCGCTGGATGTTTGACCAAGCGCCGGTGTCGTACCCCAATCGACCACCGTCGTGCCCGGCTCGCTGGTGTTGAACGAGATCGTGCCGCGCGCATTGGTAATGGTGTTGACCCCCAAGGCCGAGACCCCGGGCCCGACACAATCGAGCACCGAGGTGTCGTAGGAGGTGGCCGGAGTTCCCGTACCGTCGTCACTGTCGGCGTACGTCACGGTCAGCGTGTCGCCGTGACTGGTCTGCAGTTTCCCATCGTGCACCGGCGCCCCTGCGAGGGTTTGAATCGAACCCTCGAAGCGGCTGGTATTGACGCCCGTCTCGGTGACCACCACCAGTTCGGGCTGAGTCTCGGTGCTGCTCGTCACGCGCAACACCGCGGTGTCGATCGCCTGCGGGTTGAGGTTCAGATCGAGATCGATCACGCGGAACGTGGCGGTGTCGGTGCACGAGACCACCGATTGATTGATGGTGACGCGGCCACCGTGACACGGCTGAAGTCCATCACCGAAGTTGCCGAGTGTTTCGAAGTGGTAGTACTGCGCGCCGTTGTTGGCGATCGCGAGATTGCCCGCCGGGTCGGTCGAGCGTGCCTCGTACCAATAGACCGTGCATCCCTGCAGACCCGACAGGTTGATCGAGTGAGCCGTCGTGCGCGGATCGCCCGTGGCGATGGTCGTGGGAGGCTTGAGCTGACCCCACAACAGCACGGTGTCGGCGATCTCGTTGGTCTGCCACGTGATGGTCGCAGCCGAATCGCTGACGTTGGTGTCGGCCACGGAGGAGATCTGCGGAAGCACGCAGTCTGCTGCCGCGGTTGCTTGGCGCACGACATTCACGCCGCCAGAACCGTCGTTGACGTCGATGTACTCGACATTCATCACGTCGGCGTTCTTGATCGAGAGTTGACCGTCACCATGCACCGCCGGCCCAGGGGTCGAGAGAATCGTGCCGGTGTAGGTCGATGCGCCGGGCGCCGACTGCGTCAGGGTGACCGTCTCGAACGCCGGCTCGCTATCGGACCAGACCTTGACCGTGATGCTGCCGGGTGCGGCGTTGGCGTCCTTGACGCGCAGGCCGACCACACGCGAGCAACTGTAGGTGCTTTGATCGAACTTCACAGATCCGGCCAGCGGCTGTCCCGCGGCTTGCGTGCAGGCAGAGACCGGACTCTCACACGCGCTGTTGCTCCCCAACGCCTGCACCCGGTAGTAGACCGGCTGCTCGTTGGCCAACAGATCGTCGGTGAATGTCGTGGTCGGAGCGTTGACCTCGCCCACGATAACTTGAGCGTAGGTGCAGCCCAGATCGTTGCGCAGGATTCGATACTTGCCGGCGCCCGAGACCGCACCCCAGGTCAATTCGACCGAGTTCGACAGCCCCTTGGCTTGCGTGATCACCGGCTTGGCGAGACTCGGGCACCCCGCGCTGTTCTTGTTGGTGGTGTCGGCGGCGGTACCGCAGGCCAGATTGTGGCGCGCGAACGCATCGAAGATCGCCTTTGCGTGCGGGGTTCCGTTGTTGAGGTTGCCGTCGTCGTCATCGGCGACGCGCAGCTTGTGATACCAACTGTTGGTGCCGCAGCCGTCGGAGCTGGGTAGCGAGCAGTTGTACGCGTTGCCGCCCGAACCGTTGCGCGACTGATAGAACAATCGCTCGGCGGTTTGCCAGGCACTGTCGGCGTCCAGGCCGATCGCGGTCAGATCGCGAGTCGCCAGGTCGAACATCGCTTCGGAGCTGGGGTAGCTCTCGCAGTGCACTTCCTTACCGCACGGCCCGCCGCCGCCGCCGCAGTTGTTGGTCAAGAAGTTCTGCGGGGTTGCGGGTGTGTGCTGCGTGCGGGCGTTCCAGTCCATGTCGCGGATGCCGGTGCATGTGAGGCAGGTGTCGCCGTAACCGCTGCAGGTTTGCGACAAGTAGAACCCGCGTCCCACACAGGACAATCGAGCCTCGAAGATCGCAACCACATCGGCATAAGACTCGGAGGTGTTGTCGTAGCCGCCGCCGTCGTTTTGATCCAGACCATGACCCCACTCGTGAACGAACACACCTTGCAGCTCACCGGTATTTCCGCAGCCTCCACCCGATCGATAGAAGTTGACGGAGCCATTCCAAAAGGCATTGCAGGTGCTGCTGATGTTCACGTTCGATGTAACTTGCGATTTCAACCAGGCATTGTTGGGCAGCCATGCACGCCCTTTGGCCATCACCAAGTTGAGGTGATAGAAGGCCGAGCGGGATGAGTGGGTATTTCCAGGTGATGAGCCGGAGGAACAGCGCAGTCGGTTCCTGGACCCGAGCCCAAGTTCAAATAGTCGTCGCACAGTGTGGTTTGATTGACCGGGCCGCAGTTGTCGCTGATGCGGATGTACTTTCCGTCGAGCGTCGTGCGGATCGATGAACCGAGCGAGCTGCAACTGTACAGCCCTTCATCTCCCGCGTACTGCACCGCGCCGCCGTCCTCCGTGTACTCGGCGAACGGCATCGGGAAGTTCGGTTGCTCCTGACCGGAGGGCCCGGCCCCGTCGTTCGACAGCGGATACACGCCGCCGCGCAATTGCTCGTACCGCGTGTCGTCGTAGAAGCTGACGATCGACCCATCATGCGCGTCGACTTCGGCCACCCACTTCGGAGCTTCACCAGCGACGTTGACAGAGAACTTCCAGACCAAGCGATGCACCAGGCCTTGGCCGCGTGCGCCATCCCACGCCGCTCGGCCGTCACCGCGCGGATCGAGCGGTTTGAGTTGCAGGAGCGGTTCGAACTGCTGCTCGAGGCGTTCGCCGGGACCGACACCGAGATAGGCGTCGAGCCGCGATCGAGCCTCGTCGCGCGACAACGCGGGGATTGGCGAAACGGCGACAGGGCCGATCGCGTAGGCACCGAACGCCACCAAGTTGCCTTGCACGATGTGGAAGTCGTAGCGCGCTCCGAAGACCGGAACGCCGCCCACCGCCTGTCGCAACGTCACCTGCCAACTGCGATCGTTGAGTTGCACGGTGGCAGCGCGGTCGAGCGCCAATTCCGGTTTCCAGTTGCCCAAAAGCAGCGCGTGCTGCTCGAGAAACTCGCGTGCGAGTGCTTCCAGTTGATCGATCGTCGGCGCGTTGCCGGCGGGTAGGTTGTTGCCGGGGCCGGCGAACCACTCGATTCCGTGACCGCTTGCCAAGGTGGGCAGGCCGGTGCGTTCGTCCAGAAACGCGTCCCAACCGCCGTTTTGCGCCGAGAAGCTCTGCCAGCCGGCGCGCAATGGATCGCCTTGCGGCAACGTGCGTGTGTCGATCGCCTTGATCCCGATCACGGCGCCCGGATCGTCGATCGTCTTGGCATCGAAACGTGATGGGTCGCGGCGATCGGTGAGCGCCCATGCGGCGCTTGCACAGACGAGGACGAGGCCCAAGCTCGAGCAGGTTCTCAGTGAGATCACGGTCCCTCCTGGTTACAAAGGTTCGCACCCTTGACCAGATAGAAGAATGCGTTGGCGTTCGACCCCTGGTTGAGGTCTTCGTAGCTGGTGCCGGCGGCGCTACCGAGCAGTGTGAAACTCCCGGGCGCGCCGTTGGGTGATCGGTACACGTTGTAGCGGGTCGCGTTGGTCGCCGCGTTCCACGCCAGTCGCACGTGCGCCTTGCCGACGAGTGAAACGTTCAGCGCCGTCGCCTCACCAGGGACGGGACGGGTTGCGGTTTCGTCGGTAGAGACCTGAACGGTGTTGGTTTCGATCGCCCCGCCGTTGTTGGGCCCCGCTCCACACGTCTCGTCGTTCTCGGCACGCACGATGTAGTACAGGGTGCCGCTCGGTGCGGCTGCGTCGTTGAACGATGTGCCGGCGACCCCGGCGCCGATCCGATTCGATGCGCTCGGCACGAATCCCGGCGTCGAGCTGCGATAGACGGAATAGGTACCGTTGCTGCCGGTACCCCAACTGACAGCCGCGCTCCAATTGACGGTGACCCCCGTCGCAGCACAAGCGTTGTTGTCGATCGCGCTGCCGGCACCGGCGAAGGATGGAGGGCTTCCGCAACCGCCGCACGGACCGTAGTCGGGTTTGCTGCCGTCTTTGAGGATGAAGTCATCGACGGTCCAGCCGCCGCGCTGATCGCTGCCGTTGCTCTTCTGTCGGAACTCGAAATACACAGCGGGCTTGCCGTCGGCAGCCGACGTCAAATCGAAGGTCTGGAGTGTCCAGTCAGGGTCAGCGACGGTCGTCGTCAGGCTGCGATAGACGGGCAAACCTTGCGGCGTGAAGATCCACAGCGAGGCATCGTCGTTCAACTCGACGCTCAGCTTGCGATAGAACAACAGCTTGGTGTGTTGCCAGGTGCTCGCATTGAACGTCGGTGTGCGAGTTGCTTGATTGCTCAGATTCGGCTCGTAGTTGCCAGGGTTGGCGCCGAGCCCGGTGAGATCGTGTCCCAGTACCTTGTTGTTGTTGTAGGCGAACGCCGGGTCGATATTCCCCTTGGCTTGCGGGGCGTCGACCTGCCACTCGCCTTGACGTGTCCACGTGGTCGCGCCGGTTTCGAAATTCTCACGGTAATAAAGGCCTGGGATTTGGTTGGCCCGGAAGCTCAAGGCGCTGCCGTGATTGTCGCCGACCGCCAAGTTGCCGTAGGCGTCGGTGCTCTTGACGCGGAAGTACAACGTGTTGCAGGTGTCGAATCGGTTGAGCAGCACGCTGTGGTCGGTGACCAGCCCGGCGACGGTGAGTGTGTTGCCGAGCGCCGGTGTCGTCCCCCACTCCAGAACGGAGTCGGAGGGCTCGCTGGTGGTCCAACGGATCGTGGCGCGCTGGTCGGTGAGGACGCTGCTATCGACGCGCAGGCTCGAGATGATCGGGCCGCCGCAGTCAGCGGTGGCGATATCGAACGAGAGGCCAGGGGCGCCGGTGCCATCGTCGCTGTCGAGGTAGGTAACGGTGATGGTGTCGCCGTGTTTGACCGAGATTTTTCCATCGGGCGCGGCCGCGCTGGAGGTTGTCGGTAACGATCCGGCGAAGCGGCTGGAGTTGGCCGCCGTCTCGGTAACGGTCACGAACTCGGGTGTGGTCTCGCTGCTGGAGGTCACGCGCAACACCGCGGTGTCGATCGCGCCGGAGTTGCGATTGAGATCGAGGTCCGAGACCGTGAAGCTCAACGTCGAGTTGCAGGCGTAGAAGTTGTTATCGATCGAGACCTTGCCGCCGTGACAGCTCTGCGGGCCTTGGCCGAAATCGCCTTGCGTTTCGAAGTGGTAGTACAGCCCGGAGTTGTTGTCGGTGATGCCGTTTCTGGGTTGGTCGGCGCTGTGCACGCTGTAGTAGTAGACGGTGCAGGAGGTGAGGCCGGTCAGCGAGACCGCGTGGTCGGTGACCAGCGTGCTGTTGTTGATCTGCGATGCCGGCGGGACCGTCGGGTCGTAGTTGACCTGGCTGTCGGATGTTTCGTTGGTGCTCCAACGCACGATCGCGGACGTCAGCGTCGCGTCGGTGGTGCGCACATTGCCGATCACCGGCGGCGTGCAATCGACAGGGAGCGTGTCGGTCTTGGTGACGTTGAGTCCGCCCTGGCCATCGTTGGCGTCGACGTACGTGGCGGTGACCAGATCACCGGACGAGACCTGCACGACCCCGTCGGCATTCGCCGATCCGGCTGCGACGGTGAAGGTTCCCTTGAAGCTGCCCGAGTTGGAACCCGATTCGCTCAAGACGATGTTCTCGCCGCCTGGTTCGGTGTTGGAGGAGACTTTCACGGTCAGCGTAAGGGTGCCGCGCAGGTCGCTGTCGGTGACCGACAGATTGAGCGTGGCGCTGCACGAACTGATCGTCTCCTTGAGGTTGACCCGACCGTTCGGCGACGCGCTATTGAGCACCGCTTCGTAAGCGTCGACGCGCCCGGTACCGTATTCGTTGTCCTTGCCGGGCGGTCCGAGATCGATGGCGGTTTCTTCCAAGACCTGTTTGATGTCGTCTGGTGTGGCGCCGGGATTGGCAGAAACCATCAGCGCGACCGCGCCGGCGACATGCGGGGTCGCCATCGAGGTCCCCGAGTTGAAGGCGTATCCGCTACACACGTTGTGACTCTTGGTGTCGACACCCGGGCCGCTGACGTCGGGTTTGATCAAGCCGGGAGGGAACGGGTGATCGTTGAACGGCGGGACGCTCTGCCAGGTAACCGGACCGCGACTGGAGAACCCAGCAATGTTGTCATTGCAGTCGACCGCGCCAACGGTGATCACGCGCGGGACGTCGCCCGGTGTGCGCACGTTGTCGGGTTCGGCGCCCGACCCCTCGTTACCGGCTGCGATCACCATGGCGGTGCCCGCGTCGATCACGTTGCCGCAGTTGGTGCGCCATGTGGCGCGATCGGGATTTTGGTTGTGCGGCCATCCGAGGCTCATCGAAATCGAGTGTGCACCGTTGGCGGCGGCATACTGCATGCCGTTCCAGACATCGACTTCATCGGCGAACGTCACGCCGACCTTGACGATCATTACCTTGGCATCGGGCGCCATGCCGCTTTGAGTTCCGGCGGTGCCATCGCCGGCAACCGTGCCGGCCGTATGTGAGCCGTGCGAGTTGTCGTCGTTGGGCTCGCGGTCGTTGTTGTCGAAGTCCCAGCCGATCAGATCGTCCACGAAGCCGTTGCCGTCATCGTCGATCCCATTGACGTCGGCCGGATCCATCACGATGCCGTTGTGATTGAGGTCCTCACCTGGATTGACCCAGACCTGATTGATGATGTCGGAGTGTGTCCAGCAGGCGCCGGTGTCGATGACTGCGATCACCGCGCCGTTTCCGGTGTTGCCCAATTCGTTCCACACGCGCGGCGCCTGCATTTGCTGCACGCCGCACTCGATCTCGTCATTGCCGAAGGCGGCCGGCGCGAACTGCTCAGGGTGTAGCGCGCCGAAGGCCGCGGTGTTGGTCGCGGGCGGCGGCACCGTGCAGGAGTTTTCCTTTGCGCCCAGGAACACATCGCGCTTGGGATTCCAGTTGATGTGGTCGATCTCGGAGAGTTGCGCCAAGCGAAGGATCTCGGTCTTGGTGAGATCGACGCCGATCACATTTCCGATCCACAGCGGCCGGACACGCCGGGCGAGGCCGCGTGTGGCGAGCGATTCGAGTTGTGCGCGAAGCCTGGCTTGAGTCCGTGCGGCGTGCGATTGCAGCGCGGAGACGATGACCCTTCGCCGCTCATCACGGTCGGTGATCGCTTTGGCGCGCGTCGTCAGCGCTGTCCCGGTGAGCTGGTCTTTGAGCACGATGCTGACCGGGATGAACTCGGAGTCGCCGGCGCGTTCGAGTACTTGCGGTAGTTCCCCGGTGAGAGCAGCACCGGACGCTTGTGCGCGAACGGCTGGCGAGATCAGGCTGACGAGAAGTGCGAACAGACAAACGGCGATGCGTCGACGCAGCATGGTACCCCCGTGTTCAAGGCGAACAGATCTCGGCCGACCGAGCCCCTCCGCTCGGATCGACGAACTTTACGTCGAAGGGGTGGGTCGGAGAAGGAGAAATGCAGGAGAGCGAGTGCGAACAGAGGCGGGCGGAACCCCTTGTCCCTGCCCGGTCATCGTTCTGGAGTCGCGGCACACCGGGGCGGTTTGCCTGGCACTCGACAAACCAGGTTCGCGCCGGGGAGTTGGACGCCCGTCGCTCCGACGAAGGCTGGGCTCTGGAGATGACCGGCGGTGCGAGGAATAATCCTGCCGTCGATCACGTTTGAGCCGTTGGCACTCGACGGAGGAGCGGCCTTGACTCACCCCGATCCACATCCAGAGGAGGTACTCGGCTTGTTGAAGCGGCGCACCGCCGAAACGCGCATCGCGGTGGTGGGCGCCAGCAACAGCCCCGAGAAGTACGGCAACATCATCGTGAGGAATCTGATGGGGAAGGGGTTCACCGTGCTGCCGGTCAACCCGCGAGAGTCACAGGTGGCTGGGTTGACGGCCTACCCGAATCTGCGCGAACTCCCCAAGCCTGTGCACGTCGTCGACATCGTGACCCCTCCCGCCGTCACGCTGAGCGTGCTTCACGAAGCAACCGAGTGCGGTATCGACGCTGTATTCCTACAAGACGGCAGCTTCGACGATAGCGTCCTCGCCTACGCCGCCACCGCCCCATTCAAGACCGTCTACAACGCCTGCATCATGGTCGTCACCTGACCCTCCTCCCACCCCACCCAATTCGGGGACGGTTTACCTAAAGCAGAGTTTGTCGGAGATAAGTCCGTCGATTCCTCTCGCAGGCACGCTGCGACCGGGCCGCGGGAGCAACCGCCGCTGTGCGACTAACTGTGCTTTAGGTAAGCCGTCCCCGAATTGGGTGTTGTCTTCAGGAGGTGCGGGAACGCTCCAGGATTCCTTTGAGGTCTTCGACGGTCTTGTCGCGTTGGGGGTCGGTCAGCTTCAGGATGTCTTGCAACGCGATGCCGATCTGGGGGATGTACTTCGTGATGTAGCTCTTCTTCTTCTCTTCGTCGGCGCTGCGTTGGCGCTTGCGCAGGAACATCCCGAGCTTGCGCCCCACATCCATCAGCGCGAGTCGGATCTCCTTCACGATCTCCGGATACCCAGCGATCGCTTCCTTGCTTTCGGATGTGAACGGCACCCAGACCGACGCCAGTTGCACGAACAGCACGACCGGCCCCGAGGGTGGCGCGCCGCGCGATTGCTGCAGCCCGTAAGCCTTCCAGTTGGTGCCGATGACCGCCTTGGTGATGACGCAGGCTCCCGACTGGTAGATCAGCGGCACGCGGTTGGCGAAGCGCAGCACCTCCATCAGATCTTCGGCCGGCAACTTGCCCCCGTAGGCCAACCCGGCTTCGACCAAGAACGGATTGCCGCGATAGACCGCCGGCGGCCGACTGCAACTGGCGTAGAAATCGGCAGTGATTCGGGCTCGCAAGTTCTGCTCGATCAACTCGGCACCGGTCGGCACCAAACAGTTGGTGGGAGGAGCGAGAATCTTGACCTCGGGAATTGCGCGGTAGATCCGTTCTACCGCACGTGTGTCGATGGTGGCGGCGCTGGCCTTGGCAGAGACTTTGGCTTTGTCGCAAATCTCCGACGCTACCTTCGGTGTGACGCGCGAAAAGCTGTGGACCAACGTGTCGACCACACGACGATCGGTCGAGTCGCGCAAAATCTTCAACAGCGTTCCCAACTCAACCCCGTGCGGATGAGGCTTGATCTCCTTGGCTTCCGGGGGGAGTTCGTCGGTGACACGCTTCCAGAAAAACGGCTCGGCCTTCGGAGAGCGATAGGTGAAGGTGGCGTGCGGGTTGGCCAGAGCGGTCAGTTCCAGAAACTCATCGACGCTGCGCTTGCCACGCAAGAACTCGCCTTCCAGCGCAATCACCACCTCGGTCCCACGCGCGAACCCCGGTTCGTCGACCACTTCGTCCTTGATGATTTCGGGTTTGTTGCGGCGCGTGTCGATCGCGATCTCGTAGTGATGCGCCGGCCGGCGCGGACCGGTGCGCGAGGTGATCGCCACCGGTCGCCCGGTGGTCAGCAACCCGTACATTCCGGCCGCGCTGATCCCGATCCCTTGCTGACCGCGCGACTGGCGATAGCGATGAAACTTCGAACCGTACAAGAGCTTCCCGAAGATTTTCGGGATCTGTTCCTTCACGATTCCGGGGCCGTTGTCGCGTACCTTCACGATGAATCGCTTGTCCGACTCCTCGTGAATGGTGACCTCGATCTCCGGCACGATCCCGGCCTCCTCGCAGGCATCGAGCGCGTTGTCGACCGCCTCCTTCACCGTGGTGAGCAATGCTTTGCGCGGGTTATCGAACCCCAGCAGGTGCCGGTTCTTGGTGAAAAATTCGGACACGCTGATATCGCGCTGTTGTGAGGCCATCGATTGCGCATCGATCACGCGACGCCCGCCGCCGCTTTTTTTTCCGCGTGAGCCGCCTGCCTCGGTGGCCGGCGCTTCGACCTCATGCTCGAGCACCGCCACGTCGCCGGTCTCGACCGGTAGATCGGTCAACCTCTCCTGATCGAACAGCGTCGCTTGTTTGGCAGACTTCGCGCTGCCCCGAGAGCTGCTGGTTCCTTTCGCCATGCGCGAAAGTGTAGCGGAATTCACGTCGCCGGATCCGCGCTCAAATCGTTTGGTTGCTGAGGGGAGAAGGCTGGATAGAATACGCGCCCCGATGCAGACCCGCGGCTTGATCGACACGCTCAACAACCTGTCCCTGGGCGAATTGGCACTGGTCACCCGGCGTGTGGGTGAGGTGCGCGACGAAGTCTTGGCGATGGATCAGATCGAGATCGCGGCGATCCTCGACGAATCGTTGCTGTGCTTGGCCGCGGGCGACCTGAGGACTTTCCGCAAACGGATCAACACGGCGGTCAGCCGTCTCGGACACCTCAAACTCCACACATCCGAAACCGTTCGCTGAGCCTCCCGACACTCGCTCTGAAAAAATCAGAAATCTACGGGCCAGGTCGCGATATCTTTCGGCGGGTTCTGCAGTGGCACACACTGCGAAGCATCAGATAGTGGAGGGGCTCGACATGATTGGCATCACGCGTCAGCGCGCTGGGACGGTTGCGCTCGTCTTCGTCTCGTTCTGTCTCTCGCCTGCCTGGGCCCTGCAGCCTCGCCTCGAGCACCTGCGGTTCGACACCAAAGCGATCGAGCCGCCGCCTCCACTCGCCGTTCGTGCGATCGCCAGCACTGAGTTACCGGGGTCCGATGGGCTACGCCGAGCCTGGGATCGATTCGCGCAGGACAGTGGCGAGTGGCAGGCCTGGATCGATCAGCGCTCGGGGCTTCCCACGCTGGCGATCGGGCGTGGCCTCGCCTGGTTTCCGGTCGACGGCGCACAACCCTCGCTCGAATCGCTGGCGGAGCAGGCCCGCAACTTCACGTCCGAGCACTCTCAGCTGCTAGGCAATGTCGTGGCGCAGATGACGCTCGATGAACAGGCCTCGGGGCCGGTTGGTGAACGGGTCTGGCATTTGACTTTCCGGCAGCAAATCGGTGGTGTGCCGGTCGACGGCGCGCGTTACGACTTTCAGTTGGTGCTCGGCAAGCTGGTTGCATTCGGTGCCAATCAGTGGAGCGAGGTTCGACGCAGCACCCAACCGCAGATCGCGGCAGAACGGGCGCAGGTTGTCTTGGAAAACTACTTGCAGCTTCGCACCCCGGGCGAAATCGAGTATCGCGGCAGCGCCTCGCTGCATCTGGTTCCGCGCGATCCGCGGGGCGCCGTCGGGTCTGAGTGGCGAGGCGCGCGTGGTCGCGGACTCGACCACGACCTCGTGTGGCGCTTCGTCTTCATGGTTCCCGAAGAGCCGGCGCTGTGGATCGCCGATGTCGATGCGACGACCGGCACGGTGTTGTCGCTGCACGACGACACTCGCTACGAGCGGATCAAGGGTGGTGTCTTCCCGCTGTCCAATGACGGTCAGGGAACAGAGGGGATCGAGCAGGCGGGGCTTCCGATGCCGTTTGCCGACTTCACGATCGACAACGGCGGCGAGCAGTTCTCCGATGATTTCGGCAATGCTCAGTGCCAGACGGGAATCGTGCGCACCAAGCTTGCCGGTTCGTACATCCGAGTTTCGGACGCCTGCGGGGCGATCAACGAAGCGGGATCGTGTGCTGCAGGTGTCGATCTGAAGACATCGCCCGGCACCGACTGTGTCGTGCCGAGTGGATCGAGCGCCGGCAACACGCACGCGGCGCGCTCGTCGTTCTATCACCTCAATCGCGCGATGCAGACAGGCCGAGGCTGGCTGCCCGACAACCTCTGGCTGCAATCGCAGGTCACGGACAACGTCAACATCAACAACACCTGCAATGCGTTTTGGAATGGCACGGTCAACTTCTACCGCTCGGGCGGCGGCTGTCGCAACACCGGCGAATTGCAGGGAGTGTTCGTTCACGAGTGGGGTCACGGACTCGACCAGAACGATGGCGGCGGGTATGACAACTCGTCGGAAGCCTATGCCGACATCGTGGCGATCTTCAACGCGCGCGAGTCGTGTGTCGGCCGCGGTTTCTATCAGAGCGGCAATTGCGGTGGTTACGGTGACACCTGCCTGAACTGCAGCGGAATTCGCGAGATGGACTGGGATACCCGCGCGCGGCACACACCGGCGACTCCGCAGAACTTCTTGGCGACCAACTGCGGTGGCGGCGGTGGCCCCTGCGGCAAAGAGGTGCACTGCGAAAGCTACCCTGCCGCCGAGACGCTCTTCGATCTGGCGACGCGTGATCTTCCTGCGACCGGCCTTGACCTGGATAGCGGCTGGCAAACCGCAGAGAAACTCTGGTATCTGTCGCGCAAGGGATCGGGCGGCAACGCCTACAACTGCGCACTCCCGAGTTCCGATGGCTGCGGCACCACGAGTTGGTATCACAAGCTGCGACTGGTCGACGACGACGACGGTGATCTCGCCAACGGCACGCCGCACGGCGCGGCGATCTATGCGGCGTTCGCTCGGCACAACATCGCCTGCGGAGCGACAACCGACCCAACCAATCAAACGCACGCCAGTTGTGGACCGCTCCCAAGACCCGCGATCGTGCAAGCGAGCAAGTCGGCGAGTTCGGTTCGGGTCGCGTGGACGGCGGTGCCCGGTGCGGCGCGCTATCGGCTCTATCGCAGCGACCTCGGTTGCGATCGGGGTCAGGTGATCGTCGCCACCGTCAACGCACCGACCTCCGCGTTCACGGACGACGGCGTGCCCGAGAACTTCACCACCTACTACCGCGTACAAGCGTTCGGGCCGGCCGACGGTTGTGATAGCCCGGTCTCCACCTGCGAGACACAACGCGCCCCGCTCACCGCGATCGTGGCCGAGCGCAGCCGCGGTTGGTTGACGGCGGTCGGCGTTTCGACCGGAGCGTTCTCGCCGATTGCAACCGGACTGTCGCAGCCTGCGGGAGTTTCGCTGAATCGTGCGGAAACGTTGGCGTACGTCACCGAGGAAGGAAGTGGGGAGCTGTCCACGGTCAACCTAGACAACGGCGCGGTGACGCGCGTCGCGCAAGGACTCAGCGCACCGCGCGGCTCGGCGCGTCTGAACGCCGCCGAAACGCTTGCCTACCTTGTCGAGGCCGGCAGTGGCGAGTTGTCGAGCGTGCAACTGGCCGGTGGCACCGTAACGACGATCGCCAGCGGACTGTCGACGCCGATCGATGTGGCGATCGATGCGCTGGAGCGCACCGCGTATGTGACCGAGTCGGGCCGCGGTGCGTTGGTGGCTGTCACGTTGGCGGGCGGAGCCAAGCGAGATATCGCGACCGGGTTGAATGGGCCGCGCTTCGTCCACCTGGATGCCAAAGAGCAGAAGGCGATCGTGACCGAGGGGCCAGGCGGCGCCGTCGCGCTGGTCGATTTGTACACGGGCCAAATCACACGCGACTCATCGGGGCTGAGCCTCCCGCTCGGCATCGACCTGAACTGCTCGGAGACCACCGCGTTCGTTGCGGAAAACGGGAGCGGCGAGTTGTCAGCCGTGACGCTCAGCAACGGTGTCGCCACATCGGTGGCATCGGGTCTGTCACAACCGGTCGGGGTGGCGGTCAAGCGTGACGATGCTCAAACGCGCGCCATTCCGCACGAAATCCAGGCGCTGCGCTTCGAAAACAAGACCACGTTGAGTTGGGATTCCGAGGCACTCTATGCCGGCAGCGGTATTCGGTACGATCTGCTCGCCGGGGATCTGAGCGACGTCGGTACTTATCGTGCGCACTCCGGCGATCGCTGCGTCAGCGATGACATTGCTGCCACCAACGCGATCGACCAGGTGGTTCCCGCTCCCGGCACCGGCTTTTTCTATCTCGTGCGTGGTAACAACGGGTGTGGCGCCGGCCGCTATCAGACCGGCATCGGCGGCGTCGATCGCGCCGCGACGGCGTGCCGCTAGCGAAGCGGCGAGCCGCGTGCCTCGGATGAACCGCCGACGCGTGGCTCGACGCGGCGAGGGTGAGGGAACGTAGGAGCGCAACGCTCAGGCGAGCGTTGCCGTGCCCTCTACCACTCCACGCGCGTAGTGCATGTCCCGCACGATGTGATACGCCGCCTCCAGGTAGCGATCGGGAGCGAGCCATTCGCAAACGTGCACGGCGGCGCGTGCGGTTGCCAGAATCGCAGGCGCGAGCGCCGAGGGCATCGCTTTCGAGAACGAATGTGTGCGCGCCATCCAACGTCGGAAGTGACTGGTCTCGGCGTTGCTCGACATCCCATCGACGCGAAGAAAATCGCGGACTCGCGGATCGTCGTAGGCCGCAGCAAAAATGCAGGCCATTGCGCCCGAGTCGAGATGGCGCAGGCAATGCGTGCGCCACGACACGAAAGCCGAGCGATGCAGCGCACGAAGCTCGTCGCGATAACACAGCGACACACCAGACCGCTCGAGGCGATACGCCAGTTCGATATCCTCGAACCCGTACCGAGAGAACCTCTCGGAGTATCCGCCTGCCTGCAGTAGTGCGGCTCGCGGGATCGAAAAGTGCCCGGTGAGGCAATCGCTGAACGGGACGCGGTCGGCCACGGATTGGAGCCGCGCTTGTCGACGCCCCTCCTCCGCCGCCAAAAACCGGCCGAACCGCCCGCGGAACATCGATGGATCTGGATCGATACGCGCGATCAGAGCGCGCGGCGGAGTGCCGCGAGGATGCGCCGCGAGGTGACCGGCGAGTGCGTCGGTCGCGACGCTCATGTCGTCGTCGAGAATCAAGACGACCCGCCCACGCGCTGCGTGTACTGCAAGGTTGCAAGCCGCCGCTCGACCGCGATTGGGAGTCTGCCGAAGCACCGTCAGCGGCAGTTCGCCCACGGTTGTCGAGCCAACGTCCAGCGCCGGTATCGAACCATCGTCGGTGATCACGACCTCGGCAACACCGCCAGGCAGATCGGCTCGGGCCAAGGCGGCGAGCGTTTCCGGCAGCCGTGCCTGGCCGCCATGACTCGGGATGACGATCGATAACTCGAGACTCACCGGAGCGGAATCATACGCGCGGCCTGGTTGCTTTTGTCTGCGTCCGGGAGTCCGTAACAGAAATCGATCGATCGGCGGCGACGCGTTCGGGCCTCGAGGGAATAGAGTATGGCGCCCCGATTTCAGCCCGAGAGAACGATGACCGAACCAGCGCCCCGCGTGTTGTATCTCGTCGACGGTACCTACACGGTGTTCCGTTCGTACTTTGCGATTCAGCGCTTGAGCGCGCCGGATGGGACGCCGACCAACGGCGTCTTCGGTTTTCTCGCCACGCTGCGAAAGCTCGTGCGCGATCGAAAACCGCACTACTTCGGGGTGGCGTTCGACCTGGAAGGAAAGACACATCGCGATGAGGTGTACGCCGACTACAAAGCCCAACGGCCGCCGGCCCCGGACGACTTGGTGCCGCAGTTCGCGCTCGCAATGGAGGCGTGTGAGGTATTGCGCTGGCCGGTCCTGTGCGCCGAAGGATTCGAGGCCGACGACGTGCTCGCCACACTGTCGCGGTTGGGGCGCGAGCAAGGACTGGAGATCGTGATCGTGACCTCCGACAAGGACCTCTATCAACTGGTCGAACCCGGGGTCACCGTTCTGAATCCATCGAAGGACGATCGGATGCTCGATCCGGCCGGCGTGCTGGAGGTCTTCGGCGCTCCGCCGCAGCAGGTGCGCGATGTGCTCGCGCTGATGGGGGATGCGGTAGACAACGTTCCAGGTGTTCCTGGCATCGGAGAGAAAACAGCCAAGGCGTTGGTGCTGCGATACGGCTCGTTGGAATCGCTGTTGGCGCGCGCGAAATTGTTCGCGATCCTTTGGCGAGCGAAGGAGCAACTCGCTGTCGACCCCACGCAGTTACCTTCGATCGCGGCCGAGGTTTCAAAGCCGGCGGCCGAGTTGGCGGCGCTCGAACGGCGCTTGGGTGGCGACGATGGAGAACTCTTGGCTGCCAAGTTCGAGTCGTTGGCCGCACTGCGTGCCGACGACGCGAAGGCGGCGAGCAAACTGTTCAAGGGGCTGGAGTCCAAGACCCAGCCAAAGATCTGGCTGGCGCTGGAAGAAAACGAGGCAGTCGCCCGTTTGTCGCTGGACCTGGTGACGGTTCGAACCGATGCGCCGGTCGCACTGGACTTGAATGCCTTGATCGTCGAGGAGCCGGACGTGCCGCGTGCGATCGAGTTGTTCACACGGCTTGGGTTTCGTGGACTGACGCAGGAGATGGCACAAGCGTCGACCGACCTCGAGCGCGCCGCCGATGCCCTGCAGATCGAGGTGATTTGCGATGCGATCGCGCTCGAGGCGCAACTGGCATCGCTTCGAAGCGGCGGGATGTTCGCGATCGATACCGAGACCGATGGACTGGTAGCGCGACGTGCCAATCTGGTGGGAGTGTCGCTCGCCGCTGCGGATGATCGCGGCGCCTATCTACCGGTTGGACATCGCACCGCTGATCCGCAGTTGCCGTGGAGCGAGGCGGCAGCACGACTCAAACCGCTGCTCGAGGATCCGAACGTTCCCAAGTGCGGTCAGAACATGAAGTACGACCGCGCCGCGCTACGCCGCGCCGGCATTCGACTGAATGGCCTGGCGTTCGACACGCTGATCGCAGCCCAACTGCTCGACCCGGGGCGCAGTACCTCGCACAAACTCGATGATCTGGCGCTGAGTTGGTTGAACGAACGGATGATCCCTTACTCGGAAGTCGCCGCTACCGCCGACGGCGAGGTAACGCTCGATCACGTTCCGGTGAGCAAGGTGGCGCCTTACGCCGTCGAAGACGCGGTCGTTGCGTGGCGCCTGGTGGATCCTCTGAGGGACGCGCTTCGCAAGCAAGATCTGCTGGAGTTGTTCGAGACGATCGAGATGCCGATCGTTCCGATTCTCGAGGAGATGGAGCACTGGGGGATCGGGATCGATGTCGCAGCGTTGAGCGCCATCTCGCAACGCATGGCGACCGAACTGAAGCAGTTGGAGTCCGAGATCTTTTCGCTGGCCGGCCGGCCGTTCACGATCAACTCACCACAACAACTGCGCGTGGTCTTGTTCGAGGAACTGGGCTTGAAACCGGCGGGAAGACGCACCCAAAAGACCCGCGAACACTCGACCGGGCAAGAATCGCTCGAGGCCCTGGCCTCGGCGCACCCGCTGCCGGCCAAGGTGTTGGAGTATCGCGAGATCACCAAGCTCAAGAGCACCTACGTCGATGCGCTCCCCAAGCTGGTCGACCCAGAGGACGGACGGGTGCACGGCAGCTTCCATCAACTCGGCGCCGCTACCGGACGGCTCTCCTCGTCCGATCCCAACCTCCAGAACATTCCGGTGCGCAGCGCGCTCGGTCGCAGCATCCGGGCCTGTTTCGTTCCGCAGCCGGGCTGGCGGTTCGTCGCCGCCGACTACTCGCAGATGGAACTGCGCATCCTGGCCCATCTGTCGGATGACCCGGCGCTGATCGAGGCATTCGAACGCGATGTCGATATCCACGCGTACACCGCATCGTTGGTCGATGGCGTCCCGCTCGAGTTGGTAACACCGCAGGCACGCGCCCGCGCCAAGGCGGTGAACTTCGGGATCGTCTACGGAATGTCGGAGTTTCGGCTGGCGCGCGAGCAGGGAATGTCGCGCGATGCGGCGCGGCAGTTCATCGAAAGCTACTTCAAGCGCTACCCTCGCGTGCGCGAATACATCGATGGCTCGATCGCTGCGGTGCAACGCACTGGGGAGACGCGCACTCTCTACGGGAGGGTGCGGAAGTTCCAAGAGCTGATGGCCGCCGATGGGGACGTCGAGGGTCCGTCGCGGCCGGAGCGAGACGCGCTGCTCCGCCAAGCGGTCAATGCAACGGTGCAAGGCACGGCGGCCGACATCGCCAAGCGGGCCATGATTGCCCTGTGCCGCCGCTTCGAAGCGGAACAGTCGCCTGCTCGCCTACTTCTGCAAGTACATGACGAGCTGTTGATCGAGTGCCCAGAGTCCGACACGGAGGCGGCGAGTGCCGTCGTGCGCGAGGCGATGGAGGGGGCGGCAAGGCTATCGGTCCCCCTCAAGGTCGACGTTCGGGTCACATCGGCGTGGGAAAAGTAGCCGCCCAGCCGCAGCCGGCCGGGCGCCGGCAGGGCTCGGATCGCCAGTGCCATTGCTCGCCTCGGTACCTATATTCGGGGCAGTACGGCCATGCGCGCGGGCCGTTTCGGAGACGAGCAAGCATGCCCAACCCGGCCCGGATCCTAATCGTCGACGATCTGCTCTCCGTCAGGGAGGTGCTGCGCGCGGGCCTGGAGACAGCCGGCCACGAAATCCAAACCGCCTCCTCCGCCGCCGAGGCTCGCAAGCTGTTCGTGTTCGGCCGATTCGATCTGGTTATCTGCGATATCCAGATGCCGGGGGAGTCGGGTGTCGAACTACTCGAATGGATGAAGTCGCAGGACACCGACGTGGCCGTCGTGATGGTGACGGGCGTCGACGACGCGACAACCGCGGTCTCGGCGATGCTGAAGGGCGCTTCCGACTACCTCACCAAACCGTTCACGCTCCCTGAGGTCCGGGCGCGAGCCGAACAGGCGCTCGAGAAACGTGGACTGAAACTCGAGAACCGCGCCTATCAAGATCGCCTCGAACGTTTGGTCGATGAACGAACCAAAGAGATCGTGTCGGCGCGCGATCGAATCAGCACGCTCAACGATGAACTGCGAATCGCGTACGATGCCACCCTCTCGGCGCTCATGATGGCGCTGGACTTTCGCGACAACGAAACGCAAGGCCACAGCATTCGCGTGGTCGAGTACACCAGACAACTCGCCATCCAGATGGGATTGACCGAGCCGGACCTGACCGACATCCTTCGCGGCGCGATGCTGCACGACGTCGGCAAGATCGGAATACCCGACGCGATCCTGCGCAAGCCTGGAAAACTCGATGCCGAGGAATGGGAATGCATGCGACTCCATCCCAAACTCGGTTACGACATGCTCAAGGACATCAAATTCCTCGAGCGCCCATCGGAGATCGTGTTGTCGCACCAAGAACGGTGGGATGGGACCGGCTATCCGAACGGTTTGAAGGGTGAGGCCATACCACTTGGCTCGCGGATCTTCGCAGCGGCCGACACATTCGACGCCATGACAAGCGATCGTCCCTATCGTGCGGCGCTGACGTATGAGCAAGCGCGCCAAGAACTGCTCGACTACTCCGGTACCCAGTTCGACCCACAGGTGGTCGAAGCTTTCATGCGCGTGCCCAAAGAGGAGTGGTTCGAAATTCGCGCCCGCGTCACCGCCGAGCTCGCCGCTCGCAAAGGGGGAGGCGCGCCCGAACGCCTGCTGCTGGCGGTCGCCCACACCACCTGAGCACACGCGACATCGCTCGTTCTTCGCGGTACTCACAACCGGCGCGAGCGGAGTGTCAGATTCCAAACTCCGCACTCCCGCGTCGATGTTCGAACACCAAAGCGGTCTCGATGTGCGCCACCTCCGGTCGTGTCGTGAAGGCGTCGACCGCCAAATCTCGGAGGTGGATCGCATCGCGCGCGAGCAGGTGCAGCAAAAAGTCGTTGGCTCCCGCCATGTGATAGACCGCCAGCACCTCCGGCAGCGACTGCGCGTGGGCGCGAAACGACTCGACCTGCTCGCGCGCGTGCTGCTTGAGTCGGATCGCCACCATCGCTTCGATGCCGTAGCCCAAGGCGCGCGGGTCGATCTCGGCGTGGAACCCTTTGATCGTGCCTTCCTGGATCAGCCGCTTGGTCCGCTCCAGGCAGCTGGAGGGCGCCAAGCCAACCTCGGCCGCCAACTCCTTGTTCGACAGCCGTGCATTCTTCGACAGGGCCAGCAGGATCGCGCGATCGATTCGGTCGAGGGGGCGCATCGAGCCTCATTTCCGCAATTAATTCGGAAGAGATTCTAGGGTCCGAACCGGATACTTTCCATGGGGATCGAGGTCGAACATGATGCGGAAATCGGATCAAAACCTCAGCTTCGAGTCGATCGCCGTCCACGCCGGGCGTGAGCCGTTCGCTGAACTCGGAGTGCACGCACCCCCGATCGATCTGTCGTCCACGTACCCGCTTCACGACCTGGCCGGGGCGACGGCTGATCTCGATGCGCTGGTAGGTGGCGCCAACCATGCCCACGGGTCGGTCTATGCGCGTCTGCACAATCCAACCGTGGCCCGATTCGAGGATGCACTGGCAAGGCTGGAAACGGCCGAGGCTGCGGTCGCCTTCAGCTCGGGGATGGCGGCGCTGACCGCTTGTTTGTTGGCGGCCTCGCGGCATGGGCGACACATCGTCGCGGTGCGGCCGCTGTATGGAACCAGCGATCATCTGCTCGACTCCACGCTGCTGGGGCTTCGCGTCTCATGGGCCACGGCCGATCGCATCGCCGACGCGCTGCAACCTGACACGTCGCTCGTGATCATCGAAACGCCGGGAAACCCGACGCTGGCGATGGTCGACATCGCGGCCGTCGTTGCGCAGGCCAAAGGAGTTCCCGTCCTGGTCGACTCGACGTTCGCGACTCCGGTGCTGCAGCGACCATTGGAACTGGGGGCGACGTTGGTTCTGCACAGCGCCACCAAGTTCATCGGCGGGCACGGTGACGTGATCGCCGGCGTCATTGCTTGCGGTGAGGAGTGGGCGCACGAGTTGCGCCAGGTGCGCGTGCTGACCGGCGCCCTGTTGCACCCGCTTGCCGCTTACCTGCTACATCGCGGCCTACAGACTTTGTCGCTGCGGGTAAGGGCGTCGCAGTCGGGAGCGCAGAGACTGGCTCAACGATTGGCTGACCACCCCGCGGTCGCTGCGGTGCGATACCCGGGACTTCCGGGTGGCGATCCGGCCGGTTTGATCGGCCGTCAGATGCAAGGACCAGGGGGGATCCTGGCGTTCGATCTACGTGGCGGACATGACGCAGCCGCGGCGTTGATGAGTGCGCTCCGACTGATCACTCCGGCGGTCAGCCTTGGGTCGGTCGACTCGTTGATCCAACACCCTGCCGGCCTGACGCATCGTGTGATGGATCCAAGGGCGCGCGCGGCCGCCGGTATTGGCGATGGGATGCTGCGGTTATCTGTCGGTCTGGAAGACCCCGATGACTTGTGGCAAGACCTGCAGCAAGGGTTTGCCGCCGCGGAACGGTCGAAGGCCGTCGCGAGCGGGTTGGCTCGAGCCGTTTGATCGACAGGTCCCCATCGACACGATGGCCCGAACGCTTGCGATCGGTTGGAGAGGTGAACGCCGGTCGCCGGTTACTTGCCGAGCATCAGCTTGGCGATCGTCGCCAGTTGCATGTTGTCGGTGCCCTCGTAGATCTTGCCGATCTTCGCATCGCGGAACAGTTTTTCGACCGGGTAGTCCTTGACGAATCCGTACCCGCCGAACAGATCGACAGCGGTCGAGGAGGCAACTTCCGCGGCGTGCGCGGCCCAGTACTTGGCGATCGCTGCCTCACGCAGGAACGGCAACCCCGCTTCTTTCAGTTTCGCGGCGTTGAGGACCGACAACAGCGCGGTCTCGGTGAGCACTTCGGCGCGCGCCAGTTGAAACTGCACTCCTTGGAAGTCTGCGATCGGCTTTCCGAACTGTTGGCGTTCCTTGGTCCACTGCACCGCATGATCGATCGCGCCTTTGGCGAGCCCCACCATCTGCGCGCCAATACCGATTCGCCCTTCGTTGAGCGTTTCGATCGCAACCTTGTACCCCTTGCCGATTTCGCCGAGCACCCGCTCGGGGCCGCAGTAGACATCGTCGAGGATCAGTTCGACGGTGCTGCTGGCGCGAATCCCGAGTTTGTCCTCCTTCTTGCCGACTTTGAAACCTGGATCGTCCTTGTGCACGAGGAAGCAGGTGATCCCGCGGTAGCCAGCGGAAAGGTCGACCGTAGCAAACACCAAGAACAGGCCTGCCTCATAGCCGTTGGTGATCCACAACTTGCTGCCGTTGAGGCGCCAGCCGTTTCCGTCTTGGCGAGCCGCCGTGCGCAGACCGAAAGCATCCGAGCCCGAACCACTTTCGGAAAGCGCATACGCACCCACCGTTTCAGAACAGAGTTTCGGAAGGTAGGTGCGCCGTTGTTCCTCGGTCCCCCAGCGATGGACTGCGTTGTTGCACAGCGTGTTCTGGACATCGCACACGACGCTGACCGAGGGGTCGACCTTGGCCAACTCGATGATCACCAGGATTGCATCGGTGAAGCTCATTCCCGCCCCACCGTACGCTTCCGGAATCTCGATTCCCATCAGCCCCATCTGGAACATCGTCTCGAGCACGAGGGGGTCGAGTTTTCCTTCGCGATCCATATCCAGAATGCGAGGCCGAATCGTCTCTTCTCCGAAGCGGCGGACCTCGCTCAGCAGAATCTCTTGGTCTTCGGTGGTAACCGTCAGTGGCTGTGAGTGGCTCATCGTGGCGTCGTCCTGGGGCGATCCGCCCCGTTGAAGAAGTGCAAGAGACTACTCCATGAGCCGCCGGCAAACTCATGGACTGCTGCTGTTCTGAGTGGTCCCGCGGTCGCGTCGGTATCTCGCTCCGGTGGGCACAGCGGCGCCCGACACCCGGGCCCGGATCCGATCAACGCGAGTCGAGCGGCCGATGCGCGGCGTCGACGGGCCGGCTCGGCGCCCGATCGATCAAAACTCCGGCCCTCCTCGGAGCGGCGGCGGGTCGGCGCGGTCGGCGTTAGACTGCGCCACGCATTCGCTGATACCAGGAAAAAGGGGTTGGAATGACTCGTCTCGTGAAGGGCGGCCTGTCGATCGTCATCTTGATGCTCGGCGTGGCCTCCACGCTGGCTGGTCCGGTCGTGACGATCGCACCCGAGCTCAAGGCGGTGCTGGATCGCTTCGAGCACGCGCAGCAGGGGATTCAGTCGCTGCGCACGAACGTCGTGGAAACTCGCGTCCTGGCGTTGCTGGCCAAACCCGAGGTGCTGCGCGGCCAGCTTACCTTCGATCAGGGCAAGGTTCGGTTCGAGTACCGCGAGCCCGAGGCGCGCACCTATGTGTTGAACGACGGGAAACTCACGGGTTGGATCCCGGCGCAAAACCGCGTCGAGGAGGCCAATGTTTCCCGGCGCGTATCACGTCTTAAGAAGGTGTTCGCTCTCGGTCAGGCCTCCAGCGAACTGATCAAAGACTTCAGCATCACGCTGGTCGAGAAAAGCAGCGTCGCCGGTACCGATGAACTGGTCCTCGTACCCAACTCGAAGCGGATTCAAAAGCGCATTGCCGAGGTGCGGTTGTGGTTGGACAAGGAAGTCGGACTCCCCAAGCAGATGCATTACGTCACCGGCGACGGCAACAAGATCACGTATCAGTTCACGGCGATGCAGGTGAATCCAGAGGTTCCTGCTGCAACCTTCGTGCTGAGAATCCCAGCCAACGCCAAGGTGGTGAAAGGGGTTCAGTCGCTCGGGGTGGTGACCAGCGGTACCGACATAGACGAAGAACTCTGAAGACGATTCGAAAGGGTCAATGCGCAAGACGGTCATCGACGGCGTCGAGCTGAGCCTCGCGCCCCCAGACGAAATCAAAGGGGAATGGGTCGGCCAAGGAGATCTTGTGCGGCAGGTGTTGGCCGCCTGGGTGGTACTGTCGCCCGAGGACATGCCGCTCAACCCGCGCCTGATCGGACGGCCGGGCGTCGGCAAGACCACCCTCGCGTGCGCAGCGGCCAGACGACTGAATCGCGATCTGTACCTGTTTCAGGCCACGGCCGACACACGGCCCGAAGACTTGATCGTCACGCCCGTGCTGGCCGAAGGGGGCGGGATCCGCTACACCGCTTCGACGTTGGTGACCGCGATGATCCGTGGAGGTGTCGCGGTGCTGGATGAAGGCAATCGGATGAGCGAGAAGGCGTGGGCCTCGCTCGCGCCGCTTTTGGATCAAAGACGCTACGTCGAGTCGATCATCGCGGGGATAAAGATTCACGCGCATGCCGATTTTCGCTTCTGCACCACGATGAACGACGACGCTTCGACCTTCGATCTGCCTGAATACATCTCGTCAAGATTGTTGCCGCGAATCTTGCTGGACTTCGCCGACGCCGAGGAGGAGTTGAGGATCCTCTCGGCGAATCTGCCGTTCGCACCTCCCGAGCTGTTGCGCTACGTGGCGGCATTTCTGCAAACCGCGCACGAAGCAGATGCTGTCTACAGCGTTCGTGACGGCATCAATCTGGCTCGCTACGCCCTCAAGCGAGCCCACATCGCAGGCGATCCACCTTCCGCGGCGCTCACACACCTACCGGACGCGATGCTGCAAACGCTCGGCGAGGACGCCACCGACTACCTGCCCGAATCCTCGTGATCCAACCTTCCGCTTTAAGCATGGGCCCTCGAATCCCGACACTCCGACGCTCGACGGTTTTCGTCGTCTGATTTGCTCGAACATCGATCAGGAGGCCGATCGTCGGCGGTGAACTCTGCGCGACGTCTGCAACTGAAATGTCCGATCGCGATCCACTGATCTGGGAGCTATCGACCTGGCCGTGGGGCCTGGACGGCGTGCGATTGCTCCCGGTTTTGCACGAGCGCTTGGAGTTTGCCCGCGCCGTCCGCGCACACCTGGATCACTTCGACCCGCAGGCCGTGGTGGTCGAAATACCCAAGCCTGCAACCCAGGCGTGGCTGTCGGCGGTGACGCGCCTTCCTGTGATTCATGCCGTACGTTTTCGACGCGCTGCCGGCGAATTGAGCTGGCTGATCGTCGATCCGTGTGACGCCACGGTGGAAGCGGCGCGTTGGGCACTCGAGCGCGGGCGTGCGGTGATTTGTGGCGATCTGTGGATTTCGGATTACCCGAGGATGCAGGACGCGTTGCCCGACCCTGCCGTCATACCGGAGATCGGCTACGCACCATTCGTTCGCGCGGCGCTTGCAGCGACGCGGCCCCATGCGGCACACGACGGCGCACGCGAGCAGGCGATCGCAGTCGCGATCGCTCAGGCGCGCGCCGCACACGATCGGGTGGTCGCCGTGTTCGGGGTTTCGCACCTGCAGGGAATCACGAGAGCGTTGCGCGAGGGCGCAGCGTCGCCGGCGGCGCGCGTGACGAAGCTCGAGATCGTGGCGCTTCCGTTGGATCCGGAGTGTCTGGTCGAAGTCTTGGGCGAGACGCCGTTCGTGCAAGCGGCGTTCGAGCGCGCCCGCACGGGGCAGCCGCCCTGCGCCTGGTCGAATCCTGTCGAGCCCCGCCCAGTTGGGAAACTGTTGCGCTTTCCGGGCGCTGCCGAAATCGAACCGGCCCAATCCGATTCCGAGGAAGAACTCGCGCTGGAAACTCGCGCGAAAGCACAGGGAGATGATCTGCTCTCGCGCCCAAGACTGTTGTCGCGATTGATCGATCACGCTATCCGTCACACTCGGCAGAGCGGCAGCAGCGGGCCGAGTCTGGGTGAACGGCGCGTGTTGCACACCTTTGCGCGCAACCTCGCGCTGTTGGATGGACGGCTTTGCCCCGACCTGTTCGAGTTGACCGTGGCAGCCCGCGGTGCGGTTGACGATCGGTTCGCTCGGGACTTGTTGCGAGTGGCTGGGCACTGGCCGTGGCAAGGGCAACCGGCCGGAGCGGTGCGCTTGACCGCGCAGGACTTGGGTCGAGGCACACGCTTGATCACGCTTCGTCCTCGCATCGACCGCATCGGACGTCGCCCGCAGTTGAGACAGCTCCTGCGTTCCGCCGAGGAACGATTGGCAGGCGCATCGGCGATCTGCTCGCACGAGCCGGAGGATCTGATCGTGGAAGCGCTCGGCCGTGAGTTGCGGGAGCGTGGACGCCGTCGTGCCGCGCGTGCGGGGGAGCGGGTCGTGCCGTTCACAGCGAGTCTGTTGGATGGTCTTGATCCACGCGAAACACTGCGCCGCATGCTGACCGATGGTCGACCTTGGGTGCGCGAGGAGACGCGCGCGCGCTCGCAGGCAGGTGCCGTGGTGGTGATCTTCGACGAAGACGATCAGACGCCCGAGCATTTTCCATATCGGCAGGTCTGGCATGGTGAGCATGAGAACGAGTCCGATTTGGCCTTTTATTCCACCGCTCCCGACGACGGTGTGGTTGCGCCCGGAATTCGCCGCGCTGACTACGGCGGTCTGCTGATGACCTGGCCGCCTCGTCGCCTGGGCGAGGTCTGGTCCGACCCTGACTATGCAGAATGGGCCCGCAACAAACCGGAGCGTCTGTTGGTCGCGGCGCTGGACTACGCCCGCGAACCGTTGGTGGTGGTTGCCGCGCGATCGAATCCCCGTGCCGAACTCCACGAGCTGGCCCGCCGTATCGGCAAACGAATCGTCCACCTACCGCTCGGAACGATCGCCGGCGAGCAACTCAGACGAATCCGTACATTTCATATCTTGGCGGGGCGTGAGTTGCGCCCCATCGCCAGACGCGTGATCGATCCGATTCGATGAGCGAGCGCACCGACACGACCGCAACGCGAGAGCTAAGCATTCTGCAGATGTCGGCTCCGCTGGTGGTCTCGTTTTGGATGCGCTCGTTGTTCACCTTCGTCGATACGATCTTCGCGGCTACTTTGGGTGATGCGTCGGTTGCGGCGATCGGGCTGTCGCTGCCATTCGAGTTTGGAATGATCGCGATCTGGGTTGGACTCTCGACCGGACTCACCTCGAATCTGGCGCGCGCGATCGGCGCGCAGCAGAACGCCAAGGTGCAACAGCATCTGGGTGTGAGCTGGCGACTGGTGTGGGGCATCGTTCCGGTGTTCTTCTTGGCCGGGTTGTGGATCTGGTCCTTCGGGTCCGCACTCGCGCCCGATGCCGTCACGGGCCGGCAATTCGCGATCTACGGATCGGTGCTCGTCGGGGGTTCCGCGTTCACCATGTTTTGGTCGGTGATCCCCGATTCGATCGTGAAGGCGCATCACGATACGCGGGCCACGATGTGGGCTGGAATCTGGTCCAACGTGATCAACGTCGCGCTCAACACGCTGTTCACCTTCGTGTTTCACTGGGGCGTGTTCGGCATCGCGTTGTCGACGGTGATCGGCCGATTCGGAGGGCTGATCTACGCGCTCGGAAAGGCGCGAACTCACGAGGCGCGGCGCCTCGCCGAGACTCGCGAGGGTCAGCCGGGGGTCGATCCGGCTCCGTATCGGTCGACGCTTCAACTGGCCGTCCCGGCGGCGCTTGCGTTCTGCCTGATGGGCGCAGAAACCGCTCTGGTCAACATGCTCTTGGCCTCGAGACCAGGTGGCACCGAAGCCGTTGCCGCGTACGCCATCTACTTCCGCATCTACCAATTCGTGTTGATGCCGGCGATCGCGGTGGCGGTCGCGATGTTGCCGTTTGCCGCGCGACGCTTTGGTGCCGGCGACATGCCGGGAATTACACGCGGCCTGCGTCAAGCGCATGGAGCCTGCGCGCTCTACCTGCTGGCCCTGACGCCGGTGCTCTACTTCTTCGCGCTGCCGATCGCGCAGGCGTTGACCGAATCGTCGTTGGCGCAACATCTCGCTATGACCGCGATACGTGCGATCCCTCTGATGGCCCTCGTATCACTGCCGGTGGTGTTGGTGCGGCCGGCATTCGAGGGTCTCGGGCAGGGGAGGCCTGGGCTGATCCTGGCCCTGCTGCGGCATCTCTTCTTGTTGCTGCCGTGCGCGGCGGCTGCGATTTGGGCGGCAGAACGATGGCATCTTCCGGCGCTCCTCGGATTGCTCGGCGGGCTCGCGGTGGCAGCGGCGATGACATCGTCGATCGCGTTGATCTGGGCTCGACGCCGGTTGAGAACTGCCTGAGTCGCGCTACGAAACGATGCGGCTGCAAAAGCACGAAACCCCAGCACGCAGGCTGGGGTTTCGCATTCAATACCGTTTTGTCGGACAACCCTCAGTTGGCGGGGGCTCTCTCACCGGCGAGCACGAAGCGCATCGCGAATCGTCGGGTGGCCTGACGCGCAGGAATCGAGGTAACGCCTTTGATCACGGTTTCGATTCGGATCCGCGCCAATTCGGGACGGAACAGTCCGGCGCTGCGCTCGATCTCGACATCTGTGGTCGCGCCTTCGGACAGCGTGCCGAGCAGCGAGGTGGTTGCGGCATTGGCCAGCGCGGCAACGACTGTGTCGTCCCAGTTGATGTCGAAGGCGCGGCGCGGCGTGACGGTGTATGTGCAAGGGAGGCAAACCTGACCACCACAAAGTCCGTCGCCCACGGACGGCAGCGGGGCGATGGCGCTGCTCAGCGCGAGCACGCAGGTGCCATCTTGGTTGAACGTCATGCTGCCAGTGGCGCGGACGCGTTCACCGTGAACATTCCGGACCGCAGTACCGAGCGCGCCCGTCAGGTTCCAAGTTCCGATCAAGTCGGTGTTCTCAACGGCGAAGGCGCCGCCGCTCAACGTTCCAAGCGCAACAACGGCAAGACTGCAACGCAGTATCGATTTCATCGTGGCTCTCCTTGGTCGATTCCGAACGTAGTGCCGGTCCCCCGGGCCGGGCAACGGGCGGGCCGCCAGCATCAGATAGGACGGCCGGCTCGCCCGAGGGTTGACCCTCGAAAGCTAGGGTTCCGATTGCTCGTCGGGCCCGGCGATCGGGTCGGTCGGCGTGCAGCCGACCACACGCGGAGATCCAGACAATTTGGCCTCTCCCAGCAGGATCGGACCGCCGAACCTCGAGTTCAGAAGTGCCAACTCACCTGCAACACTGGAGGTCCCGAGGTCGGCCCCTTCGTCAACCGTCGAACCGGCGATCTTCAGGTTGCCGCCGACAGCGACCTCGCCCAGGTAGATCTGCCCCGCGACCTTGCAGTCGTTGAACGTCAGCGCTCCCGTCACGGTGCCTTCGGAGAGTGCTAGGTCGAGCCCCGAACTACAGCCGTCGAGTGTGACCCCTTTCTTGAACTCGCCCGCCAGTGATACGTCGTCGCGCACCGCGACGGCGTTCCATGCCGCCTCGCCGCCGACCACCAACTCCAGCGTGTCGAAGCTGCCTCGCAATCCGACATGCTCGAACTTCAACTCGCCCGAGATCTCCACATCGTGCATCGACGTCTCCCCGATCACGCTCGCAGAGGAGAGCGCCACCGCCGTGGTCTTGGCCGGTGACAAATCAAGATCGCTGCCGATCAGCGCACCCTTGATCGAGACAGAGCCCCCCAGGCGTGCGCCGGCGAGGTCGAGTTTGCCGAGCACGCGCAGGTCGGTGGCGTCGATTCCTTCCCGCAACTCGGTGTCATCCAGCAACAGATCGCCGGTGACGAGCAGGTGCTCGGCAAAAAAACCGTTGCCGAACTTCGTGCCGGACAGTCGCAACGAGCCGGTAATCTGCACATCCTCCAAACGCACACCGGCATCGATCAGACTGCGATCGATCAGCAGATCTCCGATGACCACCACGCCGCGCAGGTCGATCGCACCCGCGACGCGTGTGCAGCTCAGCGTCACCGGGCCAGGCACGACGCACGGCGTATCCGCCGGCAGGTCCGGGCAGAGCAACTGCCGATCGAGACTTGCCAGGATGGTCGCCTCCTTTCCCGCCGAAACCGGCCGCTCCTCGGAAACGGCACGACGCAGGTCATCGATCCCGACAGAGCCGCCACGCCCTGGTTGGCACACCGGCTCCGCCGCGCGTTGCACAGCCGTGCCGGTTGGTGCGACAGCTTTGGGCGCCGCTGCTTGAACGCTCCCAGAGACGATCGCAATCAGCAGCGCACACGCGAGTCGGTCGGTCATCGTGTTTCCTCGAACACCGGGAAGACTTCTGTCGGCAGATCTTTCACGCGCTCGATTGCGGCCCGAATGCGACCATCGAAATGGCCGTACTTGTCGATCAACCGACCTGCTGCTTCGTAGTCACCCGCAGCTTGGATGTCGAGGATCTTGGCCGCGAGTGATCGCGCTGCTTCGGGCCACTTGTCGACATGCGCGGTCCATCGGCCATCCTCGCTCACCGTCACGGCCTGCTGCTCGAGGTACCAGTTGAGAGCCAGCGTCGAGGCGTCGGCGTGTGCTTCGCCGAGTCGCACATCGCGGAAGATTCCTGCTAGCTCGGTAGTGAAGATCTGACGCTGCAGCCGGTCGGTAATCAGGCCCCTCTCGCGCAGGAGTGGCAGAGTGCAGAACCCTGCGACCGTCGCCTTGCATTCCTCCAACGCGCCGTGGCGGTCGCGGAGCGCTTCGTTGATCGGGATCTCGCGCCCAGCTTGAAGCACCGTCTTCGGACCGAGCGCGTGCGCAATCTCGTGCAGCGCCGTCCCGTGCAAATACGCTTCGGCCGTGACGTCGGCGAGTTGTGACGGATCGAGCAACTGCGCGGCAACGGGGCGAATGATCGCGTCGACCCGTGCTGCCATCGCCGTCATGAAGAACAGCTTTCTGGTGCCATGTTCCTGCTGAATCGAGGGGTCGTTGGGGAGGTTGGTCGCTACGAATGTATAGCCCGAGTGCAGCGCATCACCGCTTCGCAATGCATCGTGCAGCGCCACCAAGCGCGCGGTGATCGGCTTCTTCGGCGCGCGGCTGGCGCCCGACCATGGGAGCAGCGATTCCATTTGCGGCGCCAGGGCAGCGTACGTTTTCAAACGCGCCGTGGCCTCGGCATCGACCAGTCCGACCACCATTTGGTACGACGCCTTCACGCCCCACAGTTCATCCTCGTAGACTTCGTGCGGCCCGGCGATCACCTCGATCGGCGGATCCTCCAACGCGACCCACGCGATATCGTTGTCGCGATACCTGTCTTCTTCCAGAGCCTGCGCCTTACCCTCGAGCCAGGCGGCGAGCTGTCGATCCTGCGAAGCTTTTGCGGCACGCCGAAACGCGGCGGCAGCGCGCCGCACCGGCGCGGCGAACGCCTCGTGATAGGGGATCGAAATCAGGTACGGCCCATTGCGTCGCACGACGGCGTACAGCGAGAGAAACGAGTCGCGATCGTCGGGATGAGCGACGAGGTGATCCTCGAGTTCTTGCTTGGTCATATCGCGGGGGTAGAAGTCGCGACCCGGTCGACGATCGCCATACTTGCTCAGCAACGGTCTGTTTCCATTCAAGCGATCCCACGGGCCGCCGTAGGAGAACAGCCGATGCAGCTTCGGTTCGGCGGTGGACTCCCGGTACCACCTCGGCGCGTCCAGGTGCTGCTGCATCCAGTACGCCTCATCGAGTGCTTCTGACGCCTCTTTGAGGGCGCCAAACACCGACTGCTGCCATGTCGGCCGATCTGCCAGCGTGTACCGGAAAGGGATGTCGACCAACTTGGCGTTGCTCGCCGTCAGCGCTTCCAGATCGGGTGTCGATCCGGCTCGCTCCTCGGGGCGACTTGAACAAGCGACGAACAGCAGGCCGACGAACAATGCAAACGGCGGAAATCTCAGCACGAAACCTCCGAGGGCTGGCCCCAGGTTAACGCGTCAGACGCACACTCAGCACGCCGGGGACCGCCGCGACCGCCGCCTCGAGCGCCTCGCAGGTTCGTGAGTCGAGCACGGGTCCCGACAGAATCAGCGTCACTTCGCCCCGCTCGCGATCGAGCTGAAGACCCGCGATCGGGCCGTCTGGAGCCCAGCAGTTGATGTTGAATTGGACGAGACGAGTCACCGCCTTGAGAATGTCGTCGACCTGGATGTCGCCCACGCGTCCGGTCTCCCCAGGCGACAACTGACGGCGCCGCCGCAGTGCGATACGGAGGATAACGGTTGGCAGGCGACTCGGCGCGACCCGCTGCAGCCAGAAAAGGAACCAAAAGGCGGAAGCGTTCCCGCCGGTTGCTCGTATTGCTGGCGCTCTCGCTGCTACTCGGCGTCGTCGCGGCGTGGTTCGTGCTGGGGCTGCGAGGTGCTGCCGATCGCGCCGCACAGACGCTTGCGCTCGACCCTGCCACCGCACCGGTCGACGTGCTCGCTGCGCCGCGGTTGCTGCGGATCGGCGAGCCGTTCGATCTCGCGGCCGTGCAGCGTGAATTGGACAGCTTGGGATATCGCCGCGTTGCCGCGGTCCCGCGCGATCCTGGCGAGTTTCGCGCGCGAGGGAGCGTCCTGGAGGTCTATCGCCGGCGCTATCCGGGACCACTCGGTGCGGTCGATGCGGCGTTCATATCGGTGCGGGCCGAGAACGGGCAGGTGGCGCGCCTCGCCGGTCCGCGAGGAGAGAGCGTACGCACAGTGACACTCGAGCCGGTGCGTCTCGGCGCGTTTCGTGGCGAGCGGCTTCAAGACCGAAAACCGCTCCCGCTGGAAAAGTTCCCAGCGCGGTTCGTCGCGGCAGTGTTGTCTGCCGAGGATCCGCGATTCCTCGATCACCACGGCCTGGACTGGCGAGGCATGGTGCGAGCCGCACGCGACAACTTGACAGGTGGCGACAAACTGCAGGGTGCGAGCACGATCACGCAGCAGGTACTCAAGAACCGTGTCGTGGGGACGCAGCGCACCATGTCACGCAAACTCGAAGAGGTCGCGCTGGCACCATTGGTGGAAAGTCGCGTCGGCAAGGAACGGCTGCTGACGATCTATCTGAACGAGGTTTATCTCGGTCAGCAGGGCGCGGTCAGTGTTGTCGGCTTTCCTGCGGCGTCGCTGTTTTACTTCGGGAAAGATCTCGTCGATCTCGATCTGTCGGAAATGGCGATGCTCGCAGGGTTGATCGCGTCGCCGGGACGATTCGATCCGCGGCGACACGCCGAGGCGGCGCTGCAACGTCGGAACTGGGTGCTGGGGCGGATGGTCAAGACCGGCGCAATTACCAGTAGCGAAGGCGAGGCGGCACGCAAACGAAAACTCGAAACGGCTCCTGCGCGCGGGACCAGCGATGCCAGTGGAGATCTGCTCGACGCGGTGCATCGTGAGCTGGTCGACCGAGGCTGGGAGCCACGTCCCGGAATCCAGCCGGCGAGTGTGCACACCACCATCGACGCGGAGTTGCAACATCAAGCGCGTTTGGCTTTGGATCGAACACTCGTCGAGTTGGAACGAGACGATCCGACGCGTGCGCCACTCCAAGGTGCGGTCGTGGTGCTTGTGCCGACAACCGGCGAGATCTTGGCGATGGTCGGTGGGCGGGAAGGAGTTCGCGGCGGATTTCATCGCGCGCTCGACGGGCATCGGCAGCCTGGTTCCGCGTTCAAGCCGTTCGTCGCTCTGGCGGCGATGCAAACGCGTGGAATGAATCCGGCCACACAGCTCGAGGACGCGGCACTCTCGGTCCCAACCACGAAAGGAAACTGGACCCCTGAGAACTTCGATCATCAGTATCGCGGACCGGTTACGTTGCGCCGCGCACTGGAAGAAAGTCTGAACGTCCCGATGGTGCGCGTCGCGCTCGAGACCGGCGCGGAAGAGATCGTTCGCACGGCGCACCAAGCCGGAATCGAAAGCAGTCTGCCCCCGACCTACTCATTGGCACTCGGGACAGGTGAGGTGACACCTCGAGAATTGGCGGTGGCCTACGCCACACTGGCCTCGCTCGGGATCCGGCGCGAGCCGAGCCTGATTCGTAGTGTGGATGCCCGCGAGGATGACGTCCCCGTCTCGCTCCAGAGCCAGCCACTCGAAGATCGCGTGTTCGACCCAGCCGATTGTTACCTCGTGCTCGACATGCTTACCGGTGTGGTGGAGCGGGGAACCGGCCGCGCTTTGCAAGGGGCGCTGCATGGCCAGCGCGTTGCCGCCAAGACCGGCTCGACCCAGGACGGTCGCGATGCCTGGTTCGTGATGGCCAGCTCGAGCGCGGTGGTGGTTGTGTGGGTAGGGCGCGACGATGGCAAACCAGCCCGACTGACCGGCGCATCGGCGGCATTGCCCGTGGTACGACGACTGGTGGAAAGCACCGGGGGTAGACTCCTTGGGGTTTTGCCTGAAGCGCCAGAGGGGATCGTTCCCGTTGAACTATGCGCACAGACGGGAATGCGGGCCGGTTCGAAGTGCCCCGAACAGGTCACCGAGATGTGCCGGGAGGGTCAGGAGCCGGAGCTGTGCAACGTACATCTCACTTTCTGGCGGAAGTTGTTCAAGCGGCGGTAGACGCCCCGCTCCGAACCCCCGTAGTTACGCCGACACCAGGCCAGCACGGTCCCCGAGGAACCAAACGATGGGAAAGCTCAGCCGTCAAAGAGGATTGACACTCCTCGAGATGGCATTGGTCTTGGGTTTGTTGGCGATCATGACCGGCGCTGCGCTTCCGTACGTCCATCACCGTTATCGACGTATGAAAGAACTACAACTAAAGCGCACGCTCACGACCATGCGCGAAGCGATCGATCGTTATCACGACTACGCGGTGCAAGGCATGATCGAGCCGTGGGACCTGGATTGGCAGATGTACCCTGAAGATCTCGAAATGCTGGTCGAGGGCGTCGAGGTCAAACCGTCGCAGGACCAGCAACCGGTCAAGGTCCAGTTTCTCCGGGATATCCCGCTCGATCCGATCACCGGCGATCGGGAATGGGATTGTCGAGGGTACGACGACGACGCCGACGAGCGCTCGTCCTCCTGCGACAACCTCTACGACGTCTTCTCCAAGAGCACCGAAGAGGCGATGGACGGGACACAGTACAGGGATTGGTGATTGATCTTGGTTTGCAGCGCGGGCCTTGCGTCTAGCGTTAGCATCCTTCGTCCCGCGGGGATTGTGCTCGCGGATGGGTGAGAGCAATGGCCAAGCAACGGCACGATGTCCCGGTGATCAAACTCGTGAACGCGGCAGTCAAGGCGGCGATCCAACGCTACGTGGTGCGTGGGCCGGCCGAAGAGGTTCGGGCACTCCGTACGAGTGTTGGGCGGCTCGAACGGCGCCTCGAACGACTTGTTGCCGAGTTCGAAGGCAAACGCCGCAAGCACGGAACGGGCCGGCCCGGACGGCCGCCGCTTCACGACCGCTGCACCGTAAAGGCGTGCTCCGAGCATCACTACGCCCTCGGACTGTGTAGCAGGCACTACCAACAACGTCGGCGGTCCAAGCGGGTGCGCCGCTCTATCCGGTAAGCGCCGCGTAGGGGCCTCACACGGTGGCGTTGACTTCCTTTGCTGCCAGCGGCATGTATGCCTGGCGCGTGTAGTCCTGCACCATCCGGGCGGCTGAGAATCTGGGGAGCAATTCGCCGATGGAGTTCTGCATCCGCCGGATCCACTCTTGTGGCAATCCCTGCTCATCGCGATCGAAGAACATCGGTAGGACCTGTTGCTCGAGCAGCTCGTAGAGCGACTGTGCGTCCTCGGTATCCTGCTGATTCTCGTCGGTCAGCGCTTCGAGGCGGCCGATCGCCCAACCGAGGTCGGGGCGATAACCTTCGATCCACCATCCGTCGAGCACCGACAGATTGAGTGCGCCGTTGAGCGCCGCCTTCTGACCCGAGGTGCCGCATGCCTCCAGCGGCCGCCGCGGGTTGTTCAGCCAGACGTCGACACCCTGATACAAAAGTCGCGCGATGTGCATGTCGTAGTCCTCGATGAAGACCACCTTGCCTCGGAAGTCCGCGCTCTCTGCCAACCGGAAGATCTGCGCGATCAGATCCTGGCCCGCGAGATCCGCGGGATGGGCTTTTCCGGCGAACACGATCTGCACTGGGCGCTCCTCGTTGCCCAGGATCGACTTGAGGCGCGTTAGATCGCGAAACAAAAGGCCGGCGCGCTTGTACAAGGCGAAGCGCCGCGCAAACCCGATGGTCAGTGCGCGCGGATCGAGAAGTCGTTCGACCGACTGCAGTTCACGCGGAGAGCGTCCGTGCCGCGCGTACATGCGTCGGAGCGCGTCTCGAAGCGTGCGCACCAGTCTTCGCTTCTGCGCCTGGTGAGCGCTCCAAAGATCTTCCGCCGGCAGTTGTGCATGCAGTTGAGCCCAGCGTTCAGGCTCGGCGACGTGCTCCTCCCAATGCTGGCCGATGGCGCGCCCCAACAGTCCTCGCATCTCCATGCCGATCCATGTCGCCGTATGGACACCGTTGGTGACCGAACCGATTTGCGGCACGACACCCACCGAGAGGTCCTTCCACATTTCGCGACTCACCTCTCCGTGTTTCTGGCTGACCCCGTTGGCGAAACTGGAATTGCGCAGTGCCAGAGCCGTCAAGTTGAAGGGCGCGGCGTCGTCATCCTGCTTGGCGCGACCGAGCTTGAGCAAGTCACCGACCGGCAGATCGAGGTTGACACCCCAACTCCCCAGGTAGAGGCGCATCAGGTCGGCGTCGAACGTCTCGTTGCCGGCTTCGACCGGCGTATGCGTGGTGAAGATCACGTTGGAGCGGATCTTTTCTTGCGCCCGCTCGAACCTCTCGCCGCTCTTGATCTCTTCGCGCAGTCGCTCCAGAGCCATCAGAGCGACGTGACCCTCGTTGAGGTGCCAAACGCTCGGCGCGATCCCCAAGGCACGCAGCGCGCGAACCGCGCCGATCCCGAGCACCAATTCCTGGCATAGGCGCATCTCTCGCCCACGCACATACAGGATATTGGTGATCGCTCGATCGGAAGGGTCGTTCTGTGGGAGATCGGAATCGAGCAACACCAGAGGCACGCGTCCCACTTGCGCTTTGTAGGCCATCACATGGACTTGACGATCGAGCATCGGCACGGTCACGACCAACGGTCTGCCCGTCGGGCCGAGGATCGGCTGAACAGGCAATCGGCTCGGATCGAAGTCGGGATAGAAGTGTTGTTGTCGGCCTTCGGCATCGATGGTTTGGTGGAAATAGCCGCGGCGATACAGCAGGCCGACGGCAATGAACGGCAGCCCCAGATCGGAGGCCGCCTTGCAATGGTCGCCGGACAAAATCCCCAAGCCACCCGAGTAGATGCCAAGCGATTCGTGAATGCCGTACTCGGTCGACAAGTAGGCAATCGGGCCGGCATTGAAGCCAGAGAACTCATTGCGGAACCAGGCGCCGTCGCGATAGTTCATGTATCGGTCGAAGGCAGTAACCACGGCTTCGTACGAGACTTGAAAAGCATCGTTGACGAGCAGCTTCTCCCACTGAGGCGGCTCGACGTGGAGCAGGACCTCGATGGGGTTGCGATAACGAGCCCACAACTCGGGTTGGATGCTGGAGAAGAGCATTCGTGCGTCGGGATTCCAACTCCACCACATGTTGTAGGCGATTTCGCGAAGCCTCGAGACATCCTCCGGCAGATAGAAATCGGCGTTGGCCAGTGTGCGAACTTCGGGGATGCCCTGGGGCTGGTTGCTGCTATCGGTCATTGAGTCTGAGTCTCCGTAGCTGTTCGATCCTGAAACCAGTGCTTCAAATCTTGGGGCGCCGCGACTGGCCCATCAACCTGCAAAGCGGTTTTCCGTTGCGTCTTACTTCACCCCGTCGTATCTCGGCGAGGTCTTAAAAGAAGACAACTGCACCGTGTCGCCGGGTGGCGGGCAAATCCGACCCCCTCATCGGAACTCCGACGGCGCGGGAGGTCAGGGGTGAACTCCTGCCCTCGGTGGCCGGACGGACCGCCCGGTCCGGCTGCTCTGCAACCTCCTATCGACAAGAAAAGGCGACCAAGAGGTCGCCTTTTTCATCATCGAGAGCATCCTGTGGTGCCGAAGGCGAGGGTCGAACTCGCACGCCCTTACGGGCACATGGCCCTCAACCATGCGCGTCTGCCAATTCCGCCACTCCGGCGCCAGTCAGGAAAAAAACCGGCGGATTCTAGATCAGTTGCCCTGCGGCTGCGAGCCTGCGGGGGGCGCAGGCGCGCCGTCTGCGGGACTGGTGGGTGCGGTCGAAGCAGGCGCCGACTGAGCGGGAGGTGGGGCTGCGCCTTCGTCCTTGATTCGACTGCCGCTGGTGGTCTGGCTGAGCAACACCAACGAGATCGACGTCACCATGAAGATCACGGCGGACCACTCGGTGGCTTTGGTAAGCACGCTGCCGGTTCCGCGGGGTCCGAACACAGACTGTGACCCCCCGCCGCCACCGAATGCGGAGGCAAGATCGCCGCTTCGGCCGCTTTGCAACAGGACAACGAGAATCAGAAACAACGCAACGATGAAGTGGACGGTCAAGACCAGGTAATACAGCACGAGAGGACCTCCGCCGAAGCCGCGGGAAGGTACACCGCTGAGGACAGCCAGGCAAACGGTAAGAAACAGGGTGTTCTACTTAGCCACGCCTTCCCGTCCGGCCGGCAGCATCGATGATCTGTCGGAACGAACCGCTGTCGAGGCTGGCGCCGCCGACGAGAAAACCGTCGACATCGTCCAACTCGGCAAGCGCCGGTGCGTTCTTCGGGTCGACCGAGCCGCCGTACACCACACGACATTCGGCTGCGATCTCGGTCCCGAAAGCGCCGGCCACGACAGAGCGAACGAAGGCGTGAGCTTCCGCGACCTGATCTTGCGTCGCCACCCTGCCGGTCCCGATCGCCCACACCGGTTCATAGGCAATCACGACCCGCGGGAACGCGGCGCGAGGGGTATCACCCAATCCGTTGCGCAACTGTGTTTCGAGCACACGGTTGGTTTGCGAGGCATCGCGCTCCGGCTCGGTTTCCCCGACGCAGAGGATCGCGATCAGTGTCGTATCCAAAACCGCCGCGAGTTTCTTGGCGATACGCTGATCGCTCTCGCCGAAAACATGACGCCGCTCTGAGTGCCCGATGATCACCCCTTGCGCACCACAGTCCTGCAACATGGCGACCGAGACCTCGCCGGTGAACGCGCCCCGCTCCGCCTCATGACAGTTTTGTGCGGCGACGCGCAGCGGGAGTCCGGTCAAGGCTTGGCGGGCGGGAGCAATCAGCGGGAACGAGGGTGCGAGCCAGACGCCAACGGTTGACGGCCACGCGCGCTCGTCGTGTGATCGTCGCAGCCCTCCCGCCCATGTTCCGAGCGTGGATAGCGATCCGTTCATCTTCCAATTTGCGATAACCAGTCGAGTGCGCGATGTCATCGCTGCGACTCCAGCGCGTCGACACCAGGGAGCCGATCGCCGGACAGAAACTCGAGCGATGCGCCGCCGCCGGTCGACACATGGTCGTAGGAGTTGTCATAACCGAATTGGGCTGCGGCGGCTGCTGTGTCGCCGCCACCGAGAACACGGAACGCCTTCGATGTCGACAAATGAGCCGCCAACTCGCGGGTGCCCGCGTCGCAACCCGGTGCTTCGAATAGCCCAACCGGCCCATTCCACAGCACCGTTTTTACGTCGGCGTTGAGCGCCTGTCTCCACAACACCAAGGATCGTGGACCGATGTCGAGTCCGATTCGACCGGCGTCGATCGCCTCCCCGGCAGTGACTCGAAGGTCGATTGGCTGATGACCCGTGAGCGAAGCCGCCGTGATGTGATCGACCGGCAACAACACCGAGACGCCCTTGGCTCGGGCCTTCAGTTCCAACTCGCGCGCCAGGTCGAGCTTGTCGCTTTCCACGAGCGAGGCACCGGTTGCAACTCCTCGCGCGGAAAGAAATGTGTAAGCCATCGCGCCGCCAATCAGAATCGTATCGACGCGTTCCAGTAGCTTCTCGATCAGTTGGATCTTGTCCGAGACCTTCGCTCCGCCCAAGATCGCCACATACGGTCGAGCCGGGCTGGAAAGCAGATGCCCGAGTGCCGAGAGTTCTTTCTCCATCAACAGGCCGGGTGTGCCGCCGCCCAACAGCGATGGCAACTCGGAGATCGAGGCGTGCGCTCGATGCGCGGCGCCAAACGCGTCGTTGACATAAAGGTCGGCATTGGCTGCCAGCGCCTGCGCGAAGTCGCGATCGCCCGCTTCCTCCGCCTTGTGGAAGCGAAGGTTTTCGAGCACACAGATCTCGCCGTCTCGCAGCGCGTCGACGGCCTGTGCTGCCGCGGGGCCGATACAATCCGTGGCGAAGGAAACTGGCCGTCCCAGGATTTGCGCGAGGCGCTCCGCACAGGGTCGCAGGCTCATCTCCGCGACCGGCTTTCCTTTCGGCCGGCCGAAATGACTGGCGACGCTCACGCGCGCGCCCTGCGACAACAAAAATTCCAGCGTCGGCACCGCGGCACGAATACGTCGGTCATCGGTGATTTGGCCGTCCTGCATCGGGACGTTGAAATCGACGCGACAGAAGACTCGTTTGCCGCGCGGCACTAGGTCACTCAGTTTTCGGCGACTCATATTCCGATTCCTTCCCATAGGCGCAGCAGATCGGCGATCCGCTGCGAGTAGCCCCATTCGTTGTCGTACCAGGCAAAGACTCGTACCAGATGTGACCCTGCGTTTACCGTCAATGGCAGATCGATGATCGACGAGCGTGGATCGCTCTTGAAATCGATCGAGACGAGAGGCTCGTCGCTGGTGCCGAGCAAGCCTTGCAGTTCTCCTTCGGCGGCCGCTCGAAAGCGATTTCGAAGTTGCTCGATCGAATCGAGCGGCGCAAGAGTCTGGGCCACGATCTCCACCAAACTGACGGCGGCGGTAGGGACCCGGATTGCGAGGCAGGTGATGCGACCCGCAAGCGAGGGGATCGCTTCGGCTAGGCCGGTGACGGCCGTCGTTGTTGTCGGGATCATCGAAACCAGTGCCGAACGTCCGCGTCGCCAGTCGGTGTGTGGTGCATCGATCGTCACCTGTGAGCCGGTCGTGCAATGCACAGTGGTGACCTCGGCCGCGGCCAGCCCGTACCAACGCTGAAGCAATGACAGCGGCAAGGCGGCAGCATGTGTCGTACACGAGGCGGCCGAAACGACGCGCGCCGAATCCGGGAGATGCGCAGCGTGAATACCCAGCACCACCGTGGCGTCCGCGCCGGGACAAACCGCCGACACCAACACTCGACGTGGGCCGACACGGAGGTGACGACGAGCGTCATCGCCGGTGGCGAATCGCCCCGTCGCCTCGACCACCAGATCCACGCCGTGCGCTTGCCAAGGGATCTCGGCTGGATCCGAGTGTCTAAGAAAGGCGATCGAGCGGTCACCGAGTTGCAGACTGTCGTCGTGAGGTGCGGCGACCGCCGCAGGAAACCGCCCGTGAACGCTGTCGTATTGCAGCAGATGTGCGATGGCGGCGGCATCGGCCAGTTCGTTGACGGCGACGACGCGGACCTTCGAGTCGGTGCTCAGATGACGCAAGAGCGCGCGGCCTATGCGACCCGCACCATTGATTCCCACGCTGAGCGACATCGACTCTTCTTCTCCGGGGTGAGTCCGGAATGGCGTGTCAGGTTAGGAGCGCTCCCGAGGGCTTGTCAATTCGCGAACCTCCCAGCGGTTTGTGGCGATGCGCGCCGTTGGTCAGCCCGCCGAGAATCTCGCACATCGCGCGAAACTCGATCGGTTCGAGCAGGGTCAAGCTTCGGTCGGTGCGGCGGATTTTCTCGCGTTTGGCGAGCTCCAGGATTGTTTCTCGCAACGCCAGGCGCGTGACGCCGCGCGAGCGGCGGTAGGCGCGTGCCAACGATGGAAGCTCGCGTCGCGTCACGATCGCACCGACCGTCGTTGCCAGTTCAGGTTGCAGTGAAATCGCACGATCCTCGAGCAGCCGGCGCAGGTCATCGGCGGCGAGTCGTGAGCCGGCGCGTGCCAGCCCAATGTGTGCGCGCTGTCGTACGTCATTCGATGCGTCGCTGGAGGGGGACTGCGCCAAGCGAACGATCAGCGCAGCGAGTCGCGCCTGCAGCGCACGGCTCCCGGCGATCGCGGCCACATCGACGAGTGCTCGCAACGGAACCGGTTGCTGGATCGCGTCAAGATAGGGGCCGAGTTTGGCGAGTTGCCGTGGGGACATACTCTTCAGCACCAGTGCACAGCGACGCACGTATTCGCCATCTCGATTGCCGGACAACATCGCTTGCACGACGGGCTCGACGATCATTCCTCCACCGCGCGACAAGAGTGTCACCGCTTGACGCCACACGGAGAGGCGATCGGCGCCGAGGTCGGTAAGCAGTCGCTCCAAAGCCCAGGATTGGAATCGTGCCTTGGGCGGTGATGCGATCATCCGGCGCGCTCGCGTTGCGACCTCGTGATCAGGGTCGCTGGAGAGGCTGGTCAGGAGCGCATCGCGACACGATGGTCCGTCCACCGAAACCGAGAGCCACGTCAAGGCGGTCAATGCAGCCAGCCGCACCTTGGCGTCTTCACTCTGATTGCTCAAGCGATCCAGCACCGGCCGGAGCGCTTCATCGTGACCGGTCTGAATCATTCGCACGAGCGATCGCACGGCAGCGAGGCGAACCAATACCTCCGACTCGCGATCGAGCAACCGTGAGAGGGCCGCTATGGTCGTCGCGCCAGGAGTTCGGGCCAGCACGACCGCCGCGCGCTGCCGCAGTCGAGGGGATGGGTCGTGCAGCAGCGCGACGATCCGCTTCGTTGCCGAGCGGTCGGCCAGCAACGAGAGCAAAGACAGGGCTCGCAAGCGAAGCCGCTCGTCCTCGCCATCGAGGCAACGCAACAGGTGGGGGAGAGCCTCGACTCCGGCTGCCGCGAGTGCCTCTTCGGCCGACTCCAGAATTGCGGGATCGGGATGAGCGAGCGCGCCAACCCATTGGGCTAGCGATCTCTGCTGCGACCGTTCGGTCACACCCGTCCTCCTGCCGAATCGAAACCCAGCCTACTCGCCACAGCAGGCCCCACCCGATCGCGCGTGTTGGCGCGCCGACTCATGTCGCACTCAACGTGACCGCATGCCGGAAGCCATCCCACCACCCAGCCTTAGCTCCGGCGTTGCGAGCGGCCGGATTGTGGGCGCGGCATTCGGGGTGGTCAAGGGGAGGATGGACAAGCGCAGGTCCATGGACAAAGTTGACTATCGATGCCGTCCCGACCTTCACAGAGAGCCGCGATCGTCGTGCTCGCAATCACGCTGGCTTTCGGCTGCGCCGAACAACGTGCACAGCGGGCGTTCCGGCATGCGATCACGATGGAAGAAACTCATCCGCTCCCCGAGGTGCGTGATGCTTTGCAGGACATCGTGAAGAGATACCCCAAGACGAAAGCGGCGACTCGAGCTCGCCAAGAACTAGAATGGGTCGATGACGTGCTTTCAGCAGCAGCCCGCGGTCCGCTGCTCCGCGCATGGGACGCGATTCGGCAAGTCTCGATGGCCGTCGAGCGATTTCGTGCGCGCGAGAAACGCCTGCCTGAGACTGTCGAAGATCTGGTTCCGAGAGATCTCAGCGAGGTGGTGCGTGACCCCTGGGGGGTCGCAGTCCGATTCAGCCGACGAGGCAGCGGCTATGTGGTCGTTTGCTACGGTGCCGACGGCCTTCCAGGCGGCGGCGGGAGCAACACCGACTTCGTCATCGAGAACGGGAAGTTCGTTTACGGTGGCATTCACTAAGGCACCACTTCGACAGACGATCCTGTTGATCGGGTTCCTGCTTTGTCTGCTGTGCAACGCGGTTGGCTGTTCCGCGACCCCTTCCTTGCCGCACAAGAGTATGGACGGGGCCGCCACACCGCGTCTTCCGAGTTCCACCGTGACAACTCCGAGCGGGGACGTGATCGTGCTCGAACTCGCGCTCGATCCGCAGACGCGAGCACGGGGGATGATGGGACGACGCGAAGCACCGTCGGGTACTGGAATGTTGTTTGTGTTCGATCATGCCGAGCGTCACTCGTTCTGGATGTTTCAGTGCTTGATCAGCCTCGACATCATCTGGTTGGATGAGTTCGGAACAGTGGTTCATGTCGGCGAGTCGCTGCCGCCGTGCAAAGGAGCTGCGGAGACGTGCCCGATGTACGGTCCCGATCGCAATGCACGATATGTACTGGAAATCGCGGGAGGAACCGCGCGCGGCCTCGGGATCGTTCCTGGGGCGCGGTTGCTGTTGAGTCTACCCGCAGGACTGGAGGTTCGTTGAGGCGAGCGCTTCTGTCGCTGCCGTTGATTTTTGCGATCGTAGTCGCCGGTCTTCAGGCGTCTGCTCAGGAGACAAAGCCCGATCAACGCGACGAAAAAATCCCGGCACCTGCCTCTCCCCGTCATCTGCTCGAGGACGTTCCCGCTCGATTGGGAGGAGAGTTCGTCGCGCAGAAAATCAATGCTCGCGAGTCGGCGGACAGCGAGCGACGAGCGGCAGCAGCATTGTGGTTGGCGGATGTGTTCTCGCCGCTAGAACCGTCGGCATGCGCTGCCGTGCTCACCGCGTTCGGACGCGATCCACACCCGCCCGACAAGACGCTGCTCGCACCGTTGTTTCCTGCTGGACGGCCGATTGCGACACGCGGTGGCGAGGTGTTGTTGGTACCGAGCGAGCTTCCTGCGCAAGAAGCTTCCGATGCAGAGTTTCTCAACGCTACGGGCGTGTTGCCGTTCGAAGTGTCTTTGACGGGGGAGTGGGCTCGATACGTAGGAGCCGTCCATGCGGGCCCGCCCGCCCGCGATCCACTGCTGCGGCTTTCGAGAGCGGCCAGGCTCGAAGGGGTCGCAAGACTCGCAGGGATTTTCGTATCGCTGCAGGGCAGTGGAGTGGCGCCCGCATCGCTCGGATCTGCCCTGTTGGCCGTGGACACCGGGCGATCGGGATGGCCGCAAACACCGCTCAGAGATTCCGTTTCCGATCCGGTAGCGCGCGCGCTTCTCACCACCTACTTCGAGGACGGATTGCGCTGGGCGACCGTGCAATATCTTTCCGGTAGATGGACCGGGCTGATGTCATCTCTGGAAAAACCCGGAGTCGGGCCCGAAGCATTGTTCGGGGCTCGACCGTCGGCCGGTTCGGTCCCCGTCGGTCCCGGCGCGTGCCGCCTCGGCCCGCGCGGCGCGCTGGCGCTGCTCGATGCTGCGGCCCAGCCCGAGTGGTTGACGCAGATCATCTCGGACCAAGCGAGCACGGCGACCGGAGTGACCGTGCTTCAATTGCACTTCGATAGCGCCGCAGCCGCGGCTCGCGCGGCGGCCGAGATCGAGGGATGGGGTTACCAAACTCGAACCGAGGAAACGATCGTGACGGTTCGTCCACGCAAGCCGGCCTCCCCAGCGTCGGGATCCTGAGGTATCGTCCGCCCCCACGGCGGTGTCGAATCAGTTGCGATACCCGAGGAGTTGGGTGTGCCGATCCTGAGTCTGATCACCTTCTTGCCCACGATCGCAGCGATCTTGATAGCGGTATTGGTTCCGAGGAAGCACGAGTCGTTCGCCCTCAAGCTTGCGACCGGTGCCGCGTTCATCACGTTTGTGGTCTCGCTTATCCCGCTTTGGTATTACGACGCCAACAACGGCGGATTTCAGTTCGTCGAAGAGCTGTCCTGGCTTCCGCGTCTAGGTGTGAGCTACAAGCTCGGACTCGACGGCGTCTCGTTGCTGCTGACGATCCTCACGACGCTCCTGTCGTTTGTGTCGCTGCTCAGCGCCTGGTCTTCCATCACCAGTCGCGTCAAAGAGTTCGCTGTTTGGTTTCTAGTGCTCGAGACCGGGATGCTGGGTGTATTCGCGGCTCTCGATCTGTTCGTCTTCTATATCTTCTGGGAAGTGATGCTCGTACCGATGTATTTCATCATCGGCATTTGGGGCGGCCCGCGCCGCTTGTACGCGGCGCTGAAATTCTTCCTATACACGCTGCTGGGTTCGGTGCTGATGTTGCTCGGCATCATTGCCTTGTGGCAGTTCAGCGAGCAGCAATTGGGGGCGGCCACCTTCGATCTCACCAAACTCCACGAGTTGGGTGTGCATTCTGCAGGCTGGGCGCTCGGAACATGGGTCTTCCTGGCATTCTTCTTGGGTTTTGCGATCAAAGTCCCGATGTTCCCGTTCCATACCTGGCTTCCCGATGCTCACGTCGAAGCACCTACAGCCGGCTCGGTGATTCTGGCGGGTGTGCTGCTGAAGATGGGAACGTATGGTTTTTACCGAATCTCGCTCCCGATCTTCCCGAAGCAAACCGCCGACAATCTCTGGTGGTTGCTGTCGCTCTGCATCGTTGGGCTGGTCTACGGCGCAATGGTGGCGTTGGTGCAGAAGGACTGGAAGAAACTGGTTGCGTATTCATCGGTGAGCCATCTCGCGATCACCATGCTCGGACTGTTCGCGCTGAACATCACCGGCATCAAGGGGAGCGTGCTGCAGATGCTCAACCACGGCATCTCGACCGGGCTTTTGTTCTTGATCGTCGGGATCGTTTACGAACGACGGCACACCCGCTCGCTCTCCGACTACGGGGGACTGGCACGCGTGGTGCCGATCTTCGCCACGATGTTCATGATCGCAATGCTCTCCTCAGTGGGGCTGCCGGGTCTCAACGGCTTCGTCGGCGAGTTCACGATCTTGGCCGGATTGGCGCAAGCCAGTGGAACTGCATTCCAGTTCTTCGGCGGCCTGCCTGCGTTTACCTGGACGGTCCTGGCATCGACGGCTGTGATCTTGGGCGCGCTCTATCTGCTCTGGCTCTACCAAAAAACGATGTTCGGCCCGGTCACTCATGCCGAGAACAAGGGGCTTCGCGATCTCACCATGCGTGAAGCCTGGACTCTGATTCCGCTGCTGGCGTTGGCGGTTTGGATCGGCCTGTATCCCAAGCCGTTCTTCAGGTTGATGGAAGCCCCGATTGCGCGGCTGGTGAATCAACAGCTCGCGCCCGCGCTGCGTGCCAGCGGCGCCGGCGTCGACATCCCAGAGAAGACGCTTCCGCCCCCGTCGGCCACTGCGCCGGCTGCGGTCGTGCACCCCTAGCGGGCAAATCGATGCACGGCTCTCGCGAGCCTGACGAAACCCCAGACGAAGCCGTACGATCGGTCGAAACCGACGACACTTCTCGGGTGAAAGCGGACGTCAGCAAACCGGTTGCGGGGGCTTACGGATCTGATAGCATCCCCGGCGCTGAAACCGGCCCATTGCTGCGCGACGTCTCACGAATCAGCGGGATCATTTTCCAGGCTGGTCCGTATATGGGGGCTGCGTCGGTGATGACTGGGGCTGTCCTGGGCGGCGGGTTTGGCGGCAGGTGGTTGGATGAAAGGCTTGCTACCTCACCGTTGTTCTTGATGTTGGGACTCTTGGGCGGTGCGGCGGTCGGCATGTATGAAATCGTGCGCGTGGCGACACGCCGCGGCCCCGATCGGCGATGAACCAGGCAACGGCCTTGGAGTTGTTGGTGGCGCTGTTGGTCTCTGCAGGTGGCTGTTTGTTGTTGGCACGATGGATACCGCCGCAGCCCGGCTCGCTGACGCCGCAGATGCTGCGCACCGCGGGACGGATGCTGTGGGTGTTGCTGTTGGTAACTCTGGGGATCGGCGTTTGGAAGCGCACTCCCTGGGCAATCACCGTAGGAACTCTGGCAGGTTGGGCCGCAGCGGGTGCGTGGTCCGAATTGCAGAGAGAACCACGGAAGGGAATGCGTGAATGATGTCGTTCTTTGCCGCGTCGCTTGGAATGATCGCGGCCGCTTCGCCTGAAGCCGGCGCGGAAGGTCACGGCGCAACGCTCAATGTCGGCGACGCAATCCTTCGTCACATCGTCGACAGCGATCCGATAGCGTTCGGTATCACCAAGGGCGTGCTGTTGATGTTGCTCGCAGCCCTGATCGTAATCGTCGGGATTCGACGCGCGGTCGGTGGCTACGATGCCGATGGGGTCCCTCGAACCCGCTGGGCTCAGATGCTCGATCCGTTCGCCGAGCACTTCCACCGCGATATCGCGCAGCACTACATCGGAGAGAAGTGGGCCGGCAAGGTGACGCCGCTGTTGCTCACGTTCTTCTTCTTCATCCTGACCTGCAATTTGCTGGGGTTGGTGCCGCTCACCGAACTCGTCGAGTTGGGCTACTACTTCGCTGGGGCACATCCGCCCGAGGTGCTGCTGGGCGGAGGAACGGCGACCGCCAACTGGAATGTCACGTTGACGCTGGCTGCGCTCGCTTTCGTTTCGATCATCGTCTACGGCAGCATGAAGCACGGAGTGGTGGGGCATTTTTCGCATCTGGCGCCGAGCGGAATGCACTGGCTGATTCGGTGGCCTTTGTTGTTGCCGATCGAGATCATCTCGATGTTCGTCAAGCCGGTCGCCTTGACGATGCGACTTGCGGCCAACATGAGCGGCGGTCACATCGCGATCTTGGCCGTGTTGTTCATTCCGGTCTTGATCAAGTCCGCGTTGGTCGGTATCCCGGGAATGGCGATCGCAACCGGTATCCTGCTGCTCGAGGTCATCGTTTGTTTCGTTCAGGCTTATGTGTTCGCCCTGCTCACTGGCGTGTTCATCGGGCTGGCGATCCACGTTCACCATTGATGAAGAAGATCGTGCGCCGGGCCCACGCGGGTTACCGGCGGGAGGAATGAGAGAGATGAGCAAGTTGCTGAAGTTCGTTGGTCTGATGTTGGTCCTGGGCGTCGTGATGCTGGCGCCGGGCGCTGCTTTCGCTCAAGACGGCGGAGCCGACGGAGCCGCTGGAAACGCCATGGGTTACTTGGGCGCGGGAATTGGCGCCGGTCTCGTGGCAATCGGCGCCGGACTGGGTCTCGGCCGACTCGCCGCGGCTGCCGGTGAAGGGGTGGCACGTCAGCCCTCCGCAGCCGCGAGCATTACGGGTGCGGTCCAGTTGCCGATGTTCTTGCTCGAGGGAACCGCCATCATCGGCCTGGTCGTTTGCTTGCTCATCGTCTTGACCAAGTAACGGCTCGTTGACGAGCGGAGGTGTCATGACACCCTTGGCGACGCTTGCTCTCCTCGCATCCGAGGGGGGCAGTAGTCCCGTGGAGAAGCTGCTCTCGGCGCAACCGGGAATCTGGTTGTGGACGCTGGGCATCTTCATCCTGCTGTTGCTGATTCTTTGGCGCTTCGGTTTCGGGATGATGATCGCCGCACTCGAACGCCGAGATCAGGCGATTCGTGGCGCGGTGGAGCAGGCCAAACGCGAGCGGCTCGATGCTGAACGACTCTTGGCAGAAGCCAAGGAGCAGGTAGCGCGGGCGCGTCGCGACGCGGCGGAAGCGGTCGCGCAGGCGCAGGCCGAGGCGACCCGCGAGCGCCAGAAGATCGTCGACTCGGCGCGCGAGGAGTACGACAAGACGGTGGCTCGCGGCCGCGAGCAGATCGCCAATGAAACGAAAGCCGCTTTGTCGCAAATCCGCGGTGCCGTGGCGGGCCTGGCGCTCGACGTTGCCGGCAAACTGATGCAGCGCTCGATGGACGCTCCAGCTCAGCGCGAGATGGCTGAGAAGTTCGTGGCAGAGCTGGAGGCTGCGAAGAAGCAGCAGCCGTCGGCTTGATAGCGTTGTCATTGAATCGTTGACCCGGGGCGCCTCGCGGCGCCCCGTTTCATCTCGGTCGACTACCACGCGTAACCAAAAGCAACGGCGCAACGGAGGGTGTTGAGGTCAAACACGTCGTCGCCGTCGAATTCGCACCGGACGCCGCCGCCCACATGCCAGCGCGTCGAGATCGTCCGCTCCAATCCTGCCTCCAGATACCTTTCGACGATGCCTCCTAGCTCAGGGGAGAACCGCCGAAATTGCGCGGGCTGCGAGGTACGCCTCGACGCGTTCACGCAACCATGCAACCCACCGATCGATCGTCTGGATGTTCTGGTCGACCGGCGCGAACATCACGAACCAAAAGTGTGTGGTCGACTCGGTCACAGCAGTTCGCAGTGAGTCTGCCGATGGATTCCCAAACGGCCCGAGATCGTCGGCAATGGTCAGTCCACCCTCCAATTGGATTTCGGGCTTGCGGATGCCCGCGTACGATTCCCCTGGCCGACCCCGGCGCACGCTCAACGCCCCGAGAGGGCTGAGCTTGTCGACGTCGTAGAGTCCGACGGGCAGGCCTGATATCAGCGCCCACAGATTGGCCAGGTCGACCGCAGGGTGCACCTGCGGAAAGTCATCGCCGCGCAGCAGCCGCCGCATGAGCGCCTCGGGACTGGGCCGATGACGAGTGGGATCGATGCCGAGCGCGTGATAGAGCGCTCTGGCCGGTTTCAACAGTTCGATCTCCCCGGCGCTCTTTCCCGCATGATCGTGACGCATCCGCGCGACATGAGTCGCGATCTCGAGCCCGAGTTCATGGCTGGCCTCGGGTGGTGGCGTGCCCCACGCCTCGACCAGACCCAGTGAGATCAACTGTTGCGTTTCTTGATCGCGGCTGACCCGATCGAGGATCAAGCTCCCTCCTGCCGTCGCGGCGATTGCAGCTTAGATTAAGCTGCCACTGGCCTGGAACCTGGGACCTACTAGATGACACCTTCCGACGCGCCGCAAACGATCGGCCGTTATGAAATCCGAGAACGCCTGGGCCGCGGGGCCGTGGGTGAGGTCTTCCTCGCGCGCGATCCGCTGCTGGATCGATACGTCGCCATCAAAGTGCTGTCGGTGCTGGGTGGGCTACCGTCCGACGAGCAGCAAGAGGTTCGGGCTCGCTTCCAGCGTGAAGCACGTGCCGCAGCAGCGCTTTCGCACCCCTCGATCGTGACGATTCATGACGTTGGCGAGCATCAGGGTGTGCCGTTCATCGCGATGGAGTATCTGCGTGGTGTCACACTCGATCGCCACACCCGCAGCGGCCATCTCCTGCCGCAAACGCAGGTTCTGACCTGCGGTCGCCAGGCGGCGCTAGCGCTTGCCGAGGCTCACACGGCGGGGATCGTTCATCGCGACATCAAACCCGCCAATCTGATCTTGCTCGAGGACGGATCGTTGAAGGTTGCCGACTTCGGGCTAGCCAAAGATCCGCGAACGTCGTTGACCAGCGATCAATCGCTCTTGGGGACACCCAACTACATGTCTCCCGAACAGATCGCGGGGCGGCCGCTCGATGGTCGATCCGATCTGTTCTCGTTGGCGGTCTCGTTGTTCGAATTGATCACCGGCCATCGGCCGTTTGCGGGAGAGTCGATTTCCTCGGTGTTGTATCGCATCGTGAACGAGCCGCCGCGCAAGGTGAGCGAACTCACGCCCGGGGCGATGCCAGAGTTCGACGCGTTCTTCGATCGTGCGTTGGCCAAAGACCCGGGCCAGCGGTTTCCGAACGCGTCGGAATTTGCCAACGCGCTCGACCAGTTGCGCTCACGTTTGACTGGCGAATCGGCGCCGGCGCAGCGACCGATACCAGCGCCACCGCGTCCAGCCGATCCGCTCAGCGCCACATCGCCCACGACCAGCGTGAACGCGATAGCGAAACGGACCCCGCGACGCCTGTGGCCGTACTCCGTGCCGTTCTTGCTCCTGATTGGATTGTCAGCTCTGTGGACCGCCCCGCGCTGGATCGGCTGGGATCCGCTCGGCGGACAACGAGTCCGTGTGGAGGATTGGTTGAGCTCCCACCTCGGCTCCGTCGGAGCGGCCGTCCGCATCAGTGAACCGGAGCGGGTCTATCAAATCGCCACCGTTCCTGCCGGGTTGCGACTCGAAAGCTCGCCGCCAGGGTTGATCGATGAGGAGGGCCGGCTCCGTATCAGAGGCAAACTCGCCACTCCGATACAGATCGGGATCAACGATCCGTGCTGGGTTGGAACGGCCTCGGTAAACGGCGGCGAAACGCTCGAGAGAATTCAACTCGACGCACAACCGGCGCGCGTTCGGATTCCACTGGTGAGCGACCCGGCGGCGGCGATGGTGGCGCTCGATGGGGCGACACTGCAGTCCACGACGCCGGTCGAGTTGGATCTCGCGGTCTGTGACTCACATTCAGTGCAGATTTCGGCCTCCGGCCGCGTGACGGCGGAGATTGCGCTCACGGCTCGAGAGGTGGACCGCTGGCGCACCACGCTCTCGGCTGTTTCCCTGATCGCTGCTCAGGTTCCAACGGGCGTCCTGCGCATTCCAAAATCGGTCGAGTACTCGCTGGTCGTCGAGAACTCGGCTGGACAACGAGTCGGCGCGAGCGGTTCGAGCATCACATTGCCGGTGGGGAAGCAGCGACTGACCTTGCGTGCGCCCAGCGTCCTTTACGAGGAGCGGATCTTGGTAGAGATCGCGGCAGGAACGAAGACACTGCAGCACAATCTCCCGAAACTAGGGATGCTTACCGTCTTCGCGGTGCCTCCTGGAGGTCGTGTGCTGATGCACAGCGCGGATCATGAGGCGATCGAGGTGGGAACCACACCGCTCCAGGAAAAGGCAGTGGTGGAGGGGGAGTACACCGTGATCGTCGAACATCCTGACGGTGCCGGGACGGTGAAACGGGCAGTGCGCGTGACGGCGGGACGTACCGAAACTCTCAAGATCGGCAAGGACCAATGGCGCTGAACCAGAGCCGAACCGTTGGGGTGATCGCAGCGATGCTCTGCGGTGTGATCATGCCGGCGGGCGCGCAGTCAGCTCCCGCGGTAACGGACCGTCGTATCACCGCGGCACGCGAGTTGGAGAACTCGGGACAACTCGATGCGGCACGACAGCTTTATCGGGAGATCGTCGCGTCGACAGCTCCTACGGAAGCGATTCCGGAAGCACTGCTTTCTCTGGCACGTTTGGCCTGGCCGGTTGACGATCCGGCGCGCCTCGGTCGTGAACCGGTGCCGCAGGGTCTGGCGCTCGAAGCTCGCACGCAACTCGAAACGTTGAGGGTCAAGTACGACCGGACACCTCAAGCAGCAGAAGCACTCTGGCGATTGGCTCTGCTCGAACTCGAGCCCAGCTCGCCTTACTACGATCCAGTCGACGCCGCGGCCCAGCTAAGAACGCTCACCGTGATCGCTCCCGATTCGCCTCGTGTACCTGCGGCACTCGTCTTGGCCGCCGAGACCGAGAGTCGTAACGGTCGCTTGACGCAAGCGGCACGGATTGCCCTCGATGTTGTCAGACCCTCTGGTACCGAGGACAGCTCACGCGCGTGGCAAGCCCGGCCGATGCAGATCCTGCCACGCCACGCTACGGTGAGGCGCTGGAGTGCACTCGGCGCGCTGCGAACTGCAATGGTCCTACCGCACCGCCGGTGCGTGCGCGCCTGATCGTTCGCCAGCTGGAAACCGCACTGCGGGTGACCGTTACCACGCCGGTGGAACTCGGCAGCGCCGCTGGCGCCGGAGACCTCAACTGCACGTTCGATAACGACGGCAAACTATGGATCGGCTCGCAGAAAGACGGGATGTTGATTGCTTTGCGCAATGACCGGATCGTGGAGAAGATCCCGCTGCCAGGGAACGCGAGCGGTTTCTGACGCGGGAGGCGCTGACCTCGTCGCTGGATCAAGAGCATCGCCCCGCCGGCGCCGGTGAGTACCTGCTACCGGCCGGTACCGAACCGATCTCGATCGCCCTTCTGGTGCGAAACTCGTTTGATTACCGATGCCGTGATACCAACCGCGTCATCCGCGTTGGCGCAGGTGGAAAGATCGAAGTGACGGCTTTACCTCCCAAGGCGGAGCCGATCAAGCTGCTGGCTACTCCGGAAGGGGGCGTGTGGGTGCTGGATGATAAGGCAACCGGCGCGCTGCACCACAGATTGCGCCGACGGGTGCCCTCCAGCGTACCATTTCGTTCGCGGGCTTGGCGACGCGAGTCGTCGATGACACGCGATTTCCGGGCAAGGCCGGCCTGCTCGACGCTAAGAGCGCCTCCGTCATCGTGGTTTCACCTGACGGGAAACCGCTGCAGACACCGCCGCAGCAGGGTGACGCGGCATTCGTCAGGCCCGCGGCGCTCGCGGTCGATCGATGGATCGGTGGCGGTCTACGACAGCAAACGAGGAAAATCGCATGGGCGCGCTAGCGCGCGCTCTTTGGGTCCGCGTTGCCCGCGGCGTTGCCTTCCGTTGCCGGTGCGCAGTCGCTCAGCCTGATGTGCAGCCGGTGGCGAACCTCGATCCGCTTTCAGCGTTGCAACAAGCCGAAAAACTGCTCGGTGAGGCCGAGTTCGAATCGGCATTGCAAGTGCGCGTGCCGTTGTTGCCGCGCTGCAACCCCGCCTGCACACCGCGCCCACAGGGCGAGCAACGTACGTGGCCGAGCGCGAGGTTACGACATCGAAGCACAGTGTCTGTTCAATCTCGGCCGACAGAAGGAAATGCGCGACGCGATGGAGCAACTGCTCGCGTTGGTCCCTGGCTATCAGATCGATCGATCGACGGCCGGCCCGCGCATGGCCGAGGAACTCGAGCGGCGACGCAAGGCGACCATCGGCACCATCGCCGTGCAGTGTGCGCCGGTCGCCTGCGACAGCATCGAGGTCGACGCCGGAGACCCGCAACCCTGAATGCCGAGAGTCGATACTTGAGCGGCGGGACGTCGCGTCCGATCGGGCCGGCGGAATTTCCAAGCACAGGATCTGCCGACGGTGCGTGTCATGCCCGGCGAAGTCTCGACCATCAACGCCACGTTGCAGCAGGTCTCTCGCGACGTGGTGCTCGTCACCGATCCGCCCGGGGCAAGCGCTTCAGGATCGATGGTCGAGTTCAGCGTCAGCGCCGAGGCGAGGCCGCAGGCTCCAAACTCGTGACCATCCCAGAACTGACGCCGGGCGACGGGTGTCCTGGTGCTTACGGCGCCGTGCTGGCGTCGACGGAGCACCGGCTCGATCTATTCCTCGATGCCGGAACCGGGCCCGCTGGATCTTGGTGTACAAGCTGGCCGAAGCGCACGCCAGCATCGAACTCGCCCTGACCCGCGCCGTCGGTGAGTTGTTTATCGATGGCAAACCAGCCGTGGGGGCCAATCAGGTATGCCTCGGCGCGCGCGCCGTGTCGTGGTTTTCGGCCGGTCGGCGTGTGGTTCTCGACTGCCGAGCGAAGGAGAGTCGCTCGCCCTCACGCTGGAACCTCGGCCGACGCTGCTGCTGCTGCTGGCGCCGAGTGTGCTTCGCGGTTTTCCTTCGGATGCTTGGAATACTGTCGTGCCGACTGAGGATGTTTCCGATCTGCGGAGCACCGTCACGCGCCTGATTCCGCGAAATCAGCTTCCCGATCTTTCCGGGTTGGACCCGCGGTGAAGACACACTGGGCTTGCCGATCGATTGCGACTCGTCGCGCCCGAGGCCGACTTGGCTGCAGTCGTCGTAGATGCCCTGGATCCATTGCAACCTGCGACTGGTGTGGTGTTGGTCGACGTTCGGCGTGGCGCATGGGAACTCACGGCGTGGCGCGGTGGAGACCAGGCGAAGCCGGAGTTGCTGGCTGAACTGAACCAGCCGTGGCCAATTTCACCAACCGTTGTTCGGGTTCGATCTGATCGATGACGGAACGGCCGCGCTTGTCGGCGGAGTACTGCCTGCTCTTCTGCCACGGCAAGCTGCTTTAAGGATGGATGACGTTGGCATCGATCGACGGGCGTCAACCACTCAACTGGCCGAGATAGTCCGCCAGCAAAGGCTTCAACCAATGGCGCCACTACGCCGTCGCTCAGTTTCGGATCGCAGCGAATCGAGACGCACCACCCGTCACGACGATCGCAGTTCCACGCCACCAGCGCTTGCCGGCAAATCGCTGCTTCTCAGTTGCACGCTGTGAGGTTCTGCGGGTCGCGGGTGACCTGGGCTTCAACGATGGCGTGTGCGGTCCATGCCGGATGACGGTGGCACTAGACGCGACGAAGAGGCCGCGACGACGCTCGATCGCGCCGCCATCGATGTCAACGCCGATCCAGCGGGCGATGCGCGGCACCGTCGCCTTCGAACTCGAGAGATCGCTGCGGCGAACCGGTCGCACTGATTACGCCGAGGAAGCATGGGCGGTGGATCACCGTACTGGTCAAGCAGCCTGATATGGAGGTCGCAACGGTCCACCGCTGCGCCATGCTGCGTTGACGCCGTCGCCTCAATCTCGACAAGGCAACTCCCCCCGTCTTCGGCGCAGTTGGCGTTCCACGATCCGATTCGGTTCGAGACCTGGCGCAGATGAGCCAGCCCCCACAGCACGACCCCTTCGGCACGACTGCGGTTGTAGCGCTCCTCGATTTCATCGAGCGCCCTGCGGCGGTCGTTGCCGCCGGTGGGTCCATCTTGGGAAGCAACGGGGCGTTTCTGCGCTTGGCCGAGACGTTGGGGGATCCGGCGCCGGTAAGCCTTCGAGCGGTGCTTTCGGCCGAGGCGCTTGCTGAAGTAGAACAGAGCGTCGATCCCGCGTGTTCGGCGCGCGCGCGAAAAGCTCTTGGCTGTGTCGATGGGCTGCGCCGCCCTGTACGCGTTGAGCGAATCGGGCGTGCCGATGCGCCTCCGGACTGCGCGGCAACACTGGTCGTAATCGAACTCTCGAGCGACGAGGGCGCCTGGCCGGTATCGACACGAGCCGAAGCGCTGCTGCGACACGATCTGGCGGGACCGCTCACGGCAATTCTGGGCACTGCAGAAATGATCTTGCAGCTCGATCCGAATCTGCCAGCCGAGACGCAGGAGAAGATCACACAGATTCTCGAAAACTGTACCCGCATGTCTCAACTCCTTTCCGCTTCGCGCCTCCGCGAAGAGGGCGATCCACGCCAAGGAATCCCTGATGAGTTCTAGTACAGCCGCACGTCGCGCGGGTCGTGGCCGAATCTTGGTGCTGGATGATGATCGCGCATTGTTGAGGATGACTTCTGAATTCCTCAGGAGCATAGGCCACGACGTCGAGGAGGTCAGCACACTCGAACAGGCCCGCATGCGGGTCAAGGCGCGTCCCTACGATGTCGTACTCACTGATTTGGTTTTGGATCGCGGCACAGGATTGGAACTCCTCAAAGATGTGCGCGATGCCGAGATGAGGTGCGAGGTCATCATCATGACCGGGCACGGCGGTGTCGATGCTGCGATAGAAGCAATCAAGGGCGGTGCCTATGACTTCGTGACGAAGCCGGTCTCGCTTGCTCGTTTGCAGATCGATGTCGACAAGGCCTTGGAGAAGGTTCGGCTGCAAGACGACCTGCGCGAGTTGTCGAGAGACTCGCGTACCCGGTTCGGTGGATTGACGGGGATGTCCTCGACGATGCGATCGCTGTTTGCTCTCCTGGATCGAGTCTCTGCTGCCGACAGCAACGTGCTCCTACTCGGCGAGTCGGGCACCGGCAAGGACGTAGCGGCCCGTGCTATTCACGATGCCTCGCCGAGACGAAACGGACCTTTCGTTGCCGTTCACTGTGGGGCGTTACCGGCTGAGCTTCTGGAGAGCGAACTGTTTGGCCACGTGCGAGGTTCGTTCACCAGTGCCGACCGAGACCGGAAAGGACTTTTCCTGGCTGCGAACGGCGGGACGATATTCCTCGATGAGTTGGGGACAGCTCCGCTGTCCGTTCAAGTAAAACTGTTGCGCGTGCTGCAGGAGAGAGTCGTTCGCCCCGTTGGAAGCGAGAGCGCCTCGCCGGTGGATGTGCGGGTCGTGGCCGCGACAAACGCAGACCTCGATGTCGAGATCGCAGCGGGGCGATTCCGGCAAGACCTCTACTACCGGCTCGCGACCTTCGTGGTCGAACTGCCACCCTTGCGCGATCGGCGCGAGGACCTTCCCGTGCTCGTCGCGGAGTTGATGGAGCGGATCGCTACCCGCACCGGGAGGCGCGTGACGCTCTCGGCAGGTGCGCTCGGCAGGCTCGTCGCCTATGACTGGCCGGGAAACATTCGCGAACTCGAACATGTCCTCGAGCAAGCCACCATCCTCGCGCATGGAACCACTGTTCGCTCCGAGGATTTGGCGCTTGCAACCCCGGGTCCGGCCGAGAAGATCATGACCCTCGAAGAGCTCGAGAGCGGTCATATCCGGCGGGTGATCGGGATCTGCGCCGGCAACAAGCAGCGGGCGGCCAGGATGCTAGGGATTCCTCGAGCGAGCCTATATCGCAAGCTCGAACGCTACGGAATCGAAGAGCCGCGGCTGAAAGCGCCCGATCACGCCTCCATCCCCACGCCGGCCTCCACAGGGTCAGCGACGAGTGCCGCTGTCCCAGCCAGACCTGACTTCGCCTCCTAGCGAGCGGGGCCAAGACGGCGTCCCGACCTAGTGTGATCCGACGCTGTCCATCCACGGACGCTCGTTTGGTCAGGTTGCCCCGGAACTCCAGACCCGTTGGGCCGTGATTGGCACGTTTCGGGGCAGCAGGTGTCAAAAAACGGCATCTAGTACCGGAGTTGCGTCCCCATACGGACAGTTCGCGCAGATCGGCGGCCACCTCGTCTGGCTGGAGAATTCCGGCATCCGTCGAAAGTTCCCTTGTTTGCGGCCGATACAACGGGAGCAACGGTGGGCCGACGGCGCCTGGCACGGCCGTTGCTTTTCGGCCCTCCGAGCAACGAACTGATAGCAGGGGAGAAGCAATGAAGGAACGGATCCAGAACGGACTTCGAACGGCGACCAGAACCGAAGAGGGTCAAGCCAAGTTGCGCCCCGTGGACGGCTTCGTGGTTGGAGGTGATGCCGCCTGGGACAACGGCCAAAACCTTTGGCTGCTGCTTTCGCGTCCAGGTGAACGCCTGATCGACTTCTTCTTGGAAGAGGACGACCTCGATCGTGCACTCGACCCGGTTCCATTCGCTTGTGCCGGCGTTGCGGCTGATGGGTCGGTTTTGATCGGCGAGGTGGACTGGGAACTCGACCGCTTTCTTTCCGAAATGCTCGACGAGAAGGAAGCGGCCGCTCCGGCTCGCTGAAACGGGATCACAGAGGGAGGAAGGGATCATGAAGGGACGATCGATGGCAGTCGCATTTTCCTACGTGGCGGACGAAATGATCGAGACCAAGCTACCGTTGTTGGAACGACTCGAGAAGGTGACGCGTGAGGATTTGCAGCGGATGGAAGCGACGGTAACTTCGCAAGTTGCGATGCAGGCCATCGACGACTCGCGCCCCGCCGTGAAGCTTCACCATGCCGGCCGCACGATCGTGCTGCAGCCGATCGACACGCGTCGGTTCGTGCTGGCGATGGCACCGCACGTCTGCTTCAACTAGGTCGAGTCAGGCGGAGCGATGACCGCCATAGATATCGTCAGAGCGCCATCTTCCGCTGTGCAGAGCGTGCTCCCATTGCTCATGGCGCAGGCGACTCACGATCTGAACAACCAGCTCACAACGATTCTCGGTCAATCCGAGTTGGCTCTGATGGTCGACGATGCGGCTCGCTGGAAGCGCTCACTGAACGATATCCAACAAGCAGGTCGATTCGCTCAGCGATTGGTCGCTGATATCCAGAAGATACTGACCTGGTCCTTGCCTCACCAAGAGCCCGTTCAGGTGGGGGACATCCTCGACCTCGTGCGACGGCTTTCTTTGCGCCGCGCTGAGCAACGAAAGATCGAGCTTCGCGTGGAAGGCGATGCAGCACATTCGATGCGTGAGGGAGCACCTGAAATCGCACTGGGACTGTGGTTTTTGGTGAGTTACGCATTGGATCGAGCGCCCGGCTCACCGGCTCGTTGGTCCTTGCACGCCGAACATTTCGATCGCGAGTTCACCCGCGTCACGGTTCGAACACCAGGCGCGGAGTGGGATCTGGCGGCGATCGATGCCGCCACTCGCAGGCAACGACTCGGATCGGAGCCGCCAGCAGATGCGTTGGACCATACCTTCGCGTGCCTGCATGCGATTGGCGCGCGAGGCAGCGTCGATGCGAGTTCCTTCTATGTCGAGCTGAGACGCTGACGCGCCTTGATTGCATGTCCTACAGCAACGGTCCCGAAGAGCGCCGCCACAAAGAACAACCCAATCACCGAGCCTGATAGAAGGGCAACGCCCTGGCCATCCCTGGGTAGAGGCAAGAGTTCCGCTATGCACAGGTTCAGGCCCACGTGCCCGATCATTGCGAGATAAAGATTGCGCGATGTTTCCAACAACGCCCCCAACATGCCAGACATCAAAAACACATAAAGCAGTGCCGGCGCCGCGGTCGATGGCGTCTGAAACGGATCGATGTGTTCGAGAGCAAAGCCGACGCTGACGATTCCAATCCCCAGCAGCCGTGGACCGCGCCCCCGGCGCATCCCAGCCGCGAGGAACAGCCCGACTACCGAGATCTGCAGAGTGCCCCGAAAAAACAACTCCTCAGCAACGCCCAGCAGAACCTGTGTCCCGATCGCCGCGAAACCGAACCTAGGGGCAAGTTGCGCATGTATCGCTGCGCCCGTGAACAGCTCGACAGCGAGTACCGGAATCGCTGTCAGCGCGGCCGCCACCAATCCAGCGAGAAGCGCCTGACGCGCACGTCGGGCCGTCAACGCTCGACGAACGCGTCGCGCTGTCGAGCGCAGCAGTGGAAGCAGCACTAGCACAGCGATCAAGAGTGCGGCACCGCTGACCGCGCGATACGCGGAGTCGCGGAACGGCTCCGCCACGACATCGCCATCGATCCAGTTCAGGATCGGCGACAACAACTGACCCGTGATCCACTTCTCTCCGATCAGCAGCGCTACGAAGGGAGCGAGGTGAGCGAGCGCTACGGTCGGATTGGCGCGATGAGGTAGCGTTGCCAGTCCGTTGCGGCGTTGGCGCCAATGCCATAGCAGCAGTGCCGCGAATAGCCACAAGAGCACGCTGCCGAGTGGTCCGGGTATCCCTGGAACATGCGGAACCGACCGGTGAAAGGAACGGAGGATCGCGGTCGATGCGATCGCGCACACACACACCACGCCGACGACAGCCGGTGCGAGGGGGTCCAGGGTCTGGTCAATCGAACGGGTTGCCGTTGTCTTATCCCCTTGGCCCAGCCACTTGCACATTCCGGCCTTCCATCAATGTCGGTCCATCGGAGCCGCGGGGCCATCGCGTATGATTCCGCCCGCTCGGCCGCCCCGGAGATCTCTGCCCAATGAATGACACGCGCCTGAATCTGTGGATGCCCATTCTGTGGGGTGCGGCGGTTGCCGTACTGCTTCGATTCGTTCCGCCGTGCTGCTGCTGCGGATGTTTCAACGCGCTCTTCGCTGGCGCGGTTGCCGGTGGGATCCTCGCCCGTCAGGCGATCAAATCTCGACAGTTCCCCGACGCAAGCCACGGATTGTTAGTGGGTATCGGTGCCGGGCTGGCCTGCGGCGCTGTCGGACTGGTGCTGCAGTTGATCAACTCAGCCGCGTTGAGCCCTGAATCGGCGCAGCAGCTGCTCGGGAGTCTTCCCCAAGGCACCTTCAGGGACGCACTCAAGCGGACTCTCGAGATGGAGACCAACGCGGCACCGATGTGGCGCGCCATCAAGGTCTTGTTTGTCGAGATCGGTGGCGGGGCAATCCTCGGCGCGATCGGAGGCGTGATCACGATGTTGATCATGCGCCAGCCGCCGAGTTCAGCGGCGCCACCACCTGTTCCGCCCTGGTCGGAACCAACGCAACCCTGGTCGCCGCCACCCGTTCCCAAGGCGATCGACTCGACCCCAACAGACGCCCCTCCTGCGCCGGGACAGCCTCCTCGTCCGGAGGAGTGATTTCCAGGGCGATTGCAAGGGCTTGAGGGCGATTGGCGGAAGCGTGTGGGAATCGAACCCACCCCTCACTGGCTAGACCAACGAGGCGACCGGTTTTGAAGACCGGGAGGGCCACCAGGCCCCCTTCGCTTCCGGAGTGAGGCCGCCCCCAGGTCGGGTCGGCGATAAGGAAGCGCGAATGCTAAGCGATCGAACGAGATGATCCCAACCAAGCAAGCTCGTCGAGCCAAAAAACACTCTCGTGTTCGGCGCAAGGCAGCGTTTTGTCGGTTTGGACGAAAAGAGATTGAGGCCCGCAGGACGGGAGACTGCGGGCCTCGACTTCCCTTACTTTCCCTTGAGGCGATGGTTCACTGGGCCACGCCCCGTTTCTTACCGGTAAAGATAGGCAGCGCGGGAAGAGTGTCCAGTTTTGGGTCAAAAAAATTTTCACATGTTTCAAAATAGTCCTCACCAGGAGCACCGATCCCCAAAACTAAACCGGTGCGCTCCTCGGCTCGATCCGTTAAGTGGCTTGAATTCAATGCTTTAACGGGAGGTCTGGAAAACTCGGGGCCAGTCACCATGGAATTCCGACAAGACTATCGGGTAAATAACTTCGAACATCTTCGGACTGTGTTTTTACTGCCTGGAGACCCGTCACAGGCCCCGTGCATTGATTCGAAGGACTCGAGAAGTGACTCGTAGCAGCCCCTCAGCGTGTTCAGGAATCGATCGTTATTCGCGCCGGACGGCGTACGTTCGCATCAGAACAGAAGAACTCGACACTCGATGGGCTCTGGACCTAACGTGAGCGGGGAGGTTAAAGTCACAACGCGCTCGCACGATCGGTCCACGAACCGTGGAACACGTGCGCGAGCAAAAGGAGCGTATCGACGGCCGAACGACGGTTCGGCGGATCGAATGGAACATGGGCAAGCGTCTCTTTGTCGGCAATCTCCCGTACAGCAGTACTCCGGATGAGCTCCGCACTCTCTTCGGTCAATGCGGCAACGTCACCGACGTACACATCGTGATGGACCGCGAAACCAATCGGCCACGAGGATTTGCATTCGTCTCCTTCGCGACGGATGAAGAGGCTGCGCGTGCCGTACAACAGTTGGCCGGCAAGGATGTAGGCGGTCGGCCGCTGGTGGTCAACGAGGCTCGCGATCGAGGCGAACCCGGCCCGGTTGGCGCCAGACCCCCGCGCCCCGCCGGTCCACGGCCCGAGGGCGGAGGGCGTCCCGGCGGTTATGGAAGTCCTCGTCCCAGTAGTGGCGGTGGCTTTGGTGGCCCACGTCCCAGTGGTGGCGGGTTCGGCGGTCCCCGACCCGGCGGAGGCGGGGGCGGTTTTGGTGGAGGATCTCGACCTCTTCCCGGCGGATTCGGTGCTCCTGGCGACATGCCCGGTGACGAACCGACTCGGCGCCGGCCACCTCAAAAGAAAAAGCCTGAGCCAGAGCGTGATCGCATCCCGAAGACCCGACCGCGCGAGGAGGAAGACGATCTAGCTCAGGGCAACTGGCGACAGTGGATCGAAGAAGACGACGACGACACCAGGCTTCCGCTGGAGGAGATCGACGAGCAGGACGCCGACACCAACAAGTCGTCGAAGGACGACCCAGACCACACGTGAGGTCGTAGTCTCCACCCGGCACAGTGTTTCTTCCGTCAATCCAACCTGGCTGCGTCGCGCGTGAACCATCGTTCGTCGGTGCTGTCGCGGGATGGCTTCATCTTGCACAAAGCACCGAGACGAGCACGCTAGGCGATCGGGCGGGGTTCGCCGCGCTCAAAACCGACATCTGGTCTGGGAGAGGTTGCATGAATCGTGTCGCGATCGTCATCGGTGGTGTCGCGTTGGCAGTTGCCTCGTTGGCGGTGAGTGCCGACACGTTGCGCGTCACTGAAGTCATCGATGGCGACACCGTACGGGTCCAACGGGGAACAACGGTACATACCGTGCGGATCATCGGGATCGACGCGCCGGAACTGCATCACCCTAGTGAACCGCCGCAGTTCTTGGCCAGCGAGTCCTCCGCGGCGCTATCCGAGATGGTGACGAATCGGAGCGTGAGGCTCGTTGCCGACGATCGTGCAGGAGTCGATCGCTTCGGACGTGAGCTGTCGTATTTGGAGCTCGAGGACGGAACCGACCTTGGTGCGCAGTTGATCTCGCAAGGACTTGCGCGCGTGTTCACCAAGTTCCCATTCGAGCGCAAGGCCCGCTACCTGGCGCTCGAGCAAGCGGCACGCAAGGCGGGTCGAGGTGTGTGGGCCGACGGCGGTCTTGCAGAGGTACTCTGGCTGTCCAGCAAGCATGAGGCGGCGATCGAAGTGATTCCGCTGAGCGCCGCACGGTTCGCTGTGAAGTGGAACTCTTGGATTCGCTTGGGCGTCAGCTCGAAACAGTTGCCCGACGCCGTTTGGACTGTACGGCGTGCGGCAGGAATGCTCGTCCACGACCCGTCCGCGGCAGCGGAGGCACTCGCTACCAGCGGCTTTCAACACCTCAGCGCGGCAGATCCAGCACCGAGTCCGCGTCCTCCTGCGAAAGACCCTGCTCGGCGACCGGGCTCCCATCCAAGGTCCCGAGATCGGATTGAGTCAGATTGATTCGTGGCGCAAACGCCACGTCCATCAGCGCCAATGCAATCCGTTGTTCCTGGCTGGTCGCTTCTTTGGCCGATGGCGGTGTAGGGAACGACGATGCGTCCCCAGCCGCCGATACTTCGGGCTGCACCGCTCCCTTCATCGCTGCCAATCCTGGATCGGAGGCACACGCAAGAGTCACATCTCCTGGCGCGAACAAGCAGAGCGACGAACCAGTCGCTGCCAACCGAAATGGACTGCGCTCATCTTCGACGAACCTGGGCGTTGCAAGCACCAGCTTCGCGGCGTCTCCGAGCAGCCCTACTGTCGTCGTTGCTTTCACCGGCAACGGCTGCCGCAAGCGCCTGAGAGTACCTGGATCAGAACTCATGACTTCGGCGTACAGAGCCCAGGCTTCGGTTCCTCGTTGCAGCTTGTACGCAGCGGCGGCCATACGGGCTGCCAGTCGGGTTCTCAACAGGCGGAGAGAGGCAGGCAACTGCTCACGTGCCAGTGCACCTGCTCGGATGCATCCGGCGTAGTCACCCAGGAGAAACCGAGCTTCACTCTCCTGGGCATCGAGATCGGCGCGTAACAACTCTCGAGGTATCGGCGAATCGTCGGACGGAGGGGAGCGGCGCACACTCTCGATGAGTGCAAGAGTCGGGCTGGCACCAAACAATTCGATGGCATCAGGAAACAACCACTGCGGTCCGGAGAGCTGCGGGCGCTCGCGATCCGCAGCGCCTTCGCGCGGGCGCAACCCTCCTTGCAGCAACAAGGGCGTGATGTTGCGTGCGCTGAACCAGGCGCCTAGCTGCAGGCCCATCCGACGAGCCGTCAACCCCGGTGCTTGGTGCCACGAGAGGATCGCTGAAGCCTCCGCAAACTGTTCGGCAAGCGTCAGCCGTGCAGATCTGTCCAGCAGGGCGACTTCAGCACTGAGTTCGCTCGATGATCCTGACCAGTGGGCGGCCCGGTCGGGTTCGGTAAGCGCTCTTGCCGAAGCGGCGAGCGCACGGCTCGGATGGCCCGCAACGAGCAGGAGTGCACCGCTCGCTGCCAACTCCCCTCCGCGCGAGTATTGGCGCTGTCGTCGTGACACGTTCTTGGCGAACAAAACCATCTGACGCGCGGCGTCGATCGCTTCGGCAAGCCTGTTCTGTTCGGTGTAAAGCGTCAGCAGATCTCGGAACGGGTTCGTATCCTCGTCGGGATTCTCGGTCGATTCGATCAGTAGTCGCTCGGCTTCCTCGAGCCGACCCGCCTCGATCGCCGAAACGCCGGTGTTGCGCAAGGCCAAGCCCGAAGGCAGGTCATGCTCGCGCACTGCACTCAACATCGCCTGACAGGCCGGATAGCCATCGAGCGCGCAAAGTCCGTTGCGCGCGACATGCTCTTGAAAGGCGTCGCCGCTAGCGATGGCGCGTGCTGCTGCGGCGCGAGCTTCATCGATACGGCCGAGTTTCATCAGCGGCCAGACATCGGAGCCATGGAGCGTCGGCACGTACAGCCGCCTGAGCTCGGCATGCACATCCAACAGAGCTTCGTAGTGCCCCATGTCGGAAAGTGCGTAAGCGAGTTCGAGAAGAATTTCGCGATGCCACTTCTCCATACCGGGGCGAGCGATGCCACGCCCTAGCTCGATCAACTCACGGGCTTTCTGAAGCTCTCGAAGCGAGAGCGGAAGATTCCCGTCGCCCTCCTTCATCGCCACACCCAGGACGTAATGCGCAAGCGCCGATCGTGGGTCGCTGGCGATCGCCTGTTCGGAGAGTGTACGGGCGCGCACCATCCGCCCGTTCTGCAGCGCGTCGATCGCCGCCTGCTCGAGCTTGGTGGCAGGCGCAGCTTCCTGGGTAGCGCTACTGGCCACGCCAGTGGCGGCGAAGGCTGAAAGAGCAAGGGCTAGGAAGCCGTGGCGCACACCGCAAATGTAGCAGCTCACCCGGACGGTCGGCTGCAGCAAACACAAGGCTGCGGCCTCCGGCAGGGACCGGAGGCCGCGTGAGGGAGGGAGGAGAAGAGGAGTCTCAGCGGGTCGCGCTAGCCGTCGCGGTTTCCGGACTGCTGATCACACTCTCAACCGCCACGCCTTGGGCCACTGATGAGAGCCGGAATGGACGCAGGGTGGAGCCGCGATCGTCGCGCTCGTATGTCAGGCCGATGATTCGGTACAGGCCGTGTTCATCCTTGGTAAGCACCAACGTTTTCGCGGCGCGCGCGATATCGGAGCGACGCGACGGACTCTCGCTGAACAGCAGGGCCACTTGGCGTCCATCGAGCCGGACTGCGGTCAACTGTGACGAGTGTCCAACGGGAACCAGACTCAAAGACCCACCGGAAAAGACCTGATCGCCAATCACGAGCGGCCCGTCGATGAAAGCACCGAAGGTTCGCTCTGTCGCCAGCACAGGAGTCGCAGCCAGCGCGATAAAGACCATTCCTAGGATCAAGCGTGAACATTGATGGGATTTCACTGCACCATCCTCCTCGGCACAGACAACAGCAACTCGAATGCCAAGTGGTCGACGACCAACGGTGGACTCGCGCGAGCGGGCGCGAACTTCAACTCAGCGAGAGGAGTCGTCCGAACTTCGGCCAACCGCGGAAACTCGGACAGATGGGCCGGCAATGGTTACCGAAGCGTCGCTCGCGTGGTTGATTCGATTGGCTTGCGCGCGCATTGCTCCAGAACCGGTATTGGATCGGTGATGCCTGGTGCGCACACCATGCGATGTGCGAACAGCGGCACCAGCAGCGCTTCCAGATCCTCGGTCGAGACGTAGTCGCGGCCGCGCAACACGGCCTGAACCTGGAGTGCCGGCACAGACTGGACCAAAGCGCGGGTCGAAAGGCCTTGCGCGATACGTTCGTCACTGCGCACCGCACGCGCGATGTCCACCAACGCCGCTTGCAGAACCGGCGCCACGTGAACTCCGCACTCGATGCTACGGCGAGCGGCCAGCACATCGTTCCGAGCGATTTTCGGCAACTCGGTAGAGGTGTGATGTAACCGCTGGCGGAAGGAGGCGACAACCTCGAGCTCCGCATCGCGCCGGATATGTTCCATCCGGATCTTGAATAGGAATCGATCGAGTTGAGGCGTCGGCAATGGGAACGTTCCGTCCAGTCCCACCGGATTTTGGGTTGCGATGACCAAGAAAAGCTCATCGAGTGAGTGTGTTTCGTTGTCGACGGTAACCTGCCGCTCGGCCATCGCCTCCAACAGCGCCGACTGCACTTTAGGTGTTGTTCGATTGATCTCATCGGCGAGCAAAACATGTGCGAAAACAGGGCCCGGCCGAAACTCGAATGCGCTGCGCTCGGGATCGAAAATCGAGGCGCCGGTAATATCGGAAGGCAGCAAGTCGGGTGTGAACTGGATTCGCCGAAACGGCGCGACCGCAGCCGGTCCGGCGGTTTCATCGATCGCCTCACCCAAGGCACGCGCCAGTACTGTCTTTCCCGAGCCAGGGAAGTCTTCCAACAGAACATGACCGCCTGCCAACAGCGCGATCGTGACCATCTCGATCACATCTTCGCGTCCCAGGATTGCCCGCTGCATATGGGCACTCAAACGCGCGGCTACCTCCGCAGCGTCAACAGTGGTCAGTTCAGGCAGAACGTTGTTCGACTCCTCCACAGATCCTCCCAATCAACGAGACCAGAGCCAAGTGTACGGGCGAACATTCCGCGTGCGACTCTTCCAGCCGCCCCATAGCGCCAGATCATGACCGACTTGTCGTGCGAGTGCGCGCGCCTGTGCCGGTTCGGCCGGCGTTCGTCCGAACACTGCGGCGAGATGCAGTTGCGTCAAACGCTGAAACGAAGGACTCGCAGCGCCGACACGTTTCGCGAACGCCTCGCGCGTTTCTCCAGGGATTCGGATGAATCCGGCATCTGCCAATCGATCGAGTGCCGCCACGTAGGCGCGCCGGGCGCGTCGATCGCCCGATAGCAACGCCGGCGCTATTCGCCGCCACAGCTTGATCGACCAACCGACCAGACACGAAACCAGAGCGACCAAGCCGAGGCCGACGGCGATCTCGAAGAGCGTCGGCAGACGAACTCGAGACGCAGCCTGGTCGATCGACTCTGCCGTTTTCGGCCGAGCCAACTCACCCAACAGGCGCTGCAAATCGGCGTCGGGTGAGGGAACCAGTGGGTCGATGTTCTCGGGAGAAGGATCGACCGGCATCCAGCCGAAACCGACGATGAACACCTCGGCCCAAGCGTGTGATTCGCTTCCACGCAGCAGGATCGCCGAGCCTGTTCCGCGGTCCGCGGCGCGATACGCGAAACCGGTCGCTACCCGTGCCGGTACACCCATCGCGCGCAGCAGATAGGCGGCCGCATGAGACAGGTGCACGCAATATCCGATCCGATCACCGAACAGAAAATCGCCCGCAGGATCGGCTGCATCTTTGTGCTTCGAGCGCAGCGAGTACTTGGTGTTCTCGCTCAACCAATAGCGAACCGCCATCGCGCGCGCGTACGGGTGATCGCGATACTGTGGCTTGATCATCCCAACGATCTGCTCTGCCAATTGTCGATAGCGGTCGTCGGCCGGCAATTCCAGGTAAGCGCGACGGACGAGTTCGGGCCAAGAGGGCTCGATCACCGGAGCAGCCAAGATCTCTTCGTCTTGCGCTGTCGATGCAAGCGAGTCGACATCGTAGACGCGGCGAAACAATGACGGGTCCGGATTCGACTCCGGTCGGAGCTCGGACGGATCGGTCAACCCGATCGGGGCGTACAGGTCTTGCAACAACGCCACGCTGGTCGGCATTGGCGAGCGACTCGAGCCCGCCGGCGCGATCGTCGGTCGCGTCGGGGTCGTGGTCGGGAAATCGGGGACCAGATCGACGTCCATTCGTGGGTCGGCCGCTTTGACCAGCTTCGCGCCGTTGAATACGGAGAATGCCGTTTGTCGAAAATACAGATAGCCGCCGACCGGTTCGAAGTCGTCGTGCATCACGACAACGGCTACAGGAGGGTTCGGGCGTCGTCCTGACTGTCCGGTGCCATCACCGGAGTAATCGTCGAGCCACGGGAGGCCGTCTCCGCTCGGCCGCCACGGCAGGCCATCACGACCGGAATGTTGATCTCGGGCGACAGTACGTGCCTGCCGTTTTTCATCGCGCTCCGAAGGCTTGGAAAGGCCCAAGGGATCTTGGTTGGGGAATCGAAACAGACCGGCGCGTGGTGCCAGCGAGAAAAACACCAGCGCGACAAGCGCAAGAAGCCCAAGCTGCAGCCACCCTGCACGCGCGCGACCGGTTCGATACAACGCCGCAGCCCCAACCAGCCCGGCAAGTGCACCGCAGGCGGCGATCGCCAAGGCCGGGTTCCAACCACGCAACCAGGCCGGATCGCTCAGTGCGTGCGGAAGATGGATCGCGCCTCCACGATGCGACAGGAGAACCGAAGCCGCAGCGCCGACCAACGACAGACTCGGTAGCGAGCGGGCCCAATCGACGCGCAGCGCGATGTATACGAGCATCAACGAGGTCGCTGCGGACAACGACCCGATTCGTACCGCATCGAGGATACAGGCGGCCAACTCGGGCCAGCCGTCGGACACAGGGATCGGCCATCGACTCATCCATCCCGCCAACCACCACACGATCAGCCAAATCAGCAGAGCGGCAATGGGCACAACGCCACCACGCACACGACTGCGAGCAAGACGGCCGCCGAGAAGTCCTCCGGCCAGTGCAGTCAACGCGCCGGTGAGCATCGAGCCCAGCGTCGCACGCGGCCCCCAAAACAAGGCAGCTGCAAGCATGGTTGCGAGCGCGCTCGGCCACGCCCGATGGTGACTCGCGGAGAGCTGCCATCGATTCATCCGCGTTTGACCCCGCGGTGGAGCACGCCGCCGATTCGATCGGCAAGCAACATGCGACAGCCACTACCGGCAACCGCGGTCAGTGCGCGACGCAGTTCCTCGAAACCGAACGGCTCGCCTTTCGGCCTCATCAACCAGGGCTCGAAGTGTCGCCATGCGCCGGACCATGAGTTTGCCCATGGGATCAGATCGGCAGCGCTGAGGGCCACGAATCGCTCCGGTTGTCGAGCGATGAGCGGCACGACCCGGCGCTCCCAGCTTCCGCCTCGCGCCGGCACGATGAGCAGTACCGGTGCATCGGCGCCGATCCGCGCGTCGCTCAGTGCGACAGACAAATCGCTGCCACCGCGATCCCGATGATCCCGCGACAGCGCGATCGCCTCGCGGATCTTGGCGCGATCGCTGGTTGGCACGGGAGTCCCATCTGCTGCAAACGGAATCTGTCCTCCGATCGCTCCCGCATCGAGCAGCGCTCGTGCCGCGCCCGCGGAAGCGTCGTCGCCGGCCCCCGCAACCAAGTAGACCAAGGGCCGACGTTCCGGCTGTCGCGCTGTCTCAGGAGCTCGTACCAACAACTGCCGCGTCCTCGCGTAAATCTTCCACAAAATCAGACGCGCCGGATCGGAGCGTGTGTACGGGCGGTTGTCGAATGGATCGCCCTTGGGGCGCGCGTGAGGGTGCGGCAGCAGATCTCCACTGGTAAGCGCAGAGAGCAACTCTGACGCCGGCAATCGTCCCGGGTCTGGTTGGATCAGCACCACGCGAGTTTCTTCGTGTCTGATTCGCATGCGCCAGACGCCAAAGAGGTCTCCGGCGATCGCCTCGCGAATGATCGTTGAACCTAGCCGTCGTTCGAGCGGAAGTACTTCTTCGCGCCAGAGCGATCCTTCGCGGATCAATCGGACCTCCGCCAGCGGCTCGACCCAGCGCAACTCAGGACTCGCGACCAACGGCAGAAATCGGCGTCGCAGTGAGAGTCCGGTCTGACATGAATATCCCTCGACGGCCGCAAGCGGTCCTGCCGCGCCGGTGCTCTCGAGGTTTGAAAGCGCCCGTCGCAATACAAACCAGGCGACCCCGCTTGCAACACCGGTGATGGCAACGAACACCAATCCCCACAGGCCTGCAGCGGAGAGGACCAGGTCCATTCGCGTGCGCCCCGAGTACCAGGCTCCCAAAGAGAGCGCGGCGAACACACTCCCCCCCCCGGTCAGAGGCCATAACGGCCCTCGCTTGGTCCAGGCTTTGAAGATCGGCGTCACCGTCGAAAGCATAGCGCCCGCTCAGGCCGAACTGCCTGAATCATGCTCGACTGGCCGATCCTGAGACGGGCATTAAACTCCCCCGCAGTCGCGGATAGCCGCGACCGAGGTGAGGGCAGATGACGAATCGAAAGTTGCTGGTAGGGCTGGCGATGCTCCTTGCTGTTGCCGGTTGCTCGGGTAAGAACAAGTCCGCAAAGGGTGGTGACTCGCCGGTGGATCGCATCCCGGTCGATGAAGCGGTCATCGTCTTCCGCGACAAGCAGGTGAGTGGAGCTTGGCTGCGCAACTGGTGTGGTACTCAAGAAGTGATGCTGCAGGCCAGTGGTCCGCTTCAGGCCGACGAGTACTCCCTGATCAAGGCCGGCATGCAACTCCTCACCAAGATGCTTTTGGTATCCGCCGAAGCCGAGCGTCGCGGACTCAAAGTCGACAACCAAGAGATCGAAGCGCGCCTGAGCAAAGAGATGTCGCAGTTCGAATCGACCGAGGCTTGGATGAAGCGGTTGGAAGCATCGGGTAGCTCGCGCGAGAAGCGTCGCGAAGAGTTGCGAATCGAGCTTCTCGTCGAAAAGTACGAGAAGGAGATCTTGACGCCTGAAGTCCTGAAGACACAGGCGACCGAAGAGCATGCACGGGCTTTCTATGACAAGTTCCCCAACCTCTTCATGCGGCCCAACTCCGTTCACGCCTACATGATTCTGCGCACGGTGGCTAAGGATGCACCTGAGAGCGAGCGGCAACGAGAGAAGGAATCGGCAGAGAAAGCGCGTCAACGAGTCCTCGCCGGCGAGAAGTTCGAGGACGTCGCGCGTGAGACCTCGACAGACACATCGGCCGCCTCGGGTGGAGATATCAAAGTCATCAACGATCAGATGGCGATGCCCCCCACCTTCAAAGAGGCACTGTTCAAGCTGAAGAACGGAGAGGTGTCTGCGGTCACCGAGAGTCCGCTTGGGTTCGGTTTCTTCAAGGCGACCGAGGTTCAGCCTGCTGGACAGCTTTCGTTCGAGGAGGTCAAGGCTGGAGTTCTCGATCGATTGTTGAAGGAAGGGTTGAAGCGGGCGATGGCGCGTACGTCTCAAGATCTGCAAGCCCAAGCGATGGCCAAGAACGAACTGCAATGGCTCGATCTCAAACAGTACATCGGCGAACCGCCGGCCCCGCAGCCGGGGCAGCCGGAGGGAGCCGCCGCGCCAGCTGCGCCCAGTCCTGCCGCATCCAAGCCGTGAGCGTGTGCCGAATCTCGAGACGTCGTCTCGCAGGGCCGGCGTGAAGCACGATCTGCTGTGCGTGATCGGCTCGGCGCTTGCCGCGGTCAGTGGCTGCGCGAGTGTGGGCGGTTCGACAAGTAACGGATCGCACCCTCGTCCGATATCGATCGCGCTGGCGACGGGGCCGTTCGGTGCGTTGCTGGCGCCGACTACCATCGATGAAACGCATCGCGTCTGGATGCTCATAGATACCGGAGCCTCGACAAGCAGTCTCGACCGCAGTGTTGCCGCCCGCCTTGGCCTCCAAGAGCGGACCACTACAAACCGTACAGTTGGTGTTGGGGGAAGCGGTGAGAGCGGCGGGCTCGTTGCAGTCCGACAGATGCAGGTGGCGGGGGCGTCATACGGTCCGATTGACCTTCACACCCTCGATCTCTCCGATTTGAGAGATTTGGAACGACAGCGCGGCGGGCCAACAACGGATGGCATTCTCGGTGCGGATTTCCTCGCGCCGCTGTCGGCTGTCATCGACTATGGGAATCGGCGCTTGATATTGACCGCGCCGAATGCTACCAATCGTCAGTTCTATGTCGAAGGGATCGTGATCCTGGCGCCGTCCGGAGCCCCGACCGCACTCACCGTTTTGCAGTCATGGCCGAAGAAGATCGACGTCCCACTGGTCGGAGCCAACGTCGCCGTGGTGACCGCACAGGGTCGTGTTCAATCGGCGCAAACCGACGTGCGCGGACGGTTCAAACTTGGTCCGATCACTGCGGGAGCGTCCAAGACGATACGCAGTCTGTCGATCACTCACCAAGATGCTTTGCCATACTCGCTGAGCGAGCCCGGTGATCTGCTGACGACGTCTCGAGTGCGGCTGCTGATCTCTGTCGGACGCGCGCGCTGAGATCCGAACGGTTTCGTTGCGTGAAACGGCACGCCGCCGAAAGCAGAGTTCCCAAAGAAAAACAGTGTCTTCGATGGCCCAGGTCCGCGGTTGGGGCCGATATTCACGGTGAGCCTGACTCACCCTATCCGGCCGGGGCGGCGTAGAGGGGGAGGTTCAAGCGATGCCGATCGAAATCGGTAATCCGTCGATCGTGCAAAACACTCAGTCGATGCTGCGCGACACTCCTCAGAAATCCTCTGGTGCCACTGCACGAATTTCCAGACACGAAATGCACGATGTCGAACAGGTGGTCGATGACTCGATCAGTCATCCGCTGAGTTCCGAGGGTCACGCGGGCCCTGGGGGACAGAAAGGCGGCGCGCTCGACGTGACCGCCTGAAGAGTCGCATCAGTGTGAGTGCTGCTAACACGATCCCCGCCACCATCGGTACATAGAACAGCGTGTCGATCGGGTTCCCGCTCTTGACCCGCAAGAGTCGACCTGAAGCACTCCACAACTGCAGCGCAGCCGCCGTTTGAGGATCGAGGCGGGCAAGGCGGCGTGCTTCCCGAATTGGATCTTCCATCCACTCAGAGCTTCTGGTCGCGATCTCGGCGCGCTGTTGTTCACTCAGCGGTATCCGTGAGAGCAACACCCAGCGCCAACCGGCAGCAAGCGAGCCTTCAGCCAAAAGCCATAGTCCTCGGTCGGCGCCGATCGGAGTTTCCGCCCGGATACCAACCGCAATCAGCCCCGCAGCCGGATCGCCTGCCAATCCGGTCAACGATTCAGGGGCAAGCCATCCCTGCCGTACCCCAGCCGTGGGCGGCACGAGCCAGCCCGACGACAGCGGGGAGCGTGGGGGCGCCAGCCCAGCACCCACGAAGAATGCATTGCCTGTTTTTGACTCGTCGTCAGACGCAGATCGCGCTACCGACGGTGAGCGAGCCTGCGCAAGTTTTTCGAGCAAGCGCACGAGTGGGCGGTCCGTTCCGCTACCGACGGGGTAATTCCATGCAGGTTGCAACGCTGATGTTTCTCCCAGTGGCCCATCAGAAATCGGAGCCGGTCCAATCAAGCGCACCACAACGCGCGAGTCTCTCGAACCCGTCGCCAACCCAACTGGAGCCGGTGCCGGTCCGGCCCAAAGCACGGCTCGCACATCTCGGCAGGACGCCGACTTGAGCGCAGATTCGCTGGTTGTCTCTTCGACGCTCCCGTTGGCGGCAACCAACGCAGGAGCACTTCGCCCGGGAGCCGCCACGACCAGGCATGCGTTCTTGGGTGCAAGGCGCGCGAGGTCGTCGAGCGTCTCCGGCCACTGAGCCTCGAAGAGTGACCAGCGCCGCACACCGCGCCGCAGTTGTCGAAGCAGGGTCGCTCCCGCTTCACCGAATCCCACTCCTGTGGCACGCGTGGCGCGAAAGGAGAGTGCCGCCAGTGCCAGCGCGGTGTCAGAAGGATCATCGACCAAAGGAGCGAACTCGATCGGCACGACGCTGGTGCTGCGTTCGGCCTCTTGTAGTTCGAGAATTCCGTCTCTCGCATGCCGGATCGCACCATCGGCATCACCCGTTGTCAGGGTTGCTTCCGACGCCATGAGTTCCAGGCGTGCAAGCAGCACCCCGGGAGCTCCGCTCACACGTGCAGGATCGATACGGCTGGCGGCTACAGCGCCGTCGAGTCGTTCTTCGCCAAGCGCCTGATGCGTGCGCACGACAGCAACAGCTGCGCGAAGTTCTGCCGGGGCGCTCTCGTCGGGCACCAACACCAGTGCGTTTCCAAGTGCGCGTCGCCCCGCCTCGCGATCTTCGGCCACGAAGGCCGAGAGCAGCCAGGCGCGTGCCGCACGTCGCGTCAGCCCCAGAGACTCAAGAGCGATGGCGACCTGATCGACCGCTGCACTGGACTGTTTGGGTCGACCCTCTGCCGGGGCCAGCCACAGTGCCGACAGAGCAGACAGCCGATCGATTAGAGCCGTTGGCGAGACAGGAAGCTCAGACGTCAGTGCCTCTGCATTTGGGATCGGTCGACCGAGTCGCGCGTAAGCGCTCGCGCGTAGTGATCCAAGCCATTCACGCGACCCTTCCGAATCGGCAACGAGTGGACCCTCGTCGTTGATCAGCACCAGAGCGGCGAGAGGGTCGCCGGCGGCGATCGCGATCTCTGCATTCGCCATGCGAACCAGCGAGGGCCAAGGCTCTTCGCCCGGCACGCGCAGTACGGGACCAACCGTGGGAAGTAACTGTCGCGCTGCATTCAATCGGCCGCAGGCAGTGAACGTTCGAGCCAAGGCAACTCGGCGAGGAACCCGAAGTTCCGGAACGGTGTGTTCTTCCGTCAGATACCCGGCGGCCAACGCGGCTGCATCACAGGCGGTACGCTCATCGCCGTCCAGAAGCGCCAGTTGCGCGTCCAACGAATGCAAATCTCCAAATCCTGGATGCCGTTTCAACGCTTCATTCACGACGAGCCGAGCGCGACTGCGATCGCCGGCCGCCAGCGACACGCGCGCCGCCAGCGCAGCCAGCGGAGCATCCTGAGTAGCGCGCGTCGCTTCCCCAACCAGCCAGACGATCAATCGCTCTCGCGATGAGGCGGTATCGACCAACGGTTCGACCAGCAACGGATCGCGACTCCCAGCGACAATCGCGGCCTGCAACCAGCGATGCGCATCGACTCGTTGGCCAGACGCTGCAAGCAGCAGTGCGTGGCCGACAGCAGCCCCCGCATCGCGAGGGTTCTGTTCCAATCGCTGTGCGAGTCGCGCATCGTAGTCGGCGATTCTCCCGCTGCGAATCGCCAACAGCGCCAGGGCCCGATTGACCGGTATCCACGTTGGTGCTTCGCGCACGATCGATTCCAGTGCAACGCGAGCCGCTGATTCGTTGCCGGCTGCGACCAGCCGCAACGCGTCGACATATTCATCGACCGGAAACGAAACTGCTGCGCTCGTCGCGGAAGGAAGCGACAGCCATAGGAACAGAAAGGCCCAACGCCAAGGCGATCTCACGACGGCGGATTCTATCCGCGCCTGGCGTATCCAGACTGAACGTGCGCGCCAGCGCGGAAGCTACAGCCAAAAAACACAGGGAGGGGGGGGAGGGGAGGACGGGCCGTCCGCTCCGCGCCGGCGCATGAACAGGAAGAGAGACGGTGGCTTGCAGTCACCGCTTGTGAACAGCAGGAGAGTCTGCTCAAGCGAGCGTGAGGGAAAGGTCCAGCGAACAGTCGCTGCGGCGCATGAACCGCAGGCACTCCCGGATCCTGCGCGCATGTCTTCCGAGATCGGGGCCGAGCAGAGGCATCTGACCCGAGGTAATGCGAAGACAGCTACCGGCGGACTAGCCGCCGACCTGCAAGGCGAGGCCGCTCCAGGTGAGACCTGCGCCAAATGCGACCAGCAACACGATATCGCCGGGCTTGGCTCTCCCGCTGCCGAGCAATTCCGCCAGCGCGATCGGAACCGATGCCGACGCGGTATTGCCGTACGACTGGATGTTGACGACCCAGCGCTCTGCGTCGATACCGCTACGATCGATCAAGGCCTGGATGATGCGCAGATTGGCCTGATGCGGGATTACCCAGGAGACCTGATCCGGCGTCAGACCTGCGCGCCCCATCAGCTCGCGAATCACCTGGCCGCCTTGTTCGACTCCGAAGCGAAAGATCGCGCGTCCATTCATCTTTACGGCCGGCACGTCATGGCTGGTCCAGCCATTGATCCCCTGCTGCAACGGGCTCGATTCCACGGCGAAAAACTCGGCCCCCGATCCATCGGCGCCGCAACTGGAAGCCAGCACAGACCAGTCGGTAGCGCCGGATGCACTCGAGACGATCACCGCGGCGGCCCCGTCTCCGAAGATCAATCGCGTCTTGGGGTCGTCGATTCGAACATAGCGAGTCGTCAGATCGGCGGTAACCACCAGAATGTTGCGGAACGCTCCACTGTTGACGAGCGACGCAGCGGTGAGGATGGCTGCAACTCCACCCGAACAGGCACCGTTGAGGTCGAAGGCGCCGGCACGTATGGCGCCGATCCGATAGGCCAACTCGGGGCCGGTCGGGCAGAGCAGCCGGTCCGGTGTGTAGGTGGAAAGCAGCACGAGGTCGATGTCGAGCGGGTCGACGTGCGCGCGCGACAGCGCCGCCGTTGCCGCCAAAGCTCCGAGCGTCGAAGCGCTCTCGTCGTCACGAGCGATGCGGCGCTCCAGAATTCCGGTGCGCTGCTCGATCGATTCGGGGTCGACACCCAATTCAAGCCCGAGGCGTAGGTTGTCGAGGCGGTCCTCGGGCAGCGCGACGCCGTACCCACGCAACTGGAACCTAGTACAACCACCCGCCATCACTACCCCCGATCTCGAACGCCCCCCGTAGTGGTACGCCATCGGCGGGGTCTGGGCAAGCCTGCGTGCGACTCAGGGCAGGAAAGCCTGCGGTTTGCTGAGTTTTTGAGGCAAATACTCATCCAGAACGTAGTTAAGTCCCCATTTGGCCAGGGCCTGCTGCTCGGCACGCACCCCCATTTTCAGCAACTTCTCGATCGCGGCAGCCCACACCGGGAAGGTCTGAAAGAACGGGTCGTTCTTGATCGCGTCGCGTGCTCTTTTTATGTCGACGTCCTTGAGCGGGTGCGTCGGGAGTTTGTAGTCGACGATGTCTTGAGGCGTGACACCGAGAAACCTGGCCGTGGGAACGCAGAAGAACCGCGAGATGTGCGCGGCGTTTCCTGATCCGACCTTGAGCGTGCGGTAGATGTTGGAGATGCCGTAGGGGTCGCAATCGACGAACGCGAAGACCGGAAGCTTGCACTCGTCGGAAAGCTTGCGGACGAAACGCCGTGTGGCGCGGGTCGGAACCCCGGCCATCGAGATCAGGATGCAGCTCGACTTTTCCCAAAAGCGATGACTCTGGAGTCGCTGGAACATACCGCCGGTTTCGATCGCCAAAATGAACTTGGCGTCGGTCTCGAATGAAAGGTGCTCGACGAGCGAGGGGATGCTGTAGGCGCCCGAACCGAACTGTGTGCAGTCGATGCGATGCACCTCGCCGGTGGCGTAGTCGGGGTCATACACCACGAGCCGCCCGGCAACGGCGCCACCATGCTCGTCCGGTACGAAGCGCAACTGCTCGCGACTGACGCCGTCGACCGAGAACATCGCCTCGATGTCGTCCATCACGGTATCGCTTTCAGTTTGGTCACCGAATGCCGCATCGCTCCAGTTCTTGGACTGGTAGTAGGCGTCTCGCTTGGTGGCGAAGTCGTCGGTCTCCACCAGTTCTTTCGAGAGAGACATCATGCGCAACGTCTGAGCGAACGTCCGTACGGTCGAGACAGTCAAGGTTCGGCTCTTCTTCGAGCGACCGATCTCGAAGTAGCCCTTGGTCTTGTCGTAACGCACATTCGACAGCGCCCGCAGCGGGAAGTGCATCTCCGGTTTGCCGCCGACACCGATCTTGTCGTGTACGCGCTTGGCCGCCCCGATGATCGCCGTCACGGTCTTGCGATCGAGGGCCTGTTTTTCCGCCCGTTTTGTCTCGTTGCTTTTCTTCGCCATGGCGCGGGAGGATACCCTACCGTTCGCGGCGACCGGTAGCCCGCTGACGAGAAACGGCTAACGGTGCGCGGCGGCGTGGGCTTAGGTAGCACGTCGCAGGAGGAAGGGGTCCGTGTCAGAGGGAGTTCGCCTAGCGCCGCGGACGCTTCCAGGCCGCAGCCCGTGGACCAATCAGGAACATCCGTGGCGTCAACTCGTCGGATGGCTTGCGGGTTCCGTCGTGGCCGGAATCGCGATCGGCGCCGTCATCAACGTGATTCTCTGGACAATCGATCGACGACCCAACTTCTACTTCTTCCAGGTCAGCCTGCTGTTCAGTATGTTCGTCGCGACGGCGGCGTTTGCTTGTTCTCGCAGTCTCTTGCCACTCTTGGCTCGCTCACATCCGATCCTTCGATACGCGGCAACCATCACCGCGCTCGTAGGCTCCGCGTTCTTGGCGACGCTGCTCTCGCTGGGATTCCGCGTCGGTGTGCTCTTCAACAGTGAGGATCGACCGTTCTTTCTCACCGTCGTCTTGGCCAACCTGATCCTGTCGCTCTTGGTCGGTGGTGCGCTGATCACCTGGGACGGCATGCGGCGCTCCTTGGCGCGTGCCTACGAGCAACTGCGTGTCAAAGAGGTGATGGATCGGGAGATGGAACTGGCTCGCGAAGTCCAAGAGGAGATGCTCCCGAAATCAGCGCCGGACATCCAAGGACTGGACTTCGCGTTCACCAACAAGCCGGCGCGCCAAGTCGGCGGCGATACTCTCGACTTCGTTCCGCTGCCGGATGGTCGTTGGGCCTTGGCAGTCGGCGATGTGGTTGGAAAGGGAATGGCGGCGGCGCTGATGATGGCGAATCTGCAAGCGTTGGTGCGCGCCGTGGCGTCCGTCGAACCCGATCCTGGTCGACTCAACGCAATCGTTTCGGAGGTGATCGGCAGTCGCGTGCGTGCTGGACGCTTCGTGACGTTGGCCTACATGGTCTACGACCCCCGAACCGGAGCGTTGAATTACTCCTTGGCTGGGCATCATCCGCCGATGATCGTCGGTACCGGTGGCGTTCGCCTGTTGGAACGAGGCGGGCTGCCGCTGGGACTCTTTCCGGGCCTGCCTTACGACCAAGGCACCGATTGCCTCGCGGTGGGCGAATCGATGGTGCTGTACACCGACGGCTTGATCGAGGCCGGTGCCGGTGGTGACGAGGAACAGCAGTTCGGACATCAGAAGTTGAAAGACATCTGCGCTCGCTGTCACAGCGACGGCCCCGAGGCACTGCTGAACACGATCGTCGCTGCGCTCGAGAGTCACCTCGATGGTGCCCCTCCGGCCGACGACACCACGATCCTGGTCGTGCGCCGTCGCGAGCTCGAGACATGAGCACGACACCGCAACTCGTGATCGCGACCGGGTCGTCGCCCGCCGAGCTTGGCGCCCCACTGTCACGTCGTCGCTCCCCGCCGCGCTACGCCCTCGAACTGCTCTTGGCGGGTGCGTTTGGAGGCGGTGTCGGCGCGTTGGTCGGGGTGATCGGTTCGGTGCTCGATGTCGGCACCTTGGAAGGACCGCTCGTTGCGATTGGGGCGGTGAGCGGGATGGCTGCCGCGATCACGTCGTTGGTGGCGGGCCGCGAGATCTTGCCGCGATTCGTTACCTACGGGACTTTCCCGCGCGTGGTCTTGGTGGTGTTGACTCTGACGGGCGCAGCGATCGCATCGACGTTGTTGGGATTTTGGCTCTACCCGATCTTCTCGCTCCATGCAGGGCGTTCGGTGCTGTTGGTGGGCGCCATGAACGGCGTGCTGACGCTCGTTGCCGGGACACTGGTCTATCTGTATGAGGACATGGCGCAGCGACTCGCCCGCACACAGCAGATGCTCGCGGCCGAGCGTGTCGCTCAGGTTCAAGCGCGCGAGCGCGCCACACGTGCCGAGTTGCTGGCCTTGCAGGCTCGGATCAATCCCCACTTCTTTTTCAACGCGCTCAACACGGCGATGGCCTTGGTCGCGGAAGATCCCTCGCGCGCGGAGCAACTGTTGGAGCGTTTCGCCGGTTTGTTTCGCTATGCGTTTCGGCGCGGCGGCGAATCGCTCGTGCCGCTCGAGGTCGAGATGAACTTCATTCGCGACTATCTCGAAATCGAAAAGGCGCGGTTCGGCGAACGACTCAGTTGCGGCGTTTGGTTGGATGACGCTGTGCGCAACGAACTCATTCCTCCGCTGATCTTGCAGCCACTGGTCGAGAACGCCGTGCTGCATGGTCGCGATCCGCAAACGGGTCAGGGTCGCGTCGACGTGAACGCACGTCGCAGTGCCACGGGGGGTGTCGAGCTGGAAGTTCTGGATCAGGGACCCGGGCCGGGACCGGCGGCCGAGCAATGGCCGGCAGGGCACGCACTGGAGAACGTCGCTGCGCGCATCGCTGCGGCGCGAGGTGGAAGGCTGGAGATCGCTCCAGCAGAGGGACGAGGGACGCGTGCACGCGTCATCGTGCCGCCGGCAACGGCGGACGCAACGAGGACACAACGATGAAATGGAAAGCAGTGGTGGTGGAGGACGAACCCCCGGCGCGACGACGTTTGATCCGCATGCTCGGAGAGACCGGTCAGGTCGATGTCGTGGCGGAAGCAGACACGGTGAGCGATGCGGTGAAGAAGATTCGCGAACACGACCCTGAGGTCGTGTTCCTCGACATCCGCATCCCCGGCGGTGACGGCTTCGAGGTCTTGCGTCGCCTACCCGAGGTGCCCGAGGTGATCTTCGTTACCGCCTACGATGACTTCGCGGTGCGCGCCTTCGAATCGGATGCAGTCGATTACCTGGTCAAGCCGGTTGCCGCCGATCGTCTTGCGGATGCGCTGCAAAAGTTGACGCGTCGGATCGAAGCGTCCCATCCCAACGAAGGGCTGGCCAAAGCGCTGGCCAGCGGCGGTGGGATGCCGCCTCGAATCATCGCGCGGCGACGCGGGCGGGCGATCCTGTTGGATCCCATGGCGGTCAGTCACATCACCGCCGATCAAACGCTCGTATTTGCTTGGGCTGACGGTCAGCAAATGTTGGTCCCCAAGACGCTGCAAGAACTCGATGATGAACTCACGCCGCTGGGTTTCCGGCGGACTCACCGATCGGCGCTGGTGAACCTCAATTTCATCGCGTCGGTTCAGCCCGCCGAATCGGGGAATTTCATCCTTGAACTGAAAGACACCGCTCGCAGCCAGGTTCCGATGAGCCGGCGACGAGCGAGGGTGCTGCGACATGAGATTGGAATCTAGTTTGCGACCCCAACCGCTGAGCGATTCGATCCCAACCGCTGAGACCGTCGGACGGGACAGGGGTGGGGTCCGGGTGTTCTCTTTGCAATGTCAGCGCCGGGCGCGCCAGGAAAGGAGCAGACGATGAATCGGGTACTAGCCGTAGCTACCTGGACACTCGTCGCGATCACACCGGTTCTGGCGCAAGCTCCGACCGTCACGATCTCGCCTCCCCCCAAGGAGCGAAAACTCGAACTCGGATCGATGCAGATGCGCACCGGGGCCGACTTCGTGGTGGAAACGGGTGAAGTCGTGCCGGGAGATGCGTACGTTCTCGCGGCAAAACGTGGGCGGATTTCCGGCCAGATCAAAGGCGACCTTTGGCTCGCGACCCCTCAAGCCGATATCGATGGGACGGTTGATCACGATCTGAACCTGACGGTGTCCGTCGCCAACATCACCGGTGCCGTGGGCGACGATCTGCGTGTTCTGGCCAGCATCTTCACACTCGGTGGGCAAGTCGCCGGCGATGCGATCATCGGCGCAGGAACTGTCTCGTTGGATCCACAGTCGCATATCACCGGGGCGGTCGTGGTCTATTTCGGTGGTCAGGTCGATATCGCAGGCCGAATCGATGGACCGGTCCAGATCAACAAGACAGGTAGCGCCACGATTCGCGGACAGATCAATGGCGATCTCACCGTGATCTGCGATCAACTCGATATCGAACCGGGGGCCAAGATCGCAGGAAATCTCACCTACTCGGCACGCAAGGAAGCGCACGTCGAACCCGGGACCGTCGCTGGCACGGTGACCCGCACCGAACTCGAGGACCTGCCCGAAAACGCCGACGGTGCGAGCCCAAGTTTCAGCCCGTTCTGGTTCACCGTTGAGCATGTGTACTTCCCGATCGTTTCGCTGATCGCCGGAATTCTCATGGTGGTGTTCTTCGGCCGCTTTGTGAACGCTTCGTTGGGGCAAGCCAACACCGGCAGCGGGCTCGGCATGTCCTTCGGGATCGGATTCGTTGCGATCCTCGTGATGGTGATGGCTGGGATCGTCTGCTGTTTCTTGCTACCCATGGCGCTTGCCGTCTGGTCGCTGTTAGGAGCGCTGTTCTACTTCGGCGGGCTGATCGGCAAGATGTTGGTCGGTCAATGGTTGTTGAGGCCGCTGCTGAAGCGTCAGATTCACCCGATCCTCGGCCTGCTGTTGGGAGTGTTCGTCCTGGAAATCGTGGGATTCATTCCCGTGATCGGCGTGCTGGCGGTGATGTGCGCCATCTTCACCGGGATCGGCGCGGTGCTGATGCAACTGCGAAGTGTGCGACAGGGTGAGGAGGTCGGAGGGCTGCCCCAAATCCCGTAACCTCGATGGGGCGGTCGACGGGGCCGCCCCTACAATACCCGGCCCATGCTGCAACTCGAGACCATCGGCCGCACCGTCGCCGGACAACACCTGTTTCGTGGCGTTACCTGGACGATCCATCCGGGAGAGCGCATCGGCATGGTGGGCGCCAACGGCAGCGGAAAAAGCACGCTGCTGAGAATCATCGCGGGGCGCGATGAGCCCGATGAAGGCAAGCTCCACTCGCGTACCGGGTTGCGCGTTGCGTACTTGCCTCAAGAGGTCGAAGCCGAAAGCTCGGGCGAGAGTTCGGTGCTCGAGACGGTGTTGGCGGGCGCCGACGATGTACGCCGTCTGGGACGCGAACTCACCGCGCTCGAGGAGCGAATGCACGCCACGGCGACTGCCGGCAGTTCCGCGCAGGAGCTGGCGCTGCTCAGCGAGTCCTACGGCGAGAAACGCGCCCTGTTCGAGTGGTTCGGCGGCGACGAGTTGGAAACGCGTGCGCAGATCGTCTTGAGTGGACTCGGCTTCTCTCTCCAAGAAACGCATGCTCCCTTGAAGACATTCTCCGGGGGTTGGCGCATGCGCGCGCTGATGGGGCGGATGTTGCTCTCCGGCGCCGACCTGTTGTTGCTCGACGAACCCACCAATCACCTCGATCTGGATGCTCTCGCGTGGCTGGAAACACAGCTATCCCAATCGCCTGCTGCGGTGATCGTGGTCAGCCACGACCGCGTGTTCTTGGATCAAGTCGTCACCAAGGTGGCGCACTTGTCGCGCGAGCAGTTGCGCTTGTGGCCCGGCAATTACAGCGCCTGGGTGGCGCGTCGCTCCGCCGAACGCGACGAGTTGGCGTCGCGAGCCACCAAACTTCAGCGCGAAGAAGCCAGACTCGAGGCGTTCGTCGAGCGGTTTCGAGCCAAGGCCACCAAGGCAGCTCAAGCTCGAGATCGCGCTCGCGTGCTGGAAGGGGTGCGCGAGGAGCGCGCGCAAATCTCTTTGGAGCGCGATCGGCATTTCCGACTGCGTCTCCCTGATCCGCCTCCCTGTGCTGATCCGATCGTGATGCTGGAGCAGGTCGAAAAGCGTTACGGCGAGAAGGTCGTGATCTCGGGGGTCGATCTCTCGCTGCGGCGCGGTGATCGCTTGGCGGTGATGGGCCCCAACGGCGCCGGCAAGACTACGCTGCTGCGGTTGATCGCCGGCGATATCTACCCGGAACGAGGCCGGCGGCTACTCGGCACCGGTCTGACCCTCGGTCGTTTCGCGCAGCACCAGCTCGAAGCGATGGATCCCGATCGCACCGTGATGGAGGAATCGATGCATGGTGCGCCCGGCAAGAAACCGGAAGAGGTCCGCCGCGCCCTCGGTTCGATGGGGATCGGAGACGTGCACATCGATCGAAGGATTCGCTCGCTCAGTGGTGGAGAGCGCTCGCGTGTGGCGCTCGCGCGCTTGCTCTTGAACCCAGCCGCGCTGTTGCTGCTCGACGAGCCGACGAATCATCTCGACCTGCCGATGCGCGAAGCGTTGGAGCAGGGGATCGCGGCGTGGCCCGGCACGCTCTTGGTGGTCAGTCACGATCGCGCGTTTCTCGATCTCGTCACCAACGGAACATTGGCGGTCGATGGTGGTGTGGTCGAACGGATCGCTCCCGGTTGGCAAGCATTCCTGCAATGGCGCAACGCCCGCAATCAGATCGTCGGCTCGGCGTCCGACACGGACGCGTCGAGCGCGGAGCGCTCACGGGACTCCAAACGCGCAAGAGCCGAAGCGATTCAGGAAAGATCGCGCCGGCTCAAGCCGCTCAAGCAGGAACTCACCGAGCTCGAGCACAAGATCCACGCCGACGAAGAGCGACTGCGCGCGATCGACGATCTGTTCGCCGACCCGGCCGTGGCCGCCGACGGGGAGCGGATGCGTTCCCTGGTACGAGAGCGCGATCAGATTTCCGCAGCGATGCCCGCCTCGTATTCGCGTTGGGAAGAGCTGTCGGTCGCCATCGAGGAACTCTCTTAGTCGTTGCGGGTCGAACTACATCTGTACCTCGACAGGCACCCCGGGACGCGAGACCGCCGTCGCCTGCCAACTTCGGCCGTCGGTGCTGTCGACTCGCAACGACCAATTCCCAGGCGGCAACGCATCGATCGACGCGTTGCCGTCCTGTACCCGCCATTGATCCTGGAGGGCACCCCATGGCCGCAAGGTGCGATAGCGGCGTCCGTCGCTGCCGGTGATCGTGAGTGTGGCCTGTGATCCAGCTTGGGCCAGATCCTTGACGCGCACGCGCAGTGAGGTTGCGGAGGGAACGGTGACCGTGAACGGACCTCCTGGGGCGTTGATTCCAAAGGCGCTGGTCGATCCGCCACCCGCGGTGACCAGAACTTCCCATGTTCCCGGCGGAACTGTCGAAACACGCACGCGACCGTTTTCGCCCGTTGGGTAGTTCCCCGACAACGTGACGCGCCCGGTCGCATCGAGAACCGCGACACGCACGTCCTCTGGAATCGCTCCCGACGACAGGCGCACATCGAATGTGATTCCTTCTGTCGGATCGAGCTTGATCTCGAGGTTCTCGCCGCCGCGCCCCGATTGCAGCGTCACGAGCTGCTCGCGCGCTGCGTATCCCTTGCTTTTGATCTGCAACCGATAGGTGTCGTCGCCGACATTGCGCAAAATGAACCGACCCGACGAATCGCTCGTGGCTCCACGATCTCCCATCCAAAAGCGCGGCCCTTGCTGTTCCGCTTGTGGTTCGAGCGTGACCGAGGCGCCGACGATCGGTTGATTGTTCTGCGCATCGAGCAGAAGACCGCTGACCGTTGCGGCGGGGAGATCGATCGAGATCTCGCGGTCGCTGCTCAGGTCGAGCGTCTCGGTGTGCGTCGCGCCGTTCCAGGTCAGATCCAACCGATAGCGCGCCGGTTCGAGTGCTTCGATGCGGAATTTTCCCTCGTGATCGGTGCGACCCCAACCGTTGCCGTCAGCATCCAAATTGACCACGGCAACAACCGCTCCTTCGGCCGGGGTTTGGCCTTGCATCACGCTCCCCGACAACGCGATCCCTTGACCAAACGAAAGATCGAGTCGCACTTCGGGCGCGCCCTGCGGCAACGTCACCGTTCCGGTCGCGCGTCGCCCGCTGGTGCCCCAGCGAGCCTCGAGGTTGTAGTCACCCGGCGCGAGATTTTCGATTCGGTAGTTCCCCTTGAAGTCGGGCCGCACACCGTTCCATCCGGCTCGATCGGCGCGCACCTCGACCTCACCGAACTGCTTTGGATCCAGGCCGAGGATCGTGCCGGAGATCGCACCACCCTGAGCCAGTTTGATCAGCAGATCAGCAACCGGTGCCGCTTCGACTCGTACCGGGACCTCATCGTCCAGCGGCGCAAAGCCGGCGCGCGACGCGTTGAGGCTGTAATCACCGGGAGCGATCCCTGTGAGACGGAACGATCCGTCGGCACCACTCTGCGCTTGAGGTCCGCCGAAAAACCGACCCGGCGCGTCGAGTCTTACCAGCGCTCCCACGATCGCGGCGCCGTTCTGATCGACGACTCGCCCACTCACATCGAGTCCGCCGCTGAACGTCAGGTCCAGTCGATTCAAGCCGGGCTTCAGCTCGACGCTCTTGACCGTTCGCGGATAGCTGTCGGAGGTTGCTTCGATCGAAAGCGTTCCGGGAATCAGGCTTTCGAGCCGGTAACGTCCATCGCCGTCGGTGGGCGATCGCTCGGACATGCCGCGCACCATCGTCCGTTCACCACCCTCTTCGACCGCACCGACCTCCGCACCAGCGACCGGTTGCCCATCGGAGGACAACACCCGCCCTTCGAGTGTGGCGCCCGCCTCGAGCACGAATGAAAGGTCCGTGATGTCCTTTCCCGACGGAACCTCGACACTCGGCATCGACTTCTTTTGCATCCCCGGGGCCGACGCTTCCAACGCGATCGTGCCGGGATCGACCGCATCGAACAGGAATTTTCCCTCGGCATCGGAGCTTTCATCGGTGCGCATTTGGAACTGCATGCTGCGCCCACCAAACCCTTCGCTGCGCGTGCGCTGCATGCCGATCGTGGCTCCCGCGACTGGCTTTCCCTCGAGATCGACCACACGACCGCCCACCTTCGATGAGGCGTCGAGTGTGATCGTGAGTGGGTTGAGCGGTGGCACCTGAACACCGCGCGCTCCCGACACTACGTACCCCTCTCGCGACGCGCTCAGATCGATCGTCTCGCCGCGTCGACGATCCTCGAGCGCGAACCAACCGTCGGGGCCGGTCCGTGCATCAGGTTCTGCGCCGCGTTGAAACCGCATGCGCATCGCGGCGATCGGGTCGGCGGGTGCGATGCGCACCTCCACGGCGTCGATCGGCGCGCCGTTTTTGTCGAGCACTTGGCCCTGGATCGTTTCACCCGGTTCGAGGGCGATGCGGCCCGCATCGTACCGAGGCTGCTTGTCGTTGAGATCGATCCCCGGGAGTTTGGTGCTGGCAAACCCACGCCGCGCGGCGCTGAGATCGTATCGCCCCGCGGAGAGGTCCGTGATCGAAAACCTTCCATCGCTATCGCTGATGGCGCTGGGGTCGGCGACGTTCCCTTCTTGCGCTCCTGCCACGATCACCATCACGCGTCCCTGCCGATCGGCGGGCGCCAGACGCGCGCTCACGATGGCGCTGGGGACCGGCTTACCATCGCCGTCGACCACCACCCCCTCGATCGTCAGTCCCGGTCGCAACGTGAGCGTGACACCGCTCTTGGTTTGCCGGCGTTGCAGTGCGATCAACTCTTGGGTTGCCGCGGCGAAACCGGCTGCCTTGGCTGAGAGCTCATAGCTGTTGTCCGGATCGAGGCGCGTCAGCTTGAAAGCGCCGCGAGCGTTGGTGCGTGTCTCCGGAAGGCTGCGCTGAGCGCGCCAGAAGCCGCGCCGCATCATGCGCGGTCCCTGCGGTGTCATCGTGACCGCCACACGGGCGCCCGCGATCGGCGTCCCACGTTCATCGGTTACGACGCCGGCCACGGCTGCCGCGGGGCTCAGCGCGATCGTCACCGAAGGACTACTGCTCTCCAGCGCGAGTTCTTGGCTTGCATCCAAGTAACCGGTGGCTGCCACCAACAGATCGGGCTCGAGACCGCGCTTGGGCATGGAGATCGAAAACGATCCGTCGCTGCCGCTACGCACCGATTGCCACCGTCTTGCGCGAGGACCGATCAACGCGCCGATCACCGGTCGGCGCGTTTCGACATCGATCACTCGGCCGCTCACACTGACGATTGCAGGGAAAGAGATGCGTGTGGGCGTTACCGGTGGCGCCGCTGGCGCGTGCAATGTCTGCTCGACGACTCGACCATCGGCGCTCACCGCTACCGCGTTCAAGTCCGTGCCGGGTGCCATCGTTACGACGACCTTTCCAGTCACATCGCTCACGCCGGCAACTACCGGAGGCTCGCCTGTCGCGACGATCACGTCTCCGAGAGGTTTGCCGTCAGCGTTGGAAACTTCGACCGGGATTGCGGTCCCTTTGGCAAGCGTCAGAGTAAGTTTGGTGGCGCGCACCGACTTGGACGAGGCCGGCACAAACCCCACGAGTCCCACATTGACGTTCAGTTTCTCGGTGGCGCCCCGAGGGAGACGCGCCGTCCCGTCGGCCGCGGTGCGGGCCAAGCGCCATTCCGGCGCCGACCAATCGGCGGCGCCAAAACGTGGGCCGCGCTGATCGAAGACACCGCGTACCAACGCTCCGGCAGCGGGCGTACCGTCAGGCATCGCAACGCGCACGAGCAGGCCTTCGTCAGCCACCAATGCGGCATCGGGGAGGGTTGTTTCCTCGAGCAGCACGAGCGGAGCACTCTCCAGCGGCACGAAACCCGATGCATCGACCCGTACACGCCAAACCCCAGCGCTCGGCGCGATCAGCCGAAACGAACCCTGGGTATCACTCTCGGCGCGAGCCAAGGGCGGTACCGCTGGCCCCCCGGAGAGCGCGAGTTTTCCAACCGTATGCGGCGCGGGCAGCGACTGCAGCGTGATCTGCGCCCCAGCCATCGGCGTGCCGGACTTGTCCACCACACGACCGGAGATCGGGAGTTCTAACGCCAAGACCGGTTGGACGGTGATGGCCGCAACGATCGCGGTCAAAGCAAGCAGCGTGGGACGCATCGGGATCTCCTGCGGTTCGATAACTCGTTCCGTTCGGGTCAACGCTCGGCGGACGCACCGGTTCCCAGTCATCCGATCGATCGTCCCGATGTTATGACGTCCACCCGGCCGGCAGGTTGAACGAAAAACGACCGCTTCGGTCGTGGGGCCTGCCGGACTCCACTAACGCGATTGCTGTCGTACTCAGTTGCAAGCCGTGTTGATGCGATTGGTACCGGATGAACTGGCGCCGAATCCGCCGTCGCCACAACTGTTCTTGGCGCGCGCCAGGTAGTACACGGCCGCGCCCGACGCCGGTGTGAGGGGATCGTTGAACAGGGGGCTGGAGAGATCTCGGACCAGACACTCGGCGCTCGAAACGCTTCCGCCGCCACCGAGCAGCGTGGCCACGTCACCGCGAATCAGGTCGTAACGGGTGCCGGTTCCCGCGGCGTTCGCCTGCGTGTCCCACTTCAAGAGCGACTTGGACGCGCCGACGAAGCTCAAGCCGCGAACTCGTCCTGGGATCGCATAGGCCCCGCCATTCGTGGCGGCGCAGTCGCAAGCATTGGAAACACCATCGTTGTCGCCGTCGGTCAATTGCAGTGTGCCGAGAGCATCGACCAGGCCGGCGCCTGAGCTGTTGTTGGGATATTGGTTCTGGCGCAACCCGCCGCAGGTTTGTGGTGTGTTTGACCCGACATTGTGCGTCGCCGCCTGCTCCAACATGCAGCGCACCACCGACACGGCGCCGCGCAGTTGTGGCCGTACCGAAAGTATCAAAGCCGACACGCCGGCAACATGTGGCGACGCCATCGAGGTCCCGCTGAAAACCGCATAGCCGTCGATCGGAACCGAACTGCGCACACCGTCGCCCGGAGCCGACGCGTTCGGCTTGCGGCGATTGCTGCCGTCGATCGTGACCGGGCCGCGGCTCGAGAACCCGGCAATGGTGCGGTTTTGATCGACCGCGCCGACCGAGAACAGCTCGTCGTAGATCGCCGGAGGATCTTGCACGGTGCTGCACGAAGGACCGCTGTTGCCCGCAGCGGCGATTTGAAGAATGCCGGCTTCACGTTGCCGCGCGAACGCAGACTGCAAGGTCAGCGCACTGCAACCTTCGCTCGGCGGACAGCCCCACGAATTGTTGGCCACATTCGGGGCCAAGTCGGGGCGACCATCGCGGAACTTGTCGCCGTTGGCAGGGTAGGGGGCGAGGACCCACTCCAAGCAATCCAGATACAGCGCCGGTGTCCCGTTGCCGTGATCCATGTTGCGGCACGCAATGAACTTCGCTCCGGGTGCGACGCCGATCTGATTGCCGTTGCCGTCGTCGCCAACCATCGTGCCGGTGACATGCGTGCCGTGATCGTTGTCGTCCAGCGGTGCGTTGCCGTTCTCGACCGCGTCGTGCCAACTGAAACTGTGATCGGCCGTCTGTGTCGCCTCGTTCCAGCCTCGATAGTGCTGCTTGAGTGCCGGATGATCCCATTGAACACCGGTGTCGAGCGTGGCGACCACGACCCCTTCGCCACGTTTGTTGAACGTGCTCCAAACACTCGGCGCACGAACCATCGTGACGCCCCATTCGACCGCATCGCCCGCCGCGGCGGTCCCGGTGGCGGCTTCCAACCCCGGCGCGCTCATCGTGGCTTGTTGCGAGGGGGCCGAGTTCGGGAGGTCATCGCGCGTAACGGTCGGCAGTCCGTGGACGCGAGGATTTCCCTCGACGCGCGCCACGTCGTCGCGCAACGCCAAGCTGCGCGCCAACGACAGGTCGCCACCTTCCACCAACAGTCCATTGACGATCCAAAACGACGTGACACGCACCGGGTAGTTGCCCAGCCACTGCGTGAGCACCGGTTGCGTCCGGGCAGCGACCGCGGTCAGGCGGGCGTATTGCTCGCCCGGCGTAAACGAGTCGACAACGGACTGCGGCACCTGCTCACGCAGCACCACGAAGAAACTCTGTGGTCCGTCGTGCGTGAGTTTCTGAAGCAGCCACGGTGCGATCTTGGTATCGGGCGTTGCGGCCGCTCCCACTGAGGTTCCCAACAGCAACAACAGACCGACTCGTCCCACGATCGCCTTGACCCTCATCGCACTGTTCTCCCGCATCACACGCCCTCGCGGAGCGGCAGCAGTCATGTATCGCGATGTCGCCCTCCCGTCTAGTCCTGAATTCCAAACTCTTTACAGCGACCGTCGCGGCGGTCGCTGTACTCTCACGTTCGTTCTGCGGAGGGCCGTCGATGCGCATAGACCTGAGGGTGGCTTGGACAGTGGCGGTATTGGCCGGTTGGTTGAGTGTCGAAGCAGCCACCAAATCGCAGCCCGCTGCTGCGCCGCAGCTTCGCCCTCGGGCCTGGATGGGTGTGTCGCTGGACCTGCCCGAGGTGAACGACTCACGCCAGGCAGCGATCGATGCGGGAGAGCCGCTCGGAGTCTTGATCACCGGTGTCGTGAAAGACAGCCCTGCCGATCAAGCTGGACTCCGCGCTGGCGACGTCGTGCTGCGGATGCGAGGCGAACCGCTCAGCGGCCCCAAGCCGTTGATGGCCCGTATCGCTCAAACCGAACCCGACGAATGGATCGACTTGGAGGTGCTGCGTCGCGGTTCATTGCGCCGCATTTCCACGCACCTGACGTTGCGACCCGAACGCGAATCGGCCTGGGTGTTCAAGCAAGGGTTCATCGGTGTCGTCGGCGTGGAGGTGCCCACTCAACTGCGCGCCTATTGGGGCGCGCGCGAGGAGGAGGGGATCTTGGTCGGTGAGGTTACCGAACGCAGCCCGGCCGAGATCGGCGGAATGCTCCCCGGCGATCTGATCTTGCAGGTCGACGGCGCGCCGGTGAGTACCGGTCAGGAACTCGAGCGACGAATCCAACTGGGAGGGGTTGGCAACGAGATCGATGTGCTGGTCAGTCGTCAGGGACTCAAGCTCACGCTCTCGATCGAGGTTCAAGAACAGCCCGAGGAGCAGGGGGAGCGATAAGAGCTGGCGAGAGCCGCGTTGAAGCGACTCTCGCGCACGCGAGCTCTAGGCCTTCACCGTTCCCGGCTGCACTTCCAGGGTCGACGGCTCCAGCGCGTCGGCATCTATTTTCAGATCGATGATCGCCTGTCGAACGGTGGCGGCCGGCAGCTTGCCTTCATCGGACAGCGCAGCGAGCACCGCGACGGCAATGTGCGCCGCATCGACCTCGAAGAATCGCCGCAACGCTTCGCGGGTGTCCGATCGTCCGAAGCCGTCGGTACCCAGCGGGACGAAGCGACGGTTCATGAATCGCCCGATCATGTCGGGCACCGCTTTGATGAAGTCGCTGGCGGCAACGACCGGGCCCTCGACATTCTCGAGTATCGAATCGAGGTATGAACGACGCTTGGTCTCGCCCGGATGCAACCGGTTCCAGCGCTCCACCTGCAAGCAGTCGCGGCGCAGTTCAACGTAACTGGTAGCCGACCAGACATCGGCTGCGACGTCGTACCGCGCCAAGATCTCCTGAGCCGCCAAGGCCTGCATCAAGATCGTGCCGGAGCCGAAGATCTGCGCACGATGCGCCTTGCGCTCCGTCGCGGTGCGAAGGCGATAGAGCCCCTTGAGAATTCCCTCGCGTGCCCCCGCCGGCTCGGCCGGCATGCTGTAGTTCTCGTTGTACAGCGTGAGGTAGTAAAAGACGTCCTCGTTGTTGGTGTACATCCGTCGCAAGCCGTCTTCCATCACCGTTGCGACCTCGTATGCAAACGCCAGGTCGTACGAAAGGCAGCTCGGAACGGTGGAACTGAGCACCAGCGAGTGGCCGTCTTCGTGTTGCAGTCCCTCACCGTTGAGTGTGGTTCGTCCTGCCGTCGCGCCGAGCAAGAAGCCACGGCCGCGCGAATCGGCGAAGGCCCAGATCAGGTCGCCGACGCGTTGAAACCCGAACATCGAATAGAAGACAAACAGCGGAATCATCGGGACCTTGTGCGATGCGTACGAGGTGCCGGCGGCGGTGAAGCTGGCCATGGCGCCCGCCTCGGTGATCCCTTCCTCCAGAATTTGGCCGGTTTCGCTTTCGCGGTAGCTGATCAAAAACTCGGCGTCGACCGGTGTGTACTGTTGGCCATGCGGATCGTAGATCTTGAATTCGCTGAATAGCGGATCCATTCCGAACGTGCGCGCTTCGTCCGGGACGATCGGCACCACTCGCGGGCCGAGATGCTCATCCTTCAACAGCTTCCGCACCATGCGCGCGAACGCCATGGTGGTGGAGGCTTGAAGTTTTTCGCCGGTTCCCTTGCGGAACTCATCGAACAGAGTCGGCTGCGCCGGCGCCAACACCTGCGAGACCACGCGACGCTTCGGCAGCGAACCGCCCAACTGGCGCCGACGATCGAGCATGTACTGCACTTCGTCGCTGTCCATTCCGGGGTGATAGAACGGTGCTTCCGAGAGCTTCTCGTCGGGGATCGGCAGTTCGAGCCGATCGCGAAACGCACGCAACTCGATCTCCGACAGCTTCTTGACCTGATGCGCAACGTTGCGGCCCTCGACCGATCCCGCCAAGGTCCAGCCCTTGACCGTCTGGGCCAAGATCACCGTTGGGACGCCTTCGGTTTCGGTCGCCTGTCGGTAGGCGGCGTAGATCTTGCGGTAGTCGTGACCGCCGCGTCGCAAACGGATCAACTGATCGTCGCTCAGATGCGCCACCAACTGAGCCAAGCGCGGATCGGAACCGAAGAAATGCTCGCGGATGTAGCCGCCGGTCTCGACCGTGAACCGTTGCCAGTCGCCGTCGACCGTCTCGTTCATCTTCTCGACCAGGACGCCGTCGACATCCTGCGACAAGAGCTCGTCCCACTCGCGGCCCCAAAGAACCTTCAGTACGTTCCAGCCGGCGCCGCGGAAGTGCGCCTCGAGTTCTTGAATGATTTTTCCGTTGCCCCGCACCGGACCGTCGAGCCGCTGCAAGTTGCAGTTGACCACGAAGATCAAGTTGTCCAAGCCGCAGCGCGCCGCGAGCGAGAGCGCTCCCAACGCTTCCGGTTCATCGCACTCGCCATCTCCCAAGAAGGCCCAGACTTTGGTGCGCGCCGTGTCAGCCAAACCATGCGCCTGCAGGTAGCGGTTGAAACGCGCTTGATAGACAGCGTTGATCGGGCCCAAGCCCATCGAGACTGTGGGGTACTCCCAAAACTCAGGCATCAGGCGCGGATGTGGATAACTCGACAGCCCGCGGCCGGAGACCTCGCGCCGGAAGTGATCGAGTTGCGAGGCTGTCAGCCGGCCTTCCAAGAAAGCGCGCGCATAGATGCCGGGAGACGCGTGACCTTGAAAGAAGATCTGGTCGCCCGATCCACCGCCGTCCTTGCCGCGGAAGAAATGGTTGAAACCTACCTCGTACAACGAGGCGGCCGAAGCATAGGTCGCGAGATGACCACCCAGCCCTTCGTAGTTGAGGTTGGCGCGCGTCACCATCACGGCGGCGTTCCAGCGAATCAAGCGCCGGATCCGACGCTCCATCGTCTCGTCGCCTGGAAACGGCGGCTCTTGCTCAGGGCTAATGGTGTTGATGTAACGCGTCTGCGTGGTGGGGGGCAGACCCAAGTTGAGCATGCGCGCCCGCTTGAGCAGCTTGTAGATCAAGTACTGAGCTCGCAATCGACCGCCGCGGTGGACGACATCGTCCAAAGAGTCGATCCACTCCCGCGTCTCGAGCTCATCGCTATCGGGCAACTGGTGTTTGAACTGTTCGAAGATCATCCGTCAGGCCTCGTGGGTGAGATCGGACCTTGGCAACGATCCGAAGCCGGGAGGTTAGGACGAAACCGCCGGACAGTCACCTGAACCGGCGACCCGGTCGATCGATCAGGCTGTGGGAAACGGCGGTTGCCGCTCGGCCCGCTCCTGCAAATCGAGGGCTCGACGCCACAACTCGCGCAACGACCGCTCATCGCCGGCACGGCGCAGCAACCCCGAAAGATTGGAGACGACGGCATCGACGGTGGGGCAGTGAGCGGTGGGCGCGCGCTCGAGTCGCGTGAGTGCGCGATCGAAGATCGTGCGAGCTCCGTCGTCATCGCCCCCCTTGGCTGTAAGAATCGCCAACTGATTCAGGCGCGCCATGACGGCGGGGTGGTGCAATCCCAACAGCTTTTCTTCCAACTTCACCAGCCGCACCACATAACCCTGCGCCGTTTCGAACAGCCCTTCCTTGGAGGAGAGGGTGGCGAGTTGTTCGAGTGGTTCGACCAGGTTGGGATCGTGTGGCCCGAAGACTCGATCACGCGTCTCGACGATCGCTTCGAACAGCTCGCGCGCTGCGGTCGGTGAACCGCTGCGCTCCATCAGCGTTGCCAGCCGTGTGAGCGTCTTCAATGTGCGCGGGTGGTCCGGTCCAAACGCCTTGACCTCGAGCGTTGCAGACTCCTCGATGGCGCCGCGCGCCCGGCGATCATCGCCCGCTTCGGCATAAGCCTCGGCCAGTCGGTGCCACGCAGCGGAAAGCTTCGGCGGATCGGCGTCGGTAAGCGCGTAGAGCAGTTCCAATGCCTTCTCCGCGTAGTTGGCCGCCGCGGCTGCATTCCCCAATGACAGGGCAACCTGCGCGAGCAGGTCGAGCAAGGCAACCGTGTCTTGTACGTACCGAGGGCCGGTGTTGTAGATGCGAAGGGCGCGGTGCAGCACCCGTTGCGCTTCACTCACCTTGCCGATGTGGAAGAGGATGGTGCCCAACCGCCGATGAGCATCGGCCATGGCTGGGTCTTGCAGGCCGGCAACGCGGCGAGTCGCACGCAATGCACGCCGCGCGACCGGTTCGGCCAGCGCGAACTGTCCCCGCGCGCTCAGGTCGTCGGATCGTCGGGCTAGGCGGTGCGCATCGTCGGGCAACGCCATTTCAGTTTCTTGGCTCATCAACGCGAGGAGAGTAACGCAGTTCACGCAAATCAGCCGTTCGCAATCGTCCGCTTGCCGCGAGAAAACTTGGCGGTGTAGCCTCCGGTCCCGTCAGCAACGGAGCGCAACCATGAGCGGACTCGCCGCGTTCAATCTCAGAGGATGGATCGACGCACATCGGCACCTTCTGAAACCGCCGGTCGGCAATGCCCTCGTTTGGCAAGACACCGAGTTCTCGGTGATGGTCGTGGGCGGACCGAATCAACGGAAGGACTTTCACATCGAAGAGGGGGAAGAGTTCTTCTACCAGGTCGAGGGAGATATCGTCGTGCGCCTGATCGAAAACGGGATCGCGCGAGACATTCCGGTCCGCGAAGGAGAGATCTTCTTGCTGCCGGCCGGTATCCCGCATTCGCCGCAGCGTCCCGCCGGAACCGTCGGGCTGGTGATCGAACGTCGGCGAGCGACGCACGAGATCGACCATCTTCGCTGGTACTGTGAGGGGTGCGGGGCGGTTCTTTATGACTCCTCGTTTCATTGCGTGAACCTCGCCACCCAACTCAAGCCGGTGATCGAAGAGTTCTACGCCAACCAAGCGCTGCGCACTTGCAAGCAGTGCGGCACCGTGATGCAGGTTCCACCAGCCAAGCAATGAACCTCCTCAAGGTCGACCTGCACACCCACATCCTCCCCGAGCGTTGGCCCGACCTCGATGCCAAGTACGGCTATCCCGGTTGGGTCCGGCTATCCCATCACGGCCCCGGCTGTGCGCGAATGATGATCGGCGATCAGCCGTTTCGTGACGTCGGCGCCAACCTGTGGGATCCGGAGGTGAGGCTCGACGAATGCAACCGGCAGGGCGTCGATCTGCAAGTGCTCTCGACCGTTCCGGTGATGTTCAGCTACTGGGCTCGACCTGCCGATGCGCTCGATTTGTCGCGACTGCTCAACGATCACCTTGCCGAGGTGGTCGCGCGATATCCGGCACGGTTCGCCGGGCTCGGCACCGTGCCGTTGCAAGCACCCGAGTTGGCGATCGCCGAGTTGACGCGTTGCGTGCGCGAGCTCGGGTTGTCGGGCGTGCAGATCGGCACGCACGTCGACGATCGCAACCTGGACGATCCGGCGCTCTTCAGTTTTTTTGCGGCCGCTGCGGAACTGGGCGCCGCGGTGTTCGTGCACCCGTGGGAGATGTTGGCCAAAGCGCGAATGCCGAAGTACTGGTTGCCGTGGTTGGTCGGGATGCCGACCGAGACGGCGCTGGCCGCATCGACGCTGGCGTTCGGCGGTGTGCTCGAACGACTTCCGACGTTGCGAATCGGCCTGGCGCACGGTGGCGGGTCGTGGCCGTGGTTGTTGGGTCGCATGACCCATGGGTTCGCGGCGCGTCCCGATCTGTGCGCCGTCGACAACCCTGTCTCGCCGGAGAAGTACGCGCGCCGTTTCTTCTACGACACACTGCTGCACGATACCGCCGCGCTGCGCTATCTCGTGGCGCTGGCCGGGGCGGAGAGAGTCGCACTCGGAACCGACTATCCGTTCCCGTTGGGTGAATCGGAGCCGGGTGCGCTGATCGACTCGCTGAGCGAACTCGATCCGCTCGTGCGTGCTCGGTTGCTGGGCGGGACCGCCTTGGAGTTCTTGGGGCGCACTGCATGAGACTCATCGACGAGCAGGAGGCGCTGGCACTCGATCGCGACAGCCCGCTCTCGCGATTTCGCTCCGAGTTCTGCCTGCCGCACGATGCCGCGGGGCGCGATCTGTTGTACTTCTGCGGCAACTCGCTCGGATTGATGCCGCGCCGCGCACGCGCCATCGTGACGGAAGAGCTCGACGATTGGGCCGAGCACGCCGTGGAAGGGCACTTTCGCGCGCTTCGCCCCTGGTTTTCGTATCACGAGCAGTTTCGTGAGGCAGCGGCACAACTGGTCGGCGCGCTCCCCAGCGAGGTCGTAATGATGAACTCGCTGACGGTCAACCTGCACCTGATGCTGGCGACCTTCTTCCGGCCGCAAGGCGAGCGTCGCGCGATCTTGATGGAAGAAGGGGCGTTCCCCTCCGATCTGTACGCGGTGCAATCGCAGCTTCAGTGGCACGGTCTCGATCCGGAGCGCGACCTGATCGTGGCTCGGCCGCGCGATGGCGAAGACCTGCTGCGTCGCGAGGATATCGAGCGGCTGCTCGAACGCGATGGCCCGCGCATCGCGCTGATGCTGTTCGGCGGCGTGCACTATTACACCGGCCAGTGGTTCGAGATGAAAACGCTTACCCAAGCGGCGCAACGCCAGGGGATCGTGTGTGGCTGGGACCTGGCCCATGCGGCCGGCAACGTGCCGCTTTCATTGCACGACTGGAATGTCGATTGGGCGGCGTGGTGTTCGTACAAGTACCTCAACGCCGGGCCCGGCGCGGTGGCTGGATGTTTCGTTCACGAGCGGCACGGCAACAACACCACACTCCCGCGCTTCGGTGGTTGGTGGGGAAACGACCCCGCTACGCGCTTCGAAATGCGCGCGCAACGCCGGTTCATCCCGCGCCAAGGGGCGGACGGCTGGCAACTGTCGAACCCTCCGATTCTGTCGCTGGCGCCGTTGTTGGCGTCGCTTCAGTTGTTCCAAGCGGCAGGCATCGATGCGCTGCGAGAAAAATCGCTGCAACTGACCGGCGCCTTGGAAGCGCTGATCGAAGCCCTTCCGAATCGACCGTTTGGTGTGATCACGCCGCGCGATCCCGCACAGCGCGGCGCGCAGTTGTCGCTGCGGATCGATGGCGATGCCGCCGCGTTCCAGCATCGGTTGCAAGCCCGCGGCGTGATCGCCGATCGGCGTGATCCGGATGTGATTCGCTTGGCCCCTGCGCCGCTCTACAACTCGTTCCACGAGGTGTGGCGGTTGGCGGCGATACTCGCAGAACTGGGAGCGTCCGCATGAGCGACCGAATCGTCATCGCAGGATCTGGGTTGGGCGGGTCGCTGCTCGCAGTTTTGCTCGCCAAGCAGGGGCACGAGGTCAGCCTCTACGAACGACGCTCCGATCCTCGGTTGGGTTCTTCGACGCGCGCCCGGTCGATCAACCTGGCGCTGTCGACCCGAGGCCTTCACGCCCTCGATCAGGCTGGGTTGAAGCAGCAAGTGCTCGACATGTCGGTTGCCATGCCGGGTCGAATGATTCATGACCGACAGGGGAACACAGCGTTCCAGCCGTACGGCTTGACGCCCGATCAAGCGATCTACTCGATGTCCCGCGGCGGTCTCAACATGGCGTTGGTCGAGGCAGCCGAAGCACTCGGTGTCACGGTGTCGTTCGATCGCCGCTGCGTCGGTTTGGACTCGGTCAAGCGTGAGGTCAACTTTCGTCACGAGCCGAGCGGCCGGATCGAAACGGTCACTGCCGATCTGATCGTCGGCGGTGACGGCGCGTTCTCGGCGGTGCGGACCGAGGTCGCGAAACTCGGGCGGTTCGACTACTCGCAGTCGTACCTCGAGCACGGCTACAAAGAGCTGACGATCCCTGCGACCGATGACGGCGGGTATCGGATCACACCCAACGCCCTGCACATCTGGCCGCGCGGCGGATTCATGATGATCGCGCTCCCGAACCGCGAAGGTTCGTTCACCGTTACCTGCTTTTGGCCCTACGACGGACCCAACGGTTTTGAGTCGCTGAAAACTCCTGACGACGTCCGCAACTACTTCAAGGCCACGTTCCCTGACGCTGTGCCATTGATGCCGGCGTTGGTGGAGGACTACTTCAGGAATCCGACCAGCGATCTGGTTACGATCCGTTGCCGCCCCTGGCATATCGGCGATCGAGTAGTGCTGATCGGCGATTCGGCGCACGCGATCGTGCCGTTTTATGGGCAAGGAGCCAATGCGGCCTTCGAGGATTGTGTCGTGCTCGCCGAAACATTGGCCGAGTTTTCGGGCAACCGCGCTCGCGCCCTGGCCGAGTACGAGCGGCGGCGCAAACCACACGCCGACGCCCTGGCCGATTTGGCGTTGAAGAACTTTGTCGAGATGCGCGACAAGACCGCGTCGTGGTGGTTTCGGCGCGGCAAACAACTCGAGAAGCTCTTGGCCCGCGCACTCCCGTTTTGGTTTCGGCCGCTGTACTCGATGGTCACCTTCTCGCGCACTCCCTACGCCGACGCAGTCTCCCGCGCCGCATACCAATGGCGGGTCGTGCGTTGGGTTGGCGGCAGCGTCGCGATGCTGCTTTTGGCGATTCTCCTACGGTGGATCCTGCGATGAACCTCACCTACTCGTCCTACCTCAAGCTCCCAGCGCTACTCGATCTTCAGGAGCCGAAGTCCGACCCGCCAGAACACGACGAGATGCTGTTCATCGTGATCCATCAGGTTTACGAGCTGTGGTTCAAGCTGGTGTTGCACGAGTTCGGCAAGCTCCAGACCGACCTGTCCCAGGGCGACCTGTGGGGCGGCATGCACACGCTCAAGCGAGTGCGGATGGTGCTGAAGACGTTGGTGCAGCAACTCGATGTGCTGGAGACAATGACGCCGCGTTCGTTTGCAAGTTTCCGCGATCGATTGGAAAGCTCGTCCGGTTTTCAGTCGGTGCAGTTTCGCGAGCTGGAATTTCTGATGGGATACAAGCGGCCGCAGATGATCGAGTTTCACCGTCATGACGGTGTCGCCGTCGTGAGGCTCGAAGCGCGCCTCAAAGCACCGACGATCATGGATGCGTTCTATCGCTTTCTGGCAGCGCGCGGCGCGCGCGTGCCGGAGTCGTTGCTGCAACGCGACGTCACCCAACCGATCGTGGAAAACGAAGCGTTGCAAGACGAGTTGGTGCGGTTGTACAACGCCCAGCCGGACACCGCCGGGCTCTTGGAGTTGTTGACCGACATCGACGAGGGATTTCAAGAGTGGCGCTATCGGCACGTCAAGATGGTCGAGCGTACGATCGGCAACAAACATGGCACCGGTGGATCGCTCGGCGCCGAGTTTCTCAAGCGCACGCTGTTCATCCCGCTGTTTCCAGATCTGTGGGCGATTCGCCACCGGTTCTGAGCCAAGCGAGGCCTTCATGCTGTGGGACATCACACCGCCCTTGACACCGGACATTCGAGTCTGGCCAGGCGATACGCCGTTGTCACGGTCGGTGGCGCTCGATATCGCCAAAGGGGACAACATCACGCTCTCGTCGCTGACCGCTACGGTTCATCTCGGAGCACACGCGGATGCTCCCAGTCACTACGGCGCCGGTGGGCGCACCATCGATGCGCAGCGGTTGGCGCTGTACATCGGGCCGTGTCAGGTGCTGCGCGTGCACCCGGGTCGCGGCAAGCGAGTAACAACGGCGATGCTGCCGCGTGAAGTGACGGCACCGCGCGGTCTGTTGCGCACCGACACGTTTCCTGATGTGCACCACTGGAACGAAGACTTCGCCGCACTCGATCCCGCGCTGATCGACTATCTGGGTCAGCAGGGTGTGCGGTTGGTGGGAATCGATACGCCCAGCATCGATCTGTTCGAGAGCAAAGATCTGCCGGCGCATGCTTCGGTGTTGGAACACGACATGGCGATCCTCGAAGGCCTGCGCCTGGGCGACGTGCCGGACGGTTTCTACGAGCTGATCGCGCTCCCGCTGCCGTTGGTTGGCTTCGACGCGTCCCCGGTGCGGGCCGTGCTACGCCCGTTGACGTGAGCCGCCCACGCCAGGCGACCACCAAGCCGCGCGCGCCGTGGTTGCAGCTACTGACGGTAGCGGCGTGTGCCGTGTTGGTCTACGCCCGCGTCGCCGGCAGCGGCTGGTTGCTCGACGACGAGACGGTGCTCAACCTGCAATTGCCGTATTTCAACAGTTGGAGTGCGGTACTGAAGCCACCGGCCGACATCCCGCAATGGTCGCCCAAGTACTACCGCCCGGTCGTCGTCGCCAGCTACAAGCTCGATGACGCACTCGCCCGCTCGATCGCGGCATCGCCTAGCGAGCTGGATGCAGCACGACGCCGCACGTTTCACGCCAGCAATGTGTTGTTGCACGCCGGTGTTGCGCTGATGGCGCTGATGTTGGCGCGCCGAATGTTGCCGGCGCCTGCGGCATTTGCCGCCGCGTTGTGGTTTGCCGTCTGGCCGCCGTTGGCCGAACCGGTGGCGTGGATGACGGGCCGATCCGATTTGTGGTGCGCGCTCTTGCTGTTGGCCGGACTGCTGTCGGCCTCGCATCGCCGCTGGTTCTTGGCGGGAGGGCTGGCGTTGTTGGCGATGCTCTCGAAGGAAGCTGCTTTGGTGTGGCCGGCGCTGTTGCCGATCCTGGTGTGGGCGCAGGAGCGCGACGGCACGCCCTCCTCACCACTCAGCAAACGCGCCGTGGCACTCGCTGCACTGAGTCCCACGTTGCTCTGTCTGGCGTGGCGCACGGCGATCTTGCCTCCCTCCCCGGAACTGCGCGATTTCGTTTCTCCCGGTGCGGCCGCTCTGTCGTATCTGGGTGGGTTGACGCGGATCTTGTTGTGGCCCGCACCCGGTTTGAGTCCGCTCTACGGGGCGCCGCCGGTTGGCTATGCGGTGCTGGCTCTGGTGCTGCTGGCCGCATCGCTTTGGCTCGGTGTTAGCGCCTGGCGCACGGCAAGGCACACGATGTTGTTTGCGCTGGCGATGTTTTGGTTGCCGCTGGTGCCCGCCACGGTGGCGCAGTTGTACATCGGTCCCGACCGGCCGTTGGGCGAGCGTTACGTCTACATGTCGGCGTTTGGATTGATGTTGGTCGTGATGTCGCTCGCACGGCAGATCTCAGCGCGCGTGGCGCTCGTGATCGCTGCGCCGCTGGCGCTGATTTCGTTTACACGTGCCGGTTTGTGGAGCGACGGCGCGACATACTGGGCGGCAATGCGCGCCGCGGCTCCGCACGCTGCCGAACCCGCGATGCAACTTGGAGCGCAGGCCGAACGCGCCGGCAACCTCGACCAAGCGCGCTCGTTCTACCTGCAAGCTATCGCCACCGCGCGCACTCCCGAAATGCAGGCGCGCCTGTCGTTCAATCTGGGGACGTTGGACCTTCGCAAGGACGATCCAGCGGCGGCGTTGGTCAATCTCGATCGCGCCGCGGCGCTCGATCCGTCGTTGTCGCTGCTCCCGTTCCAGCGCGGCGCCGCGCACTTCAGGCTGGGACAACGTGCCGCCGACGTCGAGGCGCGTCAGCGCGAATGGCGCGAGGCGGAGAGGTTGCTGCGCCAGATGATCGCGAGGCAACCGAACTACGGGCGAGCGCACTTCTTGCTGGGTCGATTGCTGCTGGAGACGGGACGAAAGGACGAGGCGATGAGCGAACTCCAGTCGGTGATTCGGCTGGAGCCGCAGGGGAAGGAAGCGCAGCAGGCGAACGAGCTGCTGAAGTCGATGCGCTAGCGATTGCGCGCTCACCAATTTGGAAACCGTGAACACGAATGGCGCCGCAGGCCCGATCGGCGTATCTAACGACCCGGTTACATCATTCGCGGAGGCACCATGAGATCAGCCGTTCATTCTCGGAACTTTCTGCTGGGCGTGATCTGGATCGCGCTCGGCTCTGTTTCATTGGCAGAAGCTGCGGGCGTCACGAACGCCGGCGATGACATGCGCACCGGGTGGTACCCCGAAGAAGGGTTCATCACACCGTCGATCGTTGGCAGTCCGGCGTTTGCACAGCGTTGGAACATCACCGTCAACGGCCAGGTGATTGCACAACCGCTGTACCACACCGGCCAGGTCCTGATCGCGACCGAAAACAACCAGGTCTACAACCTCGATGCCGATACCGGCACGATCTTGTGGTCGCGAAGCTTCGGTGCGCCGTTCAGCACCTCCGAGGTTGGTTGCAATCAGGTCGCTCCCTCGGCCGGTGTCACCTCGACGCCGGTGATCGACGATGAGGCGCGCATCGTCTACCTGGCGAGCATGCAGTACACCACCGGTTCATCTGGTCCCGTGGAATGGAACGTCCATGCCTTGAATCTCGACTCCGGCAAAGAGATCGCGGGGTTCCCGGTCAAGTTGCAGGGGGCAGCGCAGAACGCGCCGGCACAAACGTTCAACGCATTCCGCCACCAAAATCGACCAGGGCTGTTGCTCATGGGTGGTGTGGTCTATGTAGCGCTCGGCTCGCATTGCGACATTGGGCCTTACCAAGGGTGGATCTTCGGTGTGTCGACGGCCGGACAGATCACCGCGCGGTGGACCTCGCGCGCGGCAACCGGAACCAACGGCGCCGCGATTTGGCAGTCGGGTGGTGGAATGGTGTCGGATGGGCCGGGGCGAATCTTCTTTGCGACCGGAAACGGCGGCGCTCCTACCACCGCGCGAGTCGGATCGAATCCGCCGACGAACTGCGGCGAGTGCGTGATGCGCGTGAATGTGCAACCTGACGGTACTTTGTTGGCGCAGGATTTCTTCGCGCCGAGCAATGCGGGCTCGCTCGACACCTTCGATCGCGACCTCGGCTCCTCGGCGCAGGCGGGGCTGCCGTCCGCGTACTTCGGTACATCGGTGGTGCGCAATCTGCTCGTGCAGAGCAGCAAGGAAGGGTATTTGTACCTGATGAACCGCGACGATCTCGGCGGCGTGAAGCAGGGTGCCGGCGCTACCGACAAGGTGGTGCAACGGCTTGGACCGTATCAAGGAGTCTGGAATCGCCCCTCGGTGTGGCCGGGCGATGGTGGCTATGTCTATCTGCTCGGAAGCGGTGGCCCGTTGAAGGCGTTCAAATACGGCGTCGACGGGACCAACAAGCCGACGCTCACCAACACCGGCAACAGCACCGACACCTTCGGTTACGGTTCCGGATCGCCGATCATCACATCGGATGGAACGACCAACGGGTCGGCGCTGGTGTGGGTGGTGCGCATGAACGATGGCAGCGGCACCGGCGGACAGTTGCGCGCTTACGATGCGGTTCCCAGCGGCGCCAACCTGGTGCAGCGCTTCTCGACGCCGATCGGACTCGGCGCCAAGTACGCGCCGCCCGGCGCTGGCCGCGGAATGATCTTGGTCGGAACGCTCGACGGGCACGTGATTGCGTTTGGAGCACCCGCCGCGGAACTGACGTTGACCAAGACCGCGACCGCCGTCCACCTGGCTTGGTCCAACAACGCCGCACCGTACACATTGCGTCGCGCCGACGACGCGCGTTTCAAACTCAACTCCAGCCGCTTGGTGGACAAACAGCCGCTCACCAGTTTCGACGACGCGGTGTTGGGTGACGGCAAGAACTACTTCTATCTGGTGAACTGACCGCTTCGGTGTGTCGCCATAAACCGGCACCGTCGACAGGTCCTGTCGACGGTGCTGGCAATGATGCCGAAGTGCTCACGTTGGTGAGGCGCGACGAGGGCGTCGATGGAATCGTCGCGACTTTCGTCTCGCCGGTCACGATCGGTGGTGCTGAAAGCTGCTTCCGACACGATCCCGCACAAGTCGGATCTCGGCAGCGAGCAGGGAGTAGAGATCGACTTCTTGCAGCAGTGTCTGTTGCGGCTATTTCAATTGGTCGGCGGCTTGGAAGACGAACTCGCCGGACTCGACATCAACCCGTCGATCGTCACGAAAGATGCAGCACGTTCGTTCATTGTCGATGTGCGCATCGCCTTGCGGCTCGAGTGCTGACGAAACCGACACGGCGCCACTACCGAGCGGCGTACCGCTTACGAAGGGAGTGTGGCGAACGTGAACAGACAACTCCCTTGGTGGTGCGATCCTCTTCAACCGTGCGCTGCCTCGCGACCCGAGCCGTGGACTGCTATCGGAGCGGACGTCGGGGAACCCGGAATCAACACGCGCCGGGCCGATCTTCTCTAGGCCAAACCGCGGTTTGTGTGGAGAATGTTCGCGCCATGGCGCTCGCGGAAGCCTCATTCAGTCAACCCTCGCCTGTCGGTCGATCTGCGGTCTGGCCTTGGCTGGCCGCGACTGGTGGGCTCGGGGGCATCGGCGCGATTGCCTTTCTGCTCTTGCCCGACGAAGCGCTCTCATACACCGCGCGCTGTGTCTGTTTCTTGGCTGGATATGCGATCGAGATCGGGCTGTTTTGGGCGGCGTCGCGTCGTGACGGAATCAGCGGACGACTTGCTCTCGCCCTTCGCCTACTGGCCGCGACCGCAGCCATCGGTTTCGCGATCCAGGCTTATGCCGTCGGAACGTACGTCCAGTTTCTGCCGGAGATTCCGACCGCGGTGTGGGACTTCTGCACGCTCTTGTCCTACGTGACCAGCCTCGCGGCGGTCTGCAGCATGCCGATGTTTCCTTTGTCTCGGCAGCAGTGGCAGCAGTACTTCCTCGACTCCGTGATGTCGGTCGGGGGTGTCGCGCTGATCTACTGGGTGCTGTTCGCGCCGGTCGGAGGGATCGGTGCCGCGCCAGCCTATGGAATCGGAACGACGGTCACGAGTGGGATCGAGTTGTTGCTCGTCCTACTGGCACTTGGCCTTTTGATGATTCGAGGTCGTGCGGAACCGAGTCGCCTCGCGTTGTGGTTGTTCCTCACCGCCAAGGTCTTCACGTGCGGCGTCGTTGTGCTGCTCCAACTCAGCCACCGCGTGCCCGCGCTGGAACACCTCGGCGATGCGTCGTTTCTCGTGGCGCAGGGGCTCTTGATCTCTGCCGGCCTGGTGTTTTGGCGAGATCCGGTGCACGCGCCACTGGAGACCCCGACGCCCGCTTGGTTACTGGCCTTCAACCCGATCCCGGTGCTGTTGATCGCGGTCGTTGCCGGGTTGACCGGCACCGTCAACCTGCTGCAAGCGCCACAACGTCAGTTGCCGTTAGCGATCGGGTTGGTCGTGCTGGTGCTGTTGATGACGGTGCGAATCGTCATGACCGCGCGAGAACACGCCCGCTTGGTTCGGGCCGAGGCTCTCGCGGCGCAGCGGCTGTATGTCGAGAAGATGAGCGGTGTGGGTCGCCTGGCCGGCGGCATCGCCCACGAATTCAACAATCTTCTGATGACCGTGACGGGCCACGCGGAACTCGGATTGCAATCGGGATCGAGCCAGGCAGACGTGCAACAGGATCTGAAACGGATCCTTGGTGCCGCCGATCGGGCCGCGGCGCTCACCCAACAACTGGTGTCCTTCAGTGGCAAAGGGTTGATGAGCCTCGAGCGAGTCGTGGTGTCGGAGTGGTTGCGCCAAATCGAACCTGGATTGCGGCAGCGTTTGCCTGGCGGCGTGAAACTCGAGATAGAAGCGCCCCATGCCGTCGGCAGCATCCAGATCGACCGCGCGCAAATTCATGGTGCGATCGCGCAACTCATCAGCAATGCGATCGACGCGATGCCGTCCGGCGGAAGCATCTCTGTCTCGGCCTGGACGGAGACACTGACGAAGGACCTTCAGACGCAGTTTCTTTCCGTGCCCGCCGGTCGATACGTGGTGTTGGAACTCGCCGACACCGGCTCGGGAATTCCTGAATCGCACCTTCCCGAGATCTTCGACCCGTTCTTTTCGTCCAAGCCAGCGCACGCGGCGGCAGGACTTGGACTGGCCTCGGTTTATGGAGCGATCGCGGCACACCGTGGCGGGATCGTCGTTCACAGCCGCGTCGGGCACGGAACGAGCTTCAAGCTGTACTTCCCCTCGAGTGCTTCGTAGTCGTGTTCGCTACCCCTGACACACTCATCGCCTGAACTCGGCGTCCGTCGATCTATCGATAGGGTTCATCGGAGTGGGTGATGCAGACTGTGGCTGACTCGAGGGCCGCAGCGACTGCGGCCCTCGTTCGTTCGTCAACGCACTGAGTCAGCTCAACGATCGAGCATCACGGATCTTGCACCACTGACGCCGCCCGGCACGGAGAATTGCTGATCGTTGGCAAACCCGACGGCGTAGTACTCGATCCCCGCGCCTGCAGGAGCCACCGCCATCCGCGGTTGCCGTGTCGAGAACGAGGGGTAGTCCTCGAGTCGCACGTATTGGAAGGAACCTACCGTCCGCTTGAATTCGATGGTCGTGATGCGGTACTTGGCGCCGGAATCGTCGAAGCAACTGGCGGCCACGAACACGTCGTTCCCTTTCATGTCGATGTCGGCCGGCGTGCGGCAGTTGTCGTCGAGATCGCCAATCGATGTGTAGCTGTTGGCAACGTACAAAAAGCCGTAGTAGCCCTTCATCACCCAGTAGTTGCCGTCACCCTTGGCGCCCAGAGTGACAAGGCTCATGTCACCTTTGGAGCCACGGAGTGTCGGATGGTGATCGGCAGGGCCGGTCTGCCAGACCTTCATCATGTTGTTGGGTTGATCACCTGGTTTTCCAGAGACGACGTGGACCCGCGGGTCGGTCAGATTGTCGAACGCAACTCCCCAGTAGGCGTTGACCGGGTCGACGGCAAGGCTGGGACGACCGTATTTGCCGGTCATCAGTGTCGAGCCCGGACCGGCCACCGTGTACAACTCCGGGCCGAAGTAGTTGGGTGAGAAAAAGTCCATCCAGATCAGCTTGATGGCACTGTCACTGGCGGTGGGACCGGGCATCGCGCACGCGATCGCGACGATGTACTTGCTGAAGTTACTCGGCGCGGTCGGAATCACAGCGATCGAGGGGTTGACGAAGGTCGGGTCGGTGACCGCCTTCTTGGCGACGCCTGTAAGGACCAGATCGCTCGGCTTGAGGTTCTTCCACGCCGTCTTGATCGGTCCGCTGTGATAGGTGATCCAGTCGGTGCCGTTCTGTTCGAAGACCGCGGTGACGAAGCCGAAGTTATTGTCGTCGACGCCACCGACCTTGTTGACCACGGCGACGCTCACCGCTTTCACGATCGTGCCGGCACCGTAACCTGCCGGTGGGTCAATCGACATCGTCGCCAGCTTCACCCAAGTCATGTTCTTGAGTCGCACGACGACCTCGACGCGTGCGGTCGAGTCGGCCGCATCGACAACGCCGTAGGCAATCAACAACCGTCCGTTGTCATCCGACTCCATGTCCATCACGGGTGTTTGGGAGACTCCTTCCGCATCGCGCGGATCGGAGAGAAATCGATCGAAAACATCCTCGTCCGGGTCGTTGGTGGTAACCGGCTGCGCGAATGCGGCCGGAATCAAGAGCAGCAGGGCCAATCCGAGTAGGGCCAATCGTCTCATCACGTCCTCCTGTGCTGTATGACGCAGGGCCGCCCGTTCTTTCCCACCATGGATGAAATAAATCGGCGTCGGGCCCTGAGGACTAAGGCAGCTCGACCCACTCGCCGGCCCGAATCACCAAGTCTTTCCAGGTCTGGCCGAGCTCGGTGCAGGCCTCATCGGCGCAGGCCTGAACGACGTACCGGCCGGCCGGCAAGTTCTCACCGGTCGAGGAGTGGACGGAGCCATCGCTGCTGGTGATGCGCAGCGCCGCGTGCTCGCTCTTGACCGACACCGCGCCGCCGATAGCGCCGATCGATAGCGCCAGCGTCGCTTCGTTGCCCAGAGAGGCTTGGCGAGTCAACGCTGCAGGATCGAGCGTCGCCTCGGCCGGCACGAAGAACGGGTGCGAGAAACGTGCGCGAAGTTCGGAGCGACCGACCGGCAGTCCGCGCACGCGTGCGAAGTCGGGGTGTGTCTCGACGAGCAGTTCGAGCCAGTCGCCCGGAGGGGTGTCGAACCCGAGATGCGGCAAGCGCCGCGCTTCGACCAGCGCTCGCAGGTGACTGAGATCGGGCAACGGCTGCCCAGACAATACGCGCGGCAACAACTTCAAACTCGGCGCGCAATCGAGCGTGATCGGGCCGAGTTGGTAGTCTGCATCGGGCTGCAACCACACCGGGGAAGCGCGGGTCGGATCCTCGGTTTGAGAGACCCAGGTCCAACGCGAGAACCCGACCGGCCGCAGCGCCACAAACGATTTCTGCGGGTCGAGCGGGCCGATGCTTAGTTGATCGAGGTGATCGCCGGTGAGCACGCTGACGTAGGATGTGGCAGCGGTCAGCGAGTCGATCTCGTACGGCGCTGCCGTCTCCGCTGGCGGAGATGCGTCGGAAGCGATCGTTCGCACCTCGATGCGACGCGGAACCTGACCGTTGCGATCGCAACGGAGTGTGCCGATCAACTGCGAGGCGGCAACCAACCTCACGACGATCTCCGCCGAGTCGTGCGGACCCAGCGTCAGCAAGACAGGCTCGCGGCTGTGCGATTCTCCCTGCACGATCTCGACGAAATACTCGGGTGCCGTTGAATCGACGACGCGAGCGCTCAAGCGGTATCTGCCGTCGCCCAAGCCCATTTCCTCGAGTTTGCCGGTGGCATCGAAGTGGGGCGTACGTTTGTCGCGCGCGGCGCGCAGCGCAGGGTCCTGCAGCAACGGCTTGGCGGCCGGTGGATCGGCCTCGATCGTCAATTCCACGTTGACCGGATGCCGCGCCTGCGGCTGTTGCAGCGTGGCGCGCAGCACGGCACCGCCCGGCAACTCGAGATCGACGGTGCGCTTGTCACCGCGCGTCACGCGCAACGGCTGCGACACCTCGCCGCCTTGAACCGAGCCGGCCGCAACTCGATACGACCCTTCTGCCAGATCGTCGAACGACACGACCGCTCGCCGGCCTCCCATCGACTCGCGGCGTCGAATCAACTGCTGCTCGTCCGGCGACTCTCCGAGTTTCCAAAGTTCGACCACCACGCGATCGATCCACGCCCGCCGCGGATCGGTCACGCGTACCGTCAGCGTGGCCGGATCTTTCTCGAGCGGCTTGGTGACGGTATCGAAGTCGCGCGATTCGGTTCCGCCCACAACCAAATCGAGCGTCACGCTCTGGGGCGTGACCGAGGCGACCCTCGGGCCGTCGCATGTCAGAAGCCACCGGCCATCGGGCAGCGTGAGCGAATAGTCCCCGAATCGGGCGATCGACGCGTCGAAAGCGTTCGAGTAGACGCCGCCCCGGGCGAGTGCCGCCGTGAACGCCGGGCCCGCGGCGATGAGCGTTGCTCGCGGCACGCAGGGTGGGTCTGGTCCGATATCCCACTGAACTTTTCCGGTGACTTTTGCGGGAGCGAAGAACTGCCAACTGACGAGGTGGCCACGTCCTCCATTCCCAACATCGATCACCGCCGTCGCGCCCTGTACCTCGACGCCATCGACTTCCAATCGATTCAACAGATGGCCTTGCGGCGAGGTAACCGTGAGGTGCCAGCGACCTTGCGTCAGCGGCAGCTTGGGCCGATCGCCAAACCCGCGGCGAACCACCTGGCGCGTTTGAGAACCTTCTTCCCACATCTCCAGTCCCCACGGCGCCCAACACTTGTAGCACTGGATCTCGATCGTCACCTGGTCGGCTCGTGGGATCGGAAGATCCAGTTGCAGCGTTTCGTCGGCGCTCGAGACGGTGACGATCTTCAGTGACGGCGCCCAGGTCTCACCCACGGTGACGAAGTCGCTGCCTCGCGGGATTGTGAGTCGCAGCGTGCTGCGTCCCACCGGCAGACCGACGCAGATCGCGCGGCCATCGACACCGCTCGCACCACAGTCGATGAGCGATTGCTGCGCGCCGGGAGGATTCTCGGGCAGCGCAGCAACAGCGATCCCGCTGATAGGCGAGCCCTCCGGCGACAACAAACGCAGCTCGAGGGTGGCGGCCGAGGCGCCGCCTGTCGTCAAAAGCGCCAGCGCGACCAGCAACCGATAGGACCAGCCGCAGATCGCGAGAGCCGATCGACGTTGAGACATAGGCTGTGAACAGGCCGGCTTCACGCTACGGCGTGACCGCCAGCGGCACCTGCGAGGAAGGCGCGCGACGACCCAGCGCATCGATCGCGTACAGCGTCACATACATCTTTCCGTTCGCATCCACGACATCGGAAAGCACGCGTGTCCAGGTGTCGAGCGGCACCTCGTACGACTCGCCGCGCAACGTGTAACCGGAAACTGCCGAGATCGCTGGTCCACGCTTGGCATTCGTGGTGCGGGAAAACACCAGTTGAAAGCGTTGATTGTGATTGGCAAACCAACGCAGCGTGGGGGGCACGTCGCGCGTCGCCTCGATCGTTCCAACGCGCGGTAGCAACTCGGGCCCGAGCACCTCGCGCAGGCGCATGACGTTGGCGGGGCCGATCAACTCCGAGCCGGTCGACGAGGTTCCGCGCACGCGCCAATGCAACTCGTTGTTGGCGCGGCTATACCGCAGGCGTGGTCCATTCGGCGGCCGTCGGTTGGTATTCGCGCGCCGTGACCTCATCGCGTCGCGGGTAACGGCGCGAGTAGCGGAACGTGTCGTCGCGCGAGAACTCAAGCTGTATCGCCCGTCGGTGCTGGTGCTGAAGCTGAAGACCGGCGCGGCATCATCGGGAAAAAGCCGCTGCCGGTGCGCGGACGTTCGGGGCGGGGAGATCGATCGCGCGGAACAGATAAACCCGGCCGATACCGCGTGCGGCCGTCTCAGCGCGGGCACCGACCAACAGATCGCCGAGGCCATCACGGTTGGCATCCTACGGTCCTGCAAGCGAGAAGCCGAATCCGGTCGGACCTGCGTTGCCTTCGACCGTTACGAATCGATCGGCAGCGAGGCCTTCGCGGCCGCCGCGATACACCACCAACTGTCCTTCTTCCGCGGGGCCGGTGCCGAGTACGCCGTTGGTGCCGGGCCGTCCACTGCCGATCGCCAGATCAGCGAAGCCATCACGATCGACATCGCCGAGGGCGGCGACGGCGAGGCCGTATCCCGAGTCGGACTCGCTACCGAACAGCCTCACGTCAGGCGCGGTGCCGAGTCCTTGCGCGCGCGCCAGAAAGATGTCGACGCGCCCGGTGAGATTGAACGACTCGGGCGATCGCAATCGCGGTGACCCGATCGCCAGATCGGTGAGCCCATCGCCGTTCAGGTCGCCGGCGATGGTGAGCGTTTGTCCGAAGGCCGCGTCGCGCTCGGAGGTTCGATATTCCCATGAAGGTGTGGTCGACAACCCGCGCGAGGAACCGAGAAACATCAGCGCGTAGCCACGATCGACGCTGGGGTCGACCACAACCGCACCGGACATCGGCGCCGATGCGAGCACGTCGTCGAGGCCATCGCCGTTGACATCGCCGCACGCGACCGCGGTGCCGAGTCGCGCGCCCGCTTGGGCGCCGATTACGAACCAATCGGGTGTGCGCGAGAAGCCGGTGGGGGATCCGTAGTAGACATTGATGCGGCCTTGCTCGTTTTCACTGCTGCTATGGAGCGCAAGACCTACGACCAGATCGGCGAACGCGTCGCCGTCGATGTCGCGGCACAGCGCGATGCTGGTGATTCCGGACGAGAGCGTCAAACCGGCCAAGCGCGATAGCGGTTCATCGACGGGGCCCTGCGGCCCGCCACGGAATGCGTAGAGCGCCTCGCTCGTTCCGCGGAGTGTGGCCGAAGCGACGAAGTCGTCGAATCCGTCGCCGTCGATATCGTGTCCGGCGGCGAGCAAACGTCCGAGTCGATGCGGCAGATCACTCTCGATGCTGCTGCTGGTCCACGACGGTTGCGACGGATAGGCACCACCGCTACCGAGGTAGGCGTAGATCTGACCGACAGCCCCTTTGGCATTCGGGGCACTGATCAGAATGTCGTCGACATCGTCGCCGTTGAGATCTCCCGCAGCAGCGACCGTGGCGCCGAAGCTGGCGACATTGGGCGGCGGGTCGACGATTTGCGTCGGCTTGGGAGTGAACACCGGCGTCGTGGCTGCCATCGCCGCAGCGCCAATCGTTCGCTATGGACATCGTGAGGGCGAACGCGTCATCGTGGCACTCCCGTCGGCAGAGTACGCCCAAAATCCGAGAGATGCACTGAAACTGTGTGGTAACTGGCCTCGAAGGCGTGCCGCTGGCGCTATCCGCGAGCATCTCGTTGGCCGGAGGGATGTAGAGAGTGAGCGTATCGTCTCTTCTGTAATTTCCTGGGGGTCTCGCGTGAGCTTTGATCCGCAACTCGATTCCTCGCAATCACCAGGTTCGGTGGAACCCGACTCGTTTCGCTCGCTGGGCTCCAGCGGAACCGGCGATCGCGAGGAATCGAGTTGCGGAAGAAAATTCTCGCGAGATCCTTCTGGGGAACTTCAGAAGAGACGCTACGCTCACCAGGATCAATGATAGATTGGCGTCTACTCGGAATCTCCGAGACTTTAACCGTGAGGCCGAAGTAGGCAATGTGGACCCGGGGTGAAGCTCGAACTCGACTTCTAGTGTGCTTCTCGATGGCTGTCTGCACGGGCTGCCAGCCGACTGAGCGTAACTTCGTTGGCGAGTCGACTAACGGCGCCCTGACCTCACTTGTGCGCATAGGTGCGAGCGAATTGAGAATCGAGTGGACGCTTCGAAATCCATGGGGATGCCCCAGTCCTCATCGCGACGGCATTTGCCGACGAGATCTGAATCCAACGACGTGCATAAACCTCCACTACTGGGTGGATGGGACTCTTACGCTTGCCCTCTTCGACCCATCGCCGACTTCTGCCAGCTCCACCTGTTCCATCCGGCTTGAGCCATGCGCCCACGATCCGTGGGGTTCTCCTGTTTGAGGTCGTGCCTGCGCGAGGGACTAACCCTGGACGACAACCGTTGCCCTACCCGTTCAGGTAGGACATTTCGGAGCAACGATCGAGCCAGTTGCTGGCCTACGGATGGGGGCAGTGCTCCCGCGATTCTCGGCGCTCTCCTCCGCGACACTCCTACAATCTCGCGAGGCGAATCAGAGTGTGTTCGATTCCGTACAGATACTTGAACGGCGCGGCAACCGTCGCCCAGGTCAAGCCGGCGGCAGGTGCGCCCAACATGTTGTTGAGTCCAAAGTCGGCGCATCGATGCTCCAGGTGCGACTTCGAGGAGCCGTGGCCGAACGTAGCCTGCTCGTCGGCTCTCCAACTGATCGTAGCCTGGTCCTCCTCGGGTTCGTGGCCCTTTGATGAGGCGAGAACGCCCCGAGGCAGTCTGGATCAACCGGCCCACGCCGAGGATGCGATGGAGGTTGCTCGGTAACTGCCACTCGCGGGTGTCTCGGAATTGTTGGAACCTCGGGATGCTGATGCACCGGATCAAATCGATCACGTCGGCGGCAGGTACCACGCAGTTCTGGGCAACAGGTACCTATCAGTACGACGGGGCCGGGAGCATTCGCAACATCGGCGCGCAGGAGTTTAGTACGACTCGGTCAGCCGCTTGGTGAAAGCAACGACGGTGCCCAGGTCAACACTCCCAACGGTGCATCAACGACCACTGCATACGGATACGACGGCTTCGGGAACATGACCTCCACCAGCGCACGTCTGGAGCGACGGTGCCTGGTTGAGTACGACTGGTCCCGGCCGAACGTACGATCGAAACCGAGTCACGAACGGAGGCTACCTCTATGACGCCAACGGCAACACCCTGCGAATGATTGATAGCCAGGGGCTGACATCAGGCGCTGTGGGACGATCAGGATCGAATGCAGGTGTTTGTGTTCGGCGATCCGCTGTCCTCGGTGGCGCCGTCGGAGGTCCCGTCTACGATTCGAGCGGCAACCGCTTGGTCACAATGGATCGTCGCGGTACCCCGATCATCACGATCCGTGACGGAAGCGGGACGGCTCGCCGAGTTGCCGAAAACCACGGCGAACCCGTTCGAAGCTCAAGCGTGACTTCGTCTACGGCGCCGGCAAGCTGCTGGTCGAGCGCGTGGTGACGACCGCCGCGCCGCACGGCGTCGGCGGCGATCCGATCCACACGACATCAAGCTGCTTCACGATGGATCAGGGCCAGCAGCACGACGTTGATGCCGACATCCAGACGGCAGGCGGGTTCCACAACTTCGTTCCCGGCATCTCGCTGGGCTCTGGAAATAGTTTCACGATTGGCGAGTCACAGCTCAGTCCAAACCAAACCAACTTCATCCGGCTTCGAGCCGCGTCGCCGGAGATCACGGCCCTCTCACAGCCGATAGGCGCGATCTACGACCCGTCGATCACCTCGTCGTCTCAGAATCTGGTCCGCGCGCTCTCCGTCAGTCGCTCGGGTACGGATGTGCTGATGGAAATGGGAGACGGCAGCATCGACGACCAAGAAGTTCCGCGTCTACTTCCGCCTTTCGGATGGCAGTGTTACCTATCTGCGGCCCCGCAGGGGCTAAATTGCCAGTACGCGCTCCACGCTGGGGGAATCAGTCGCTGGCGCAGTTGTGCGGCGACTTCTACATCAAGATGGTGCTCACTGACGTGCCGCTGACCGAAACGACAGCGAGTCCATACGCGCGGCTGGGGAGTTCGTTGGCGGGCATCGAAGGGGCGCTCGATGGATGTGGCAGCGGCACCGCGCCACAGCCGATCGCTTACCAGTTCGCGGACACCTATCACCATCATGATCATCCTGGCAGCCTGCGAGTTGAAGCGGATCAGGCCGGGAACCGCGTTACCGACGCGATTACTGGCGTTCGGCGAGAGGAACTGATCATTCACCACCAAGCCCCGAGTCGGCGACGATGCGGCAGTTCACGGGAGCGGAGCGCGGCAAGTACTCGGGACTTGACTATGCCGGCGGCGGCAATTATTGCTCGGGCTGGCAGGCGATTCCTGAGTCCCGATGAAGTCGTCGGGAACACGCAGGATCCGCAAACGTGGAACCGATACTCGTATGTGATGAACAATCCGATGATGTACACGGATCCGGCGAGCGGCAAGCTGGCGATTCGGCCCGAGAACACTGGGACGTATGGAGCTGGCAGCCGGGCGGGTTGATGGCGCACTCAACCTCTATAGGGCCGGCGACTGCATTTCAACTGCAGGTTCTGCAGGCTCAGGCGGCGCTCGCGAACGGCTGGCAGGGGCCGCCGCAACCGGTTCTGCAATGGAGGTCGCGATGTCAGGCATGGCAGCGCCCGGCGGCGACCTCGCGAGGCCGGATGTGGCTGGACAAGGACAACGAGTGTCGAGCGTCTCTGATGATCGATCAGGACGGCGAGGATCTGCTGAACGGAACGATCACTCCTGAGCGAATGATGAAGTGGAAGGCAAGAGCAAATGGGGCGGCGCTAGGCCTGCTCATCGCTTTCGGCTTCGAGGCGTTGTCGCAGACTACGTTGTTGCGGCTCCGGTTGCGGGCCTGACGGCGCAGCGAACAGCACATGCCGCTCTCGAACGATCGAAGGGTCATGCACGCCCTGAGCCGTTTGGTCGACGCCGGGGTGTATCAGAGGACCACTGGTGCTGACAAGCAGGCGTTTTCGCCGAGGCTTCTCGTATCCTTCAGGCACCGGTTGCGACTTTCTCGAACATTCATGGGCCGTTGCTACGAATGGTGCCCTCGGTGCGATCGGGAACCAGACGGTGGCGATTCGGGTCTTCGCTGAGGGGGCCCGCTTTACGCAGGGCAGATCGCAACTGCGGTTGTCCCAACCGCTAACCAACTCGCGTTGTGGGAGTGTTCATTGAGAACTGAGGAGCAACTGTGGATCATATCAAGCGGCGAGGAGAAGCCAGGTATCCTCGCCTATGGACTTTGGTCAAAGTCTGGACCACAACGGCCTTCCTGCGGTGAAAGATCTCTGGGCACCGTACGGTAGAGTTTGGTTCTGTGAGTTGCCAGACGAAGATGAGGCGCGATGGAGCGTTCTGATGGCTAGCCTCGACTTCGAGAAGTGGCCGCTGGCGAGTTTATGGGAAGAAAAGATTCGATCGTTGTTGAAGTGTTTCACTGACGCGGGAGCGATTCTCGCCTGGTGCGCATTGGAGGCTGTATTCGACGCACCAGAGGTCCTGTTCCACGGGGCGGATCATATCCTTGTGGCATCTACGCCGCGTTCCTACCGGAGGAGACCTCTTCCATCTAAGCGCGGAGGTGGACGGTGAGTATCATGGGCTCCCAGTCGGTATCTTGGAGCGGGCTCGCGCGGCCGCGACGCGGGGCCTGGACCCTCCCACACGTCATCTAGAAACCGCCCAAGGGTTTGAAACTCGTCTCGCTCGAGGGGCCGAGTCCTCGCGTTTTGAATCGGACAAGAGAAGGGTGAGCGGGGCGCGGGTCAGTGTGTTTACGGTGTGCGGGGCGCGGATTGGGCGGCGCCAACGCAGTCCGGGGGGAGGCGGGGCGGAGAGCCGACCCTCTCGACACGGAGTGAAGTTGCCCGTTTCGGTGGACACCGTGATTGGTGGATTCTGAGTTTGAAATTCGATGAATAGGAAGCAGCAGTACCTGTGGTCGCTGTGGGCGCGCAGCGCGTCAAGGGCTGTGGGAAACGCCGGCCTTTGGGCGTTTTCCACAGAACGGCAGCGTCCACCGGAACACCAGCCGCGCGCGATCGCGCTTGTTCATCGTGTACGCCGTTCGTCGAGTGAATCGACGCTCGTACCCTGCAGGACTCTCGTAGTTGATCGTCAGTGCCGACGCTCTTCGTTGTAGAAGCACTCGATGTAATCAGTCAGCCAACGTCGAACGCTGCTGCGCGGGTACATCCAGCATTCGATTCCCAGCTCGCGCTTGATTATTGCGAAGAAGCTTTCTGCAACGGCATTGTCAGAGCAATCTCGATACGACTCATGCTTGCTCGGAACTTGTGATCCTCCAGCAGCTTCAAGTGAGCAGCGCTCGCGTATCGACTCCCTCGATCGCTGTGCACGATCAGCCCGGGGCGCGGCCGGCGACGTGTGATCGCCATCTGCAAGGCGTCGACTACCAGATCGTCGGTAATCCGGTCGCTGATCGCCAGCTCGGCTTGCATCGCGGTACAAATCGATCAGGACTGCCAGTACAGCCAGCCTTCCATCGTCGGCACGTACGTGATGTCGCCCACCCAAGCGCGATTCGGCCGTGTGACGCGAAACTCTCGCGCCAAGAGGTTCGGTGCGATCCGCCGCTTGTGCTCGGACTGTGGCGTCACCCGGAAGCGCCGCTTGCCGACCGCGCGCAATCCGTTCTGGCGCATCAGGCGCGCCACACGCTTGCGCGATACGCGCCGACCTGCTGCTCCAAGCTCCTGGCATACCCTCAGAGCTTCCGTAGCGACGCTTGCTCTTGGCATGCACGGCTCGAATCGAGACCAGCAGACTCGCGTTCTCGATCGCGCGCCGACTCGGTTTTCGCACTCGCCAAGCGTAGTACCCGCTTGGCGAGACCCACAGCACCGACACATCAGGCGGATTGGATGATTGACCTTCTCCGCATCGATGAAGCGGTATCTCATCGACTTTTTCTTGGCGAAGAAGGCCATCGCCTTTTCAAGATTTCGCGCTCATGCGCAGTTGCCGTTCTCTTTGCTGATCATGAGTGTCGTGGGCGGCAGCGTCCGCTTTCACTGATTTGAACGTGGTACTCCTCAGTTTCGTGGACGCCCCCGATCAGGGGAGAAGGTCACTAGAGGGTGACCGCAAAGCTGAGGACCGAAGCAGACGTCGAAGTGAGAATTTGTCCCAAGCGCGTATGTCCTGAAGGTCATACATCGCACAGCCACCGCTTCAACTCAAAACGCGGCGAGGGCGTTCGTAGAAGACTGTGTGACCGACGCGACGACGTACTACCTAGACGATGGCAATCACCTTCAGTTCGATCGCGATCGGCGTTGGCAGTGACCCCACCTCGACCGTGGTGCGGGCCGCATCGACCCCGCGGAAGAACTCGGCGTAGAGTCGGTTGTACGTGGGGAAGTCGGCCTTCATGTGCGTCAAGAACACCGTGACATCGACGATGTTCTCCCAGCGCGATCCGGCATCTTCCAACACCGTGCGCACGTTCTCGAAGACCTGACGGCACTGCGCCTCGATATCGTAGCTGACGATGTTCCCGTGCGCGTCGAGTGTGACACCGGGGATTTCTTTCGTGCCTCGACGTCGCGGGCCGATCCCGGACAGAAACAAAAGGTTGCCAACGCGACGTGCGTGCGGAAACGCGCCCACCGGTTCGGGAGCTCGGGATGACTCGATGCGATCGTGTGGTTTGCTCATGGACTAATCACCTTGAAGGGACGCGGAGCGTGACGCTCTTGCTCTCGGTGAAGAACCGATAGGCGTCTTCGCCCCCTTCGCGTCCAACGCCGCTTTGTTTCACGCCGCCGAACGGCGTACGTAGGTCGCGCACGAGCCAACAGTTGATCCACACGACACCAGCCTGCAAGCTCTCGGCGACGCGATGCGCGCGCGAGAGGTTCTCGGTCCAAAGTGTTGCCGCGAGGCCATACGGCGTGCCGTTGGCGATCGACAGCGCCTCGGCCTCGTTTTGAAACGGAATGACGCTGACCACGGGGCCGAAGATCTCTTCTTGATTGACGCGCGCGTTCGGCGCCAGCCCGGCAATCACCGTCGGCTGCATGAACCAACCGCTGCGCACCCGTTCGGGAAGATCGCTCGGCGGTTCGCCGCCACACAACACCTGTCCGCCCTCCTCACGCGCCAAGGCGATGTAGTCACGCACCTTTTGCCAATGCTCGCGCGAGACCAGGGCGCCTTGATCGGTGCTCGGGTCGAGTGGGTCGCCGCAGCGCAGTTGCTTGGCGCCGCTCACGACGGCTTCCAACACTTGCTCGTAAATGCTCTGCTCGACCAACAGGCGCGAGCCGGTCAAACAGACTTCTCCTTGATTGGTGAAGGCGGCGCGCACCGACATCGGAATCGCCTTTCCCAGATCGGCATCGGCGAAGATCAGATTTGGGTTTTTGCCGCCGAGTTCGAGCGAGAGCTTCTTGAACATCGGCGCCGCGACGCGCGCGATCTCGCGTCCCGTCACGGTGCCGCCGGTGAAGCTGATCGTGGGGACGTCGGGATGCGCGACCAACGCAGCGCCCGCCTCACGGCCGTAACCCTGAACCAGGTTCAACACACCGGGAGGCAGGCCTGCGTCGCTGCACAACTCAGCCAGATGATGCGCCGTGCGCGGCGTCAGCTCCGATGGTTTGGCCACCACAGTGTTTCCGTACGCGAGCGCCGGGCCGAGCTTCCAGGTCAACAGATAAAGCGGCAAATTCCAGGGCGAGATCAACCCGCAGACGCCGCGCGGACGGCGCAACGTGTAGCTAAGGCCGATCGGATCGGTGGCGAAGCTCTGACTCTCGCTGTGCAGAACGGCGGTGGCGAAGAAGCGGATGTTCTGCACCGCGCGCGGAATGTCCATGCTGCGTGCGAGAGCCAGTGGCTTGCCTTGATCGCGCGTTTCGGCTTCGGCCAACCGTTCGAGTTGCGCTTCGATTGCGTCGGCGAGCTTGATCAGAATGCGTGAGCGCTCCTCGGCTGCAGTGCCCGACCATTTCGGGAACGCGGCCCTGGCCGCAGCCACCGCACGATCGACATCGGCGGCGGTGCCGGCCGCACAGCGCGCGTACGGCTGGCCGGTCGCCGGTTCGTAGACGTCGAGGTAGCGCCCTTCAACCGGCGGAGTGAATTTTCCATCGATGTAGTGATCGAACGTCATCGACATGCTCATAGGCAACCGGTGCGGCCGCCATCGACCGGCAGGTTGATGCCGTTGACATACGCTGCCGCAGGGGAGGCCAAGAACGCCACCGCCGCGGCAACGTCCTGCGCCTCGCCGAATCGCCCGGCAGGAATCTCGCCGATCATTTCACGTTCGATTGCAGCGACATCGCGCTGCTCCTTTTCTGCGCGGGTCGCGATGATCGCTGCCAGTCGATCGGTGCGTGTCATACCAGGCAACACGTTGTTGACCGTAATCCCCATCGCGCCGACCTCTCCTGCCAACGTCTTGGCCCAACTCGCAACCGCTGCACGCACCGTATTGGAAACGCCAAGTCCTTTGAGCGGGCTCTTGACCGATGTGGAAATGATGTTGATGACGCGGCCGTAGTGGGCCGCTTGCATTCCCGGCAGCAGCAAACGCGTCACCGCTTGCGCCGTCAACAGGTGCGCGGTGAATGCCGCCAGAAACGCCTCGGAGGTAGCGGCGGTGATCGGTCCGCCCGGAGGTCCACCGGTGTTGTTGACGAGCACGTGAATCGGTCCGTGTGTCGCAAGATTTTCCGCCACCCTCTGCGCCATCACTTCGGGTTGTGCAGCATCGGCCGCGATCGCGCCGTGCGGTCCAGGACTCGCGGCCGTGAGTGCCGCCAGCGTTTCATCGAGCTTTCCGCGATCGCGCGCGACCACGGTGACCTGCGCGTTCAGGCGGGCCAACGCCTCGGCCGTTGCGCGCCCGATACCGCGCGTGCCGCCGCAGACCAGCGCGCGCCGTCCGTGTAAAGAAGTATTCACAAGATCCCTCGAAGGATTGACCGCGCGGCAGCGTAACGGTAGGTTCAGCCCCGATCAACCTCTCATGCCCTCCCTGGAGATCTTTGTGACCTGCCCCGCGACGTTTCGCAGCAGCTTGTTGGTGTGCCTCGCCCTGGGACTCACCAGCGCCTGGGCCGAGGGCGGCAACAAGCCGTCGCCGGAGATCGCACCCACGACGGCGGCTCAACTGATAACGGCAATCAAAGCGCCCGGCGCCAAGGCGACATTGGTCAACGTGTGGGCCTCGTTCTGCGTCCCGTGCCGACATGAGTTTCCATCGATGCTCAAGGTCTGGCGCGAGTACAAGGACAAGGGGCTGCGATTGATCCTGGTCTCCACCGACCTGCGTTCCGACATTCCGGCGGCCAAGAAATACCTTGCGCAACAAGGGATCGACTTCACGACCTTCGTGAAGGATCAACCCGACATGCAGTTCATCAACGCACTTCACGAGCCGTGGACCGGCTCGATACCGGCAACATTGGTCTATGACGCTCGCGGCAACCTCGTCACCTTTTGGGAAGGCGAGGGGAGCGAGCAAGAGTTTCGAGACGCCGTCCGCCAGGTGCTGGACGCCAAGGAGACGAAGTAAATGAAGAGACTGAAGACGCTGCTCGTCGTTACCGCGTTGGCTGGCATCGCGGGTGCCATCGCAGGCGACATGATCACCAAGGGTGCGCTCGCAATCGGTAGCACCGCCCCGATGGCCGATACCAAACTGAAAAACGTCGACGGCAACATGCTCTCGATCGCTGACGCCAAAGGCGCGAAGGGGACGCTGGTGCTCTTCAGCTGCAACCACTGCCCGTTCGTGATCGCCTGGGAAGATCGCATCGTGGCGCTCGGCAACGCGGCTCAAGCGGCCGGTGTCGGCGTCATTCAGATCAACTCGAACGATCCGTCGGCGCACGCCGAAGATGGGTTCGATCAGATGGTCACGCGCGCGAAGGAGAAGGGGATGCAGTTCCCGTACGTGGTCGACGGCACCTCCGGCATTGCCAAGGCGTTCGGTGCCACGCGCACTCCCGAAGCATTCCTGTTCGATGCCAGCGGCAAGCTGGTCTATCACGGCACGATCGACGACAACGTGCAGGATGCGGCTGCGGTGAAGGAGACCTACCTCAAGAACGCGATCGATGCTGTCGCGTCGGGCAAAGCTCCGGCAGTGAAAGAGACCAAGGCGATCGGTTGCGGCATCAAGTTCCGTAGCTGATCGGCAGCGATTTCGACTCGATCGAGGGCGGCCCCCGGGCCGCCCTTTCTGCATGCGGAAGCGACCGGATCACCAAGGTGCATCGGCCCCACCATCGATTCCGAGATAGGTTCCCGAGCGCAATCTGTTTCTCGCCAAGTACTGCTTGCCTTCCCCTGCGATCCACCGTACAACTGCGTCCGCTATGCAAACGGCCGCCTGCCATCTAATCCGTGCGACCCGCCGTAATACCGGTTGGTGGTGGTGCGCTTCCATGTCGGAGGTGGGGCAGGCCGCTTAGGCTTACCAGCAACGAGTACTTGCAACCCACCTCCCGCGCGGAGGTGGGTTTTTTGTTTTTCAGTTCGCGATCATTCGCAGGATGCCTCGCTGCGGCGTGGCACCCTTGACCGCTGACCCGCCGGACCGGTTCCCCCCCCGACCGGTCCGGCGGGAAAGAAAGAGGACCGGATGCACGACGCGTTCGACATCCCTGCCGACCTGGACACACCGGTCTCGGCGTATCTCAAACTCGCGCCGCTGTCGCCACGATTCCTGCTGGAGTCGGTCGAAGGGGGCGAGCGACTGGGCCGCTATTCATTCATTGGGTTCGGCGAAGGACGCGAACTGGTGATCGGCGCCGATGCAGAGCGCGTCGACGGGCCCGCACTGTTGGATCGTTTGCGTCGCGAACTCGAAGCGGCACCCACGCCCGCGCCGGCTCGCGGGCTCCCGTTGCCTGGTGGTTTGGTCGGCGCCGCCGGCTTCGATCTGATTCGCCGCTTCGAGCGACTTCCGTCACGCGCAACCGCACGCACCGATGAGCCGGAAGCGCTGTTCTTCTCACCGCGAACGGTGCTGGTGTTCGATCATTTGTCGCGTCGCGCGGCGCTGCTGCACGACGGCACCGACGGCGAGCGCGAGGGGCTCGAGCGCGAGGTGCGGCGCGCTCTGGCAGGGTCATTGCCGCCTCGCGAAACGACGCTGACGCACGCGACGCCGGTACCGTCGCTGCAGCGCAGCGAGTACCTCGATGCGGTGCGCGAGGTGCAGCAAGCGATCGGTCGCGGCGATGTCTATCAACTCGTGCTTGCCATTCGCTTCGCGGCCGCATGCCACGGCGATCCGTTCCAAGTCTATCGCGCGCTGCGCTTGTTGAATCCGTCGCCGTACATGTACTTCCTCGATATTGCCGGTACACAGATCGTCGGTTCGTCCCCCGAAGCACTGGTGAAGCTCTCGGGCCGTGAAGCGTCGTTGCGCCCGATCGCCGGCACACGTCGCCGCGGCCGCGATGAAGACGATGACCTCGTGCTCGAGCGCGAGTTGTTGGCCGATCCGAAGGAGGCGGCCGAGCACGTGATGTTGGTCGATTTGGCGCGCAACGATCTGGGACGCGTGGCGACCGCCGGGAGCGTCGAAGTGCATCCCTCGCGCGCGATCGAGCGGTACAGCCATGTGATGCACTTGGTGAGCGGCGTGCGCGGGGTGTTGGCGCCTGGGTACGACGCGTTCGATCTGTTTGCCGCCGCGTTTCCAGCCGGCACGGTGAGCGGCGCTCCGAAGATCCGCGCCATGGAACTGATCGATCAACTCGAGCCGGTCCGCCGCGGTTTCTACGCCGGCACCGTTGGTTACTTCGCGCACGGTGGCGCGATGGATCAAGCGATCGCGATTCGCACGCTGGTGTTTCGCAACGGCGAGGTTTCATTCCAAGCCGGCGCCGGGATCGTTTCCGACTCTGTTCCGGAATCGGAGCACGACGAAGTGATCGCCAAGTCGGCCGCCTTGTTGTCGGCGCTGACGCGCGCGGGGGAGGGGCTGTGAAGCCGCACGTTCTTCTCGTCGATAACTACGATTCGTTCACCTACAACTTGGTCCAAGCGCTGCTCACGCTCGGCGCCGAGGTTACGGTGCGGCGCAACGATGCGATCGGGGTTGCCGAGGCGAAAGACCTACAGCCCTCGCACCTGGTGATCTCGCCTGGGCCGGGGCGCCCGGAGAACGCCGGAGTATCGCTCACGCTAATGGAGACGTTTCTGCCGCGCATTCCGGTGTTGGGAGTTTGCTTGGGACATCAAGCGCTGGCGATGGTGCTGGGCGGTGTGGTCGATCGCGCGCCGCGTTTGATGCACGGCAAAGCGTCGCCGGTCTATCACGATGGTCGAAGCATCTATCTCGGATTGCCCAACCCGTTCGCCGCCGGCCGCTATCACTCGCTGATGGTTCAAGAGCAAGGACTGCCCGACACGCTGGCGATCACAGCGTACACATCGGAAGGGGAAATCATGGGCGTGCGGCACAAGACGCTTCCTGCCGAGGGTGTGCAATTCCATCCCGAGAGCGTGCTGACCCCCGAAGGGAATCGATTGCTCGCCAACTTCTTGGAACTCGATCCCCTATGAGCGGCGCATGAATCAACTCCTCGACAGGCTCGCGCAGGGCCGCTCGCTCACCGAAGACCAAGCGGGCCGACTGTTCGATCTTCTGGTCGACGACGCCACGCATCCTGCGATGGCCGGCGCGTTGCTTGCCGCGCTGCGCACCAAAGGAGAAACGGCGGAGGAGATTCGCGGCATGGCGCGCGCGATGCGTGCGCGTGCGATCAAGCCCGACTTAGGAAACGGTGCGCCGCTGGTCGACGTCGTGGGAACGGGCGGCGATGGGTCGGGGAGCTTCAATCTCTCGACCGGTGCTGCGATCTTGGCCGCGGCGGCCGGGGCGCGAGTCGCCAAGCACGGCAACAACGCCATCAGCAGCAAAGCAGGCAGCGCCGATCTGTTGGTAGCGCTTGGCTTGAGTTTGCCGCTTGCTCCCGACGAGGCGCGCCGATTACTACAAGCGTGCGGCTTCACCTTCCTGCATGCGCCGGCACATCATCCGGTACTGCGCGCGATCGGGCCGGTGCGACGCGCCTTGGCGACCCGCACGGTGTTCAACATACTCGGACCGCTCTGTCATCCGGCAGCCACGCCGTTCGCAGTGATCGGTGCGTACGATCTGAACGTGGCGCAACTGATGGCGGAAGCATTGAAAGGTTTGCCGATCGAGCGGGTGTTCGTGGTGCATGGCTTGAATGGCTGGGACGAGGCGACTCCGGCGTCGGAGTTTCTGTTGTTGGATGTACGGCCGGGCAAGGTCTCCTCCGCGGTGCGCGATGCGCAATCGCTCGGCTTGCGGCGTTCGACTGAAAAGGAGTTGCAGGGTGGCGACGCGGCCTACAACGCACGAGCGCTGCGCAACGTGTTGGCCGGCGAGCCAGGGGCGCATCGCGACGCACTGCTGTTGGGGGCTGCGCTGACGCTTGAGGTCGCAGGGCTCGAGTGCGATACGGCGCGAGGCGTGGAGCGAGCGGCGGCTGCGATCGACAACGGTGCGGCCACGCGCGTGGTCGACATGCTCGACTCGAGTCGGGCGCGATGAGCCACCACGCATCAGTCGGGCCTTGCAGAGCGCGTCGAGAGAGCGCGGCCAGACAGCGCCGTCGGCGATGAGTGATTTTCTCGCAGAGATGGCGCTCGGCAGCCGCGCACGCGTCGACGCGGCCAGACTGAGCGAGCCGCTGGCTGCACTCCGCTTGCGAGCGATGGCGACCCCAACGCCGCCGCCGTTGCAACTCTCACCAAGCGGCTTCGATCTGATCGCAGAGATCAAACCGTCATCACCGGCGCGCGGAGCCTTGACCGCCACCGGCCGCATGAGCGCAGGTCAGGCGCGCGATCGCGCCGTGACGTATGCGGCGGCGGGCGCCTGTGCGATCTCGGTGCTCACCGAACCGTCGCGTTTCGGTGGTGGGATCGACCTGCTTGCGGCAGCGGCGCAGGCCGGTGCTGCCCCAGTCATGCGCAAAGACTTCATCGTCGATCCCTATCAACTGTTCGAAGCCCGTGCCTGCGGCGCGAGCGGCGTCCTGCTGATTGTGCGGATGCTCAGCGACAGCCTGTTGGGTGAACTCGCCGACGTTGCCGCTGAGACCCAGTTGTTTGTGCTATGGGAAGCGTTCGATGCCGCCGACCTTGCGCGATTGTCATCGCTGGTCGAGCGGGCCCCGAAACCCCGCTTGGCCGGTCTCAATGCGCGGGATTTGGTCACTTTGCAGGTCGATCTCGAGAGATTGTCACGGCTGGCAGACCAGTTCCCTGTAGAGTTCAGCCGCGTGGCGGAATCGGGATTATCGACATCCCAAGACGCGGCGCGCTGGGCGGCGTGCGGTTATCGTGCGGCGCTGGTGGGCGAGGCAATGATGCGGGCCGACGATCCGGCCACGCTGTTGCGCTCGATGCTCGCAGCCGGACGAGCTGCGGCGAGGCGGAACTGATGAAACGGGTTTCGGTCAAGATTTGCGGCATCGCCAACGAATCATCTCTCGATGCGGCGTTGGAAGCGGGCGTCGACTTGGTGGGGTTTGTGTTTGCAACGTCGCCGCGTCAGGTCACGGTTGCCCAGGCCGCCGCGTTGGCCGCGCGACTGCCGGCGCACGTCGGTGCCGTGGCCGTCTTTCGGCAGCCGACGCGCGCCGATGTCTCCGCCGTGCTCGAGGCGTTCGAACCCGACTACGTGCAAGCCGATGATCGCGATGAGGCCGGCTTGCCGCCGCTGGGTGAGTCGTTGCTGGTCCCCGTGGTTCGTGGTGCCGCGATCGGAGCCGAGGCGTTGTTTGCACGTCACGGGCAACTCTTGATCGAAAGCGAGAACTCGGGACAAGGGCAGCCTGCCAATTGGGAACGTGCCGCTCAACTGGCGCAGCACGGTGAGCTGTGGTTGGCCGGCGGTTTGAATGCACGAAATGTAGCCGAAGCGATCGAGCGCGTGCGACCGCGCGTGGTCGACGTGTCGAGCGGCGTCGAGTCGGCGCCCGGAATCAAAGATCCCAAACTTTGCGGTGTCTTCGTGCGCGTGGTGCGCGCTGCGGTTCATCGCTTGAAGGAGTCGGCCACGTGAGTTCTGCCGGCACCGCGTTCGATGCAGCCGCGCTGTTGCAGGCGCTGATCGATGGTGCCTTGCCCGACGCCGCGGGCCGATTCGGCCCGTTCGGCGGGCGCTTCGTACCCGAAACGCTGATGGGTGCGTTGCAACGGCTGGAGCGCGAATCGCGTGCGGCGCTCGATGACCCGCCGTTCACGCGCACTTTGAAGCCGAACTTTCCGACTGGGTTGGCCGGCCCACGCCGTTGTGCGCTGCGCGAGGACTGTCGGCCGACTGGGGCGCAACGATCTTCTTCAAGCGTGAAGACCTGGCCCACACCGGCGCACACAAGATCAACAACGCGATCGGCCAGGCACTGCTCGCCAAGCGAATGGGAGCCAAGCGCGTCATCGCGGAAACCGGCGCGGGTCAGCACGGGGTCGCGGCCGCCGCGGCGTGTGCACGTGTTGGATTGCCGTGTCGCGTCTACATGGGCTCGATCGATGTGCGCCGGCAAGCGCCCAACGCCTCGCGCATCAAACGGTTCGGTGCGGAGTTGGTGCCGGTCGAACAGGGCGATGCAACCTTGCGCGCCGCAATCGACGAAGCGTTGCGCGATTGGGTCAGCGACCCCGCTGAAACCTACTACCTGCTCGGCTCGGCCGTCGGACCACATCCATACCCTTGGCTCGTGCGCACACTGCAGAGCGTGATCGGTCGCGAGGTGCGCTCGCAGATCTTGGCGACACACGGCCGGCTACCGGACGCGGCCATCGCCTGCGTCGGGGGAGGGAGCAATGCGATCGGGCTGTTCCATCCGTTGCTCGCCGACCGCAGCGTTCAACTGATCGGCTGCGAAGCGGGTGGACGCGGCATGAATCTCGGCGATCACTCGTCGACGATGTGGCCGGCACTCCCGGCGTGCTGCACGGCAGCCTCTCGTTGTTACTGCAAGACGCTCACGGCCAAGTGCAAGAGACGCACTCCGTTTCCGCGGGGCTCGACTATCCCGGCGTCGGTCCCGAGCATTCGCTGCTGGCGCGGATCGGTCGCGTGCGCTACGAGACGGTAGGCGACGACGAGGCGCTCGATGCATTCGACGCGTGCTGTGCGCGAGAAGGAATCATGCCGGCACTCGAAACGGCGCACGCCTTGGCCGGGGCGCGTCGCTTCGCACGACAGAATCCAGGGTCGATGATCGTGGTCGGCTTGTCGGGACGTGGCGACAAAGACATGCCGGCGCTGCTCGAGGCCGGCCGATGACCGGTGACGCCACCATCCGTCGTGCGATCGAAGCGGCGCAGCGTTCGTCTCATCCCGCGCTGGCCGCGTTTCTCACCGCCGGTTTTCCCGACCGATCATCGTTTGCGGCCGTGCTCTCAGCGGTGGCCGGCGTGGCCGATGTGGTCGAAATCGGCGTGCCGTTTTCCGATCCGATGGCCGACGGTGTGACGGTGCAGCGCGCCAGTCACGTAGCACTGCAACACGGTGTGACGCTGGAATGGATCCTACAAACCTTGCGTGCGCTGCCCGCACCGCCGGCTGCGCCACTGTTGTTGATGAGCTATCTCAACCCGCTGTTGGCCTATGGTTTGGAGCGGCTCGTGTCCGATCTGCGTGCGGCCGGCGTGTCGGGTCTGATCGTGCCCGACCTTCCGCTCGAAGAGCAGCGGGAGCTGCGCAACCCGCTCGATCGTGCCGGTGTGGCGCTGGTGCAGCTCGTGACTCCGGTCACACCGCAGGAACGATTGGAGCTGCTCTGCCAAACCAGCGGCGGTTTCGTCTACGCGGTGACCGTTACCGGCATCACGGGCGGCGCGGTGGCCGATCAGCCTTCGGTCGTCGCCTACCTTCAACGCGTGAAGAGTGTGGCCAAGGTACCGGTGATGGCGGGGTTCGGTGTGCGCAGCGCGCTCGATGTGCAACGGCTGGCGCCACCGGCCGACGGTGTGATCGTCGGCTCGGCGTTGATCGAATGCCTCGAACGCGGTGCTGATCCTGCTGCGTTTCTGCGGTCGCTTCGTGTTCACAGTTCAGCAGGAGAACGGCCATGATTGCGGTCCTGTCCCCGCAGTGCGGTCTACGCGAAAAGACCGACATCGTGCGGTTCCTCGAAGCGCAAGGCCTACGCGTTCAGGTCAGTGTCAGCGGCGATACCACGTTGGTCGGCGTGATCGGTGGCGCCGATGAGGCCTTGGTCGCGTTGTTGACCTCGATGCCGGGTGTCGCCCATGTGCGTCGCGATACGCCCCCGTATCCCTTGGTGTCCCGAGCGCATCATCCCGACTCCTCGCGCGTGAAGGTTGCTGGTGTCGCGTTCGGTGGCGAAGAAGTCGTGGTGATTGCGGGGCCGTGCTCGGTGGAGTCGGAGGAGTCACTGCTCGCCGCAGCGCGCGGTGTTGCGGCCGGCGGTGCGCGACTGTTGCGTGGCGGCGCGTTCAAACCGCGGACCTCGCCTTACAGTTTTCAGGGACTGGGCGAAGAAGGACTCAAACTGCTGGCCAAGGCGCGCGATGTCACCGGACTGGGATTCGCCACCGAGGTGGTCGCGCCGGAAGATGTCGAACTGGTGGCGCGTTACGCCGACATGCTGCAGATCGGTGCCCGCAACATGCAGAACTTTCGGTTGCTGGCCGCCTGCGGCGCTCAATCCAAACCGGTTTTGCTCAAGCGCGGGATGATGGCCACCGTCGAGGAGTTGTTGATGGCGGCCGAGTACATTGCCGCCAACGGTAACCCGCGGATCGTGCTCTGCGAGCGCGGTATTCGCACCTACGAAAACTCGACGCGCAATACGCTCGACATCAGTGCGGTGGTGGTCTTGAAAGAGCGCACGCACCTGCCGGTGATCGTCGACCCGAGTCACGCCGCCGGGCGGCGCGAGTGGGTCGGCTCGTTGGCCCGCGCAGCGATCGCCGCAGGGGCCGATGGGTTGATCGTCGAGGCGCACCCCGATCCCGAGCACGCGCTCTCCGATGGACGCCAATCGATGACCCTGCCCGACTTCGCCGCGATGATGGAAGATCTCACACGCGTCGCAGCAGCAGTCGGCCGGCGGATGTGACGCGCCGCGCGGAAGACCCGATCGACGGACGAGGTATCCGGTGAGGCAGCTTTCACCACGACATCGACTGCAGGGCACGTTTCGTGTCCCGGGTGACAAGTCGATCAGCCACCGTGCGCTGCTGTTCGGTGCCGTGGCCAGCGGGAAGTCGCGCTTGCGAGGGTTGTCGCGCGGCGCCGATGTCGGTTCCACTCGTCGTGTGCTCGAAGCGGCCGGTGTCGAGATCCGCGACGAAGGGGAGTCAGTGGTCGTCGAAGGACGCGGTTGGCGCGGACTGGACCAATCGAGTTCGAGACACTCGTCGATGGCGATTGCGGCAACTCTGGAACGAGCGCGCGCTTGTTGCTGGGATTGCTTGCGGCACGGCGGGGACGCTTTCGTTTGCACGGCGATGCCTCGCTCTCACGCCGCCCGATGAAACGCGTGACCGAATTGCTCTCGCACATGGGCGCCCGATTCGAGGGTGGTGACGGACTGCCATTGATCGTTCATGGAGGCGATCTGCGGGCAGCCAACCTTTCGACCGCGGTGGCCAGCGCGCAGGTCAAGAGCGCGCTGATTCTTGCCGCCTTGCAAGCGTCCGGCACCAGCGTGATCGAGGAGCCGGCCGCCTCGCGCGATCACACCGAGCGGATGCTCGCTGCGATGGGCGCACCGTTGCAGACGGAAGGCGCCCGGGTCGTTCGAGTCACTGGCGGGAATGCCGCACTCTCGCCGCTCGATCTGGATGTCCCCGGCGATCCGTCGTCGGCAGCGTTCGCGATCGCGCTGGCCTGTCTGCGACCCGGCAGCCAAGTGACGGTCGAGAATCTGTCGCTCAACCCGCGTCGCTTGGGGTTTTATCGCTTGCTCTCGCGAATGGGCGCACGCATCGAGTTCGCTCGAACCCAAGAGACCCCCGAACAGATCGGCTTCATCACCGCGATCGGTTCGCGCTTGCACGGCATTCAGGTCGAACCAGAAGAGATTGTCGACGCCATCGACGAGTTGCCGCTGCTCGCAACGGTCGCCGCGGCTGCAACCGGTCCCACCACGATCCGTGGGGCGGCTGAGTTGCGTCACAAAGAGAGCGATCGGATCACCAGCACCGTGGCGATGTTGCGTGCCTTTGGCGCCGTCATCGACGAGCTGCCGGATGGCTTCGAAATTTCTGGCGACACCGCGTTCGTGCCGGCGCATGTCGACGCCCACAGCGATCATCGAATCGCGATGTCGGCCACGATCGCTGCCGCCTTGGCGCCTGAGCCGTCGACGTTGCACGGCAGCGAGTGGGTTCGGATCTCGTACCCTGGATTCTTCGATGATCTCGCGCGACTGAGTGCCGGCGACTGATCGACACCAAGCGTCTATTGCACGATCAATGTCACGTCGACGACCGCGCGCGCACGATCGGGCTGCTTGAGCGCCTGAAGAAATACCGTTTTTCCGTCGCCGCGCCGCTTCTTCACCGACGCTGCCAACAGGTGCTCGAACCGTTCCAACACGCGTTCATCGTAGCGAGTGCCCGGTTTCACCGGCCATTGCTGCTCTAGGTCGCGCGTGGACGCCGGGTCGAGTCCCGAGATCGTCAAGCGGCCCATGCGAAACACCGGTCCTTCATCCACCCGGATCACCAACTGAAGCAGCGGCGGCTGTGGCTGCAGTTGCCGATCGATCTTGTAGCGGACATCGACGTGGCCGAGTGCGCCGTAGAGCGCGCGCAGTTGCCCGCTCACGACCGACATCGCCGCAGGGTCGGCGAGTTCGTTGAGGTCCTTGGGCAAGGTGGCGTCGAGCTGTGTGGTCGTCAGCGCACGGTTTCCAGCCCAGCGGGGCTTTGCGATCTTGAACGCGACCCCCTGTCGCAACGCAGCGCTTGCCTTGACGCCGCGACATCGATCGCTTGCGGCTGTCGGCGCGAGTGTCAGCTCTGAAACAGCCGCGGCCGCGTATCCCTTGCGCTGCAGCAGTGCAATCGGCCCCGAGACCAACGCCTTGCTGAACTGTGCGCGCGAGAAGTTTTCGCCAATCAGCGGCTCGAGCGGCTCGCGCAACAGAGCGCTCGGAATCGCGCTCGCGCCCGAAACGTCGACGGAACACAGCACAACGTCGGCCCCTGTGACGCGGAATCGTTGCACGAGCCCGCCGGTCAGCTCATCGGCGGCGAGCCGCACCTCGACATGACCCGGCAGCGCGCGCGATGCCAGGCGTGCCTCCAGGGCCGCAACCACCAACGGTAGGCGCGGATCGGTTTCGCCAAGCGTGCCTGTGAACCCGGGAACCGCACGTGCGATCGCCTGCAACAAGTCATCGTCACGAAACCAGATGAAGTTGTCGAAATCGACGCGCAGCGCCGCCTCGTCGGCGTTTGCCCGAAAGCAACCGACAAGCAACAGGCACAACCACAACGACAACCGCGCTACTCGCACCACGCCAGTCCTCGAAAGGCGGCCGCGATCTTCCGGGCCGCCTTCGAGACTGTCAAGCTGCGCTTCAATTTGCGGCGGACGAGCCTGCCCATTCGCCGGCGCGAACCAAGACGCGCTTGGCCAGTTCACCCGACGGCGGCATGCGGCCGGCCGGCAGCAGTTCGCGCGCTTCCTCGGCATGGCGTTGCTGCAGCCATTGCTGAAACGCCACGAACCGCGCGCTGGAGGCCAATCGCTCGCCGATTGCTTCGACCTGGCCGAAGACCACCTTGCCGCCGCGATAGCGCAGTGACACCCGTTCGACGTCGGCCGGTAGGCCAAGCGCTCGATGCAGATCGCTGGTCTGCGTGATGGTGAGGGTCACCACATCGCCGCGCTCGACGACATCGCTGATCTGACGTCGTAGGTTCACGGCCCATTCGGCCGAGAGCCCCTCCAGCAGTTCGGCTTTGTTGCTGACGACACCGGCGGTGAGATCTTTCCAGGAGAGGTCATCGGCCAACAAGGCGGCAACCGCTGTGCGACTTTGCTGCATGCTGTGGAACAGTTGAGCGCTGCGCTTTTCCAGCGATCCGGCTTGTGCACTCAGACCTGAAATGAGCAGCGTGATTCCGAACGCAAGTACGACCGACAACAGGGTGGGAGTCTTCTGCATGGCACACCTCTTACGTGGGCGTCGCCACGGTGGCAACGCTGTGAAGGTTCTCGAATCGAATCGTTCACTCGGAAATTCGGAGCGGCCGCTCCAGGCTCTCGGTAGTTGTTGCGGGCAAACGTAACCGTCGTTCTCGTGCGCCGCCGTCAGCAACGCGTCAAGCTCTGTCTCGCTTCGGTAAACAGAACGGACTCGCGGCGTCGAAGTTTCGGTTAGCATCCAAGAATGTCGAGAAGCGGTCAGGACAGAACGCGGGGATTGCGATTAGCCCTGTTGGGCCACCCGGTTGAGCACAGCCGATCGGCCCAACTGTTCGAGGCTCAAGCGGCGCGGGGCGGCGTACCGGTCGATTACGAACTGATCGATACTCCGGCCAGTCAGTTGCATCCAACACTCGAACGATTGCGAGCAGGGGTATGGGATGGGGTCAACATCACCGTCCCACACAAGGCGATGGCGGCTCACGCCTGCGATCGCCTCGATGCGGTGGCGAAGGCCAGCGGTGCCGTCAATGTCGTGCGTCGCGAGCCGGATGGTTCGCTGAGCGGCTTCAACACCGATGCGGCGGGATTCCTCGATGCGCTGGCCTCGCATGGGCCACGCGCGCATGCCGCGCTGCGATCGGGTGCCAGCGTGTTGATGGTAGGAGATGGCGGCGCGGCGCGCGGGATCTGTTCGGCGCTGGCGGCGTTCGGTGTTCAGATCATGGTGCTGTCGCGCCTTCCTGCGAGGGCTGCGACGCAATTCGTGCCCGGACTCGCCGCGCGATGTTGCGACTACGGCGATCCTGCGGTCGTGGCGCATCTGGCGACAACGGTGTTGATCGTGCAGGCGACATCGCTCGGCATGCAGCCCAACCTTGATGCGTCCCCCTTGCTCCCGTGGTCGTCGGTCAACCAGCAGCACTGCGTCGTCGACCTGATCTACAGTCCCTGGTTCACACGATTCATGGAACATGCGCACGAGCGCGGCGCCTTCACGCTGAATGGATGGCCGATGCTGGTTCACCAGGCGGCACGCGCCCTGGAGATCTGGGCCGGGCCGGGCACCGGTCCGCGCTTGATCGCCGCCGCAGAGGCGCTGGAGGCGCGCAGCCCGAGCCTGTGAGCCCTTCGCCCTGGCCGGTTTCCAGCGGATTGGGTGGCGCGAATCGAGGCCCGGACCTATCTCCTAGGCAATCGCGCCGTGGGTCATCGGGCGACGAAGGAGAGTTTCGTGACGACCGTCCTCGAGGCTCCGGCCTCTGCAGCAACGACCACAGCACCCCGCACCGAAGAGATCGCTCAGTCAGCCATCGCCGCCGCCGAATCTGCCAAGGGCGATCGGCACGTCGCGTTGATCGGCCAACTGGCGCACGATCTTCCTTCGATCGAACCGAGCGTTGCGCCGCTGTTGCAAGCCACGCTGATCACGTTGCTCACCGCGGCGATCACCCGCACCGAGCGAGGGATCGTCGCGTTGGCCGCGCGTGCGGTGCCGAACACCGAGGGGCCGAGTTTGGTTCGGATCACCGTCACCGACACAGGGATCGGCCGCGCCACCGGATACGCCTACGATGCCTGCGCACCGTTGGTCGATCGATTCGGAGGCAGTCTGTCGGTCGAGAGCGCGCCCGGCGTCGGGAGTTGTTTCACGCTGGAGTTCGATCCGTCGCGCCCCGCGCGTTAGGTTAAGTCGCGCTGTCGCCCGTTCGCGCTGGTCCGTAGAATGCGGCAGGAGGCGTGAGATGTCGGTGCTTCGCTACCTGACCGCGGGTGAATCGCACGGACCGATGTTGGTCGGGATCCTGGAGGGACTGCCCGCCGGAATCCCGCTGTCCGAAGCGGACCTGCTTCCACGGATGCGACGACGCCAAGGGGGCTACGGTCGCGGCAAGCGGATGAGTATCGAGCCCGACTTGCCCCAAATCGTTTCGGGCTTGTGGCAAGGGGCTACCAGCGGATCACCTCTGGCCGTGTTGGTCGAGAACAAATCGAATCGACAGGATCGGTCCCAGAAGCGACGCACGGTTCCGCGCGCCGGCCACGCCGATCTGCCCGGAATCCTCAAGTACGGGTTTGACGATGCCAATCCGGTGATCGAACGTGCGTCGGCTCGCGAGACCACGATGCGCGTTGCGCTAGGCGCGGTTGCTTGCCGGTTCTTGGAGTTGTTGGGCGCGCGCCTGTGCGGACACGTGATTGCGTTCGGCGGTGTGGAGGCGCCGACCTTGGCTGACGCAATCACGCCCGATCGATTGGAGGCGGCTCGCGACGAATCCGAAGTCGCGTGCTGCGACCCGGCGACCTCGACCGCGATGATCGCGCGCGTCGACGAAGCCCGCGATCGCGGCGAAACGCTCGGCGGGCGAATCGAGTTGGTGGTTTGGGGTCTGCCTCCCGGCCTCGGTACGTATGCGCAGTGGGATCGTCGTCTCGATGCGCGCCTGTCGCAGATCCTGATGTCGATACCATCGGTCAAAGAGGTTGAACTTGGCGACGCACTCTCGGTGGCGCGTGAGTTTGGCCGCGGCGCCCACGATGTGATCGTGCGCGATCGCGACCAGTTGACACGCAGCAGCAATCGCGCGGGTGGTCTGGAAGGTGGAATCACGAACGGTATGCCGCTGGTGGTGCGGATCACGCTCAAGCCGATCAGCACACAGCGCAAGCCGCTGCCGTCGGTCGATCTCGATACGGGCGAGACCGTCGAAGGGCGGTACATTCGCAGCGACGTGGCGGTCTTGCCGGCGGCAGCCGTGATCGCTGAATCGCTGGCAGCCCTGGTCTTGGCCGATGCGGTCTTGGAAAAATTCGGGGCCGACCGGTTAGGCGATATCGAGATCGCGCTGGCCGCGTATCTCGCCCGTCTTCCGCGCTTCTCGTCGACCGATCCAGTCCCGTGAGCGACGAGAGTCACCGGGCCGGTGCACCGCGCGATCTGGTGTTGTCGGGGCCGATGGGCGCCGGCAAGTCCACGGTCGGCAAACAGCTCGCTCGCTGCCTCTCGCTGCGATTCTCCGATTTGGATCGACGAATCGTCGAGCGCGAGGAGCGGCAGATTGCCGCGTTGTTTGCCGAAGGTGAGGCCCGCTTTCGTCAGGCCGAAGCGGGCGCGGTGCAGGCTTGGTTGAATCGTCCTGCGAGTGCACCGCCCGAAGTTCTGGCCCTTGGCGGCGGCACGCTCGAGAACTCCGAGCTGGCGGAGGCATTGGAACGTCGCGCCACGATCGTCGGTCTGTCTGCGCCGGTCGATGAGTTGCTCGGGCGTTTGGACGAGGCTGCGATCGCGGCACGTCCGCTGCTGTCGCAAGCGACCGACAGACACAGCGCGTTGACGGCGTTGATCGAATCACGAAGACAGGGGTACTCGCGTGCTGCCGTGCAGATCGATACCAGCGGCTTGACGGCTGAGAGCGTGGTAATCGCTGTGCTGCGCGCGCTCTATTCGCCTCAGTCGGGACCGTGGCGAACCGAAGCGACACCACTGTGTCCCGCTGAGCCGTCCTCCCAGAGTGTGACGTTCGGGCGAGGAGCCGTGCCTTTCGTTGCGACACGACGAGCCGCCTTGCTGTGGGATTCGAATTTGCCGTCGTGGCAGAGTCAGCCGCTGTTGCAGATCTGCCGGGCGCGTGTCGACGATCGCCTGATCGAGTTGCCGCAACCGGGCGGGGAAGCCGCCAAAACGCCTGAAGTGTTGTTATCGCTGTGGCGCACGTTACTGCAAGCCGGCGTCGACAAGGACACGCCGTTGTGGGTCGCAGGCGGCGGCACGCTCACCGATCTGGGTGGATTCGTCGCGCACAGCTTCAAGCGTGGCCTCGAGCTTCAGCTCTTGCCGACCACGTTGCTGGGGCAACTCGACGCAGCACTGGGCGGTAAGAACGGAATCAATCTCGACACCGCGAAGAACGCCATCGGCACCACGCGATTGCCCCATGCGGTGCACATCGACCCGTTGTTTTTGCTCAGCCTGCCCGAGCCCGAAGTGCGTGGAGCGATGGCCGAAGCGCTCAAGAGCGGGCTGATCGGCGATCCGGGACTCGTGGCCACGATCGAGCGGGAGACTCCGGCGATCTCCGAGAAGTGCCTGCCGGTGTTGGAGTCGATCGCCCAGCGCGCCGCAGCGGTGAAGCTCCAGATCGTGGCTCGCGACCTGGATGAAAAAGACGAGCGCCGATTGTTGAACTTCGGTCACACGCTCGGGCACGCCTTGGAAACCGTCGGTGCGCGGCGAGGCCGCCCGATCGCGCATGGCGACGCGGTCGCCATCGGGATGGTGTTCGCCACCTATCTGGCGGCACGACTAGGTGTTTTGGAAGAGTCATCGTTGCTCGATCGATTGCCGGGGGTGCTGAAACGGCTGGGACTGCCTTCGGCGCCGGCACCGATGAGGGACGACGAGCGCCATGAGGTTCTGGCCGCACTGATGCATGACAAGAAACGACACAGCGGTGTTAACGTCTGGGTCTTGCCGCGTGGTGCCGGGCGCTTGGTGTGCCGCACGGTCGACGAGTTGGATGTAGCCCAAACACTGGAGCAGTTCACATGAGAAGAATCCTCCTGTTGCATGGACCCAACCTCAATCGACTCGGACGGCGCGACGTTCATCACTACGGCACCGCGAGTCATTCCGAGTTGGTCGAGCAGGTGAAGTTCTGGGCTCAGGAGCGCGACGCCACCGTGCGGGCCTTCCAGTCGAATCACGAAGGCTCATTGATCGATGCGTTGCAAGAGCAGGGCGATTGGGCCGACGGCGCGCTGGTCAACTTCGGCGCGCTATCACACAGCAGCTACGCACTGCACGACGCACTCGTCGACTACGGGAAGCCGGTGGTTGAAGTCCACCTGTCGAAGATTTCGGAGCGCGAGCCGTGGCGACGGATCAGCGTGACACGTCCTGCGTGCGTCGATGGAGTGGAGGGTTTGGGGCCCGAGGGTTACCGCATCGCACTCGAGGCGTTGCTCCACCACTTGAACTGATAGAGGATCCGCACCCGACCCCAGGAGCCGTGCATGCCGGCCACGATCGATTGGTACTACCACCGGCGCAGTTGAACGACGTGCGCCCGCGCGCAGGAGTTTCTTGCGCGACACGACATCGAGGTCATCGAGCAGGTCGACGCGCTCAAGGTCAAGTTCGACCGCGATCAAGCGTTGGCGCTGGCGCGTCAGGCGAGTCGCCTGCTGGTCAACCGGCAGCGCGAGCTTCTGGATTTCGATCTGTCGAGTGCCCCGCCGACCGAGGCCGAGCTGGCGGGGGTGATCTTGGGGCCGTCGGGCAACCTGCGGGCCCCCGCGATTCGGGTCGGATCGGTATTCGCTGTCGGATTTAGCGAAGAGATGTTCCGCAGACTGCTGTAACGAGGGCCAACCTGGCCTGTTTCCGGAGGTTGGACTAGCTTCTCCATGCCTGCACGGCGAAGGGACCGCCCATTCGTCACAACTGTGACGAAGCGCCACCGGCAGAATGCGACGCAGACCTCATGGACCCGCAAGATTTCGATGAACTGTTGTTTGGCGGTCCGGCCTCGGCCGGTGACGACGCGCCCTCGCCATTCTCCGAGCGGGTCGTCGTGCCGCCTTTGGACCCCAAGAGTCCGCAGCACTACCTCAGTCGCGAACTGAGTTTTCTTGCGTTCAATGAACGAGTCCTGGCGCAAGCGCGCGACGCCTCGTTGCCGCTCTTGGAGCGGCTTCGATTCCTGACGATCAGTTGCACCAACCTGGATGAGTTCTTCGAGATTCGCGTTGCCGGTGTCAGTCAGCAAATTCACTACAACTTGACCAAACGAACCTCCGACGGTCGCACTCCGATCGAGACAGTCGCTGCGGTCAGTGAGCAAGCGCATCGCTTCGTTGCCGAACAGTACCGGGTGCTGAACGAAGAACTGATGCCGGCCATGGAGCGGCAGGGGCTGGCGGTCCGCAAGCGCGGCCAATGGACGCCCGCACAGACCCGATGGATCGCTGAGTTCTTCGAGCGCGAAGTGCTTCCCGTGTTGACCCCCTTGGGGTTGGACCCGGCGCATCCGTTCCCGAGGATCCTCAACAAGAGTCTCAACTTCATCCTGCAGTTGGAAGGCAAAGACGCCTTCGGTCGCGCCACCGATCTGGCCGTGGTGCAAGCACCGCGGTTGTTGCCTCGATTGATCGAGTTCCCAGCGGAGATAGCTACCTGCCCGCATGAATTCACGTTGCTGTCTTCGGTGATTCACGCCCACGTCGGGCAGTTGTTCCCGGGGATGAGGGTCAAGGAGTGCTGGCAATTCAGGGTGACGCGCAACGGCGATCTGTTCGTCGATGAGGAAGAGGTCGACGATCTGCTGCACGCGCTGAAGGGCGAGCTGTCACGCCGCAACTACGGCGATGCGGTGCGACTGGAAGTCGTGGCCTACTGCCCACCCGAAATCTACGAGTTTCTGTTGGAGCAGTTTGGCTTGACCAAGGACGCGCTCTACCTGGTCAACGGCCCGGTGAATCTGAATCGACTCTCTGCGCTGTACGACCTGGTGCGGCGCCCAGACTTGAAATACCCGTCCTTTCTGCCGGGCACGCCCAAGGAGCTTCCGCCCGGCGCCGACCTGTTCGAGGCGCTGCGCAAAGGGGACGTGCTGCTGCATCACCCGTTTCAGTCGTTCACACCGGTCGTGGAGTTCGTGCGCCAAGCGTCGCAGGACCCACAGGTGTTGGCGATCAAGCAGACTCTCTACCGCACCAACAACAACTCACCGCTGGTCGACGCGCTGCTCGATGCCGCTCGCGCAGGCAAAGAGGTCACCGCGGTGGTCGAGTTGCGTGCTCGCTTCGATGAAGCTGCGAACATCGAGTTGGCGACTCGGCTCCAGGAGGTGGGCGCCAAGGTCGTGTACGGGATCGTCGGCTACAAGACACACGCCAAGATGACGCTCGTGGTGCGCCGCGAGGGGGCGGCGCTACGCCGCTATGTTCACCTCGGGACCGGCAACTACCACACCGGTACGGCCCGCGCGTATACCGATTTCTCGCTGCTCTCGGCCAGCGACAAGTTGGGCCAAGATGTGCACAACCTGTTCACGCAACTGACGGGGCTCGGGCGTGTGAGCAAATTGCAAGCGCTGCTGCAAGCGCCGTTCACGCTGCACAAGTCGTGGTTGGCTTTGATCGAACAAGAGGCGCAGGAAGCGCGGGCCGGCCGGCGATCGCGGATCATCCTGAAGATGAACTCGCTCACCGAGCCGCGCGTGATTCAGGCGCTGTATCGGGCCTCGCAGGCAGGTGTGCCGATCGATCTGATCGTGCGAGGGCTGTGCTGTTTGAAGCCAGGTATCCCTGGACTGTCGGAGAACATCAGTGTTCGCAGCATCATCGGCAGATTCTTGGAGCATCACCGCGTGAGCTACTTCCATGCACGAGGTCAAGAGGTCGTCTATCTATCGAGTGCCGATTGGATGGATCGCAACTTCTTTCGTCGTGTCGAGATTGCATTCCCTGTCGACGATCCAAAGGTCAAGAGTGCCGTGATCGCACAGGGGCTGCAGTTATACGTCGAGGACAACGTTCAGTCCTGGTCCCTGCAACCCGACGGTTCGTATCGTCGAGATCATGCCGATCCAGGTGAGCGTGGGCGTAGCGCGCAACAAACGCTGCTCGCGCGACTCTCGGAACGCTGGTCGTAACGATTCGCATCAGGCGTTCGGGCGCAGCCGAGCCCCGCCTGTTTCGATCATTGCTGCGTCCCGTGCAGCGTTCGCTTACATCCCCTTCCAGCGAAGCAGAAGCGTGGCAAGCCCCAGGAACGTGAAGAAGCCGCCAACATCGGTGCAGGTCGTGACGAACACGGCGGACGCGACGGCGGGGTCGATGCCATAGCGCTTGAGAATCATCGGCATCATCGATCCGGCCACACCCGCCACAACCATGTTGATGAGAAGCGCGACGGCGAGCACGGCACCCACCCCGACATCGCGAAACAGAAACGCCCCCACCAGGAAGCAGACCGCGCCGTTGAGCGCCCCGTTGCCAAGCCCGACGAGAACCTCCTTGGACAGCACGCGAAACATCCCCGGAATCTGTTCCAACGCCAATGCACGCACCACCACGGTCAGCGCTTGTGTCGCGGCATTACCGCCCATTCCCGCCACGATCGGCATCAGGGCCGCCAACGCCGGCAACTTGCCGATCGTGCCGGTAAACATCCCGACCACGCTCGCGGCCAGGAAAGCTGTGCCCAAGTTGATCACCAACCACGGTGCACGCAGGCGCAGCGAACGTGTCGCCGGCGTATCGGGTCGCTCGTCGACCGAGACTCCCGACAGGGCGAGCAGTTCCTCGGTAGCTTCGTCTTGCAGTACGTCGATTACGTCATCGACGGTCACCTGTCCAACCAACACTTCCTCTGCATCGATCACCGGCAACGCCATCAGGTGGTACTGCTCGATCAACCGCGCCGTCTCTTCCTGTGATGTTTCGGTGGTGACCGCAATGACGTCACGATCCATGATTCGCTCGAGAGGCGTGTCCGGTTTGGAGACCAGGAGTCTTCGCATGTTGACCACGCCGCACAATCGCTCGTCATCATCCACGACATACAGGTAGATCAAGGAACCCTGCACTCGCTCGCTTTCCTCTTGCAAGGCTCCGATCGCCTGCGCCACGCTCTGCGCTCGGCGCCCAGCGAACACGATCGGGCTCATCATGCGTCCAGCGGTGCTGGCATCGTGTTCCAACAACTCGCGAACCGCGTCGGCCTCGGCGCGATTCATCAAAGACAACGCAGCTTCGGCGCGATCTCGCGGAAGGCGTTCGGCCAGTCGTGTCGCTTCGTCGACCGGTAACACATCGAGCAAGCGCGCCAGACGATGAGGCTCCAAATCAGCGATCAGGGCCACGGACAGATCGTCTGGCAGCTCAGTGAGGATCGCCGCTGCGCGGTTCCAGAGGTTTTCGGTCAAAAGCACCGCAAACAAACGCCGACGTTCAACCGCCGCGAGCGCCTCGAACAACAGTGCGGCATCGGCGGGACGAGCTCGTTGCAGCAACTTCGCCAGGTTGGCGTGTGCGTCGCGGTGCAGCAGCTTCCGTACGGTGTGGACAGCCTGCGGCGTCGCTCGCGCCGTGAGCGGCGCATCGAGTCGCCACGTAATGCGAGGCATTGCAGTTCCTCCGCGGTCAACTGAACTGAAGTATGTAACCGGCCTCGGCCAACGCGGTCGCCTCGTCATCCAAATCGGCGCGCGTCAGCGGGTGGTCGTCGAGCCATCCTGGTGGAAACGCCAGTCGCAACGATGTGTCCTCGGCCGCCAGCGAAACGATCGGCAGTCGGCGAGGGCTCCGCGCCCGGTTCAACAGCACGGCGAGGCGCAGAAGCACAGCCAAGCGCAATACCGATTCGGCATCGTTGCCAGGGAGTCCCTCGATGCTCGACCGATTCAAGCGGCGGCGGTGATTTTGGATCAGCGCGGCAAGCAGCAGTTGATCGTCACTGGAAAAACCCGGCATATCGGAGTGCGTCACGAGATACGCGCCATGTTTGTGGTACCCCGAGAAGGTGACTGCCAGTCCCGCCTCGTGCAGCCGTGCGGCCCAGATCAAGGTCTGACGAGAGGCTGTCGAGTCGAGGTTCCAACCCTTACCGGCCTGCGAGAGCAACTGAAGCGCGGAGCGCTCGACGCGCGCCACCTGCTCGAGGTCGATGTGGTAGCGCTCCAACATCCGGCGGATCGTGTGGTCACGCACGTCCTCGTGCCGGATCCGGCCGAGCAGGTCGTAGAGCAGACCTTCGCGCATGGCGCCGGATGCAGCGACGACTCGGTCGATGCCCAGGCTCTCGCAGAAGGCAATCAGAATGGCCAACCCGCCAGGGAGCACCGCGGCCCGATCATCGCGCACGCCGGGCAAATCGAGCCGCGAAACCGAGCCTGCCGCGATCACCGCTTTGCGGAGTTTTTTCAGACCATCCAAGGTGACTCCGTCACCCCAACCGAGGCTGCGAATGCACTCGTCGATGGCTTGAATGGTGCCGGAGGAGCCGACGCACGATTCCCAGCCCAGCGCCTTCAGTCGCCGCTCGATGGCTTGTAGGTCGCGTTGCGCCGTGAGTTCCGCTTTGCGGAATCGCTCGCGATCGATCCCTCCACCCGGGAAGAAACTCCGCGAGTAAGTAACGCAACCCATGCGCATGCTCTCGGCCTCAAGCACCTCGAACGCTTCGCCAAGAATGCACTCGGTACTTCCGCCGCCGATATCGATCACGAGGCGCCGCGCCGACGCTTCGTGAAGGCTGTGAGCGACTCCCAGATAAATCAGCCGCGCCTCTTCGCGGCCGGGAACAATTTCGATCGGAACGCCTCCCAGTGCTTGCTGCGCCTTGCGCAGAAACGCGCGTGCATTTTTCGCGCGTCGCAACGCGTCGGTTCCTACGGCGCGGATTTGCTCACGCGGAAGGTCGCGAAGCCGTTGGCCAAAGCGTGCCAAACAAGCCAGCGCACGGGCCTGCACGTCCTCTGTGAGCCGCTGCTCTTCGTCCAGTCCGGACGAGAGTTGTATCGCCTCACGGAGTCGATCGATCAGGTGCAGTTCGGAATGAACGACACGCGCGATCGCCAAGTGAAAGCTATTCGAACCAAGATCGACCGCGGCTACGGTCGATGGTGTCGCCGGACCACTCACGCGCCTGCTCCTTGCTTGGGATGCGCTGCCGACAAGAGACCGCAGAAGGGGAGCGCCCCGCGCGAGAGGATACCCAATGCGAGGATCTGCTGCGCGGATCCCCGCCAACTATCGCTGCTTCGGTATGCTTGGCCCATGAGTCTGTACGCCATTGGCGATGTTCATGGTTGCTGGCACACGTTGGAGCGACTGCTAAAGCGTCTGCCGCGCCACGACGCTTTCCAGCAACTGTGGTTCGTAGGCGACCTGGTCAATCGCGGGCCACATCCATTGGCGACACTGCGATTCGTGCGCGATCTCGGCGACGGTGCCGTGACGGTGCTGGGGAATCACGACCTGCGGTTGCTCCGAATGGCGTTGGCGGGGGAGCGAACCGACGCGCGAGGCTGGCTCTCAGAGGTGTTCGAGGCGCACGATTCAGTCGAACTGATCGACTGGCTGCGACACCGTCCGCTGATTCATCGCGCTGCAGGGTGGACTCTGGTGCATGCCGGTCTGCTGCCGGGTTGGAGTGTTGCAGAGGCCGAGATCCGGGCGCGTCGGATCGAGTCGACCCTCCGTTCCGACGCGGCGCTGGCGCTGCTCGAATTGCATCGAGCCTCGCCCGAGAGCTTGGCCCGCCACTCGAAGCAGCAGGCTGAGCTTGCATCGGACCTCGCAGCCCTGACCCGGCTGCGTTACTGCGACAGCGCCGGCCGCAGTGACTCGAGTTTCGATGGAGCCCCGGGCCAGGCTCCCCCGGAGTTGGTCCCGTGGTTTCGCCATCCGGCACGACGTTCCCGAGACGAGCCGATCGTGTTCGGACATTGGTCGAGCCTGGGACTGTATCGGGGCGAGGGCGTGCTCGCGATCGACACGGGCTGCACTCGGGGCGGGCAACTCACTGCGGTCGATCTCCTCGACGGAGTGGTCTTTTCGGAGCCGCGGGATTCGCGTGACGCAGGCCGTGCTTGACCCCCAACGCGCGCCGCCGTAAACAGGTGCGGTGTCTGAACAAGAAGGAATCAACGGTCAGCAGTTGATCGACGCGCTTCTGCGCGCCGCAGGATCCTGCGTCGGTGCGGCGCAGCAGCTCAAGATCGCCCGCTCGACCTTGTACCGCCTGCTCGATCGTTTTCGGATCGACCCAGAGTCGATACGAGTGGTCGGTGGACGATATGAGCTGATCGCCGCGCTGGGGCAGGGCGGGCAAGCCTGGGTATACAAGGCTCGCGATCGTTCTTCGGCGAACGCCCTACTGGCACTCAAGTTGTTTCGTTTGACGGAGGGAACTACGTACAGCGCGGCACTCGAGAACGAGTTCCGATTGCTCTCGCTGTTGCGTCATCGCGGGCTGCCGCGGGTCCACGACTACGGCTCTGATCCTCGACTCGGCATCGCGTTCGTGACGATGGATCTGATTGCGGGGCGCCCGTTCCTCGAAGCGCTTCGTGGGCGGCGTATCGTCGAGACGGCAGCCGTACTTGCCGAACTGCTCGACGTGCTCAGCAACCTGCACCGCGCTGGTCTGGTACATCGTGACATCAGTTCGGCAAACGTCCTGGTTGACCTTTCGGATGACAGCGCGGTTCGGCCCTCCGTCTTCCTGGTCGATTTCGGACTCGCACAGACGCTGGCAGTACAACGCTCGCAGCCCGGGGGAAAACTGAATTACCTCGCGCCGGAACTCCTCGAGGGTCAGCCGGCATCGGCGCGCTCCGATCTCTACGCCGTTGGAGTGTTGGGGTATCTGGGGCTAGCCGGCCGGTTGCCGTGGACCCGGCCGCAGACAGCCGCTGGTACCGATGCTCCTCAACCGCTCAGGTTGCGCGAGGTTGTGCCCCACCTGGACGCTACGCTCGAACGGGTCCTGACCAAACTGGTCATGTGCGATCCGGCGCAACGCTACGGTGATGCAGCGTCCGCGCGGGATGATCTGTTGAGTTCTCCGCTGCTGCGCCGCGCTGCTTGGTCCATAAGGCGACGCGTCGAATCGCCGCTTGTGGGTCGAGAGACTGAACTGCAAACAATCGCAGCATGGCGCACCGCGTCCGACGCCGTGCCAGGCCTTGCAGTGCTGGCCGAGGTCGGGGTTGGAAAGTCCCGCCTGCTGAACGCTGCAGCAGATGAAGCGCGAGCCAGTGGTGCGCACGTGCTGCTGTTGTCCAGCCGCGAGCGTGCAGGCTTTGGCTTGTCTCAGTTGGGGCACGGTTTGCAGTCGGTCGCCGCGAGGTTCTCAGCCGATGGATCCAGCCGTGAAGCGGTGTCGCGGCTCGTCGAACAACTCTCATCGCCCCAACTCGGCGAGAGTGCGCTGGCCTCGCTCGAATCCGGAGCGCAGTTGTTGAGCGCCGTTTGCCGGCCGCGCGGTTTGCTTCTGATTTGCGATGACTTGCATGAAGCCGAGGCCGCGCTGCTCGATCTTCTGGCAAGTTGGTTGCGGCGCTGGAGTCAGACCGGGATGCGCCTGCTGGTAGCGTCCCGCACACCCGCGCCCATGGGTCCACTCGACCGGATGTTGCGTGCAGCGCAGGTCGAAGGGAGCGTCAAGAAACTGATGTTGGCCCCGCTCGATCAGCGCGCGACGCAGCAGTTGATCGCCGCGCAGACCGACGGCGCCCAGGCGGCGGTCTCGTCTCAGCGTCTGTTCGAGTTGACAGGCGGGAACCCGCTGTTTCTCGAGCTGGTGCTCGAGGAGTCAGCCCGTGCCGAGTTCGAGGCGCAGAGCAGTCAATTGCCGGCCAGCATCGAAGCTGCGGCACGGGAACTCGTCGCACACCTGGTCGGGCCGGCCCGTGCCTGGAGTGAGGTGATCGCCGTTGCCGACGGCCCGTGCCGAGAGGAGGACGTGCAGCGCATCAGTGGCGTCTTCATGAGTGAGCAAGACCTGGGATCTGCCGCTTCCGTCTTGGTTCGCGAGAACGGCGGCATCGATTTTCGCCATCCGTTTCTGCGAACCGTTCAACGTGGGCAACTGGAGGAGCAACGGCGGCGGGATCTGCATCTGGCATGGGCCGAGCATTTCGATGGCGACAATGAGCGATTGCTGGATCGCGCGTGGCACTTGGTGGGCGCCGAGGCCGATTCGAGTGCGGTGCCGGTCTTTCGCGAAGCGGCCACTCTGCTCGAGAACCGATGGGAGCATCAGCGTGCGACCCCGCTGTTGGAAGCATGGCTTCGCTCCCTGCCTCCTGGCGATCCATCCCGCATGGCACTCCTGGAGCGGATCGAGCGGGCCTACCATCGCGTGCGTGATGAACGGCGGAGCCTGCAGGTTTGTCAGCAATGGGCCGATGCCGCGCGAGCCATCGGCGACCGTGACGCGGAGTCCAGAGCCGTGGCGAAGGCGGCGGCGCGCCATCGAGATCGTGGAGAACTGACGGCAGCGCGGACCCTCGCGATGCAAGCGAATAAGCTGGCAACCGAGAGCGGCTCCCGGCAGGCGCAGGCGGTAACCGCCAAGATCCTCGGCTCGGTACTGTGGATGGGTTGGGAGCATTCGCGAGCGCTGGAACAGTTTGAACGCGTGCTCGAATACGTGGACGAGCAGGCTGATCCTCACGATGCGGCCCTGAGCTGTCACGATGCTGCGGTCTTGATTCATACCGAAGGTCAACAGCAACGGGCGCTCGCTCTACTCGATCGGTCCAAGCAATTGTTTCGCGCCGCGAAAGACGAGGCGTGGGTGCTCTCTGCCGATAACAACCTCGCGTACCTGATGGCCTCGGTCGGTGACGTCGAGGCTGCCGATCGATTGCTGAGCAACGTGGTTACGCGTTTTTCAGCGATGACTCACGGCTTGCCGATCGACCCGTACCTGGAGTCGCGCGCGATCACGCTCTGGCGTCTCGGGAGGTACGAGGAGTTGGTAGACGTGTGCGACCGGTTGATCGGCGAGGCCTCTCGCTTCTCTCGTTCGGAGCCCCGGATCGTAGGGCTGTTATTTCGTGCGGCAGCGCTGCGGGAGATGGATGAGCGCGCCGAAGCTCGCCGTCACGTGCGGCTGGCGGTCGAACTGGCGGAAGCGATCACTGCGCCACGGCAGGAGGCGTTTGCGAGACTCGCACGCGCGCGCGATCTGCGTGAGGACGAGCAACCTGGTGCAGCCGAAGAAATCGCAACCACGATCTATCAGCAAGCGATCGCAGTTCCGCGCCTGAGGATTGCTGCACTGGCGGCGATCGAGTGCGCCGAGTGCGCCTTGGCTCGATGCATGGCGCGGGAGGCACTGGCGCATTTGGAGAAAGCAGAAGCGGCGCTGTTGGTGAATCGTGAGGATGCTTCGTGGCGCCGCGTGCAGTTCCTCGCCGTTCGAGCTCGAGCCCGACTGGCAGACGGCCAGAATGTGCCAGCGTTGGCAGATCTGGAGCAGGGATTGGGCCTGGCCCGTGGTCACGGAGCTGCGGCCGACTATCTCGTATTGCTAAGTACCGCGTCCCGAGCCTATGCGGATCTTGGCGACACGGCGCGCTCCGTGGCGCTGCTCATGGAAGGGGCGGCAACGCTCGAGCGATTGGGAGCCGCGATCTCCAACCCAACGCTGAGGGCGCGGTTCCTTGGGCGCCCGGATCATGCCGCGATGCTGGACGCAGCGCGCCGGAACTCGGGTTTGGGCAGGCACTCAGCCTCGCCGCGACTTGCTCCCGCATCGATTCATGGTCTGGTCGATATCGGCCAACGAGTGGCGGCAGGCGAGGCGATCGAGCCGCTGTTGGTCCGGGTAGTGGAATTGGCGGTCGAGGCCTCGGGGATGGAGCGAGGCGCGCTGGTGCTGCGCCGGAAGGAAGGCGATGAACTGTACATCGCTGCGGCGATCGGCCTGGAGAGTGAAACGACGGTCGATGCGTTGCGGTTATCCCAACGAGTACTCGACAAGGCAACGTGTGGCCAGGCGGTGATCGCCCGGGACGCGCGGCTGAACTCAGAACTGGCCGACGCTCCGTCCGTCGGGTTGCTCGGCATTCGCTCCGTGGTCTGCCTACCGCTGCGCGTGGGTACGGAAGTCCGGGGTGCACTCTACTTGGACACGCAGCGAGCGGAGGCGTTGTGGAGCGATCAGGACATCGGATTCCTCGAGGTGCTCGCCTCCCAAGCCATGCTGGCGATCGAGTATTCGGAACTGGTGGAGAAAGTTCGTTCCGAACGCGATCTGTGGCGCGCGGCGGCGCTACCACTCGACAGCCTCGGGGAGATGTTGGGTGGGTCGAGTTCAATGGCGGATGTCTTTCAGCGAATCAAGAAAATCGCCCCCTTGTCCGTGGCAGTTGTCATCTGTGGTGAAACAGGCACGGGCAAGGAACTCGCGGCGAAGGCGATTCACGCGCTGTCGGCGAGAGCCACGCGTCCGTTCGTGGCCGAGAACATGGCCGGCCTCAACGAATCGCTGGCAGAGAGCCAGTTGTTCGGGCATGCGCGCGGTGCGTTCACAGACGCACACGAAGCGCGCAAAGGGCTGTTCGCGCAAGCCGACGGCGGCACTCTGTTCTTGGATGAGATCGATGGTCTGCGGCAAGACCTGCAGGCCAAGTTGCTGCGTGTGTTGGAAACGGGTGAGTTCACGCCTCTCGGTGCCTCGAAGTCGGTGCACGTCGACGTTCGAGTCGTGGTGGCGACGAAGCGTGACCTGGGGGATCTCGTAGCGGAAGGGTCGTTCCGCGCCGATCTCTATTACCGGCTGAATGTGATGACGCTGAACCTTCCGCCGTTGCGCGAGCGTCCGGGCGATGTTCGTCGCCTGGTCAAGCATTTCCTTCGCTCGCACCCAGGCAACCAGGCTCTCTCGATCACCCCGGAGGCAATGTCGCGGCTGGTCGCTTATCGATGGCCAGGCAACGTTCGGGAACTGCAGAACATCGTGACGCAAATGATCGACCAAGCCGTCGATGGGCGGATCGATTGTGCCGTGCTGCAATCCGATTCACGATTCTCGCCTGCGAATCGGCAGGTGAGCCGCGAATCGCGGCACGAGGAGGCTCCTCAGCACGATCAACGCGGCGACGTGCTGGAGGCGCTGGAGAACTGCGATGGTGATCGATCAGCGGCAGCGCGCACTCTGGGCGTCTCGCGAGCGACCCTCTATCGGTGGATGACGCGCTACGGGATCGGCCGAAAAAAGGAATGAGTTCGGGGTGGCCGGTCGAGCCCGTTCTCGAAATGAGCTGAATCGAGCGCATGTGTCTCGTGGGGTGAGACAGATGTGCAGGTCTGTCCCTGGCGGTAAGTTGTTGAAATGTATCGACTTGGAATCAATCACAACTGGTACAGTAGTTGCATCTCGAAGGGCACTCATTAGGTCCAAGGGATGAGTTCACCCGGGCCCCACCCTGACCCGGCCTGAGCGATGGTGCCAGCAGCAGGGGGCAGCACCTTGGTACCCGAAGTACCGCCACCTGGGCGCCAGAGGGCCCGTCTACCCCACCACCCCCCTCCGGCGTACCTGTCCCGGGTAGGAGAGGGCGAGAAACCCCGATCCGGTGCTCGCCCTCTCTCTATTTACCGGCTCGCCTGCTGGTCCAAGCACGCGAGTGCCCAGATCCGCATGCCTGCGTGGGCGAGCCCGCGAGCGGCCCGAGAAATGGAAGAAAACGTCGTGAGTGATCGGGTCTGGCGACCATATTCATCCACGTGCGAGCGTCGCCTCACGGTGGACTCGGGCTCAGGCTAGCCCGCTTCTTGGTGGTGCTCGTGTGCCTATTCTCTGGGGCACGCCTCGCTGCAGCACTCGACAAAACCCGGCGCATCGACCAATTCACGATCGAGCAGTGGAGTACCGATCGAGGCTTGCCGATCGAGGTTGCGGAATCGGTGGTGCAAACACCCGACGGCTACCTCTGGGTCGGTACTCAAGAGGGGTTGACCCGTTTCGATGGCGATCGGTTCACCACCTTCAGCCATCGGAACGTGCCGACCATCACGAGTAACGACGTTCACATGGTTCGCGTTGGAAACAACGGCGTGCTGTGGATCGGCACCGCGGGCGGCCTCCTCAAGTACGAAGTGGGCCGTTTCGACGTGGTCCATACGGGATCCGATCAGGCCTCGACCGACAACGTTTGGGATGTCGTGGAAGATCGCCGCGGTGTGCTGTGGGTGGGGACCAGCAATGGCTTGATCCGAATCGAAGAGGGTCGGCCGGTTCGACTCGATACGGAACAAGGCCTGCCGAGTCAGTTGATCTGGTCGTTGCTCGTCGATCGGGACGGCTCGGTGATCGTCGGCACCGGCGGCGGTGCTTGTCGAATGGACAACGACCGCTGCAAGCCATTCAGCGGCGCTGTCCCGACCTCCCACGCACCGGTCAACGTCATGCTGCGCGATCGCGCTCAGCGTTTGTGGCTCGGCACCGATCTCGGATTGGCGCGGCTGGACGCGGCGGGCTGGCGGCTGTTTACGAATCGCGACGGCCTCTCGGACAATCGCATCAAAGCGCTGCGGGAGGATCGGGACGGCAATCTGTGGATCGGCACAGAGGGTGGCGGTCTCAACATGATGCGCGACGGTCGGTTCAGTTCTCTCTCGCCGCAAGAGGGAGGGATCGATCCGTATGTGCGCAGCATCTACGAGGACCAAGAGGGCAGCCTGTGGATCGGAACGTTCACAGGCGGCCTTTATCGAATGCGTGATGGGATCTTCTCGACCATCACGCCTGCAGATGGTCTTGCAGGGAGCTTTGTTAGAAGCATTCTTCGAGCGGGCGATGGAAGTCTATGGGTTGCGACCTACGGGGACGGCATTACGCGACTGCACGACCGATCGGCAACACACTTCTCCGTTGCGTCTGGCCTGCCGAGCAACCTCGCACTCAGCGTGATACAGGACCACAGTGGGCGGGTCTGGGCTGGACTCGACACAGGACTGATCTATTACGAGCATGGGACTTGGGTCCGCTTTACCGACCCTCGACTTGCTCGAGGTCAAGTTCGATCGCTGTTCGTCGATCGCGACGGAGCGTTGTGGGTTGGGACGATGGGTGGAGGGATCAGCCAGATCCGTGGAAGTGACGTGCGCAGTTACACGCACGCAGACGGGCTGGTCAACGATGTGATTCGAGGTGGAATCACGCAGGCACCCGACGGTTCGATCCTGATCGGAACCGAGGGTGGGTTGAGCGTGTTGTCCAACGGTCGATTCAGCAACTACTCGGCGCACAACGGGCTCCCCCCCCAGCCGGTGTATGCAGTTCACGCCGACAAAGAAGGGACGATCTGGCTCGGGACAGCAGGTGGTGGATTGGTGCGGGTCAAGAGCGGCAAGATCGAGCACTTCGATTCTGGTGACGGCTTGGCAGATGACATGGCCTTCTCGATTCTTGAAGACAATGGAGGCCAGTTGTGGATGTCGTGCAATCGCGGAATCTATCGCGTCGCCAAGCGCGATCTCGAGGCGCATGCCGACGGTCTGCTGGCACGGGTTCCGTGTGAACTCTACGGTCGCGGCGATGGCCTGAAGGATCCCGAATGCAACGGCGGATCGACGCCGAACGCGATCGCGGCTGCAGACGGTCGATTCTATTGGGCGACAGGCGCCGGCGTGGCGTACGTCGAGCCCGCCCAGGCGGGACGACAGCGCGTCGAATCGCCACCGATCATCGAGCGCGTGCTGGTCGATCGACACGACGCCGATCTTTCCGCAGCGATCGATGCGGCTCCGGGACGGGGCGAACTCGAGATCCAGTACACGGCGATCGTGTTCGACCAGGGTCCGCGCACCGCCTTCCGATATCGACTCGAGGGGTATGACAAGGACTGGATCGACGCGGGAACTCGACGCACGGCGTTCTACACGAATCTGCCTCCTGGCGATTACCACTTCCAAGTCATGGCTAGCGACTCACGCGGAACATGGAGCGGCGTGGCAGTGTCTCGGCCCCTGACGCTGCAGCCGCATCTGCATCAGACAGCCTGGTTCTACGCACTGTGTGTATTGCTTGGACTAGCGACGATTCTCTCTTTGTTGAAACGGCGTGAAGGATTGGCTCGAACTCGCGAGGAACGATTACGGAGCCTGGTACTGGAGCGGACGAGCGAGCTACAGAGCGCCAAGGAGGCAGCGGAGTCGGCCAATCGCGTTCGCGGGATGTTCCTGGCGCATATGAGTCACGAGATTCGAACTCCCATGAACGGGATCTTGGGAATGACTCAGCTCGCACTTTCCACGCCGCTCTCTCAAGAGCAGCGAGAGTATCTCGAAGCGGTGAAGACATCGGCCAGTGGGCTGCTGATGATCCTCAACGATGTGCTCGACTTTTCCAAGATCGACGCCGGAAAACTGGAGCTTGACCCGCATCCCTTCCGCTTGAGAGAGACGGTGGACGATGCGCTTCGAATGTTTGCGATCCGAGCCGAAGAGAAGCAGCTCGAGATCATCTGTAGCGTCGCGGCCGACGTACCCGATGCTCTCGTGGCCGACGCGGGGCGACTGAGGCAGGTACTCGTCAACCTGATCGGTAACGCAATCAAGTTCACTCAAGCCGGCGAAATCTCGATTCGACTGTCGCTGGCAGCGGAGCAACCGCGCGACACGCGGAGTGTCATGCTCTCGATCGAGGTTCGCGATACTGGAATCGGGATTCCCGAGGAGAAGCAAGCGCGAATTTTCGATGCGTTCACTCAGGCCGACGGGTCGATGACTCGTCGCTTCGGCGGTACCGGACTCGGGCTGGCGATTTCGGCGCGCCTTGCGGAGTCGATGGACGGACGCTTGAGTGTTCGGAGTCGACCAGGGGAGGGGAGTACCTTCACCTTCACCTGCCGAGTCTTGCGCGATGAAATCGAATCGACACCTCGCCCCGACTGGCCGGGCGCGGAAGCGTTGCTTGCCATACCGAACGCTACCGCCAGGCAGGCGGTGAGTCGACTGTTCGAGAGCTGGGGGCTTCGCTGCCTGGAAATTGCAACAGGCGAGGCACTGAATGCCGAAGTCGCCAGGCAACGCCAAACAAACCGCACAGTTGTCATCGTCGACCAGACACTGCCCGACTTCGACCTGAATCGGTTTCTGCGCGCCAACAGAAACTGGGCGGCTCACACCATCGTGCTGTCCCCCGAGTCGATGCTGTTCGAGTCAGCGTCATTGCTGACGACGTGGGGAATTGTCGCGTGTCTTCCCAAGCCGCCAAGAGAAGCCGATCTGCGGCGGTCGTTGAACACTGTACTCGCCAGCGATGCGAGTTCTGTTCGCGATGCAGATGCAGAGCTCAGAACCACCACGGGGCCGTCAGGACCGCTTTCGATCTTGTTGGCCGAAGACCATCCGGTCAACCAAAAGATGATGATGCGGCTGCTCGAGAAGCGCGGTCATCGTGTGGTCTTAGCCCAGAACGGCGAAGAAGCGGTAGCGGCCGCGCAGGTGGAGCGATTCGACATCGTTCTGATGGACGTACAGATGCCGGTCATGGACGGCTTCGAAGCGACGGCGCGACTGCGTGAACTCGAGCGGAGCCGAGGCCAGCGTGTACCGATCATTGCGTTGACAGCGCACGCCATGAAGGGGTACCGCGAGGAGTGCCTGGCAGCCGGGATGGACGATTACCTCACCAAGCCGGTCAATCCGGAGGATCTGCTTCGGACCGTCGCGCACTGGGTCGCGACCTGCCCGGTTGGGGTCGGCTAGTCGTCTCGCAGCCGTGGCGGGTGCGCTAAGCGACTCGCGTAGGTCGACGAAACTCGCAACGCGCAGCGACTTGTCACTCCGATGGAAGGATCGGGGGAGGTAGGATCTGGCAATGTCAAAATCACAGATCTATCTCATTCGTCACGGTGCCACCGCATGGTCGCGTACCGGTCAGCACACTGGGCGCACCGACCTGCCGCTGCTACCGGATGGCGAGCGCGAAGCCGCTGGCTTGGCGTCCCGCCTCTCGGGAATAGAGTTTTCTCGGGTACTCAGCAGCCCATTGCAGCGAGCCAGACGAACGGCCGAGCTGGCTGGTTTTGCCGATGTCGTCGAACTCGACACCGATCTCGCGGAGTGGGGTTATGGCGCATATGAAGGCCGGACCCTCGAAGAAATTCGTGCGCTGCACCCAGGATGGGACCTGTTCGAGGATGGATGCCCATCGGGCGAATCGCTTTCCGATGTGGTGATCCGCGCCGAAAGAGTCATCGCTGCGCTGCACGCCACGAGCTGCAACGTCGCGGTATTCGCGCATGGGCACTTGTTGCGCGTCTTGGCCTCACGATGGATCGATGCGCCTGGCAAGATGGCTCGCCGGCTTGCACTCGGCACCGCTTCTGTTTCGGTTCTCGGTTTCAACCACAAGCGTGACGACGAGCCTGCGATCCTGCGCTGGAACACAGACGGAGTTGTTTCGCCCTAGCTGAAAAAAAGGGCGGGCCGAAGCCCGCCCTCTGGAAGATTGCACGAGACTCTGGATCAGAAATCCATGTCTCCACCGCCGTGGCCACCCATCGACGGCGCTTTCTTCTTGTCGTCTTCAGGCAGCTCGGAGATTAGAGCCTCGGTAGTGAGCATCAGACCGGCCACCGACGCTGCGTTTTGCAGTGCGATACGCACAACCTTGAACGGATCGATGATCCCCTTTTCGATCATGTCGACATACTCGCCGCGATAGGCATCGAATCCCTTGCTCGGCTTGTCGAGGTTTCGCACGTCGTTGACCACCACGCTGCCTTCGAATCCGGCATTGTTGGCGATCTGTCGGAGCGGCTCTTCCAGCGCACGGCGCACGATCGCAATGCCGGCCTGGACATCCTCACTCTTGGCCTTCAAGCCATCGAGCGCCTTCTGGCCGCGCAGCAATGCAACGCCGCCGCCCGGCACGATGCCCTCCTCGACCGCAGCCTTGGTGGCGTGCATCGCATCTTCGACGCGCGCCTTCTTTTCCTTCATCTCGGCTTCGGTTGCCGCACCGACCTTGATCACCGCAACGCCGCCGACCAGCTTCGCCAGGCGCTCCTGCAGCTTCTCGCGATCGTAGTCCGAAGATGTCTCTTCGACCTGATTGCGGATCTGCTTGACGCGCGCTTCGATGTCCGAGTGCTTACCCTTGCCCTCGACGATCGTGGTGTTGTCCTTGTCGATCACGATCTTCTTGGCCTGACCGAGGTCGGCGAGCGTCACGTTCTCGAGCTTGATGCCGAGATCCTCGCTGATTGCTTTACCACCGGTCAGGATCGCGATGTCTTGCAGCATCGCCTTGCGGCGATCGCCGAATCCCGGCGCCTTGACGGCGCTGGCGTGCAGCGTGCCACGCAGCTTGTTGACCACCAACGTGGCCAGTGCCTCGCCCTCGACATCCTCGGCAATGATCAACAGAGGCTTGCCGGCGCGAGCGACCTGCTCGAGCAGCGGGAGCAGATCCTTCATCGAGCTGATCTTCTTCTCGTGGATCAGAATGTAGGCGTTCTCGAGCACGGCCTCCATGCGGTCCATGTCGGTGGCGAAGTACGGCGACAGGTAGCCCCGATCGAACTGCATACCCTCGACCACATCCAGCGTGGTCTCGAGAGCCTTGGCCTCTTCGACCGTGATCACGCCGTCCTTGCCGACCTTCTTCATCGCCTCGGCGATGATCTTGCCGATCGACTCATCGTTGTTGGCCGAGATCGTGCCGACCTGCTCGATCATCTTGCCTGCGACCGGTTGCGACAGTTTGCGCGCCTCGGAGGTCGCCGCTTCGACCGCCAACTCGATCCCCTTCTTCAGGTCCATCGGGTTGAAGCCGGCGGTCACCGACTTGGTTCCCTCGCGGAAGATCGCTTGGGCCAACACGGTGGCAGTCGTCGTGCCGTCGCCAGCGATATCGGAGGTCTTGCTGGCAACCTCACGCACCAACTGGCAACCCATGTTCTCGTACGAATCGTCGAACTCGAGTTCCTTGGCGACCGTGACACCGTCCTTGGTCGACAGCGGCGATCCGAACTTCTTCTCGATGACGACATTGCGACCGCGCGGTCCGAGGGTGACTTTCACGGCGTCGGCCAAACGGTTGACGCCTCGCAACAGCGATTGGCGACATTCCTCTGAGTAGGTGACTCTCTTTGCAGCCATGGGATTCCTCTCCTGGGTGTGTGCGGACTGGGGTTGTGCGCCCGGTCCCTACAGGCCCGCCCGCGAGGGCGAGCGGGATCTCAACCAATGATTCCGAGGATCTCATCCTCGCGAATGATCACGACATCTTCGCCGTCGATCTTGACCTCAGTACCGGAGTACTTTCCGAACAACACCCGGTCACCCTTCTTCACCTCGAGCGAGTGAACCTTGCCGGTTTCGTCGCGCTTGCCGGCGCCGACGGCGATCACCTCGCCCTCCTGCGGCTTTTCTTTGGCGGTGTCGGGGATGATGATTCCACCCTTTGTTTTCTCGGCGGAATTCTCGATGCGCTTGAGGACAACTCGGTCATAGAGCGGTTTAATCTTCATCTTCGGCCTCCATAAAGACCATAATCGAAAGGACTTAGGTGGTTTTTTTAGGGGTGCTGTTAGCACTCTCCCTCAACGAGTGCTGACAATAAAATGCCGATCATGGCCTGTCAAGCAAACCGCCTCGAGGGCTCGAAGAAAAAGCGGTCAGCACCTTTGGAAACAAATCTGGATCTTGCCGGAACTCCGATTCGGGGCGAACTTTCTCTCTGAAGATAAACCGAGGGCCTCGCATGGGTGAGCGTCGCTTACCGATCGTACCGTTCGATAGCGAACACCTCTCGCAACGCTTGGCAGCGGCTGCCGAACGTCTCGGGTCAGCGCCCGTCGATACCCGCGAAATAGAACATCTCGTTTCGGTCGTCACCCGTTGCTCGGCGCTGCTACGAAACGTCTATACGGATGCACGGTTGCGCACGATCTTGGATGACAACCCGCAACGACTCGCCGCACTACTTGCCAGTCCGTGGTTCCGGCTGCCATTTGCCGACGATCTCAACACCGTGGTGCACAAACTCAGACGGTTGCCAGATCAGGTGCGGGAGGTCGGGGACCAGGCGTTGTTCGACGTTGCGATCAGCGGCCGCAGCCGCGTTCGAGGCTTGGCACTGCCGGAGGTTGGGCGCAAAGCCTACGTCATGGCGGCGGCGGTATTGGAACATCTGGCCGATGACGCGCGCCTGCGGGAGCACTTTCTCGCCAACGGCTATGGTCCGGCACTGAAACTCGAGGACGAGATCTCGTTTCTGAGGCGTTGCTCCGATCGCTTCGATCTGTACAGCCGGTTGCTGCGCGAGGCCGACTCCGAAGAGCCACAGGGCGAGGATCGCGCGCACCAGTTGTTGCTCCCTTCGTTCGCCTCGATTCCGGCCGGGCTCGGCTCGCCACATCTGCCTGCTCGCGTGACATCGCAGCGGTTGTTCTCGGAAAACGAAACCAATCGGGAGCGACTGTTGGCGGCCTACGAGCGGTTGTTGTTGTTTGCAGCGGTCGATCTCGAGACGTTGCGACATGAACTGGCCGAGGAAGTGATCGATCAGAACGAAGCGATTGCCACCCTGATCGATGACTTTGCGCTGTTCGCAGTCGGGACACAGAACCTGACCAAACCGGCTAGCTACTTCCTTGTCGGTCCCACGGGGGTTGGGAAGAACTTTCTGGTCGAAGCGCTGGTGCGCCGCATCGGATCGCAGTGGGGAGTCGAGATCCCGATGCTCACCATCGAGGGCCCGAACTACACCTATCCGTCTGACATCAACGAGTTGCGCGGCGCCACGCGCGGCTTCATTCGCAGCGATGAGCCGGGCCTCTTGACCGAGTTCCACAAGCGCGCCGAGCAGGCGCCGTTGTCGGTGATATTGGTCGACGAGGTCGAGAAAGCGCACCCGCAGCTTCAGCGCTTCTTCCTCTCGATCCTCGATCGCGGCACCACCACCGATGCGCATGGCAACGAACTGCACCTGGAGGGAACACTGATCTTCTTCACTTCCAACGCCGGTTACCGCGAGAAGAACCAGGCCTCTCACCCGATCGGCTTTGGTGACCGCGAGGCGGGAGAGGCGGCTTACCGTTCGGAGTTGGCTCGAGAACTCAAACGGGCGCTGTCTCCGGAGTTCATCAACCGGCTGAAGATCGTGCGCTTCAATCATCTGCCGCGAAGCTCTGCGGCACGCATCCTGCGACTCGAGTTCGCCAAGATCGCGCAGCGCTACCGCGAAGTACACGCCGTCGAGTTGGTCCTGACGCAAGCGGCGGAAGAGTTGTTGCTCGACTACGGATACTCGCATGAATACGGAGCGCGACACTTGGCGGCGCATATCCAGCGTCACTGCAATGTCGAAGTCGGCAAGATGCTCCGCCGCGACGAACTGCAAGGCCAAGCCCGCGACCCACGCGAGTTATTGGCCGAGGTTCGCCGGGCGAAGGGCGGGGAGACGCCGGTCCCGTTGGGAGATCTCGATCGCCGCATCCTGGAGCAGACACGGGCACGCGTTGGTTACGCCGTGATAGTGGTGGATGTCGAGGCGGGGAAGATCGTCTACCGACGTGAGGGGCAATCGAGCTCGTGAACAGACCGCTTTGCGATACCGTCGCAGAGTTATTGGAACGTACCTACGACATCGATCGCACGGTGGTTCCGACCGGCCGTTTCGTTGTGGGTGACCTGGGTCTGAGACTGATGCTGCAGTCGCGCACGATGCGCGAGCGGGTGGACCACGACGGGAGTGGCGCGCGGTTGCTGATTCGGCCGATCGGTGAGCCAGGCTCGTGGGGCGCCGCTCTGTACCTGCCGGACGCGCTGATCGACCATCTAGAGACCCACGACCCGCGGCGCACGCTCCATTCTCAGAACATCGATGCCTTCGCCACCCTGATCGAGGAGATCGACCATCTGGTTACATTCCACGATCGCGTTTGCCGACACGGAGCAGAGTTGTCACTGCTCGATTTGGAATGGCACGCGGTGGTCAGCCAGTACTTGGTCGTGACGCACTTCTTGGCACGCCTTTCTGGCCGCGCCCAGTTGATCGAAGAGCAGCGGCAGTTTGTCGAGCACCATCTGTTCGACAAGCGAGAGTACCTCCACGCCGATACCGCGGTGCTCACACGCTATCGCGAGGCACAACGCTGGGGACGTGACTTCGTCTGCAGCCTGCGCCGTCTACCACCGGATCAACGACTGAGACTGCTGCGGCGTTTCCATCGCGCCTCACCGGAGCAGAAACGCCGAATGATCACGTAGAAAAGCCCTATCATCCGCCGGCTCGAACTCCAGGAAAAGAGCGTGAGAAACAACGTCCACGCGGTGACGCTGGTCGGCGTTGCGATACGCTCGTCACTCACTTGTTCCCTCCTGGTTGGCGGGGCTGATGCTTCACCGAAAAAGAACCCGCTAGGCATCGTTCTCGTCACCGGTGCCACGGGGAGTGGGGGGGGCGCAACATCGCGCGCACTCCTGTCTCGCGGCTATGCGGTACGGGCGCTGCCTCGGCACCCCGAGTCGGAAAAAGCGCAAGCGCTGGCCGCGCTCGACGCCACACTCGTGAAAGGGGATCTCAACGATCCTGGTTCACTCCGGGTTGCTGTGGAGGGAGCCGGCGGCGTTTTCTCGGTTCAGGACTTCTGGGAGCACGGCCGCGTGGGCGAGATTCGTCAAGGAATGAGTCTCGCTGACGCAGCACAGGATGCCGATGTGAAGCTGTTTATGTACTCGTCTGTTGGAGGAGCTGATCGGGCACTGGATGTCCCTCACTTCGCAAGCAAACTCGAAATCGAGAAGCACGTAAGGACGCGTTCGATTCCGTGGCCGATCCTGTGACCGGTCTCGTTCACGGAGAACTGGAAAGGCAGTCAGCGTCAGCAGATCTCCGCAGGCACGGTAATGAGTCCGTTGAACCCGACCACGCGTTTTCAACAGATCGCAGTCGCCGACATCGGCAGTTTCGCCGCCGAAGCCCTCGATCATCCACACGCGTGGGCTGGGAAGACGCTCGAGATCGCAGGAGATGACCGCACCATGGCCGAGGTCGTTGCCGCGTTCTCCAAGGCGATCGGAAAGCCGGTGAACTATATGCAGGTGCCTTGGGACAAGTTCGACGCGGCGGCCGGCAGTGAGATGACGGCCATCTTTCGTTGGTTCGAAAGCGACGGTTATCACGCCGACGTGTCACGGCTTCGTAGGCGATACTCATTCGTCACCAGTTGCGATGCGTATCTTGCGCGGAACGGGTGGAAATGAAGCCATTCGGCGATTTTGCTCGAAGCGGCTAGCCAAAGGCGTTCCGGATTGACGGCATGCGAGCATGCGCGTAGGGTCTTGGCGAACTCACCTTGATTGGGGAGCGCAGTATGTCTGCCGTTGTCGATGTCTCCAAAGAGCATCGGTCCCAGCGACGCCCGATGGTCACCGTCGGGCGACTCATCGTTGCCACGCTCCTGCTCGGTCTCGCATCGTCCGGAACGGTCCGAATGGCTCACCGCGATTCCGCAGGCCCGGTCACTTCGATCGTGCCGACCGCGTTTCCAGTTACCACTAACCTGGCGAATCAGCTAGCCGCAAGCGTTGCCGGAAGGTCGTCGCTCACCAGGGGCCGGGCCGAAGCGCACAAGTTTGGAACTCACGAGATCGAGCTCGCTGGAAATGGCAGCGTCTCAAACCCGTTCGACACCGTGGCGTTCGTTACGTTCACCCCACCATCGGGAGGGGCGCACGCCAAGACGGTCGAGGCCTTCTATGACGGAGGCGACACCTGGCGTGCGCGCGTCTACGTGAATGAGGTCGGGCAGTGGTCCTGGCGGTCTCAGAGCGATACCGATACAGGGCTCGACAACAAGAGTGGACGATTCACTGCCACAAGATCATCGCTCAGCGGCCTCTTGAAGTTGAATCCGGCGAACCCCCGTCAATGGATGACCGACAACGGCCGCTGGTTCGCCAATGTGAGCGATACGGGTTACCGGCTGTTCCACGGAGTTGACGCGCCACTGTGGCAATCGTTCATTCGCGATTCAGCCGAACGCGGCATCACCAGTATGCGAACGGCGAGCTTGGGTGGTTGGGGCGGTACTCCTGACATTTCCGACTACGCCGATCACTGGGTTTGGAACGATCCGTGGGCCGGTGGCGCCAATCCCGACTACACACGCTTCGAACTCTCCAAGTTTCAGACCACCGACGAGCGCCTGATCTGGAGTTTCGATAACTACCCCGACTTGTACTTCCAACTGATCCTTTTCGGCCTCAAAGACTACGGTACCGACAATACCGGCACCGAGTGGTTCGCGATCCCCAAGGCGGCGCGCGAGCGCACCATGCGATACATGATCGCGCGCTGGTCGGCGTTTCCGAATCTGTTCTGGCTGATCGTCAACGACATGCACAGCAACGACGGGTTCCCCAACAATCGAGCCTTTGCGCGTGACGTCGGCCAATACTTTGCCGACCACGAACCGTGGCGCCACCTGATCTCCAGCGGGCCCAATCGCGGCGTCGGGTTCCCGTTCGCCGGCGCCGAAGATCGTTCCTGGTGTAGCTACATCTACATCGAGGATGCCGATGCTGTCGGTGCGAACCAGATCCAAGACTACGGGTTCGATTCGGTGCCGCTGCATGTCTTCATGGGCGAGGACTACTACGAGCAGGATCACAGTCACTACGTCGACCCGAGTTTCTTCTTCCGTTGGCTGCAGTGGTCATGGTTGATCGAAGGCGGCTCCGCCAACTACTGTGGTCGCTGGGGTGTGATTCATCCCTACACACAGACAAGCCGGTCGGACCTGGAGTGGTTTGGCATCGAAGGGATGGAATACACCGGAGAGCAACTGGTCGGACTGGACTCGATGCGGTTCATCGCGCGCTATTTCAAAGACCGGAAGCTCGACCTTGGGAGATTCGTCCCCGACGATTCGCTCGTCTCCGACCTTGATGGGCGCACCGGCCGACTGCGCCCCTTGGCAACACGGCGCGACTTCAAGGAACTCATCGCCTACCACCCCAACGCGATCGCGAGTAGCTACGCTTCCGCCATCGACTCTGCGCGCACGGCACGCATGCGCGTCGATCTCACCAACTTTCGTGGCCTCTACAAGGCCACTTGGTACCGACCCGTGGATGGCGTCTCGAAGCCGGGAGGCACGGTGAAGGGTGGCGCGCCGCGCGATCTCATGGCCCCGTGGATCGGTTCCGACGTTGTGCTTCGGTTGGTGAAGCGGTCCTAGCCGCGAAGCCGTTGTAGATCGTTCAACGCGAGTTCGCTGCGAATCGCTGCAGACCCAAAAACTCGATCGGCCAGCGGGTACGACCCGTCAACGACAAGTCAGCCAACACCTCACCGACGACGCTCGCGAACTTGAAACCGTGGCCACTGAACCCAGCGGCGAGCGTGACGCGTGGCGGTAGCCACTTGGGAGAGCGGTTGCCTGAGTCGATGATGAATGTTGGTCGGGAGACAACTCGTAGAGGCAAACCCGCAACGCGAGTAGCTGGCTGTCGGTTTGAAACGTGCGGCGCGAGATCACGCCGCAAATCTCGTCGCGATCGGACTTCGCTACACTGCGATCGACTCGCGCCGGATCGACCTCGATACCCGGTCGATGGCGTGCGATCTTGGCGCGGGGGTGGCCGGGCAAGAGCGGTATGCCGTAGTCAAGACTTCCGTCATCGTTCTGAACGGCCCAACAAGGCAACTGCGGTGGCGAGAACAACGCGGGGTCGGGAGGCCAGAACCAGCCCATGACCTGGCGCGTAACCCGTAGTGCGACTCCTCGCGGCTCTAGCCAGCGATGACTCCACGCGCCTCCGCACAGGATCAGTTGATCGCCATGGTACTCACCGTGTGCGGTTCGAACGGTGACTCGTCCCTCATCCGCCATCCAATCGATCACAGGTTCTCGAGCCAGCAAGCGAGCGCCCGCCTGCAACGCGAGTTCGGCCTGAGCGGCGACGATCTCCTCGCACAGCAACACTCCCGCCTGTGGCTCGAAGAGTCCGATCCAGCCCGGCGGTACGCGCAGCGCGGGGAACCGTGAGACCAGCTCGCGGGTATCGAGAAGTGCGTGCGGCAAGCGGTGTTGTTGCGCCGATTGCAGTGCGTCTTTGGCGATTCCAGCTTCCGAAGGCCCAATGTAGACGCCACCGACCTGATGAAAAAGTGTGCGCGAGGACCGCCGTTCGAGTTCACGCCAAGACTCCAGAGCGCGCAACAACAGAGGCACGTAGTCAGGGTGCTCGTGGTAGGCCAGACGAATCATGCGGGTATGCCCATGCGAGGATCCGAACGCGTGCGGAATGTCGAACTGCTCCAGACCAAGGACGCGCGCGCCTCGATGCGCTAGTTGCCACGCAGCGGCAGAGCCCATCGCACCGAGACCAACCACAATCGCGTCGTAGCGTTGCGGTGCGCTGGTCACGATCGTGACCGCTGCGTGGGCCGAATCCCGAGCTGCTCTGTCCTGGTGAGGAAAGGTCGATAGCTGTTGACGGCGTCAGGCCTATCAAGGCGCCGCACAGAACTAAGCTGTCGAGCCATCGTGAACGGCTTGTTGGCAGTAGTCGAAGTACAGGCGCTCGAACACATGGCGCCAACCCTGTTGATAGCCTTGGCGCGTCTCCTCGGCCTGGCTTCCAAGCACTTCCCAGTTGCGATGTTCGAGTTCGACGCGTGTGCCGCGTGCTGAAGGGACGAAACGGACCTCGATCTCTTGGGCCGTCTCCGCCGGCCGGCCAGGATGCCACGTCATTACGAAACGCTGCGGCGGCTCCCAAATCAGCACCGTGCCCCAGATCGATCGCTGGCCGTCAGCGCAACGCTCCCACACGTGGCCGCCAACATAGTTCTCGAACCCGCACGCAACGGCGCGCGCCTGGCCAATCGAAAACTGCGACAACGGCCACCACCGCGCCAAGTGCCCGGTAAACAACTCGAACGCTTTCGAGGGTGTGAGTGCCACCTCGATTTCGAAGCGGAGTGGATCGACGTGTGGATTCATCGTGACCTCTTGCTTGTCGTGGGTGAACCATGGCGGTGTTTCGGGCGCGGGTGATGTCTGGTGTCGACACTCGCCGTGGCAGCGAATGACTCGAGCACACCACCCCAGAAGCCCTCCAGGTAGCGCTGCAGCTCGAGCAGTCCTGCGCCGTCCACGCTATAGAAGCGACGCGTGCCCTCTTGTCGCTCTTCCACCAGTTTCGCCGCCTTGAGCACTTTGAGGTGCTGAGAGACGGCCGGTCGGCTGATTGGGAGCGAGTCCGCGAGTTCGCCGACCGGGAGCGGCCCGCGCTTCAACCGCTCGAGGAGCGCGCGGCGCGTCGGATCGGCGAGTGCGGCGAGTACAGCGGCTTGGTAGGTCATGGCTAACCGTAAGTGTACGCTTACCATGGGATCTGGCAACCTCGAATGCGGACAGCTCTGGACACAACTTTTTACCGTCCCATGGCTCAACCCCTGGACTCTCCGTATAAAGGTCGCCGAAGAGAGAGCAGCCTGTCCCAGATGTCTTTCGATCCCTGAGGAATATCGATGCGCCTGCCGCTGTGTCTGTTGATCCTCGTTTCACTCGTGACGGTTCCCGCTCGCGCACTCGTTACCCCCGCGCCGGCCAGTCTCGATCAGAAGGTCCGACTCCCAGCCTATGTTCTCGACGAAACGATCGATTCATCCGATCCGGCCGCAGCGCTCGACGCGTTGAACCGGTTCCGACAGTCGGCCGGCGGCGAATGGTGGGGTCGACTCCATCGCGAATCGGGACGCGCGGCGCTGATCTCGGGATCCGGACTGAAACTCGCACTCACCGATCGCGTGACCGACATCGATGCCTTGGAATCGCAGGTGCGCGGCCTGATTGCTCGCAATCCCGACCTACTGGCCGCGGGGATCGGCGACCTCGTGCGCTCGGCGCAGCGCTCGGGGATCTTGGAAGACGGAAGACTTGCCTACATCGATTTCGATTGGCAGTTGTTCGGCCACCGAGTATTGGGCGCACGTGTTTTCGCTCGCATCAATAGCGGCAACCTGATCCAACTAGGAACGCGCTTACTTGGAGGAAAGGCCGACGGGCCGGTCCCGGGATTGACCGTCGATCAAGCGATGCAGCGCGTCGTGGAGTACGTCGGTGGTCCGAGCGAGACGGATCGAGGGTTCGGCGAACCAGACCTGTTCTATCTTCCGCTTCACGAGGCGAGTGGCTTGCGGTATCACCTCGTGTACGAACTTCGATTCAAGCGCGGCGGCGACCAATCGACATGGACCGCGCGGGTCGATGCTCACGACGGTGAGGTGCTCGAGTTTTTCGATGCCAACCAGTATGGTCAGGTGACGGGCGGCATCTACCCGCGCACGGTAGTCGACCCTGAAACGGTCGTACCGTTTCCGCTGGTGCAAGTCGATCCGATCGGTGTCACCAACAGCGATGGTCGGTTCAGCTTTGGCGGCCAAACCGTAAGCACCGGACTCGATGGCCGGTACTTCAGCACCAACTGCACCACGTGCAGCACTCCCGCACAGGCTCAAGCCGCCACCAATCTCGGCCTCGGTTGGTTGCGCATGGGTGTCGGTGGATCCGACGCCACCGGCAACGGCAGCTCAACGAAGGCCGAGCGCAACGCGTTTTACCACCTCAACCTCGTGCGATTGCTCACCAAGCGCTGGCTCAACATCGCATGGCTCGACACCACCATCACTGCCAATGTCAACATTGCCGACGTCTGCAACGCGTTCTGGGACGGCACCGCCAACTTCTATCGCTCCGGCGGAGGCTGCAACAACACGGGTGAGATCGCCGACGTGATGCAGCACGAATGGGGGCATGGTCTGGACGGCAATACCCGCGGCGGTGACTCGGCGACCGGAGAAGGGACGGCCGACCACGTTGCCATGATGATCACGCATTCCTCGATCATCGGGCCGTATTTCAGGGTGTCGGGTTCGGGCGTGCGTCAGCTCGACAAAGCGCTCGACCCCAAAGGAACGCTCACGCGATCCAATGCGACGACACTTTGCGGTACCGGCAGTTGCAGCGGGCCGCTAGGCCGCGAATGTCACTGCGAAGGTGAGATCTACGGCCAGACCGGTTGGGATCTCGCTCAGGCACTCGTCGCCAAACATGGCCCTAACACCGGATGGTGGGAGCATGAGCGAATCTTCTTCAATTCGCTGGCTCAGGCTGGGACCTACACGCCGAACCAAGCCGACAGCATCTACGACGCCTACCTTGCCGCCGATGATGACAACGGGAACTTGGCCGACGGCACTCCCAATGGCGCCGAGATCTACAACGCGTTCAACACCCATGGCATTGCCGGCACCGCGCGCAGTAGCTCGGCCGGTTGCACGCGTCCGGCACAGCCGGTGGTGTCGTTGAGTCGCGCCTGCAATGGAATCACTGCCACCTGGAACAGCGTCTTGGGCGCCTCGCAGTACAAGATCTCCCGTCGATTCGGCACCAGCGCGGCATTTCTGCCGGTCGCTACCGTGTCGACCACGAGCTATACGGACACCGAGGTCAGCGCCGATCTCACCTACGAGTACGTGGTGCAGGCGGTGTCATCCGCGAATTGTCATTCGAAGCTCGACAACGCCGTATCGATTGGCGGCCCGCAACGGCCCGAGCCGGGAATCGTGACCGTAACGACGGATGACACGCCCGCAGGCAACCGCAGTGGAACCGTCGATCCGGGCGAGGCGATCGACGTCACGCTCACGCTCGAGAACGGTACGAATGTCCCGGTGTCGAGTCTCGTCGGGACCATCGCCACGAGCACACCTGGGATCTCGATCGATTTCCCGACACGTTCGTTCTCCGATTTGACCGGCCACGGCATTACCACCAATGCGCAGCCGTTCCGATTCTCCATCGGCTCTGGCGTGGCGTGCGGGACCGACATCCCGTTCACTTTTACGCTGACATCGAGCAGCGGCTGCGCCATCGACACTCAGTACTTCACCGTGCACGTCGGCGTTCAGGAGATCAAAAGCGCCAACAACTTCGACGCCGCCAACGGCTGGGCGTTGGACACGGTCGCAAGCACGACGACCGTGGGCTCTTGGGTGCGCGGGGTTCCGGATGCGACGACGTATCAGCCCGGTGCCGACAGCGACGACACGGGGACGCAGTGCTGGTTCACCGGCACGAACTTCGGAGGGGAGGGGACCGACGACGTCGACAACGGCGAGACGGTGCTGCTCTCTCCTGTGTTCGACCTCACCGCATACAACCGCCCGATCGTCAGTTACCAGCGCTGGTTCGCCAATCGTGATCTCGGCGAGGATGCTGGAGACTTCTTCCGCGTCGAGGTCAGCACCAACGGCGGCTCCGCGTGGACTGCACTCGAGGTACTCGGAACCAATCAGAGCGCCGCCGCATGGACCAAACGCTCGTTCGACTTGCGATCCTTGGTAACGATCACCGCCAACATGCGCTTCCGCGTCCGCATCGCGGATGGAACGGCCACAGGCAACCTGATCGAAGGTGCCTTCGACGATTTCAAACTGACCGATGAGACGTGCGACAACACGCCACCATGCTTCGTTCCACCTACTTTCGGCGGACTATCCGGCGCGGCGGCGGGTCCTGATTGCGCGGAGTCGAGCTTGTCGTGGGGTACCGCCAGCTCCAACTGCCAGAATGCGTCGATCAGTTATCGGCTGTACCGCTCGACCGACCCTTCGTTTACACCTTCGGCTTCCAATCGGATTGCGACCGGCTTGACCACGCTCTCGCGAGTCGACACGCTGCTCACGCCGGGGACGTCGTACTACTACATAGCCCGGGCCTTCGATTCGCGCAGCGGCGAAGACGGCAATCTGCTGCGGCGCGCCGTGATCGCACCTGCCTCACCCGACACCAAAGCGCCGATCTACGCAGGCCTGGTGAGTGCCACGCCCGGCACCGGGTGTGGAGAGACGGTGTTGACGTGGACCAGCGCGCAGGAGACTTGCTCCACGCCGGTGGTCTACGAGGTGTATCGCAGCACCGATCCTGCGTTCGTTCCAAGCGCCGCAACATTGATCGGACGCACCACCGACACCTCGCTGATCGATGCAGCGCTGACACCCAAGACCAACTACACCTACCTCGTACGCGCCGTCGACAAAGCCGGGTTGAACGACGGCAATTCGGTCAAACGCACCGTCACGGCGACGGTGCTTGCCGAACAACTATCGCTGCAGGATTTCGAGACCGGCGCGAGCGGCTGGGCGCGGACTGGACTCAACGATGCCGTGACCGGACTGTGGGAACTCGGTGATCCGGCGCAGACCGACGCGCAACCCGGCACCTGCCCCAGCGGCAACAACTGCTGGGCCACGGGGCTGGCTGGCCCGGGACTGGGTGACAACGACATCGACACCGGCACGACCACCTTGCTTTCGGCAGGATTCAGCCTGTTGGGAGCCACCGATCCTGCTGTTCGCTACAAGCGCTACTACTCCAACAACACTGGAGCCGCGCCGGGTACCGACACCTGGACTGTCGAGATCAGCAATAACGACGGGAGCAGCTGGAGCGTGGTCGAGAGCACCACCGCAAGCAACTCGAACAACATCTTCAGCGAGATCGAGTTCCCGTTGGGTGCCGTGACACCGACAGCGCAGATGCGGATGCGCTTTACAGCCTCGGATCTGGTCGATGGATCGGTGGTTGAAGCCGTCGTCGATGACTTTCGAACCGTCGATCTGTCCGGTGGTTGTGATGGCTGCAGCGCCGCGCCGCGGGTCAACTCGATCGTCGTCTCGAAACAGGCGACAGATGTTGTCATCGACTGGACCAACGACCCTGTCAGCGCCGGCCGCTACAAAGTCTATCGCTCGAGCACACCGAACTTCTCCACCTCGTCACTGCTCGGCACCACGGCCACGAAAAACTACCGCCATCTTGCGGGAACCTCCGACGGATCGTTCACTGCCTACCTCGTCTCCGCTGTCAACGCCTGCAGCCAGGAGGGCCCGATCAACTAACAATTCGGGGACGGTCTACCTATTTCGGCCGCACAGAGACGAATCTCGCCGGGTCGGCGGCAGGACTCCACCACCTGCCGCCAAAGACCCCCTTGGAGTTGGCTCAACTGAAAACGCGGCCAGGACGTGTTGGTAGTCTGAGGGATCGGAAAAGCAGGTCGCAGCCCCGCGCGGTATCACGTGGATACGTCTTATGTTTTGGCGTGACCCAGTTGGCGCTCGATCTCGTCGACCAGATGCGACGCGAAAGGCATGGCCGCGGTGAACGCCGGTGAGATCGCATTCAGCACGTGCAGCGAGTGTCGATCAGCCTCGACGACAAAGTCCATCACAAGTCGACGCTGAGCATGATCGTAAAGCTGAGCGCGGATTCCCGCGGGACCCCAGCGGCGGAAGCGATGCAAGGCAACAGACTGCACCAACTCACCGGCGCGCGCGGCCAGGAATCGCTTGCTGTATTTTCGGACCTCTTCCCACGCCAGTTGCCGGAAGCCGATCTCGTTGGCTACGAACAATCGCAACTGATCGCGCAGGATCGATACGAACTCGCCCGGCATGAATCCGCCGAGCCCTTTGTATTGCTCACGCCATAGCGCCGGAATTGCGGTCGGACCGATCTTGGAAAGCCCGTCGACGGTCACTGTGAAGTGGACACCAAGAAAAGTCTTTTTCAGATCTGGCACCGGATAGACGTGAACTCGCAGCGGTGACCAGTCGGCGTCGCCGTAGAGATAAATCCCCTTGAACGGGAGGATCCGGTACTCACGACCAAACCCGAAGTCGTGCGCGATGCGATCGGCCTGCAACCCTGCCGCGTTGATCACGAAGCCACTGTCGATCCACTGACCCCCGGCGCGAATGCGACGACCGTCACGCTCGCCGTAGGGCGCGTCGAGTCGTAACTCGACGCCTTTGCGTTTCACCGCTTCCACCAGCGCCCGCATGCACTCTCGGGGGTCGACGGTCGCCGTAGTCGGAGACCACAGCGCGCGATCGAACGTCTTCGCGCAGGGGTCGATTTCCCGCGCCTCTTTTTCGTCGATCAGCTGCGTCTGGACCCCGTTCGCATCGCCGCGACGCTTCAACTCATCAAGCCCGGCGAGTTCTTGTTCTGATCGAGCGACCACGAGCTTTCCGCACTCACGCAGCCTCAATCCGTTGGTCCGTGCGAAATCCTTCCAGCGGTGGTTCCCCAAACGTGTAAAGCGGGCCTTCATGGAGTCGGCTGTGTAATAAAACCCCGCATGAAGCACGCCGCTGTTGCGACCGCTCCCATGCATCGCCACCTGGGGCTCCTTGTCGACGATCGTGATCTTCGAGCCCGGGAATCGTTCGGCCAGTTCCCAAGCGGTCGAGAGGCCAACCACGCCGGCTCCTAGAATCGTGAAATCGCTGGTCGCCACCCTGCCTCCGAGATCCGTTGACTCCTTGCCAATCTAGTGTGAGTGGCGCCGCCGAAGGGGGCCGACCGGCTTCCATTTCTGGCCACAGCACGAAATTGAAATCCGTCCAGAAGCGTCCGGGTCTGAGCGGCGTTCGCCGAAAAGACCGGGACGAGCCGACAATCCTGTAACTAATTGAGACTTGCGATTGACCTATTGAAAACTCGGCGGATACTTCCCTCACTTGGCCGGGAGTCGTCCAGCGACCCCGTCCGAGAGGGGCAACGGGGAATTGCCGGGTGCACTGCATCCGATGTGGTATCGGGAAGGGGTAGCCGCCGATGAACCGACGCCTACGGGGACCGCGAGTCCTCCGCGCTGGCTTGTCTGCACAGCTGCCCCCCTGCCACATGTCCCCTGAGTCGCACAGTGGAGACTTGCGCCGAAGCTGTTGTTCGGCGGGGGGCGGTTGGGATCATGGTGACTGAGTCAGGCAGTGTTCTGATCATCGGGCAGGGGCGTTCGGCAGAACTTTGCTCCTCCACACTGATCTCGCGTGGCGCGGGACGATTCCGCTTGAGCGGCGTGGTCACCCCCCTCCAAGTGCAAGAGTTGCTGCGCCCACTCGACTCGCCCCATCCGCACGGCAAATTCCGGAAGGTACCGGAACGCTGGGTCGTCGCGCTGGATGACCGGCGCGCTGGCTTGCCGCTCGAGTCGCTCCTCCAAGCGCGCTTCCGCGGCGTGAAGATCCAGAATGCCTCCCAGTTTCTCGAGGACCTCACAGGTCAGGTGCCGGTCAAACAGACGCGACCCGGTGACCTTGTCTTTTCCAATGGCTTCGCGTTCTCTCCGGCCTGGATGCTCCTGAAGACCGTCTGGGAATGGTGCTTGGCGGTGTTGCTGATGGTTTTGGTTGCGCCCGTGCTGCTCGCTGCAGCGTTGGCCATCAAGCTCGACGATCGCGGCCCGATTTTCTTCCGCCAGACAAGGGTGGGGCGATTCGGTCGCCTCTTCGACGTCATCAAGTTACGCACCATGCGGCAGAACGCCGAAGCAGCCGGCCCGCAGTTTGCTGCGCTCGACGATCCGCGCGTCACGCGCGTCGGGAAGTTCCTCCGTCAGACGCGCATCGACGAACTGCCGCAACTCTTCAATATCCTGCGGGGCGAGATGGCGCTGGTTGGCCCCCGTCCCGAGCGGCCGGAGTTCGTCGAGCAGTACTCCAAAGAGATCGAGTTTTTTGACCTGAGGCTTTCGGTTCGGCCTGGCATCACTGGCTGGGCGCAGGTCAACGAGGGTTACACCAGCGATAGTGATGGCGCCATCGAGAAGTTGAGTTTCGACATGTACTACCTCAAGCACATGAGCCCACTGCTCGATATGCGAATCGTGTTCGACACGGTCGCAACGGTCGTCAAGTGCGAAGGGGTCTAAACATGACACTTCGAATCACTGAGGTGTTCTATACCAGATTCACGAGGAGAGGTCTGCGATGCCCGATCGAGAGACCACAACAGAGACGTTGGAAGAGGAAAAACAGCCAAGACAAACCGCGCTAGCGGCGCCTGCGGTACTGACGATCGACCTGGAGGATTACTACCAGGTCAGCGCCTTCAAAGGCACTGTCAGGCCGGAGGATTGGTCTTGGTACCCGTCTCGCGTCGAACGCAATGTCGAGCGATTGCTCGACATGCTCGATGAATACGGCGTCAAAGCGACCTGGTTCACGCTGGGTTGGGAGGCGTCGCGGCGCGGCGCCATGGTGCGCAAGGTCGTGGAGCGCGGCCACGAGGTCGCTTGTCACTCGTATTGGCATCGCGAAGTCTGGCGATTGGCCCCCGACGAGTTCGCCAAAGACACGCGCGACGCAAAGCAGGCGGTCGAAGACGCCGCCGGCGTTGCCGTCACCGGCTATCGCGCGCCTTCTTTCTCGATTCGCAACGACTCGCTGTGGGCGTTGTCCGTGTTGGCCGAGGCTGGGTTCACTTACGACTCCAGCATTTTTCCCGTCTATCACCCCAACTACGGGATCCCCAAGGCTCCTCATCGCCCGTACGTCATCGAGACGCGGCAGGGTTCGCTGGTCGAACTCCCACCAGCCACTGCTCCGCTGTTCGGGCGACGGATGGCCGTCGCTGGCGGAGCCTACATGCGGCACTTTCCGATCAGCGTGATCGAGCGTTCGCTGAGGGGCCTCACCCGACGCGAGCAACTGCCCGCGATCATCTATCTACATCCCTGGGAGATCGATCCGCGTCAGCCGCGACTCAAGGTCTCGTTGGCGACACGACTTCGTCACTATCGAGGCCTCTCCAAGATGGAGAAGCGACTTCGGCGGCTGCTTGGCTCGATGGAGTTCGTCACCGCAGGAGAACTCGCGGCGCAGACCGTGGCGCTACCCCATCTGTCGCTCGATGGGCTCCGAGCCCTCGCCCCAGACCGCGTGGAACCGCGACCCACCACCCAGGCGTCACCAGCGAGACCGCCGGTCTGAGCCCCAGGAGTTTGAAATCGGCGAATCAACCCAGCCGATCGCGGTCGTTCCTGGACTTCGCCTCGCTCCGGAGCGAGACTTTTCCTGGCGGTTTTTGCCAGGGAGGGTTCGTGCGGCGCCTGCTGTTAGGAACTTTGCTCGTATCGGGAATTCTTGCCCTCACCCCGTCGACTGCGGCGCAGGAGCCCGCCGCCAATCAAGACGCCACCGTCCCTGACAAGCCGGGAGACCGTTCCGACTACGTGATCGGCGTAGAAGACCAGTTGCGAATAACAGTCTGGGGGGAGCCGGCGCTCAATCTGAGCGTGGTGGTTCGGCCCGACGGAAAAATCAGCGTGCCGTTGGTCAACGACTTCGTGGTCGAAGGAAGGACTGCCGAGCAGGTTCGGGTCGGACTGGTCCAGGCGATGAAGCAGTTGCTGCGCGACCCCAACGTGACGGTGATCGTCGAGCAGATCAACAGCTTTCGGGTCTTCGTCTTGGGGGAGGTACGAAACCAAGGAGTGCTGCAGTTTCGGCGGCCGACTCGACTGCTTCAGGCACTTGCCATGGCGGGTGGCCTTACCGAGTTTGCCAAGAAGGACCTGGTCCTGTTTCGGAGCGACGGGCTCGGGGCCGGCGAGCGCGTCCTGCATCTGGACTATCGACGCCTGATCACGGGGGAGCGCCCCGTGGACAACATATTCCTCAAGCCGGGCGACACGATCCTGGTGCAGTGATGACGCGTGACGCCCTGTCTGCAAGGCGCGATCGGCGAGGAGTGTAGATGGCCGGCGAGAACAATGCGCTACGGATGCTCGAAAGCGTCGATCGAATCCGTCGGCACTGGTGGGTTGTCTTGGCAGGCGTCTGCCTGGGGCTTGGCGGAGGGCTGATCGTCCTCGACCAGATGCCAAAAACCTATGAGGCGACCACCAAGATCTTGGTCGCTCCGCAGAAGATCCCACAGGAGTTCGTGCGCAGCACCGTCACCGATGACCTCGCCGTCCGGATCGCTGCCTTGCGCGAAGCGGTGCTGAGTCGCCCCTACCTGCTCAGACTGATCGATTCCGCATTTGGGCGACCTGCCGACGATACCGAGTTAGAGCGGCTGATCAATTCGATTCGTAGTCGGGTCACGGTGACCGTCAGCGGGTACAACCTTTCACGAAGCGACGCATCGGCCTATTTCGAGGTTTCCTTTCGCGACAGCGATCCTGAGCGTACGGCCGAGGTGGTCAACACTCTGGCGCAACTCTATATCGCCGAGAACTCTCGATTCCGCAGCGCTCGCGCCCAAGAAACGGTGCAAACACTCGAGGGGTTAGCCAGCAAGGTGGAGGTCGAGCTCGCAGAGCGCGATCGGAGCATCGCCGATTTCAAGGCGGCGCACTTGTACGAAAGTGCCGCGCAGTTGGAAGCCAACATCCGCCTTTTGGACGGTCGACAGCGAGATCTCGATGCCAACCAGAAGGCACTCGCGGCGGCCAAGGATCGGCTCGAGATTTTGCTGAGCCAGCCACCGACTCCGACGGCCGGCGGTTACTCGAGCACTCCTGCGGTCGACCCCGACCTCGCGAGACTGGCGGCGCTCGAACGAGAACTCGATTCGCACAAGTCGCGGTACTTCGACAATCACCCCGAGGTGCAAGCCAAGGAGCGTCAGATCGCCGAGCTCAAATCTCGGATTGCCAACGCTCCCTCACGCGAGTCGGCCGACAACGACCCGAACCGTATCGAGCGGCCAAACAACAGCCCCGCCGAAACCATACGGCGCGAGATCGCCCGGCTGGAGGATGAGCAGCGCAAGATCAGGGCCGACATCTCGATCTATTCGGCACGCATCGAGAACACGCCACGCGTCGAGCAGCAGTTGGCGGAGCTGACCAAGGGCTACGAGGCGGTCGCATCGCAATATCGTGAGTACGCAGGGAAGGTCCAACTAGCCAAAGGGTCGCAGACCATCGAGGAAGCTCAGAAAGGTGAGCAGTTCGAAGTCATCGAGACCGCAGTAGCGCCCTCGTTCCCGATCGCTCCCGTGCCGCTGAATGTGTTGGGAATCGGCTTGATCGCGGGGATGCTCGTGTTTTTCGCCCCGCTCTTGCTGCGTGAGGTCTTCAGGCCGGTCGTCCGCTCCGAGGCCGTGCTAGAGGCGAGCACAGAGCTTCCCGTTTTGATCAGCATCCCGAGGATCCAGACGCCGCAGGTCAAGCGCATCGAGCGAAACCGTGTCGCCACCAACTGGATCTTCTCGATTCTCTCGGTCGCGGCCCTGGTTGTTGCCTGGTTCGTGCAGCGAGGAGCCTGAGGCCAAATGAGTATCGATCGACCGCAGACCAAGCCGAATGCGAATGAGCCTAGCAGCACGTCGCGAGAGCCCGTGCGCGCAGGGTTGACGCGTTCACTGCGTGAGATGCCGGATATCGTGCTGAGGAGTGACGTGCCTCACCCCGCTGCCGAGCGCTTTCACAAACTCAAGACGACGCTGACGGCCGACCCTGGCCGTCATCGACAGGTGCTGGTTGTCACCAGCGCCGCGCCCGGAGAAGGCAAGTCGCTGGTTGCGATGAACTTGGCGCTCGCCTTCGCTTCCGATGAACGCTGCCGCGTTTTGCTGGTCGATGCCGATGCGCGCGCGCCTCGGATCGGTAGATTCATCCAGGATTCGCCGCGCGAGGGGTTGATGGAAGTGCTCAACGGCACCGCCAAACTCGAGAATGTCACGGTGCGGATCAGCGCTTCGTCGCTGAGCATCCTGACCGCCGGGACGCCGACCCGAAATCCGATCCCGCTGTTGAGTTCCGAGGCCTGCCGAACGCTGTTCGCTCAGTTGAGGCAACGCTACGATCGCATCATCGTGGATACTCCGCCGGCTGTTCCGTTCGCGGATGCGAACGTGATGGCGCCGTACAGCGATGGTTCTTTGATCGTGGTGCGCTCAGGAAGCACACCGCGGCAGTTGGTGGCGTCGGCGCAACAGGCGATGTCTTCCGGCGAAATCGTGGGGATCGTGCTGAATGACTTGGAGTTCAATCTTGCGGACCGCAGACACCTCTACGATCACGACTATTACGAGTACTACCGCGACCCTGACAAGCGTAAGTCCTAAGAGCGGCTGAATGCCCTCTTCGGTTGACTGGTTCCGGCGCGCCGCATGATTCGGAACGTTCTCAAGCACGCCGCCATCTACAGTTTTGCGTCGATTCTGGGCAAAGGGATCAGCTTCGTCATGCTGCCCTTCTACGCCCACATGCTGCACGGCGAAGGGTATGGCGTCATCGGTATGCTCGACGCCGCACTTAGCTTTCTCTCCAGCTTGCTCTCTTTCGGCATCGTCGGCAGCACGATCCGCTTCTACAACGATGAGCCGGCCGATCGTCAACCGTTCGTAATCAGCACCGCGATGCGACTGATGGCGTTTGGCGGCGGTGCGTTGGTGGTGTTGTGTTGCCTGTGCAGCAAGCCGCTGAGCTATGTGTTGCTGGGGGACACGAAGTTCTTCCTATTCGTGGCCGTTGCGCTGATAGCCTTTTGGCTCGATCTCGTCGGCGGCGCAGCCAGTACACTGCTCTTGATCGAACAGCGCTCGACGTTGTACTCGATGTTCGGGTTGCTCCGCCTAGTGGTAGGGCTCTCGCTCAACATCGTACTGATCGTTACGCTCGAATGGGGACTGTGGGGCTACTTCACGGCAGTATTGTTGACGGCACTGGTGTGGGCGATACCGCTGTGCTGGATCGTGATCAAGCGCGTCGGATTTCGTTATGACCGCGCGATCGCCAAGAAGATCATCGACTTCGAACTTCCGATGGTGCCGGCAAACTTGGTTTCCTTCGCCTCGCGTCAGGCCGAACGTGTCTTGATTCGGCTGCTGGTCGGCTTGGAAGGCGTCGGCATTTTGGAGATGTGCTACAAGCTCAGCACGCTGTTGCCGTTTCTACTGAACGAGCCGTTCATGCGCACTTGGTTCCCGCGCAGTATCGAGATCGCAGCCAACCCCGACGGACCGAAGGTAATCGGGCGCGTATTCACGTTCTTCCTGTTTCTGGCGGCGTTCGTGGCCCTCGTGTTGGGGACCGGCGCCGACGACTTCTTGCGGATCATGACACCGCCCGAGTTCTGGCAGGGCGCGACGATCGCTCGGCTCGAACTGCTTACCGCCGTTCTAACCGGCGTGGATTCACATGTGGTGTTCGGCCTGGCCTACCAAAAGCTCTCGGGCGTCGTGTCGTGGATCAAGACAACGACATCGCTTCTCAAAGTCGGACTGAGCGTCATGCTCGTCTCCGCGTTCGGACTCAAGGGTGCCGCGTACTCGGCGCTGATCTGTGTACTGATTCAGGTGATCTGGACGATTCGCCGGTCGCAAGCTGTCTACAGGATCGAGATCGAGTGGCGCAAGGTAGCTGTACTCACGTCGGCGGCCATTGCGCTCTACTGCACTATCATCCTGGCGGTGAGTCCTGACTTCGCGCCTGTCGAATGGCTCGGTCCAAGGGTTGCTGCTGCAATCACGGGCATCGCCGGTTGGATTGGTGCCGACACGACGTTCGGGCAGAAGCTTGTTCACGTTGCGAGCGAACGCGGCCTCGATATCGCATCGCTGGCGGTCAAGAGCGTGATGTGTCTTGCCTACCTGGTCTGCCTGCCTTTGGTGAACGTCAACCTCTGGCGTGAACTGCTGGGGATCCTGCGGGGTGCCCGGAGCGCCTCGTCGTGAGCGTCGTCCTGTGGGTTTCGCTGGCGCTGATCGTCTACATCTACGCCGGGTATCCGTTGGCGGCAGCCGTCTTGGGGCGGTTGATCCCGCGCCGCGTCGCCTCGGGCCCCTACGAACCGACTGTCACCATCGTGATCGCTGCGTTCAACGAAGCGGACGTGATCGCGAGCACGCTGGAAAACAAGTTGGCCCTGGAGTACCCGCCGGAGCTACTCGAGATACTTGTCGTGTCGGACGGTTCGGAGGATGGGACCGACGCGATCGTGCAGCGGTTTGCGACGGAAAGGGTACGTCTCATCCGGCAGGAGCCGCGCGCTGGCAAGACCAGCGCACTCAACTTGGGCGTGCAGCATGTGCGGTCCGAAATCGTCGTGTTTTCCGATGCAAACTCGATCTACCGCGTCGACGCGCTTCGCAACCTCGTGCGCGGTTTCGCCGATCCCCGTGTCGGCTACGTGACCGGCAAGATGCTGTATGGGACTGGGCCCGGCGATTGGGTCGGTTCGGGGTGCAGCGCGTTCATGAAGTACGAGAATTTCCTGCGGGTCCAAGAGACTCGACTCGGTTCTGTCGTCGGCGTCGATGGTGGAATCGACGCGGTTCGCCGCGCGTTGTATCTGCCGATGCGTTCGGATCAGTTGCCCGACTTCGTGCTGCCGTTATCGGTTGTCGAGCAAGGCTACCGTGTCGTGTTCGAGCCCGATGCGATCGTGGTCGAGGACGCTTTGTCGAAGGGGAGCGATGAATACCGCATGCGAGTGCGCGTGGCGCTGCGGGCATTCTGGGCTCTGTGGGACAAGCGATCGCTGTTCAATCCGTTCCGGCGACCGCTGTTTGCGTGGCAACTCTTGTCGCACAAGTTGCTGCGATACCTGGCCCTCGTACCGATGCTCACTGCGTTTGCTGCGAACCTGATCCTAGCGAGCAAGGGGCCCGTCTATGCCGTGCTCTTGTTGCTGCAACTGCTCGTTTGGGCCGGTGCGCTCTTCGGCCTGACGCCGGCAGCGCGCATGATTCCGATAGGAATCGTGCGCTGGACTTCTTACCTGTTGCTGCTCAACGTCGCGTCACTGCACGCGTTCCTGCGTTTCATGCTGGGAAAGAAGCAGGTACTGTGGACTCCACGAAAGGGCTGACGATGCGAGTCATGCACGTCATCGACAGCGGTGGGCTCTATGGTGCCGAGCAGGTCCTGTTGAGTTTGTTGTCGGAACAGCAGACACCTGCTGTGTCGGCCCAGCTGGTCAGCGTGGGGTCGCCCGGCTGTGGCGAGAAATCGATCGAGGTCGAGGCCCATCGCCGTGGGTTACCGCTGACGTCGATCCGGATGCTCCCCGGATTCAACCCACGCGGAACGCTCGGCTTGCTGCGCCTGGCGCGCGAGATGCGGGCCGACGTGATTCACTCGCACGGTTACAAGGGAAACATTCTGCTCGGGATGACCCCGCGTCGCGCCCGCCAGGCGGCGCTGGTCACGACACTCCACGGCTGGACCAACACCGGTGGACTGACCAAGATTCATGCCTACGAGTGGCTTGACGCACGTTGTCTGTCGAGGATGGACGCCGTCGTGTTGGTTTCCCCGGCACAGCAACAGCATCGCTGGATCCGCCGCTTGGCGGCGGGACGCTCGACCCTCATCCCCAACGGGGTTGCTCCTCCAGGCCCCGCTCACGAACTCTCTCCGGCGATTCAGCAGTTCTGCTCCGAGGGGATGATCATCGGCAGCGCGGGGCGTCTGTCGGAAGAGAAAGGGTTTGAGCATCTGTTGCAGGCTGCCGCGCGATTGATTCGTGCAGGCAAGCCGGTGCGCGTCGTGCTTGCCGGTGATGGGCCCGAGCGCGAGCCGCTGCTCGCTCTGGCGGCGCAGTTGGGTATCGCCGATCGCGTGATGCTGCCGGGCTACGTCGCACCGATTGCAGCCTTGTTGGCGCGGCTGGACGTATTCGTGTCGTCGTCGTTGCTCGAGGGTATGCCGCTCGTCGTGTTGGAGGCGATGCAACTGGCACGGCCGATCGTCGCAACCGCCGTGGGAGGAACGCCGTACGCGCTCGACCATGGAAAAGCGGGTCTGCTCGTGACCGCGGCAGATGCCACAGCACTGGCAGAGGCGATCGAAACGCTGCTTGACGATTCCGATCTGCGCGAACAGTTAGGCGCGCGCGCGCGCCAGCGTTGTGCGCAAGAGTTCTCGGCCCGCACGATGGCAGATCGCTATGCCGAACTCTACCGGCTCGTGAGCCGCCGCCCGTGAACACCACCGATTCGTCGGGCGAGCGAGGGCAGACGCCGCCACTGCCACCTGCGATCACGGTCGTGATTCCGGCCTACAACGCTGGCAACTACCTCGCCGCGACCCTCGACAGCGTGCTGAATGAAGGAACCCAAAACGTCCAGATCGTGGTCGTCGACGATGCCTCGCAAGACGACACCGGCGCGGTTGCTGCCCGCTACGCATCGCGCGGGGTCGAGTATCTCAGGCTCGATCGCAACAGCGGCGGACCGGCACGTCCGCGAAACGTCGGCATTGGGGCCGCACGCGCGCCTGTCGTGGCGATCTTCGACAGCGACGATCTGATGCTCCCCGGCCGGTTGTCGCTGTCGCTGCAGCTGATGAACGCGCGCCCCGACATCGCCCTGGCGTTCACCGATGCGGTGCGCTTCCAGGACGGTACGAGCCCGAAGGGGGGGAGCGCGTTTCTGGCAGACTACTCAGGCTTCGCGGCACTTCCCAAGACGTCTCTCGATCCCGCCTGGGCGGTACTGGAGCCACCGCACGGTTACGAGGGTTTGTGTTTCGAGAACTTCATACCGACCAGCAGTGTGACGTTGCGCGTGTCCGCGCTCCAAGAGCTTGGCGTCTTCGACGATACTTTGACCAATGGCGACGACTTCGACCTTTGGTTGCGGCTTGCACGCGATCGCGCGGTCGGCGTGGTGACTCGGGTGACAGTGCACTATCGCGAGCGCGCCAGCGGGATCTCCGGTCGGGGTGCCCTGCTTTCCGAAGCGCGGATCGCGGTCCTGAGACGGCAACTTGGTTTGGATCAAACGCCACGAATCGTGCGGCAACTGCGCTACCAGATCGCGCTCAATCGCTACGCCCAGGGGTACTACCATCAGGAGCGCGGTGAACTTCGGCTTGCGCGCGCTTACTACGTGCAGAGCGTCAGGGAGCGTCCCGGTTGGTACGCAATCAAGGGGTTGCTGATATCGATGCTGGGAAGACGGGTGCTTCGCCTGCTGCAATCGCTGCGTGCGCGAGCGTGAGGCCGACAGGTGCTATGAACAGCGTCAGCGCGATCATCACCTGCTACAACTACGGAAAGTACCTCGACGGCTGCATCCAGTCGGTGCTCGGACAGTCCGAACCGGTGCATGAAATCGTGATCGTCGACGATGGTTCGACCGACGATACAGAGCAGGTGCTGCAGCGCTACGAGGATCGCGAACGGATTACCATCGTCAGGCAGCAGAACAAAGGCCAAGCGTGCGCGAAGAACGAAGGGGCCCGCCGTGCCAGCGGAGATCTGCTCGCGTTTCTGGATGCCGATGATCGTTGGGACCGACACAAGACCGAGTGCAACGCCCGATCTTCGCTGATCCGTCGATCGGGGTGGTATATGGCCAGGTGCGGTACATCGATGAACACGACGCCGCGATTCAACTGCCGCCCGCCGTTCCCGAGCTTGCGCCCCGCCGAGGGAACGTCTCGGCGCCGCTCTTCATCGATAACTTCATCCCATTCTCGTCGGCAATGATCCGGCGACCGCTATTTCAGGCAGCCGACGGCTTCGATGAGTCGCTTCCGATGGGGATCGACTGGGATCTGTGGCTGCGCTTGTCGGTTGTGACCCGCTTCGAGTTCGTGCCGCAGCCGCTGCTGATCTACCGCGCCGGACACGCCGGCCAGATGTCGAAGAATCGCCAGACGCGGCAGGAATGTTCGGATCGCATCATGGCGAAGTTCTTGGAACGGCATCCTGAGGCGTTGCCGCCTGCGACCGTGCGGCGCGCCTACGCCTATACGTTCGTCAACCGCGCCTATGCAGCGCGCGACACCAGCCTGCTCACCTCCGATCGGTGGTTGCTACGCGCCGTTGGTCAGCAGCCGTTGTGGTGGCGGCCCTATCGCGAGTTGGCCAAGAACGCGGTGCTGGCCTTGGTTCCGACGAGGTGGCGCTGACATGCCGTCGCCGATTCGTGTGGCATTTGTCATCGACACGATCGCAGGTGATACCAGCGGCACCGAACGTCAGTTGCTGGGCTTGATCGGTCGGCTCGATCGATCACGGGTCGAGCCGTACTTGGTCGTTCTCTCAACCTCCGAGTGGTTGCAGTCGCATCAGGTCGCGTGCGACGTGATCGTTCTCGGCTACAGCGGCTTGATCAAGCCGTCACTCGTGGGAGTCGTGTCGAGGCTCTCGACCGCCCTGCGCGAGCGGAAGATCGACGTCGTGTTGACGTTTTTCGAGGACGCACTGTTTGTCGGCCTGATCGGGGCCTGGTGGTCGGGTGTACACCCGGCACTGATGCAGAGCCGGCGCGACATCGGAATGGGAGCAACGCGACCTTGGTATCACACGCTGTTCGACCTCGCTCGCGTCGTGCTCGCCGATCGATTCGACGCTGTGGTGGTCAACGGTGAGGCGGTCAAACGTTGGGTCGCCGAGACCGATGGCGTTCCGTTGTCGCGAATCAACGTGATTCGCAACGGCGTTGAGCCGCTAGGGCCGAGCGCGAGCAAGTTCCCGCTACCCGATCCACCCGGCACGATCTGGTTTGGCGTGACTGCCAACCTTAAGCCGATCAAACGTATCGACCTCTTGATCGAAGCGCTGTCTCGGCTCGATCGGCTCGTGTCGTGGCCGTGGCAGTGTGTCGTGCTGGGCGAGGGCCCGGAGCGCTCGCAACTCTCTCGCCAGATTCAACAGTGCGGTCTCGCCACGCGCGTTCACTTGGTGGGTGCTGTCACCGATGTCGCGTCGTACCTGCAGCGCGTCGACGTCGCAGCGCTCTGTTCCGATCGGGAAGGGCTCTCCAACGCTATCTTGGAGTTCATGACGCTGAGCAAGCCGGTGGTGGCGACCGATGTCGGCTCCTGCTCCGAACTTGTCGGCAGCGAGAACGGGATACTCGTTCCGCCCGGCGATGCAACGGCGCTGGCCGAGGCGCTGGCGCGGTTGGGCAGTGATGAAGGTCTCAGGCAGCGGATGGGGCAGGTCTCGCGCCGGCGCGCTGCCGATGAGTTCAGTTGGTCGCGCGCCGTCTCGGAATGGACATCGCTGTTCGAACGCGCTATGGCGCAGCCGAGCCATCGATGATCCAAGCGGCGTCGCTGGCAGCATGGTTTCGTCGCCGGTGCGTGGAGCCGGTCGACGTCTGGCGCAGCGGCAGCCCGCGATTGCGCTACGAGAAGTCGCTCGAAAGGTCACAGTGGCTCCCCGCGTCTGAGCTGCTGTCACGGCAGTGGAACTCGCTGAGTCGGCATCTACAGGCAGTCGCCACGGTGAACTCGTTTCACCGTGACCGCTTCGCAACAAGTGGGTTCGACCCCTCTCGCCCGTTCACGCTCCAGCAGTTTTCGACGCTCCCGATTCTGACCAAGGCCGAGATTCGTGCCGCGGGCACAGGTTTGCTCTCTACCGGATACGAGACCTCGAACCTGATGCAGTTCAAGACCGGCGGTTCGACCGGTAAACCGCTTCAGATCTGGATGACCGAGGAGTTGAGTGAGCGTCGCAACGCGTTGGCGCGACGCCATGATCGCTGGACCGGCTGGCGACCGGGTGAGCCGATCGGCGCCTTGTGGGGGAATCCCGTCAGTCCCGACTGGAAGACCCGGGCTCGCCGGCTGCTGATACAGCCGCTGGTCGTACTCGATACGATGGATGTTCAGCAAGCGTCCGCGCGCGCCTTTGCACAGCGCTGGCGCCGCGTGCGGCCGACGCTGCTCTTCGGCCATGCGCACTCGCTGTTCGTGCTGGCACAGCTTGCAGAGTCCTGGCCCGATAACCCGATCCGACCGAAAGCGGTGCTGTCGACCTCGATGATGCTGCTCGCGCACGAGCGGGCGGTCATCGAGCGCGTGTTTCGTGCTCCGGTATTCGATCGATACGGTTGCGAGGAAGTCAGCTTGATCGGATCGGAGTGCGAGCAACACCGTGGCATGCACCTGAACATCGAGCACCTCTTGATCGAGTTCCTGGATGACTCCAACCGGCCCGTGGCGCCTGGAGAGACAGGCAACATCATCGTCACCGACCTGGAGAATCTGGCGATGCCGCTGATTCGATATCGCGTCGAAGACCAGGGTGTGCCGAGCGAACGCGTCTGCCCCTGCGGCCGCGGTCTGCCGCTGATGGAAAAGGTCACCGGGCGCGTGGCCGATTTTCTGGTACGCAGCGATGGTTCGAGAGTCGCCGGGATCTCCTTGATCGAGAACACTCTCACCAAGATTCCAGGGATCGAGCAACTGCAGATCGTCCAAGATAGCCGTCAGTTGCTACGGCTTCGGGTCGTCGCTGGCGATCGGTTTGGTACATTGTCGGCCGCGGAACTAGTTTCTTATTTCCAAGCCCTGATGGGAGACCAGGTAACAGTGCAACTCGAGCGAGTCGCATCGATACCGCCTGAGCCCAACGGGAAGTACCGGTTCTGCATCAGTCGCGTCACGGACTGAGGCCGGCAAGGAGCCTTGAGACGGAAATGACCGACTCCGTATGGTTGACCTGGAAGGACCATCGCCGATCGCAGAATATCGCCTCCGCCTTCGACGCGGAATACGTCGTACTCGAGAGCCGATCGGCGTACTTGTGGCGCGTCCTGGTGCTGAGCCTGCGCACCACCTGGTTTCTGCTGAAGCGTCGCCCCCGGGTGGTTTACGTTCAGAATCCCTCGCAAGCGCTGGCGAGCCTATGCTGTTGGCTCAAACCGTGGTTGCGGTTCTTCCTGGTGGTCGATCGCCATTCCAACTTCAAGCTCGAGTCGTTGCATTCCTGGAATCCAAAATTGATGCTCTTTCACTGGCTGAGTCGGCAGAGCGTGCGTCTTTCCGATCTGACGATCGTCACGAATCAGCCGCTCAGTCAGATGGTCGACGAGTGGGGAGGGAGAGGGGCCGTGCTTCCGGACCGGCTGCCGCAGATGCCGCGCACGACCGTTTGGCAACAGCAGCCCAGCCAACCGAACGTCGCCGTGTTCGTCGCTAACTTCGACGATGAGGAACCGTGGGACGCCCTCTTCGACGCGATGCGGCGGCATACGACTCAATGGCACCTGTACGTGACCGGCAACTACAAGCGCGCTGGATTCGAACCGCCGCCTGACCTCGTCAATGTTACCTTTACCGGCTTTCTTTCCGATGCTGACTACATCGCTGTGTTGGACCGCAGCGATCTGGTGATTGTGTTGACAGACGACGAGAACCTCCTGAACTGCGGCTCCTATGAAGCGGTACAACTGGGCAAACCGATGGTGCTTACTGGCACGCGCGCGATTCGCGAGTACTTTCACCTCGGCGCGATCTACGTCGACAACAGCGCTGACCAACTCTCTGCGGCACTCGATGCCTTCTGCCAACGCCAAGAATCGCTTCGCCAAGAGGTGACGGCGTTGAAAGTCGAACTCGAGCGCAGTTGGCCGCATCAACTCCAGCAGGTACGCCGCGCGATTCCGACAACAGGACTCGCATCACAGCCATGACTCCACCCAACACGGCGGTACCGGGGCATCGCAACTGGCAGGCCAGGCTGTGGGGAGCCAGCGTGATGCCGCTCACTTACTGGCTGCGTGGCGAGCCGGTGCTTCAACGTGCTCGCGAACTCGAGCGAACCCAGTGGCTGGCGCCAGAAGAGCTTCAAGCGCTGCAGACCGAGGCGTTGCGCGCGCTGTTGCGCGAGAGTCAACAGTCGCACCCTTTTTATCGCGAGCGGCTGTCCAAACTCAACCTCGAGTTCGGTGCCAAAGACCTCCCCGAAGTGTTGTCGCAGATCCCCATTCTCGAGCGGGGTCAAGCGCAGCAGATGCTGTCGATGGTCCCCGCCAGTTGGCGACGTGCCTTGCGCTCGACCGGACGCTACACCGCGGGGACAACTGGCGTTCCGCTCGTGCTGTTGGTCGACGCCAACGCCAACGCTCGCACGCTGGCGGCACGGCTGCGCTCGATGTCATGGTTCGGAATCGAGCGAGGCGACCGCGAGGGTCGGCTCTGGGGTCGTTCCGCCGATCGCACCGGGAGATTCAACGCGGCACTCAAGGACTTCGCGCTGAATCGGATGCGAATCACCCCTCGCGACCTCGAGCCCGACCATCTGGAGCAAACGCTGACCGACTTCCAGCGTCGCCGCCCTGCGTATCTCTACGGTTACACCTCGATGATCGTGCGGCTGGCCGCGGCGCTCGCCGATCGAGGGATTGCCGGTGCGGTGCCGCTGAAGGCGGCAATCGCCACCGCCGAAGAGTGCAAGCCGCGCGACGCCGAGTGGCTGGCCAAGACGCTGAACTGCCCGGTTGCGATCGAGTTCGGATGCAGCGAGGTCGACATCATCGCGCACAGTTGCCCGGCCGGTGGAATGCACTTGTTGAGCGACAACCTACTGTTCGAGGTGCTGCCATCGGATAACACGATGCCTGATGGCGCCGGCCCTCTGATCGTTACCGACCTGCACAATCGGATGTCGCCCTTGATTCGATACCGCCTCGGCGACGCCGTCGCGCTCGATGCGAAAGCGTGCGTCTGTGGTCGCGGCCTGCCGCTCGTCAAGCGATTCATCGGACGCAGCGAGAAACAATGGGTACATCGCCCCGATGGCCGGCGTGTGCATTCGTACATCTTCGACTACTTCATCGACCACATCGTGAATGCGGGCATCGAGGTGCGACAAGCGCGGGTGGCGCAGTTGGCGCTTGATCGCCTCTGTGTCGATGCGATGGTGGGTGGTGACCTCGAGCTGGCACGCGAAGCGTTCGAGCGCGCCGTCGAGCGAGAGCTGGTTCCACACCTGGGGCCGGCAATCAAGGTAGAGATCAGCCTGAATCAGCGAATCGTTCCGATCCCGGGCCACAAGGCGGAGTTCTTCGTCGCCTTGGACCACGCCGACACGCTGCTCTCGCCACCAGACCCGGCGGACCCGGCATGATGTCGTCCACGCTCGCGCGACCGCGCCCTCATCCCGCAATGGTCGCGGCGCCAGAGCCGGGGCTGTTCTGGTTGCTGCTGTTTTGCAGTTGGGTGGTCGCCTGGTATTTGCAGGTCGGCTACCGCATCGAATGGCTGGGCGATATTCGCTTCGAGCTGGTCACCGCGATCCTGCTTTCAGCGGCCGCTCTGGCTCAAGGGGCGCGCTGGGGACAGCCGACGATGATCATGACGTACGTGTTCCTGGCGATCATCTTGGTTCAGCTCCCGTTTTCATTCGATCCGGTCGTCTCGTGGGACCGATTTCTCGATCGGGTCGCGAAGTTCGCCTGTTTCGCGCTGATGATCCCGGCATTCTGCAAGGGGCGGCGCAGCTTGTCGTTCTTCATCGGCGCCTATCTGCTCGCCTTCTTGCGGATGGGGTATGAGGCGCTGATCGGCAATGTCACTGGGAGTTTGATCTGGGAAAACCAGGGCGTGATGCGATTGCATGGTTCGACACCGATCTACGCCCATCCGAACTCGCTCGCGGGGACGATGCTCGGAACGCTGCCGTTCGTTATCTATCTCTGGTCGGTATCGAAGACGTGGGTGCGGGTAGTCCTGGCTGTCCAAGTGGTGTTCGTCGTCAACGCACTGCTCTTCTCCGGCTCGCGCACCGGGTATGTCGGCTTCGTGGCGCTGGTTGTGTATGTGGTTTGGAATTCGCGGCACCGGGTGCGAACGGCGCTGATCACAGCGGTGGTTGCGCTTTGCCTCTTCCCGCTCATCCCACACGATTACGTGGAACGATTCGGTTCGATCTTCACAGGCAAGGACAAGGAGGGGGAGTCGACCGACACCCGCAAGGTGATCCTGCAAGACGCCTGGGCCACATTCCAAAAGTACCCGCTCGGAATCGGTGTTGCCGCATTTCCAGCGGTCCGTACACACCTGTTCGGGCGCGTGCAAGACACGCACAATCTTTACTTGGAAGTCGGAACCAACTTGGGTGTACAGGGGCTCATTGTCTTCGGGCTCTGGGTCGGGACGATGTGGTTGGCACTCTCCCGCACCAAGCGCTTCGGGCGGGAACTGTTAGCCAAGATCGGAGCGCGTCTGAAGCTGCTCGATGGCGACGCACCGGCCCGAGAGACCCTGGTGCGTCTCCAGGGGGATGTCTCGCTGTACGTTGCCGTGGCTCAGGCCACGCTGGCGTTTCTGTTCGTCAGGCTGGTCTTGGGACTTTTTGGGCACGATCTATATGAGGTGTACTGGTGGTTCGCGGTCGGCCTCGCGACATCGCTCTTGACGCTGATGGAAATTAGCCGTGCGGCGTATCAGCATCTGGCGCCCGCCGAGGCTGTCGAGGTGGGAACCAAGTTGGTTGGAAAAGGAAAGCGATGAGCGAGAAGCGGCAAGGTTCTACCATCGAAACCGATCGCGAGGCGCGCGAGGAAGCGTGGCACGATCGCCACTTCGAGGGCGGCAAGATGCCGCGCCATTACGACTTCAACCCCACGTCGCTGGTCTACAGCCGCCTGCTGGAAGTAGCCGGAGATCTTTCCGGGCGAACGCTCTTGGAATACGGGTGCGGTGCCGGATGGTCGACCGCTGAACTTCGCTCGCGGGGCGCATTGGTGACCGCCTTCGACATCTCCTCGTCGGCGCTCAACGAGACCGAAGAATTTCTTCGGCGACGCGACATGCTCAGCGGCGTGCGGTTGCTCAAGATGTCTGCCGAGAACCTCGAACTGCCCGATGCGAGTTTCGACGTGGCGTTTGGCAATGCGATCTTGCACCACCTCAATCTCGAACGCGCGCTGCCCGAGATGGCGCGTGTGCTCAAGCCTGGAGGTGTCGCGATCTTTGCAGAGCCACTCGGTACCAATCCAGCGATCAATCTCTATCGCCGCGCGACGCCGCAGTTCCGCACGCCGGACGAAGAGCCGCTGGACCTGAAGAAATTCGAACGCGCCGTATCGCCCTGGTTCATTCTGCGTCACGAGGAGTTCTTCTTGACGGCACTGGCCATCTTCCCGCTTGTGCATCTGCCCGGCATGGGTGGCGTGTTTCGCTTCTTGCTGCCGAAGTTCGTGAGTTTGGATCGCGCGATCATGTCGGTGTTTCCAAGTCTGGGGCATTGGGCTTGGTACAGCGTGCTCGTGATGCAGCGCCGCGATGCGGGCGGCACCTGATGGCTGATCGGATCGCTTTGGAACAGGGAACAACGGCGGTACCCAGGGCGGCATGTATATTGCTGCAGCTACTCCGCGTCGCGCGCTTCATCGGCAATGGCGTGCGGCGATACCGGTTCCAGCACGCTTTGAATCGTTGCCCGACGATTCCAGCGTGAATAGAGCGGGTGAGGGACCAATGACGCGACTGTTCAGCTGCTTACGGTATTGTGCCCTGCTGCTGCCAGCGACGGCATCGATGGCTATTGCCGCGCCCGCTGTGACCGGTTCGAGTGGAACGCCGACTCATGGGTCTCAACTGACGGTCTCTGGATCCGGTTTTGGGACCAAGAGCCCGGTGACGCCGCTGAAGTGGGACAACTTCGAGGCGGGAACCGCTGGGGCGATCGTAGGCAACGGTTGGTACACCTGGACCAACCTGACCGGCCACGAACCGCGCTATTCAACCGCGAAACCGCGAGCGGGAACCAAAGGCACCAAGACAGCCTTTCAGGATTTCACCAACGGCGCCTACAACAGCACGCTGGGGCTCGTGAATCAAAACATCCGCAAGGTCTACCTATCGGGTTGGTACTTCATCACCAATGGTGGAAACGAAACGCGCAACTACAAGATGCTGGCGCTACGAACGGGTCCACCGGGTGATTGGAACTCTCCCAACATCCGAATGGACCAACATCCGAACGACCGTGGGGCAACGACGGCGAGATCTACACCGGTGAGGAAGCAACGCCAGTGTGCGGAGGTACCGGATCTGCCGACAATATTCCCGCGCGAGACTACTCGATTGGACCGGGTCTCTACGCTGGCGCGTGGCATCGATTCGAAGTGTGGATCGACACGGACTCCGCGGGACCCAACGGCGTGTACACGGTGTGGCGAGACCTCAAGACGTGGGCGTCGATCTCCGGGAAGATCCTCAACAAAGATTGCCCGTTTTCGAACCTCTATTTGTCGTCGTACTACACCAATGATGGTGTCGGTACTCCTGAACCGTGGGCTCAGATTCACTGGGATGAGCTGTACATCGATTCAACACGCGCGCGCGTCGAGATCTGCGACACCGCCACCTGGGCCGCACGCACCCGTTGCGAGGTTCAACTCCCGACCGCTTGGAGTGGGACATCGGTGAGCTTCACCGTCAATCAGGGTGCGTTTGCCGATGGCTCCACCGGCTATGTCTACGTGGTCGAGTCGGGCGGCACCGTCAACGCCAACGGCCAGTCGATCGTGTTTACGGGTGGAGCCCCCAACTCCCCCCCCACCGACGTCAACGGACTCAAGCGGAGCGACGTCTCTAGCTCGTAGCGGGCGCCGGGTGGGAGCGCGGCCGGCCTGTCCGGTCGAAGGCCCAGAGCCCGTCCACCTGAGCGGCGAGTGGTCTTCACCCTAGCTGGAGACCGGCCTGCGAAACCGATCAGAACCGTCCCGGCGGCTTTCCCTGATCTCGGCCAGGAAGTATCTTCCACCCGGCATCAACGGGCGCCTGGGATCGATTCGGGACAGAACGGACACTGCCGGACAGCTCGTGCTGCCGGCCGGTCACAGATCGATCGCGCTGCCGTTGCCGGAGAGATATGAAACTGTTGGTGACAGGACATCAGGGGTACATCGGAGCCGTGGCGGTACCGCTCCTCCAAGCGGCCGGTCATGAGGTGGTGGGGCTCGATTCTGGGTTCTTCTCGGGCTGCAGTTTCGGCCGCTTCGACGACGGGGTCAGCGCGCTCGATTTGGATCTGCGCGATGTCCAAACCAAACACCTGCGCGGCATCGAGGCGGTGGTACACCTCGCAGCCCTCTCCAACGATCCGTTGAGTGATCTCAACCCGCGTTGCACCTACGACATCAACCACCACGCCTCGGTGAATCTCGCGCGCGCTGCAAAGGAAGCCGGTGTGTCTCGCTTCCTGTTCTCCTCCTCGTGCAGCAACTACGGTGCTGGGGGCGATGGATTTCTCGATGAGAACGCCGCGCTGAATCCGGTAACGCCGTATGGTGAAAGCAAGGTGCTGGTCGAGGCCGACGTCACCAAGCTTGCCGACGATTCTTTTCATCCCACGTTCTTGCGCAACGCGACCGCATACGGCCTGTCGCCGATGCTGCGCGCCGATTTGGTCGTCAACAATCTCGTTGGATACGCACACACCACCGGCGAGGTGTTGATCAAGAGCGATGGCTCGCCCTGGCGGCCGCTGATTCATGTCGAAGATATCTGTCGAGGGTTCATTGCGGCGCTTGCGGCGCCCGTCGAAGCGATTCACAACAGAGTCTTCAACGTCGGACAGACCAAAGAGAACTATCGCATCCGTGACCTGGGCGACATCGTGCAAGAGGAAATGCCCGGCAGCAAAGTGATGTATGCCGAAGGGGCCAGCCCCGACAAGCGCAACTACCGCGTCGACTGCAGCCGGATCGCGCAAGAGCTGCCTGACTTCCAACCGCGTTGGACGGTGCGTGACGGTGTCCGTCAACTGCGCGACGCCTACCGGCAGCACGGCCTGAAGAGCGAGGAGTTTCTTAGCTCGCGATATCTGCGAATTCGCCGCATCCGCGACCTGATGGAAGCTGGGCGATTGGACACCGAGTTGAGGTGGAAGCGATGACCAAGCCAGCCGAATCGAGTGCAGCGAGCGCCATCAACACGGAGATCGGAAGCCGGATTTGCCGAGCCTGCAGTGCTCCGCTGCAGCACAGCGTGGTCGACCTTGGAATGCACCCGTTGTGCGAGAGCTTCTTGCCGCCCGAGAAGCTCAATCACATGGAGCCGTTTTTTCCGTTGCACGTCTTGGTCTGTGACCAGTGTTGGTTGGTGCAACTCGGACAGTACGTAAGCCCCGAGGAGATCTTCACCGAATACGCCTACTTCTCGTCGTATTCGGACTCATGGTTGGATCACGCCAAGCGGTACTGCGACGCGATGAAAGACAGGCTGGCGTTGGGGCCCAAGAGTCTCGTGGTGGAGGTCGCCAGTAACGACGGCTACTTGCTGCAGTGGTTCGTCAAACTCGGAGTCCCGGTACTCGGAATCGAACCGGCCGCGAATGTGGCGAAGGTCGCGGTTCAGGAACGAAACGTCCCGACAATGGTCCGGTTCTTCGGTCGTGAACTGGCTCGCGAGTTGGTGTCGCAGGGAAAACAGGCCGATCTGATTGCCGGCAACAACGTGTTGGCACAAGTTCCCGATCTGAATGACTTCGTTGCGGGGCTTGCGATCCTGCTCAAGCCGGGTGGCACCGTGACGATCGAGTATCCGCACCTCGCGAGGCTGTTCGCCGAAAACCAGTTCGACACCATCTACCACGAGCATTTCTCGTACTTCTCGCTCTTGGCGACCGAGAAGATCTTCGCGGCGCACGGGTTGACGGTGGTCGATGTCGAGGAACTTCCCAGTCATGGCGGCTCGTTGCGCGTGTTCGCTCAGCGCACCGACTCCAAGCCGAGTGCTCCGTCAGCGCGCGTGCTCGCGGTCCGCGAGGACGAGCGCAGGGGACAACTCACCACGCTGGAAGGCTATCAACGATTCGCCGAGCAGGTGAAGGAGACCAAACGACGACTGCTCGAGTTTCTGATTGCTACCAAGCGCGCCGGAAAGACGATCGCCGGCTATGGTGCTCCAGGCAAGGGGAACACGCTCTTGAACTATTGCGGCATTCGAACCGACTTCTTGGACTTTGTCGTCGACCGCAACCCGTACAAGCACGGGCGCTTCACACCGGGTACCCACATTCCGATCTTCTCGCCCGAGAAACTGGCCGAGGCCAAGCCGGACTACATCCTGATCCTGCCGTGGAACTTGAAGAAAGAAATTGCGCAGCAACTGAACTACACGCGCGAGTGGGGCGCCAAACTGGTGGTGCCGATCCCGACCGTGACCGTGCTGGATTGACGAGCCGGAGGCAACGATGAAGGTCGTGTTGTTCTGTGGCGGCATGGGGATGCGGCTGCGCGAGTACTCCGACAAAGTGCCCAAGCCGATGGTGCCGATCGGGTATCGGCCTGTGCTGTGGCACGTCATGAAGTACTACGCGCACTACGGCCACAAAGACTTCATCCTGTGCCTTGGCTACCGCGCCGACGTCATCAAAGACTACTTTCGCAACTACGACGAGACGATCACCAACGACTTCGTGGTCCGCGCCGGAAAAGGAGTGGAATTGCTGGGCAGCGATGCGCGCGACTGGAACATCACGCTGATCGACACCGGGCTATCCGCGAATATCGGTCAACGACTGGCGGCCGCTCGCCGCTACCTCGACCCCGGTGAGATGTTCTTGGCCAACTACAGCGACGGCCTGACCGACGCACCTCTCGACCGAATCGTGAAACGCTTCGAGGCTTCCGACAAGACAGCCTGCTTCCTCGCCGTGCGCCCTACGTTCTCGTACCACCTGGTCGACATGGACCAGCAGGGGGAAGTCGTCGACATCCGGCACTCCGGTGAGGTTGACCTGAGGATCAACGGCGGGTTCTTCGTACTTCGTCCCGAGATCTTCGATGTGATGCATCCGGGTGAAGACCTCGTGCCCGACCCCTTGTCGCGCTTGCTGCAGGCCGGGAAGCTGATGGCTCATCGGCACGACGGGTTCTGGGCGGCGATGGATACATTCAAGGACCGTCAGATGCTGGAAGATCTGCACGCCAAAGGCCAAGCACCGTGGCAGGTCTGGACCACCGAGGGCGAGACGTGCTGACCTTGGTGCCGTCGTCGGGTCACGGAGGAAGCGCGCGGCGTGTGCTGGCGTTGGGTGCGCATTCGGATGACATCGAGATCGGTTGTGGGGGCGACGCTCTTGAGTGGATGGCGTCGACCGCCGATCCGAGGTGCGGTGGGTGGTGTTCTCGGCGCAAGCCGATCGCCGGGTCGAGGCCAAGAACAGCGCGGTCGACTTCCTGAAGGGTGCTGCCCGTTCGACGGTCACGGTCTACGAACATCGGGACGGGTACTTTCCCAGCGAATTTGCCGCGATCAAGGATCGCTTCGAGCAACTCAAGCGCGACTTCGAGCCCGACATCGTGTTGACTCACGGTCGTGACGATCGCCACCAGGACCATCGTGTGATTTCGGATCTGACCTGGAATAGTTGGCGCGATCACTTGGTCCTCGAGTACGAGGTTCCGAAATACGACGGCGACCTCGGCCAGCCCAACGTCTACACACCGATCTCCAAGGAACTGGCCCAGCTCAAGATCGACAAACTGATGCAGCACTTTTCGACGCAACGCAGCAAGCGCTGGTTCACCCCCGACACATTCCACGGATTGATGCGATTGCGCGGTATCGAGTCCGGCAGTCCTAGCGGTCTGGCCGAGGCATTCGTTGCGCGCAAGGTTTTGTTGGGCACAGGTCCGACGCCGTGAGCGAGGCTCCGATCGGCGCGTTGGCAGGCAGGCGCGTTCTGGTGACCGGCGCAAGTGGCTTCCTGGGTCGAACTCTCTGCACCCGGCAGCGCTCCATCGGCGCCGACGTTCACGGAACGTCGCGCGCCGCCCACACCTCGACGGTCGTGCGCTCGAGATCGGGAGAAGCAGCGCGGCCTCGATCCGCCAGATCGTCGAGCTGCTGATGAATTTCTCCGGCGGATCGATCGCCCCCGAATACGAAGTGATGCCAGAGCGTCGCCAGCGCCGGTCACGTGCGGCGGACGTGACCACAACGACCGAGCTTTTTGACTGGAAACCGAAAGTTGCGCTCGACGATGGCTTGCAGCGCACGATTGACAGGTATCTGCAGCGCTGGTCCAGCCAGACTCAGCACACGAAAGGCAACGATGGCGACTGACAACCTCGAGCTTCGCTCCGGAGACTGGGTCGAGGTCCGCAGCAAAGAAGAGATCCTCGCGATGCTCGACGAGCACGGCTGCTATCAAGGAATGCCGTTCATGCCGGAGATGTTGCGTTACTGCGGAACCAAGTTGCGTGTTTGGAAGCGCGGCGAAAAGGCTTGCGACGTGATCAACAAGACCACGGCTCGACGCGTGCGCTCCGCGGTGCATCTCGAGGCGCTGCGCTGCGACGGCAGCGCGCACGACAATTGCCAGGCCGGCTGCTTGCTGTTTTGGAAGGAGGCTTGGCTGAAGCGGTCAGGCGCGAGCGATGATTCGTCTCCGATCGTGTCGGGCGCCCGATGCACGGAGGTCGAACTCCAAAACGCAACTCGCGGGCCGGAGTTGCCCGAGTTTCCAGGCCAACCGATCTATCGCTGCCAGGCGACACAGATGTTTGCTGCCAGCGAACCGATGAGTCCTTGGGATCTGTCGCAGTACTGGCGCGACTGGCGCTGCGGTAACGTCGGGCTCGCGATGATGCTGCGCGCCCTGGTGATCGCGTGGTGGAACATGCTGATGCGACGGTTGAAGCGGCCGACCTATCCGTATCTGAAAGGGCGCGCCACAGGGAAGACCCCGGCGGAGAAACTCGATCTGCAAGCCGGTGAATGGGTCGAGGTGAGATCGGCTGACGAAATCATGGCCACGATCGATCGACGGCAAAGAAATCGGGGTTTGTGGTTCGATGTCGAGCAACTCAGATTCTGCGGGAAGCGCTTTCGAGTCCTGCGGCGCGTGTCGCAAATCGTCGACGAGAAAACCGGGCGCATGCTGAAGATGCCGAGCGACTGCATCATCCTCGATGGCGTTGCCTGCATCGGCGATATCAGCACCAAGCGGTTGTTCTGTCAGCGAGCCATTTACCCCTACTGGCGAGAGATCTGGTTGCGGCGCGTCGAAGGCCCCACGCCTAACGGCTAGGTCGATGCCGCCAAAACTCAGCATTGGACTGCCGGTCTACAACGGCGAGCGCTACCTGGAGCGAGCGATCGAGTCGCTGCTTGCGCAAACCTTCCGCGAGTTCGAGTTGATCGTCTCGGACAACGCCTCGACCGACGGCACCGCCGACATCTGCACGCGAATGGCGGCTCGCGACACCAGAATCCGGATCGTGCGGAATGAGAAGAACCTGGGAGCTGTCGCCAACTTCAATCGAGTCTTTCAACTGGCTCATGGCGAGTTCTTCAAGTGGGCGTGCGCCGACGACCTCGTCGCGCCGACACTGCTCGAGCGTGCACTCGCGGTGCTGGACACTCGGCCCGATGTCGTGCTCTGCTACCCGCGCACGATGTTGATCGATGAGCACGACACGCTGCTTCGCGCCTACGCCGATGGACTCGATCTGCAGGCGGCTGACGTGCTCGAGCGGTTTGGTGCCGCCTGCGCGCATACCGGCTTGCTGAATGTCCTGCAGGGAGTGATGCGTTCATCGGCGCTCTCTCTTACGCCGCTGTTTCAACCGTTTCGAGGGACCGACATTGCATTGATGGTCGAGCTATCGCTGCATGGCAAGTTGGTGGAACTGGACGAGCCGCTCTTGCAGCGGCGGATGCACGCCGAAGCTGCGAGTGCTTCTCAAACCCATGCCGAGCGCCAAGAACATCTCGATCCAGAGAGCCGCGGCACGCTCTCGACCTGGTGGTGGCGGCACAGTTGGGAGCATGCGCAGGCGGTGCGCCGCGCGCCGCTCCCCACCCGTGTGAAACTCGAGTTGTGGGCTCACGTGGCCAGGCAGTGCTACTGGCACAGAAGCTTGTTGATGCAGGAAGCGGGCTCTGCCGCAAGGCACTGGCTGACGCCTGCGCGGAAGCGTCGATGAAGTTCGAGGCGACACCGCTGGCAGGTTCGTTCGTGATCGAGCTCGAACCGCATCGTGATCTGCGAGGCTTCTTCGCCCGTTCCTACTGCGATCAGGAGTTTGCTGCGCACGGCTTGATCACGCACTGGCCGCAGTGCAACGTGTCGTTCAATCGCGCGTTGGCCACGCTGCGCGGGCTGCACTACGCAGCACCGCCGGTTGGCGAGGAGAAGCTCGTCCGCTGCACTCGCGGCTCGATCTACGACGTGATCGTAGATCTGCGCCGTGAGTCGACGACCGCTTTGAAATGGTTCGGGGTGGAGCTGACGGCAAGCAATCACCGAATGCTGTACATCCCAGGCGGGTTCGCTCACGGCTTTCTCACACTCGAGCCTGATACCGAAGTGTTCTATCAAATGGGATCGAGTTACCAACCGAGTGCGGCGCGCGGGATCCGTTGGGACGACCCACGGCTCGGCGTGGTCTGGCCGATGACACCGAAGGTGATCTCGGACCAGGATCGCGCGCTTCCGGGCGTGTCGGGCGATGGAATGGTGTGGTGACCATGCGCGCACTGATCGAGCAGTTGTACCCATGGTGTCGGAGCATCACCGGCGAGGGAACGCGACAGACGTTACGCGCCGTGCAGCAACGGGTTGGTCTGACGATTCGAGAGGTACCCAGCGGCACTGCCGCTCTGGACTGGACGGTCCCGGATGAATGGAACATCCGTGACGGCTACATCGCCACCACCCGCGGAGAGCGCGTCGTCGATTTTCAGCGGCACAACCTGCACGTGGTCAACTACAGTGAGCCGGTAAAGCAGCGAGTCTCGCGCGAGACCTTGTCGCAGCACATTCACTTTCTCGACGATCAGCCCGACTGGATTCCGTATCGCACCAGCTACTACAACCGCACGTGGGGATTTTGTCTCAGCAAGCGGCAGTGGGAGTCGATGACAGAAACCGAGTACGACGTCTGTATCGATGCCACCCTCGAGCCCGGCACGCTGTCGTACGGCGAACGGCTGCTGACAGGGGAATCGCCACAGGAGTTCGTGTTCACAACGCACGTCTGCCATCCGTCGCTGGCCAACGACAATCTGTCCGGGATCGCGGTGGCGACGGAACTCGTCTCTCGTCTGTCGAGCCGACCTCATCATTACAGCTACCGCTTTCTATTCATCCCTGGGACGATCGGCTCGTTGACGTGGCTGTCGCTCAACCGCGAGCGCTGGCCGTTGATTCGCGGCGGGATGTCCTTGGTCTGCCTCGGCGACCATCGGCCCCTCACATACAAGTCGAGCCTGCACGGCGACAGCATGATCGATCGAGCAGCTCGCTCGGTCTTGGCGCAGCGACAGCGCGGGGACCAGGTGATCGACTTCTTCCCGTTCGGATACGACGAGCGGCAGTTCAACGCGCCGGGCATCGGCATCCCGTTCGGCTCCTTGATGCGCGGTCAACACGGCCAGTTCCCCGAATATCACACCTCGGCCGACTCGCTTGAGTTCGTCTCCGACGCACAACTGTTGGACGCTGTCGACGCGTGCGAATCGATCTGTCAGGCGCTCGACGCCAACCCGTGCTTCAAGAACCTGGCTCCGTTCGGCGAGCCACAACTCGGCCGGCGCGGGATCTACCGGGCGATGGGCGGCAGGAGTGACCTGGGCGAACTGACCACCGCCATGCTCTGGGTGTTGCAACTCTCGGATGGTCAGCGAACGGTCTTGGAAATGGTCGAGCGCTCGAAGCTGCCGCACGAAACCGTGCAGCGCGCGGTCGAATTGCTGCACGAAAACAAGCTGATCGGCTAGCGGTCGACGCTATCCCCAGCGCCGAAGCCAAAGCTCGAAGACCACCAGCATCCAGACGCGATAGTCGACCCGATATTCCGGCGATGGCGCGTGCTCGTACACATCGCGCAGGCAGCGATCGATCCAATCGCGCCGCACGAATTGCTGGCTCCGGCAGCCTGGCGCCAAGAGATCGCGCACCAAGGGCTGGAGCCGCTGCCGTAACCACGCACCGACAGGGGCGCCGAATCCCTGCTTCGAGCGATGCAGCAGGTCATGCGGCAGAAGCGGCTCCATCATCTGTTTGAGCATCCGCTTCAGCATCCCGCCTTGCAGCTTTCGCTCGGTTGGAATCGACAGGCAAAGCTCGACGAAGCGGTGATCCAAGAAAGGGGCGCGCGTTTCGATGCTGGCCATCATCGACGCCATGTCGACTTTCTTGAGCAGATCGTCGGGAAGGTAGTAGTTGACGTCATAGCTGAAGGCGACGGAGAGTGCGTCGGGTTCATCCAGTGCAAGCCAACGCCCCTGCCGAAAGAACTCAGCAGCATCGGGCGCTGCGAATGTCAGCATTGCGGCGAGTTCGGCTTGGTGCGTGACCGAACGCGCGTGATGCCATTTCTGGAACGGGCGCGTCATCGGTCCGCGATAAGGGGGAAGAGCGTCGAGGCCGAGACGTTGGAACGCGCGTGCCGCCGCAGTGCCGAGCCGTGAGCCGCGCTGGAGCCGCTGGTCGAGATACATCGAGTAGCCGCCGAACAACTCGTCGCCGCCGTCCCCGCCCAAGATCACCTTCACATGTTGGCGCGCTGCCTCAGACACGATCTTGGTGGGGACGAGCGACGAATCCCCGAACGGTTCGTCCATGTGAGTGAGGACCGTTTCGACCTCATCGTCGACCCGGCTCTCGATCACGATCTCGTGATGATCGGTGTGGTAGCGCTCTGCCACTTGCCGCGCCCACGGACGCTCATCGATATCGCCCACAAACTCCACGGTGTAGGTATGGACGGGGGCGCTCGAAGCGCGGGCTGCGAATGCCGTCACGGCGCTCGAGTCGATGCCACCCGACAGGAAGACTCCAAGCGGGACGTCGGCAACCAACCGGCGGGCCACCGAGTCGGCAAACAGCGCCTCGAGGCGTTCGATCCACTGATCGTCACGACAGGACGTATCGATCTGAATCGTCGGTTTCCAATAGGGCCGGATCTGCACACCCTCTGCATCGGCGATCAAACGATGTGCGGGCGGCAGCTTCTTGACCTCACGAAAGATCGTGTGCGGCGCCGGCACGTACATCGAACTGAAAAACAGGCCGATCGCATCGGTGTCGATGCTGCGTGAGAGCCAGTCCAACTCGCCGAAAGCGCGCAGTTCCGAGGCCAGCGCAAACCCGGAAGGAGTATCGGCATACAACAGTGGCTTCTCGCCCAGCCGGTCGCGCGCTGCCACGAGACGTCGCCGTCGCGCATCCCACAGCGCAATCGCAAACATGCCGTTGAGATGCTCAGGAAAGTCGTCCCCGTACTCTTCGTACAGGTGCGGGATCACCTCGGTGTCGCTGGCGGTTCGGAACTGGTGTCCGCGCGCAATCAAGCGATCGCGAAGCTCGAGATAGTTGTAGATCTCGCCATTGAAGACCACCGAGATCGAGCCGTCCTCGTTGGAGATCGGTTGCGACCCGGTTGTGAGGTCGATGATCGAAAGTCGCGCGTGTCCCAACCAGCACGAGTCATAGGCGACGGCATGCTGCTCATCCGGCCCGCGGTGATTCAGCGTGGCCACCATCCGGCGACATGCCTCCAGATGAGCGGCGGACCGATCTGAGGGTGCAGAAGCTCCCCTGGACACGATGGCTGCAATCCCGCACACGAGGTGAGTCAGCTCCCTAGTCCCGCCCGTTGCGGGAGCGATGTGGATCACTCATCGCACACCGGATCGAAGTCGCGAGCGCTCGGCCGTTGCCCGCGGCGAGATTATGCCGCCTGTTCGTGATCGAGGCGCGCCCTACCGATGGGCTCGTGTTGCCGACGTGGTCGCCCAATACCCGTAGAGCGCCAACGCCCCAACGGTCGAGCACGCCATCAAGCTCGCGCCGGCCGGCCAGGCCGAGAGGTCGGTCACCAAAGGGAAGGGGAGGATCAGCGCGATCACCAACCAGAACGCACTTCCCGTCACGAGGCCGTAGCTGGACGCTGCGATGATCGCCAGAACGAGGGCGATCGCGGACGCGACAACGAAGGGCCAACTCCGCGCCGTGATCAGGACGATCAGCGTCAGCCCGACGCCCCACAAACAGAGCGAGGCGAGTCGCTCTCTGCGAACCACGCGCCGCGCCACCACCAACAGGATCAGGGTCAGTAACGCAAGGCTGACGCTGAACGTGGGCGCGGCGAGCACGATGCTGACCACGCGCGAGGGATCGCCGAGAGTGTCGACATCCAGAAAGCGATTCGGAGCCAGCGGATGATCTGACCAGAGCTTGAGCCAGCCACTCCACTTGAGCGCGGCCGATGCTCCCAACCCGAGCAGTAGGCCGATCAACAGGTCACGCCCCACCAGCGGGTCGCGGAGTTCGCCATTCAACAAGCGGATCCACGACACGATCAGACGCGGCTGCTGACGCCGGATCTGCGGCTCGAGTGCGAGATAACCAACCCACAACAGGCCTGCCCGGAAGAGCGATCCTTCCAGCAACATCATCAGCCACGCTGCCGCCTCGGTGTTGTCTGGTGTGGTGTCGCTGCCCAGCATCCACGACACGAACGTCAGACAAAACGCGACGATCGCGAGTCGGAGGGCGCCGCGTCGATCGCCGCGCCCTTGCGCCAGATTCCGCCGCAGCATCACGATCGCCCCGACGATCGCAACGATCACCAAGGCGCCGGTCAGGGCTGTGCCGATGGTGTAGGAGTCGACCTTCTGCCCGGGATTTCGCAACGCTGGCAAGTCCCAGGGGGCGATCAGTTGAAACAACACCACACGCGTGCCGATCGCGGCCGCTTCGACGCGCAACGGCAGGTCGGGGTGATCCGCGAATCGTCCTTCCCAGGCCGATACCACGGTGGCGTACGACGGCGGTGTCCACTGCGCCGCCGTGGCGACGAACTGCGCTGGATCGAGCCCTGCCGCTTGAAACAAGGGCGACCAGTCCGGTGCTGCGCTGTTGGTCTGCAGGCTGGGTTCGAGCTGCGCGGGCGGCACCGCAGCGAACGACAGCAATCGACCACGCGGATCCAGCGAGACACTCACCATGCCTTCGATCGAGGAAGGAGGATCCAGTGGCGACACCTGCCCCGCGTTGCGGTCGCCGGGGTTGGGTCGTAAAGGCACCGGGCTTTGCCGGTACCAGAAGTAATAGGTCGCGGGTTGACCGGTCCTCAAACGTTGCCACCGCTCAGGAGCCGGCAGGGGGTCGGCTTCGTACCCGAAGTACGCGTTGTCCAACTCGAAACCGTGCGCGCGATCGCGCGGTGGCTGGGTGTAGCCCAGTGACTCGATCAACGCCTGGGCTCGATCGGCAAGTACTTGAGGCGATTTCTGCAGCGGCACCATTCGATAGAGATCGACCTGCTCCGTGAAGGTCAACGCGACGAGCGAGGCGACGAGCGCGACGACACACCACGCGGCACGCGCAACGCTCCACGTGCCTTGCGCCGGTGAGGCCGCCACCATTTCAGGCGAGGGCGTTTCACCGGCCGCCAATGCGGCGGCGAGCGGATCACCCCCAGGAAGTGCGGCGCTCACTTGCAGCGCGCTCGCCGGCCGCAGCGAAGGATCGTGCTCCAAGCAGCGCAGGATCACGCGCTCGATCACCGGATCGAGGTCCTTGACCCAATGCGAGGGATTGGTCGGGGAGGAGTGTTCGCGTTGCTTCTGCATCTGGGCCAGCGAGGGCGCATCGAAGGCGCGCCGACCGGTGAACATTTCGTACAGCACCAGGCCGAGCGCGTAGATGTCGCTGCGTGCGTTGGTTTCGTTACCTTCGAATTGCTCCGGCGACATGTACGCCGGCGTGCCCGACACCAGACCACCGGCCTGAGCCTCGGTGTCGAGCCCTGCCAAACCGAAGTCGGTGAGGCGCGCCCGGCCGCGTCCGTCGATCATCACGTTGGCCGGCTTGAGATCGCGATGCACGACCCCCGCATCGTGCGCTGCTGCGAGGCCTGCGCAGAGTTGGCGCGCGATCTCGAGCGCCTTGTCGACCGGCAAGCGACCGATGCGACGGATCAACGATGAAAGGTCCTCGCCGTCGATGTACTCCATGCTCAGAAAGTGATGTCCGTCGACGTCGCTGATGTCGAACACGCGGCACAGATTGGGGTGGGAGAGTTGTCGCGCGACCCGCACCTCGCCATGAAAGCGCGCGAGTGCCGCATCGTCCTGGGCTAGTGTGTCGGGCAAGAACTTCAACGCGACCGCTTGCCCCAACTTCAGGTCATCGGCGCGATACACCTGACCCATGCCGCCCCGACCCAGCAATGCCACCACCCGATAACGTCCGGCCAGGATTGTTCCGGGAACGAAGCGATCGTCGCCCGGAGGCGCCGAACGAAGGGGCTCGACGGATGAGCCGGAGAAGGCTCGTGTCGGTGCATCCGGTTTGGAAAGATCGAAACCGCACGCGGCGCAGAACCGCGCGTCGGGGCTGAGATCGGCACCGCAACCGGGGCACGCCGCCACGCTACCTCCCGAACGAGTGTCGAGTCCCGGCGTCGACCATGCATCGCGCCAGGATCAAGTCACGCATTCTACGGGGAGTCGATTCTGGATTGGGCCGGGTTTGCCGCGGTGTCAGCCGAGACGCGAGCGGATCGCCGCACGGCTCGATCAGCGCGGAACGCACAACGGCTGCAGAGTTCTACCGCGCTTGAGCCGAGCACCCGCGTTGCGATCGATGGGTGAATGGTGCTGCCGCGCGGGGCTAGCCTTGATGACTACCCACGCGCACCTGCGCCGGTCTGAGCACAAAGCCGTTCAGCGCAAACCCGGTACGCATCTCGGCCAAGACGATGTTGTGCAGCTCGGGATTATCGACGGGTACCATGGCGACCGCCTCGGCGTATTGCGGGTCGAACGCCGAACCGACCAAGGACAGTTTCTCCATCCCCTCGGCGACCAGCGCTTCGTAGATCCCCTTGAGCGCCAGCCGCAAGCCATCGGCCAACGGGTTGCCCTCCGAATACTGCAACGCCATCTCGAGGTGATCGACCGCATCGAGGATTCGCAGAAACGACCGCCCCAGAGATTCGCGCACGCGCTGCTCGCGATCGCGCTCCAGCCGCATGCGGATCGCATCGTGTTCGTCCTTGTAACGACGGAAACTCTCGGCGAACTCACGCAGCTTCACCTCGGCGGCTTCGGCGCGTTGCTGCCAGAGTCGAAACTCTTCGGGTGAGATGGCCACGGTCGGCGCGTCGGCAGCCTCCTCGGCGACCTCACCGCGCGATTCGCCATCCTCGGTGAAACGCCGACGATCGTTGACTTGCACGTCCTCTTCGTGACCGTTGTCTTTCATTGCCTCACCTAACAGGAACGGTAACGTTGTAACGGCGGCGTCCGTCGGTAATCACCATCGAAACCGCCGAGCGGTCGGCCGCGTCAGGGATCGCATCATAGAAGTCCTTGGCCGATCCGATCTCTTTTCCGTTCACTTCTAACACAGCAAACTGTCCTCCCTGCACACGATTTCGCGCCCACCACGATCCGGGCATGACTTTGTCGATGATGGCTGCACCGTTGCGCCCGTCGACGACCGACATACCCAGCGAGTCACGGGCGAACTGGGGCGCTTTTTCCCGCGGGAACGGCACCACGCGCAGGGTCTTGAGGCTCTCGGCCTGACCGCGAATCACCTTGAGCACGACACTCCCACCCGACCCGGCCTTGGCGATCGCGGTGTCCAGGTCGGCGTTCGACCCGACCTTCTGTCCCGCGGCCTCGACAATGATGTCGCTGGCCTTGATCCCGGCTTGCGCGGCAGGGCCGTCCGCAGCGACGAACGTGACATACAAACCGCGCGAGATCTTCAGGTCGTTGTCGGCGGCCAGTGCTTCGTTGAGCTCGCGAGCGCGCAGGCCGGTCCAGGTGGCCCGCACGCGACCGAACCGCAAGATCTCGCGGTAGACCGCGCGGGCGCGGTCGATCGGAATCGCGAACCCGATGTTCTGAGCCTTGGGGTTGATTGCGCTGTTGATGCCGACCAGTTCACCCAGCGCGTTGAGCAGCGCTCCACCGGAATTCCCCGGGTTGATCGCCGCGTCGGTTTGGACGAAGTCGGTGTAGTGAATTTCACCATCGTCGGGAGAGTCCAGCGATCGTCCAACGGCAGAGATCACGCCGGCGGTGACGGTGTTCTGAAGCCCGAAAGGGTTGCCGATCGCGATCGCCGGCTCGCCGATCATCAGATCGTCGCTGGAGCCCATCGCCACCGCGGGCCAAGGACCAGCGCCCTGCAGCTTCAGCACGGCGATATCGGATACCGTATCCGAACCGACCAACTTTGCTGGAACTTGCCGGCCGTCGTTGAGTGTCAAGGTGATCTTGGACGCACGTGACACCACATGTTGATTGGTGAGCACATACCCATCGCTGTCGACGATGACGCCCGATCCCAGCGAGTTCGGCACCATCTGCCGCCCGCTCGGACGGCGTGCGCCCCCGAAAAAGAATTCGAATGGGTCGATGAAATCGCCGCCATACGGATTTTCGACGATCGTTTCGGTGGAGACATTGACGATGGCCGGTCCCACTTTCTTGACGACCTGAACCACCGGCGTGGTACGAACGTCCTTCGGGTTTTGCGCGATCGCCAGACCGGCCAACGAGACGGCACACACAAGACCCGTCGCTACACCGCGACACGACGAACTCATCATCACTCCCTTGTCAGGCCCAAACCGGCCGATCGCCAATCAACGCGCGGATGCGGTCCTCGATTGGCGGATGTGTGGAGAACAAGCTGCTCAGCCGTCCGAACATCGGCGAGACGATGAACATGTGCGCTGTTTGAGGAGAGGCCTCCATTGGAATCTGTCCCGAGGTCTGAGCCAAACGATGGAGCGCGCGCGCCATGCCTTGCGCGTTGCCTGTCATTTCGACGGCGCCCCGATCGGCTTCGAATTCGCGCGAGCGGCTCACGGCAAGTTGCACCAGCGTGGCAGCGATCGGTGCGACCAGCGCCACCACCAACATCCCCAGGGCACCGCCACCCTCGCGATCGTCCCGGCCACCGTAACCGCCGAAGATCGCGCCCCAGCGCGCCATCGAGGCCAGCATCATGACCGCACCGGCCAGCGTGGCGGCGACGGTGCTGATCAGAATGTCTCGATGCTTCACATGTGCGAGCTCGTGCGCGATCACACCCTCGAGCTCGTCATCAGGCATCAGTCGAACGATCCCTTCGGTGACTGCAACCGCGGCATGCTGGGGGTTTCGTCCCGTCGCAAACGCATTCGGTTGCGGCTGAGGAATCAAGTACAGCTTGGGACGCGGGATGTTCGCGCGCTGCACCAGCCGGTCGAGGATCTGCTCGACCCGCGGCAGCTCGCCCGGTTGCACCTCACGTGCGCCGTAGGTAGCGAGCACGATCTTGGCCGAGAACCAGTACGACCCGACATTCATCACGATTGCCACGACAAACGCGATCAAAGCCCCGCTGCGCCCGCCCATCAGGCTGCCGGCCAACACCAACAGCGTGGTGAGGATTCCCAGCAATAGCGTGGTCTTGAGATTATTCAGCATTCAGCCTCCGCAGGCCTTGATGTCATTCGCTCTGCACGGTGATGCGCCGTGGCACGTCGGTCTCGCGTTTGCGCAACGTGACCTCGAGCACTCCCAGGTGACAGTGCGCACGCACGTTGTCGATGTCGATGCCATCCGGTAACGCCCACCGTCGCGCGAACGTTCCAAATGGCCGCTCGACGCGTGACAGCGCCGTCGGATCGAGATCGGCCGGCTGCCGCCGTGTGCCGCGAACCAAGAGGTATCCGCCCTCGACCCGCACATCGAGACTCTCGGGCGGCACCCCCGGCACGTCGGCCCGCAACACGATGCGGTCGGGCAGCTCGTAGAGGTCGACCTTGGGCGACCACTCGCCGCTGGCTTGCGCCTCGTGCGGTTCGACGCGTGAGAGCACTTCTTCGAACAAACGACCGATCTTGCTGCGCAGTTCCACGAGTTCGTGCATGACGTTCCCCGGCCTTTCGATGCAGGCAACGGCGAAGTCTACCGCGCTCGTACCGGTCAGGCCGCCACTGTCTTGGGATGGCTTGATCTGAACGTCAACGCCAGGGCCAGCGACCGCACGTGCGCCCCCCTGGGTCGGGCGTCAGTAGTCGATCGTGACCGCCCCGGACGGGCAGTTCTCCATGCACTTGAAGCAGACGGTGCAGGCCGACTTGTTGGCGATCGTGATCTTGCCGTTCACGATCAGAAACACGCTCTCGGGACAGACCGCCTCACAGGCTTGAGTGTTGTCGCAAAGGTCGGTGTCGATCTCGATGATCACGGCGCTCATGCACAAGCCTCCCGACGGAAAGGTGGGTCCCCAGGAGTCCACGAGTCAAACGGCCTACAATCCGGGCCATGGCGACGGTCGACGAACGAACGCTAGCGGAGCCGCGAGGACGATCGCGGTGGGCTGCCGATCCTGAGCAAGCGACCCGCCGGCATCCGGCCGAGGATCAAGGACGTCGATTGACCTGGCGCGGCCCATTCGAACGCGACCGCGACCGGCTTTTGCATGCCCGCGCATTTCGACGGTTGGCCGGCAAGACACAGCTCTTGGCCGTTGGAGAGGGCCGGCAGGTTCGAACGCGACTGACCCACACGCTGGAAATCTCGGCAGCGGCGCGAACGCTGGCGCGGCACCTGAACCTCAACGAGGACCTGGCCGAGGCGATCGCGTTGGCCCACGAACTGGGACAACCTCCTTTCGGCAATGCGGGTGCACGCGCCTTGCACGATCTGCTCAGCCGGGGACCGGCACGGCTCAAACCGGCCAATCCACCCGCCCGAACACGCGGTTCGGCCCGCGAATCCAAAGCGTTGGCAGTGGCCAGTCAGGGGTTTGACGCCTCGACACAAGCGCTGCGTGTGATCGACCTGCTCGAGGTTCGCTACGCGCACGCTGGGCTCAACCTAACCGACGCCACACGCGAAGGACTGTTCAAACTGCGCGCCGGGAGCGATGTCGAGGTGCCGGCGGGGATCGACCCTGCCGGCCTGCGTCCCGGTGAACCACCGCCCTTGGAAGCCGAGTGCGTGCGAGCCGCGTGGTTGGCGATGACCCCGCTGCACGACATCGAGGACATGATCTCGGAGGGGTTTTTGGAATTGCTAGATGTGCTGCGTGTAGACGATGCGGCGCGCGTCGTGGCGCGACTGAAAAAGGCTGGGGGATGGCCGCGCGGGAAGTTTCGCGAGCGCGCCGCGCTGCATCGCGCCCTGGTGCACGCGGCGATCACCGACGTGCTCGTGGCCTCGCAAAAAAGACTCGTCCTTGCCGATGACGCCGGTCGCTTGCCGAAGGGGGCGGAGTGGTAGCGCTCAGCCGCGCCGGCGCTGCGATGGTGGACGCGTTGCGTGATTTGCTCGAGTTGCGCGTGCTCACGCGCTCCGATGTGCGGCGTGCCGATGCGCGCGCTGCCCGCACGGTGGAAGGGATCTTCGTTGCGCTTTATCGCGATCCGCTGCTGCTCGACGATTCCGTGCTGTTGCGTTGGAAGGAGCTCTCGCGCCGGGCGTTCCTGCGCGATCTGGCGCCGAGCCGCCAGGCCGAGGAGATCGCCGCTCACTATCACGGCCAACCGGCGTTCGCGCGACTGTTGGCCGACCACATCGCCGGCATGACCGACCGCCACGCGGAAGAGTTGTGGCAATCGTTGGCACCGGGAAGGAGCAGTCGCTGATGCGCATCGCGATCGGATCTGATCATGCAGGCTTTGATCTGAAGCAACATCTCATCGAACGATTGAAGGCAGCCGGACATGAACTGCTCGATCTGGGCACCGGCTCGACCGCCTCTGTCGACTATCCCGACTACGGACGCGCTGTCGGAGAGGCAGTGGCGGGCGGCAGGGCAACACTCGGGGTGGCGATCTGCGGCAGCGGAATCGGTATCTCGATTGCGGCCAATCGCGTGCACGGCATTCGCTGCGCACGCTGCACGTCGGAATGGGATGCGCGGTTCGCACGCTTGCACAACGACGCGAACGTGGTGGCCTTGGGTGAGCGTTGCACCGGAGTAGGAATGGCCGAAGCGATCGTCGACACGTTCATCGCCACCGCATTCGAGGGGGGGCGGCACACCCGCAGGGTCGAGAAGCTGTCGTTCTAGATCGACCTGAACCATGGAAAACCAGCAGCCGCTCTGCGAGAATCACCGGCCTACAGGTCACGGTCCAGGAGACATCGACAATGAGCACCACCGCTTCCCTCGGCATTGCGGCGATCACGGCAACAGACCCAGAGATTGCTGCGGCGATCCAGTCCGAAGTCAACCGCCAGGAGACGCACTTGGAGTTGATCGCCTCCGAGAACTTCGTCAGCGAGGCGGTGCTCGAGGCGGCCGGTTCGATCTTCACCAACAAGTACGCCGAGGGGTATCCCAAAAAGCGCTACTACGGTGGATGCGAGTTCGTCGATCAGGTCGAGACGCTGGCGCGCGATCGAATCAAACTGTTGTTCGGCGCCGAGTCGGCCAACGTACAACCGCATTCCGGGTCGCAAGCCAATCAAGGCGTCTACTTCTCCGTGCTCGAACCGGGCGACACGATCCTGGGACTCGATCTCGCGCATGGCGGCCATCTCACGCATGGTCATCCGCTCAACTTGTCGGGCAAATTGTTCAAGGTCGTCCCGTATCACGTTCGACGTGAGGACGAGCGCATCGACTACGACGAGATGGCCGAGTTGGCGCGCGAACATCGACCCAAGTTGATCATCGCGGGAGCCAGCGCCTACGCACGCCACTTCGACTATGCCCGCATCAAAGCAATCGCCGATGACGTCGGCGCCAAGACCATGGCCGACATTGCGCACCCAGCGGGGCTCGTCGCCGCGGGGTTGCATCCGAATCCCACGCCACTCTTCGACTTCGTGACCTCGACCACTCACAAGACTCTGCGCGGGCCGCGCGGCGGCATCGTGCTGTGCAAGAAGGACTTCATCAAAGAGATCAATCGCACCGTGTTCCCGGGGCTTCAGGGCGGCCCGTTGGTGCACATCATCGCGGCCAAGGCAGTGGCGTTTCACGAAGCGTTGCAGCCGGCGTTCAAGCTCTACTCGCAGCAGGTGATCAAGAACGCGCAGGCGATGTCCCAAGCGATGGAAGCCGAGGGTTTTCGCGTCGTGAGCGGAGGCACCGACACGCATCTGTTCTTGGTCGACGTTTTCCGCGAAGGGATCACCGGCAAGGATGCCGAGGAGACGCTCGACCGGGTCAACATCACCGTCAACAAGAACACGATACCGTTCGATCCAAACCCGCCGATGGTGGCGTCGGGCGTGCGCCTCGGAACTCCTGCGATGACGACTCGCGGCATGAAGGAACCCGAGATGCGCATCATGGCCCAACTGATCGCGCGAGCATTGCACCATCGTGCCGACGAGGCCGAGCTCGCCAAGGTCAAACAGGCGGTGATCGATCTGTGCGCAGGGTTCCCGCTCTACAAGGGGCGGCGCGCCTGAGTTCGTTGCGGTACCGGGAGTTGTCGAGGCGGCTGGCGCAGCGAGCACCGCGTATGCTCTGGCCGCCGTGATGAATCTCCTCAAGCACGTTCACGACCGCTACGAACACCGGCCGGGCCAAGACAGCATGGCCGATGCGGTGGCGCGTGCCTTCGCCACCGACGGGCAGTTGGTGGTCGAGGCCGGGACCGGTACCGGCAAGACGTTGGCCTACCTGATTCCGGCGCTGCAGTCGGGCGAGCCGGTGATCGTCAGCACCGGCACCAAGGCGCTGCAAGCGCAACTGTTCGAGCGCGAAGCGCCGCTAGCGATCGCAGCGACCAATATCGCAGCGCGGTTCTCGCTCTTGAAGGGGCGTGAGAATTACTTGTGCAAGAAGCGGCTCGCGGAACTATCGCAAGACCCTCGCCTGGAGTGGGCCGCCGAGATTCCAGTCTTTCACGCGCTGGAGAGGTGGGCGCATCGCACCGAATTCGGTGATCGCGCCGAGCTGGAGCAGTTGTCGGACAACTCGCCGCTGTGGCGGTCGGTGGACGGACGGGCCGAGATCTGCGTGGGCCGCAACTGTGCACAGTACGACGGTTGCTTCGTCTATTCCGCGAGGCAGCGCGCCGGTGAATCGCAGGTGCTGGTGGTCAATCACGCACTCTTGTTCGCCGACTTGGCGCTGCGACAGAGCGGGGAAGGAGCGGTGCTCCCCGACTTCCGGCACTTGATCATCGATGAAGCGCATTTGGCCGCGGAGATCGCAGCCCAGCATTTCGGGATCCGCTTGTCCTCGCGGATGCTGGTCGAACTCGGTCGGGACGGCGCGAAAGAACTGGCCTTCAGCGCGGCCGATACGCTGCCGGCAACCACGCTCGAACGAGTGGCGCGCGAGTTCTTCATCGCGATCCGGCCTGCGGGATATCAAGCGCGCACCAGCTTCGTTTACGAGAGTCATCGCGCTCAACTCGCGCCGCTGGAAGAGCGATTGCGCCAGGCGCTGTTGGAGCTGGCGGATGCCTGCAGCGCCGGCGCCGGCCCACGCGGCGAGGAGCGGACACTGGTGGCAGCGCGCTGCGTCACCGCGTTGAGCGCACTCGATGCACTGCTGCAACCGGTTGCCGCCGGCCAGGTCCTCACGATCGAACCGCAGGGGCGTGACGGTGCCGTGTTGGCGAGTTGGCCGGTGGAGATCGGCCCTCGATTGGGTGAGCTGTTCGCCAAGCACTTCGATGCGGTGGTGGCAACATCGGCAACGTTGGCGGTGAGTGGCCGGGTCGAACGATCGGCGCGCGCCTTGGGAATGCCTCAGGCCGAAGCGCTCATCGTGCCATCACCGTTCGATCACAAGACGCAGGCGGCACTGTATGTGCCCCGTCACTTCCCCGATCCGCGCGAGCGCGAGTATCCCGAGCGAGCCTTGCGCGAGATCGAGAGCTTGATTGGACTGAGCCGCGGGCGCGCGCTCGTGTTGTTCGCGTCGCACCGGGCGCTGAAGTACGCGGCCGAGCGATTGCCGCACTCGTTGCCGTACACCGTCTTGGTGCAAGGGGAAGCGCCGCGCGAGCAACTGGTCGAGAAGTTCCGTAGCGACACACATTCGGTGCTGTTGGGTACGGCGTCGTTTCGGCAGGGGATCGATGTCCCGGGCGAGGCGCTGAGCCTGGTGATCGTCGACAAGTTGCCGTTTGCCGTTCCCGACGACCCGCTGGTGGCGGCGCGGGCCGACCTCGTGCGGCGGCGCGGCGGCGATCCGTTTCGAGAGGACCAATTGCCCGAGGCGATTCTCGATCTGAGGCAGGCCCTGGGGCGGCTGATTCGGACCAAGACCGATCGCGGGCTGTTGGCGCTGCTCGATGTGCGCGTGCGGACCAGGCCTTACGGGCGCGAGGTCTTGCGTTCGCTGCCGCCCTGGCCGCTGATAGAAGATTTGGAACAAGCCCATAGCTGGCTGCGCCACATCTGACGTGCGTCACGTGGTTCGAGCGGCCGAACCGGCCGCCCCTCGGGTATCCTCCCGCGATGCAAAAACCAGAACTGGATGTTGTAGGAATCGGAAACGCCATCGTCGATGTGCTTTCCCATACGGAAGAAGCGGAACTGATCCGACTCGGGTTGACCAAGGGCTCGATGCGCTTGATCGACGCGCACGAGGCTCGTGACCTGTATCAGCGAATTGGGCCGGCGGTGGAGTGTTCCGGCGGCTCAGCCGCCAACACCATCGCGGGAATCGCCTCGCTCGGCGGCACTGCCGCTTACATCGGGAAAGTGCAGACCGACCAACTCGGCGACGTCTTTCGGCACGACCTGCGCTCGTTGGGCGTCGAGTTCGATACGCCGCCGGCAACTCATGGCCCATCCACGGCTCGCTGTTTCGTGCTGGTGACGCCCGATGGCCAGCGTACCATGCAGACGTTTCTTGGTGTGTCGGTAGAGCTCGGGGCCGATGACATCGCGGCCGAACAGATCGCGCGAGCCCAAGTCACGTATCTCGAGGGGTATCTTTTCGACCCGCCCGCGGCGCAACGGGCCTTCATCAAGGCGGCGCGCATCGCCCACGATGCAAAGCGACGTGTCGCGCTCACGCTCTCCGACTCATTCTGTGTCGAGCGTCACCGCGCCGCGTTCTTGGATCTGGTGCACGGGCATGTCGACATCCTGTTTGCCAACGAACATGAGATCTGCTCGCTTTATCAGGTCGCCGACTTCGATCAAGCCTTGCAACAGGTGCGCGGGCATTGCGAGGTGGCGGTGCTGACTCGCAGCGAGAAGGGGAGTGTGGTTCTGCGCGGTGATGAACTGCATGTCGTCGACGCGGTGCCGGGGGTCAAGGTAGTCGACACCACCGGCGCCGGCGATCTGTATGCAGCAGGGTTTCTATACGGCTTCACGCACGGACGAGATCTGGCCGCGAGTGGCCGGATCGGCGCGATCGCCGCAGCGGAGGTGATCGCGCATTTCGGAGCCCGTCCTGAGACGTCGCTCCGCTCATTGATCGAGAGGGTGTGATGAGGGTTGGAGTCCCGAAGGAACTGTTCACGGGCGAGAAGCGGGTAGCTGCTACGCCCGACTCGGTCAAACGCCTGGCCAAATTCGGCTACAGCGTCGTGATCGAGAGCGGTGCAGGTGCCGCGGCCGGGTACGATGACGAAGCCTATCGCGCGGCAGGCGCCACGATCGGTAGTGCTGCTGAGGTCTGGGCCAGCGCCGTCGTTGCCAAGGTCCGTCCGCCCACCGAGCTGGAAATCTCGTCGTTGACCGCCGGTGCGACGCTGATCAGCTACCTATACCCCGCGCAAAACAAGGAACTGCTCGACAAACTGGCGGCCCGCAAGGTGAGCGTGATCGCAATGGACCAAGTGCCGCGCACCACGCGCGCACAGAAGGTCGATGCGTTGTCGTCGATGGGTAACCTCTCGGGTTATCGCGCCGTGATCGAGGCGACTCAAGCGTTGCCGCGGCCACTGGGCGGTCAAAGCACCGCAGCCGGGAAGATCGCGCCGGCCAAAGTTCTGGTGATTGGCGCCGGTGTCGCGGGATTGGCCGCGGTCGGCACGGCGCGCGCGCTCGGTGCGATCGTGCGCGCGTTCGATACGCGCCCCGTCGTGAAAGAACAGATCTCTTCGATGGGCGCCGAGTTTCTCGAGGTTCAGCTCGCCGAGGACGGAAGCGGCCAAGGCGGTTACGCCAAAGAGATGAGTCCCGAGTTCATCGCCGCCGAGATGGCGCTGTTCGCGGCGCAAGCCAAGGATGTCGACATCATCATCACGACCGCGCTGATTCCAGGAAAGCGTGCTCCGATCCTCATCACCAAGGCGATGGTGGAGAGCATGCGGCGCGGTTCGGTTGTGGTCGATTTGGCCGCGGAGCAAGGAGGGAACTGCGAGGTCACACAACCGGGTCAAGCGATCGTGCATGCAGGCGTGACGATCGTCGGCTACACCGACCTGGTTTCGCGGCTCGCAACGCAAGCCTCGCAGTTGTACGCCACCAATGTCGTGCATCTGTTGGATGAAGCCGGCGGCGCCGAGAAGTTCGCGCTGGCCGACGACAACGACATCCTGCGACCGATGACGGTGCTCAAAGACGGAGTCCTGCAGTGGCCTCCACCGAAGCCTGATGAAGCAACTCCCGCGGCTGCGGCGGCGGGGCCGAAGAAGCAGGTGTATGGCAGCCATCACGGGCCGCCGGTACCTGCCGCCGAAGGAAAGAAGTCGAGCAAAGCGTGGTGGATGGTCGCCTTTGCCGGAGCCGTCCTGTTGGGAATTGGAATCGGAGCGCCGCCCGTGTTTCTGACACACTTCACGGTCTTCGTCTTGGCTTGTTTCATCGGGTATCAAGTGATCTGGAGTGTCACCCCCGCGTTGCACACCCCGTTGATGAGCGTCACCAACGCGATCAGCGGCATCATCGTGCTTGGCGGGATGCTGCAGATCTCCGGACCCAAAGGTTCCCCGGCCACCCTGTTGGGTGCGATCGCCATCTTCGTGGCGATGATCAACATTGCCGGTGGATTCCTCGTCACCCAGCGCATGCTGAAGATGTTCCGCCGATGAACGCCTCTCCGCTGCTCACCGTCGCTTACATTGGCGCCGCCGCGTTGTTCATCCTGAGCCTCAAGGGCTTGTCCCATCAGGAGACGGCGCGACGCGGCAACTTGTTCGGCACCGTCGGCATGATCATGGCGGTCTTGGCGACCGCTTTCACGCATCACCTTCACGACGATGCACTCCTGCTGATCGGGCTCATTGGTGGATCGATCATCGGCGCCGTGCTCGCGGCGCGCGTGGCGATGACGGCCATGCCGCAACTGGTCGCCATCTTGCACAGTTTCGTCGGCTTGGCGGCCGTGCTCGTGGGCGTGTCGAATCACATTCTTCCGGCAGCCGAGTTGCTCGGCTCGGAAAAGACGATCCACGACATCGAAACCTACATCGGGGTTTGCATCGGTTCCTTGACTTTCACCGGATCGATCATCGCCTGGGGGAAGCTGCAGGGTGTGATCCGCAGCAAACCACTGCTGATTCCGGCGCGTCACTTGGTCAATCTGCTGATGTTCCTGGCTTGCATCTGGTTGGGTGTGCGCTATGTCCAACACGGTCATGAGGCGCTGCCCGAATTGCTGATCATGACGGCGATCTCAGGCGTGTTCGGTGTCCATATGGTGATGGCGATCGGCGGTGCCGACATGCCGGTGGTGGTGTCGATGCTCAACAGCTACTCGGGTTGGGCGGCGTCGGCGGCCGGTTTCATGCTCTCCAACGACTTGTTGATCATCACCGGCGCACTGGTCGGTTCGTCGGGTGCGATCCTCAGCTACATCATGTGTCGCGCCATGAATCGTTCGTTCGTCTCGGTGATCCTGGGTGGATTCGGCGCGGAGGAAGGGGCTGCGCCGGCCGGCGGAGCGGTGATGGCCGGCGATCCGGTGGCCACCACCACTGAGGACGTGGTGGAACAACTTCGCGAAGCACGCAGCGTGATCATCGTGCCGGGTTACGGGATGGCGGTGGCGCAGGCGCAACATCCGTTGCGCGAGGTGGTCGATCTGTTGCGCAAGCAGAACAAGCAGGTTCGATTTGCCATCCATCCGGTTGCCGGACGCTTGCCGGGCCACATGAACGTGTTGTTGGCCGAGGCCAACGTCTCGTACGACATCGTCTTGGAGATGGACGAAATCAACGAAGACTTCCCCAAGACCGACGTGGTCCTGGTGATCGGCGCCAACGACATCGTCAACCCCAGCGCGTTGGACGATCCCTCCTCACCGATCGCCGGGATGCCGGTGCTGCATGCGTGGGAAGCGGAGGCGTGCATCGTCTTCAAACGCGGACGAGGCGCCGGCTATGCAGGGATCGAGAATCCACTGTTCTTCAAACCGAACACACGAATGCTGTACGGAGATGCCAAGGCGACCGTGGAGAAGCTGTTGGCAGGATTGAAGGCGTAGGGACGATTGCCGACGCCGCGCACCGCGATCTCCACGGACGGGACGCCGATCCGGTTCGAGCTGGGCGGTTGTGGTGACGTGGCGCTGGTGTTCGTGCATTGCTGGAACGGCGAGCGTTCGTTTTGGCGCGAAACGCTCGCCGCTTTTTCAGAGCACCATACCGTTGTGGCCTTCGACCTCGCCGGCCACGGTGAGTCGGGACGGAATCGCAAGACCTGGAGCATCGCGGCGTATGCCGACGATCTCCGCGCGGTGGTCGAGTTGGTGCCGTCGCCTCGACTCGTGCTCATTGGCCACTCGATGGGCGCCTATGTCGCACTCGAGGCGGCGCTCGCGCTCGGCACCCGAGTGTTGGGGCTCGTGCCAGTCGACAGCCTGCTCGACGTAGCGTCGCGTCGGAGCCCGGCCCGTATCGAATCCGACCTTCTGCCGTGGCGCAGGGACTACGCGCGCTCGGTAGAGTTGTTCACACGTGCCTGGCTGTTCGCCGACAGCACACCGCCTGCAGTGATCGAGCGCGTGGTGGCGCTGGCCCGCAATGCCGACCCCACGATCGCGATCGAATCGATTGCCGACTGTTGGGGCTACGATGCCGCCGCGGCATTCGCGCAGCTGCGGATTCCGATTCACGCGATCAACGCCGATAACCACCCCACCGATCTTCCCGGAAATCGACGGTTCGCCCCCCAGTTCAAGGTGACATTGATGAACGGGGTGGGGCACTACCCGATGCTCGAGGATCCGCCGCGTTTCAACGCGCTACTCGCAAATCTGCTTCGCGACGTGCTGTACCCGGCGGGGGGCGACTAGAATCCAGCCGTGTCCTCCGACTCGATCTACGTCCATGGCAGTACGCCGCCGGAACAAGAGCGTCTGGCGCGGCTGAATGCACTGATCAACCAAAGCTGCTTGCGCGAGATCGCCCCACGGTCGATGGAGCGTGCCCTCGATGTCGGATGCGGATTGGCTCAGTTCACGCGAGCGTTGGCGCGCGCGACGCTTGCCGCGGCGGTCGGGGTCGAGCGGGACCCGAAGCAACTGGCCGAGGCTCAGCGCTTGGCTGCTGCCGCTGACGACTCGCACTGGATCTCACTGCGTCAAGGCGAGGCTCCTGATCTTCCGTTGAGCGACGAGGAGTGGGGAACGTTCGATTTGGCGCATGCGCGATTCCTGCTCGAGCATGTGGCCGACCCCGCCGCCGTGGTGCGCGCCATGCTCAGGGCCCTCAAGCCGGGTGGCCGGATCGTTCTGGCCGACGACGATCACGACGTGTTGCGCCTGTGGCCGGAACCGGCCGGCACGATGGAAGTCTGGCGCGCCTACATCGCGTCGTATCTGCGACACGGCAACGATCCGCACATCGGCCGCAAGCTCACCGCGCTGATCCACGACGCCGGCGCAGTGCCGGTACGAAGCAGCTGGATCTGGTTTGGCGCATGCCACGGCCATCCCGACTTCGCACTACTGATCGAGAACATGGCGGCGATCCTGCGCGGTGCGCGCTCCTCGATCTTGGCCACCGGCCAGATCGACGACGCTTGTTTTGCGCGAGGGCTGCAAGGGTTGTCGTCGCTGTTGCATCGCCCCGGAGCGGCGCTTTGGTTTGCGATCTGTTGGGCCGAAGGACGCAAACCCTGATCGCCCCTGTTTCGTCCAGGAAACCCTGCGCTCCCCGCCGCTGTTAAGACGCGCCATCCGTCAGCGGATCCAGTCCCATCAGATGGCGGCGCAGCATCTCCAGGGCGGTGAGCGAAGCAGCTCGTTGTACGCGATCGCGATCGCCGCGAAACCGCCGCTCGACCGTCAGCGTTCCCAACCCGGTGTGGGCCGCGAGCGCGAGGTAGACCAGCCCCAGTGGTTTCGTGGAGGTCGCTCCGCCGGGCCCAGCAATTCCCGTCACCGCCAGCGCAAGCGTCGCGCCGGTGCGCTGCAACGCACCGCGCGCCATTGCTTCTGCCACCGCTCGACTGACCGCGCCCTGCGCTTCGATCAACAGTGGATCGACGCCCAGCCAGGTCGACTTCATGGCATTGCTGTAGGTCACCAGCCCACCCAAGAGATATCCCGATGATCCAGCGTGCTGTGTGAGCAACGCCGCGATCCGCCCTCCCGTACAAGACTCGGCCGTCACCAGCGACTGTTTTGCGTCCAACAGCAAGCGATGCACGGTCCCGTCGAGTGTGTCGTCATCGCGGCCGAAAATCGACGCACCGAGCCGTCGTGTGGCTTCGGCCGCGGCGGGTGCCAGCGTCGCGCGCGCGGCCGCGCTGTCGCGTGCTTCCGCGGTGAGTTTCAACCAAACCTCGGGTGAGTGAGCCCGATAGCCGACTTTGACCCGTGGGTACTTGATCGGGTAGTCGGCGAACAACTCCGCCAGGTGGGACTCGCCCCAACCGAGCGTCTTGAGTTGCGTGACCACCGCAAATCCGCCTTGCCACCGTACGTCACACCAGGGCAGCACGACGTCGTCGACAAAGAATCGAAATTCGCGCGGCACACCCGGCAGGAAAAAGAACCGGCAACGTCCGTGCGTCAACGCAAACGCGGGTGCCGTGCCGACCTCGTTCTGATACACATCGGACTGCGCCGGAACTCGGGCGCTGCGGCGATTGTTTTCCGAGAAGCGATAGTTGGCGGCGCGAAAGCGCGCGCGCATCCGCGCGACGGCGGTCTCGTCGATCGCGACCTCGCGCCCGCACATCGCGGCGGCAACATCGGCGGTTAGATCGTCTTCAGTCGGCCCGAGGCCCCCACTGCAAATGCACAGGTCGGCGCGTGTCGCGATCGCCTGCATCTCGACCAAGAGCGCCGCGTGATCATCGGGAAGCGCCGTATGTCGCGACACCAACAAGCCGCGACGCGTCAACAACTGTGAAACGAACGCGCTGTTGGTATCGGTCACGTCCCCCGCCACGACCTCGTCTCCGGTTGCCAAGGTCTCGATCACGGGTCGGTCGATCGCAGGTTCGCTCATGGGTGGGGACGATACCGTCGGCGGCGCAGTCCCGGCCAGTTCGAGTAGGCTGCCTCGCGATGCTCTTCATTTCTCCCGGACATCCCGACCGATTCGACCCGCTACTGGCCCGCCTCGTGAGTCTGTTCGCAAGCGACGGTGCCGATGTCGTGATCGGAACGGAAGCCGACAATTTGATCCGCCCTCATCGCGCCGGTGATCCCGGTGATCTTCCCTGGATCGTCGAAGTCGAAGGAGTTCCCAACCTGCTGCACGAGTTACTGCACGCACTCCAAGCAGGCGGTCTGGCGATCGATCACGGCATCGACTACCGCTTGATTCCGTTCGACACCGAGGTTCCCGCTCAACGTCTCTTGCTGTGGCAGGAGTTGACCTGCTGCACGATCAGTTGCGCCTACCTCGCCGATCGGCCGGCGCAAATACAGCCCTGGTTCAACGAGCAGACAGGTATCCTGCATCACTTCTACGGTCACGATTCGGCGGCGCCGTTTCTGGCACACGTAGACATCCTGCTCGCCCGGCATCCTGGGGAACTGGAGGCGGTCGTGGGGTTGGGCTATCGATTGGCCGAAGAGCGGCTCGGATCGCCCCCCGCGAGACTCGAGTTCGAAGCCCTGTGGAAGGCGATGCAAGCCTGCGGATCGGACCCTATCTTTGGGGCATGACCCCACGATCGATCCTCATCCTGACTTGTTGTTTCGGTTCCGCCCTGGCGTGGGCGGAGACACCCGCCAGTCCCGACGACAAGCCGATCGTCATCACCAATGCAGACCTCGCCAAACGGCCGAAACCGGTCCCAGGCCAGCCGATCGTGATCACCAATTCGGATCTTTCGAAGCTCAAACCGGTGGGGGTGATCGGGTCGACCCATCCGATAGCCCCGGCCCCCCCGGCGGCCGTCGAGACCGAACCGGCGGTGCCGCTAGGAACTGCGGCCGAGCCCGCCACGGACCCCGCTCAATCGGTCGACAACGAGCCGGGCCGCCTCGACCTAGCAGCCTTGGCCCGCGCCAACCAGAGGCTCGAGGAGCGCGAACCAGGGACCGCGACCAACGCCGCGATCGCTGCAGCCGCAGCCAACGCCGACACCAACGGTGATGGGACGGTCGACGCCAAGGAACGGGCTTACGCCAATCGGCGGGGGCCATTCGCCACCGGCCAAACCGCCAACCTCTGCCTTTGCGTCTACGGCGATTGCAAGCCCAAGGGGTGCAACCCCTTCAACCAGAAAGGGCGGATCCAAGTCAGTAGCCTGGGATCCAAACACGTGCCCTCGACCGCCGCGAATGTCGCGGTAAAACCGCCCGACACCTCACCGGCGACTCCGCCAAAAGACCCGACCGATCCTCCGGTCAAGATCCCGCCCAAGCCGAAGAAGCCGAAGGCCAAACCTCCGAAGTTGGACATTCAGAAGAATGGCCCGTCGCTGTAGCCCGTTCGCGGTACTTTTGAGGGCATGAGCCCCAACTGGTCGAGACTGGTTTGCGCGACGGTTCTTCTCGTGACACCCGGATTGCTTCGGGCCGGCGAGAGGCCGCTGGTGATCACCAACAAAGACCTACCAGCGATCGCCAAGGTCAGCATCGTCGGAACGCTCAAGGTGGTGGAGTTGCAACCCGACACCGCTTGGATCGAGCGCGTCGATGCGATGGTGCGAGAACTCGAGGCGGGCCGGCAACGAGCGACACCCGGTCCCGGCAATCCAAGACGTTTGATCAACCGGGACTACTGCGCCGTCGGGCCCTCAGAACCGGTCGATGCGGTCGGCGTGAACCAGGTTTGCATCAACGGAATCTGCCTGGATGGCCGCAGACCGCTCAAGCCCGGGCCGCTCTTCGGACCGGTCAGGGCGTGCGTTCTTGGGGTCTGTCCCGACGGCCACGAGCCTCTGGAGATACTGCCGTTCTTCGGGGTCAAGAAACCCGGTCCGCCCCGCGGAACTCCCGGCCCGCATCTCGTCGATGCGCTTCCGGCACCGGCCGGTGGTTTTGCTGGTCGGCCCGGCAAACATCTGGGCCTCGCACAGTAGAGAGTCGTCGAACCGGCGCGCGGGTGACAACAGTCGTTTGGCATCCGCTTCTCCTCTGAGCTAGCCTTCCGGCGCACGGGCGGTAGGAAGCCGCTCGGGGGAGATCTACGAACATGCTCAAGAAGAAAGCGGTCAAAGGTACCGATGAGATCATGTCGGTCACGTTCGAAACCTCGGTGCCGGAAGGGACCGAATCGGTTTACCTGGTCGGCGATTTCAATGAGTGGAGCGCCGACAAGACACAGATGAAGAAGCGCAAGGATGGACTCTGGGCGGTGACCCTGCGCCTTCCGACACAGAAGCGGTATCAATATCGTTTCGTCGTCGACGGTGTTTGGATCACCGATGAGAGCGCGGAGTTGGTGGTGCCGAATCCGTTTGGAACCAAAAACGCCGTCTGCGTTCTGAACTAGTCCTCGATGTTCTTGGCGCTGAGCGCGCTCGTCGCCGCTGCGTCGGTAGCGCTTCCGGTTGCCCCGGTGTCGGTGGCGGCCGGTGATCTGGATGGCGACGGCAGCGCCGAGATCGTCGCACTCATGTACTGGCCCAGTTGGGGTACCACCTCGCGAACCGTGAGCGCCACGCCCGGCACGATCGATATCGAGGTGGTCCCTGCGCTCAAGGAGCGGCGTGAACTGCGCGCGTTTCGTTTGACCGGCGACGCGTTATCGCCGGTCGCCGAACCGCTGGTCGTCGGTTCCGAGTTGCTGGGGTTGGCCGGCGTGGGCCGAGCGGCGCCGGTCTTGGTGCTCACCAAGACCGGCGCGGCCAAACTCGCGTTGGAGCGGGACTCGACTGGCCGGGCCGTGTTGAGCGTGCAGAGCATTCATTCCCAGAACACGGTGTTTCGCAGTGCCGACGCGCCGCTACGTACGGTCCCGATGGTGCAGGCCGAAGGCGGTCCGTGGATGGTGCTGTCGACCGCCAAGGGAATCACTGCGGTTGCAGCGGACGCGAAGGTGCGCGCTTGGGAGTCACCGCTGCGCGTTGTTCGTTCCGGATCGCTGGGCACTCTCGTGGACCCGATTCCACGTGCCGTCGATGTCGATCGCGACGGCACGCTCGACCTGCTCGAAACCGGCAGCGAGGATCCTCGAGGCGCGGCAACGAGAATCGCACTGCGGCGCGGCTTGGGTGATGGACAGTACGCAAGCGCACAGATCTGGAACGTCGGCCCGTTGCTTCGAGTCGATCCAGCCGAGCGAGCGCAGCAGTTGGTGCGCCGCCTCGAGGATGTCGTGGACAGCGATGGCGACGGCACGCTCGACGCGGTGATCACGGCAGCCGATGTCGAAGCCGATGGAATCAAAGAGGCGGTCAAGTGGTTGCGCGGTCAGCCGCGAGCGCTCGAGTTCGTGCCGCTTCTGCCCGACGGCCGGTTCGGAACAGACAGCATGCGTCGCGCCACAGTCCGCGGTTTTCCGATGCCGCTGCCGAATGCCGGGGGAGGGCGCAGCGCTTTCCGCGATCTGGATGCGGACGGTCGCCTCGACTACGTGACGCTCACACTCGACATCGGCACGTTTGGAATCGTGCGTGCGGCGATGAGCGGCACGCTGAAAACCTCTGTCACCCCGCTGGTGTTCCGTGGGGTCGCCAGCGGCTTTCGAGAACTCGCCGGCGCCGTTCCCGAGATCAACATCCGGTTCGACCTCAGAAGAGTGTCGTTCGCGCGCTTCCTCGATTTTCCTGACGATCTCGACGGCGACGGCCGGCTCGACATGACGGTTTGCACCGACGATGAGCTGCAGGTCTATGCGGGCCAGGCCGATGGCTCGTTCTCCAAAGAGCCGAGCCTCAGGATTCCGTTCGATGCACCACCTCGCGGTGATGATTCGGTTTGGTATCTCGATCTCGACGGCACCGCGCCTTTGGATGTGATCGCGATCGCCGACGATCCGTCCGTCAAGCGTGATCGCAGCCAAGACGATCCGGATAGCGACCCTGTGATTCCCGCGCGACTGATGGTGAGGCGGGTCGGAGTACCGCCGTGATCACGTTGCTGGCAGCGGCCGCGTTGGCGAGCGGCACCACCACGGTCATCGAGCGCCCCGCGCCGATGATTCTCCAAGCGTCGCGTGTCGATCACGGTCCTGCTGCTGGCTGCGTGCTGATTGCGGAACGAGCGACGCAAGCCGAGACCACGACGTTGAGTTGGATCTGTCCCGGCAGACCGACACCCCGAATCATCGAGTGGGCGCGGATCGATCGCCCCGTTCGCGGTGTCGCAATCGAGCCACAGGCTGCCGGCACGGTGTCTGTGCTGGTCGGACTCGATGGTGCGATCGATCGATCGGAGTGGAGAGACGACGGTACCGCACCCACCTGGCGGCGCCTCTTGACCGACGATGACCTCGGACCCCAATCGATGGACGATCGTCCCGATCTCGATCGCGACGGTTCGCCCGATCTGCTTCAAGTCACCTTCGACGGTCTGCGCGCGTATCGGGCCAGCGACGATCAATTCCTCCCGCTTTGGTCGATCGAACTGCCGGGCGCCGTTCAGGTTCTCGGCGACACGGTGGTGGCGTGGAACCGCTCGCTGATCGCTCACGAATCCGCAGCCCAGCGACGCTTCACGCGGCCGATTGGAATGCGCGATGGACGTGTGCGCTTGAGTCAAGTCGAGTTGGCGGCAGGCCCACCTCGCGTCTGCGAAATCTACCTTCGCAACCCGACCGAGCTAGCGCCTCAAAGCAGCGCGATCTTGGAAGGGCCGACGCCACGGATCGCGTTCACCTCGTTGCCGGGACGGAAGCTGGAGATCTTCGGCGAGCACTGGATCAACGTTGCCTCGTTGAGTTGCGACAGCACCGGGCGAGGCACACCCCTTTCATTCAGTCTGAAAACGCCGCTGATCAATTGGGCGACGGCGAGTTTGGTCGCGCGCGATCTCACGGGCGATAGCACCGCCGATCTGGTGTTGGGAGGATCGACAGGCCGTCTCAAGCCCAAGCCGATGATCGCCGTCTATCCAGCGATCGCCGGAGGGAGTTTTGCGCGCAAGCCGTTGACGTGGGAGCCGGGTGACGAGGTCGAGAAAGGGGAACTGCTGGATGACACGCACGACTACGATGGCGACGGCAGCGCCGACCTGGTCGCGGTGGGAGAGCGGGACTTGTATCTGTACACCTCGGCGAACGCGCGCCGATCGTCTCTTCCCTGGAACGACAAACCGGCTGCTGTTTCGATCGTGCCGAAAGAGTGGGGCCAGGCGCAATTCATCGCGGCCGTCGATCTGGATCAAGACGGAACTCTCGAACTGCTCTTGCAGGTCGACAGTGCCGACAAGTCGCCGGGTGCGGAACGTTCGGCGCTCCTGGCCGTCGACTTCACGCCCAACCCGGTGACGCGATGATCGAAATTCGCCCGGGATTGAACATCGATGAAGCCGAGCTGACCTTCGAGTTCGCCCGTTCCCAAGGACCGGGCGGGCAAAACGTCAACAAGGTCAACACACGCGCGACGCTGTTGTTCGATGTCGATGCGAGTTCTGCGCTGGACGACCATCAGAAAGGATTGATACGCCGGCGGCTGGCCACCCGAATCAACAAGCTCGGCGTGCTGCGCGTGACGTGTCAGGCGGGGCGCAGTCAGCTCAAGAACAAAGAGGACGCGATCGCGCGCTTCGCCGAGTTGTTGCGTCAGGCGCTGACGGAACAACCGAAGCGGTTCGATACGAAGGTGCCGCTCGGCGAGCGCAAACGGCGAATGGAAAACAAAAAGCGCATCAGCGAGATCAAGCGCACTCGTAAGACGCGCGACTTCGACTGATCGTCAGCGCCCTTTTTCAGGCGATGGGTTGGGCAGGGGCGCGACCAGCGCTGGGCGTTCGTTCATCCCGGCGGCGAAGACCATGACGCACATCCGGCGGAACCGAGGATGCTCACCGCACGCCACACCGACGAGACGGTAGCTACATTCCATCAGCGTGTTGCGATGGCCGCGATCGGTAACGCCGTCGTCGATGATCGTGTCGAGCGCAACGTCGTTGGGCGTCTGTGCGCCGTACGTGATGTTCTCACCCAATCGATCCCGCCACTCACCGTAGCGCCGGACTCGCTGATCCGTGAGCGACCCATCCGACCCGCCATGACCGGTCTCGCCGCTGACGCCTTGATCGACCGCGTGATCGTGGGCCGCCTCTGCCAAGGTGTCGTTCCACTGCAGCGCACCGCAGGGAGTCGCGGCCTGAAGGTATTCGATCGCTGCTGTGATGGCGGGAGCACCTTCGAGCGTTACCAGCGACGGTCGGCCCTCACGGATCAACATCGTGCCGTGAAAGTTGGGGAGCATCGCCTGAAGTACGGGAATGAGCGCTGCAGGCATCTGACGAGCGGTATTCAGCGCGGCCAGGACCTCTGATTCGAATGGCGTGGGCCCCGCTGCATGCAGACCGCTGTCAGAACATATCAGAGCGAAAGCGAGAGTCGTGGCGAGTCGCCCGCTCACTTGCTTTCCGCTCATTCGCCTCCCGCGCCCACGAACTTGTCGTCCTCGTCGGCGAACAACACGTTGAAGCTGGTCAAGGAGCCGTAGCAACCGGTGATGTATCCCTGAAGCCTGACCTTCAACTCCTGCGGTAGATCGGCAGCGTTGACCTGCTGCTCGAGCGTGCGCAGCCGATTGCGCAGCATCACGACCTTGTTGAAGAACGTTTCGATCGGAAGCGATTTGTCTTGCAACCCCGGCCTGCCTGGGCGCAGCACCAATTCGCCTCCGCGCCACTTTTCGGCCGGCGTTACTGCAGTCAGGCCAGACTCTTCGCGAATCACACGACGAAGCATCAGTTCCAAATCGACGCCATCAGCGCTCATCGGTGGAAAACTCCTCTCTCGCTGACTGACCAGAGGCTCGTCGATCGAGCGAGCCGTGCCCCCCACAGCACGCGTCACGCTTCGCGGTTCGTGTCGTTCTCCACCGCGGTAGTTGTGCGTGCTCGAACAGAAATCGCAAATCACACGCAGCGCATTGCCGGCGCCATCGGCGACCTGCACGGTGTGGCGACGCGTGGCCTTGCACTGCCGGCAGAGGTCGTCGAGCCAATCGCCTGCTCGATAGCGTCGCGGCGGTTGACCCGAGCTCATCGTTCGCGCGTGGCGGGCGCCGCGCTCTTTGCTTCGGTCGCGCCATCGACTTCGGGGCCTTCGACCCCAGTGACCGCGTGATCGTCGCCGGAGGGGGCCGACTCGAGAACCGGAGCGGAACTGGTCTGACGAGGCGCGACGCGTTCACGCTTCTGGGGATCGATCGGCCTCAGCAAGCGTCGTGTGACCGGGAAGAACCGATCGGCAGCCTCTCGCAGATCGGGTGCACTGCTCTTGGTGAAAGCGATGACCTCGACTCGCTTTCCCATCATCTTGAGTTGGCGCACCAGCGGAACGAAGTCGCCGTCACCGGTAACCAACACCAACACGTCGACGGAAGGTGCGGTACGCAACGCGTCGATGGCGATCTCGAGGTCCCAATTCCCCTTCATGGTGCGATCGGGTCGAATGCGGAGCGGTTTGCGCTTGACCTCGTACGCTTTCATCTCGAGTAGATGAATGAAACCGCGCTGATCGATCTCTCGGGTTTCCACTACGTAGGCGACCGCCCGCACCAACTGCCGCTGTTGCGTCGACATCTCGAGCAACGCCTCGAAATCGAGCCGCGCCCCCTTCTCGCGAGCGCCATAGAACATGTTCTGCACATCGACGAACAGCCCGACGCGCGGCTGTCCTTCGCGCGAGGCGCGTCTTGCTCGGCCGGCATCCTTGTCGTCGTCACTCAGCTCCACATCGTGCGCGCTGGCCAACTGACCGAGCTGCCGAAGGATCGCTTCTTGGGCTACGGCCGCGGCGCGCTGTCCGGCCTCGTGCTGCTGGACCAGTGTTTCGAGCACGTCACCGATGCTGGTCACACGGCGCGTCACCTCGCGAAACAGTTCACGGTCCTTCATCTCGCGATTGCGCAGCTTGTCGAGGCCTCCCCCGACGCGGCGCTGTTCGGCGGTCAATCGGCGCAGCGCCGTGGTGATCTCACCGGTGCCCTCGCGCGCGCGACGCTCGTTGAGTTCCTCGATGCGCTTTTGCAGGCGCGCGGCGTCGCGTTCCATCCGTTGGCGCTCTTCACGAGCGTCCTTTTCGGAGAGATGGACGTCGTGGCGTTCCGTCATCAAGCGGTTGACGCGCTCTTCCAAATCGGCCGCTCGCTCTATCGAGCGGGCCAACTGCGTCTCGAGTTGGCGAACGCGCGCCTCCAGCTCACGGCGTTCTTGCTCCAGCTCACGAACGCCGGCGCGCTCGCTGGCGAGCTTGGCCATGTACTTGGGGCGACTTCCAAGGTCCTGGCCCAGCGCGCCGGCGGCGATCACCTCGGCTGCGGCGCGCAACTCGGCGGTCGGCATGCTCGGCCTGGCGGCGCGCGCCAGACGATGCAGCAGACCTGCGGCCGAGATGTCGGGGCTACGAATCAGATCGGCGAGCCTGTCACGCGCATCGTCATCGTCGCCCGATGATTTGCGTTCGGCCTCGGCGCGCTGATCGAGCAGTTCCAGGACTTGTGGCGCCAATTCTGGGTCGACCGCCAGCATGTCGGCCAGCGCCTCGGCACGCTGGACGCGATCGTCAGTGTCGATCGCGGCGCCGACCAAAGCTGACGCCGCGGCAGCGTCGAGCAGGCCGGCCAGCGTGAGCCGGATCCCCGGTGGGCCGAGCCGTTCGAGGTAGATGTCCCAAGCCGCCTGCACGCGTCCTGCTCCTCGGGTCCAAGAGGGCTGCGATGATAGCACGCCCAGTTCGTGCCCAGGCTCGTTTGGTAGCGGTTAAGTCTCCTTGAATCAGCAGCTTGACTTCAAATCGCGACCCGTAGTGTATGCTTCGCCCCGCTTGTTTTCGTCCGAGGAGACGCCCTCATCGTGATCGTTGGACTCGGTGTCGACATCGTCGAGTTGGGGCGCATCCGCGATGTGCTCGAACGTCACGGCGAGCGGTTCTTGCAACGCATCTTGACAGTGGACGAACGTCGCTACTGCGCCTTGCATCGTGACCAAGTGCCGCACGTCGCGGCGCGTTTCGCGGCCAAAGAGGCGGCACTCAAAGCGCTCGGGACCGGTTGGTCGGGCGGCATCCACTGGACCGATGTCGAAGTGGTGCGCGAACCGTCCGGCAAGCCGACGTTGTCGCTTCACGGTGAGGCGCTGAAACGACAGGGGACGGAGGCGCGTTGGCATCTGTCGTTGAGCCACGATCGGGGCAACGCGGTCGCCGTGGCCGTGCTCGAGCGTTGATGGTGAGTGATCCTCAGCATCAGGGTGGTGTACTGCGGCGCGCACTGCAGCGGTTGCTCGTCGGCATCTCGTGGTTCTCGGTATTTCATCCGCGGTCTGTCCTGATCGTGTCGTTGCTCCTTACCGTGCTGGGAGGGTGGTGGGCGACCGGATTGAAACTCTCCACCGACGTCGGCGATCTGTTGCCGCGCGGTTTGCCGGCGGCCGAGCGACTGCGTTCGTTGATGCAACACTTCGGCGGCGCCGAGCCGCTCGTCATCGCAATCTCGGGTCGCGGGGAAGACGATCTCGAGCAGCGACTCGACTTGGCGATCGATATTCGCGAGCGGTTGCGCGGCAACAAGAACTTCAAGGGCGCGCTCGGCGTGTTCGGCGAAGACCCCTGGGGATTTCTCGAAGGACCGCAGGCTGAAGCGCTGCTGCTTTATCTGAGCCCGGAGGAAATCGAAGCGCTCGCTCCGAAACTCTCCGAGACAGGAATACAAGCGCAGGTCGCCAGCAATCGAGACCGGCTCGGATCACCGCTGGGCCCACAACTGGCACGCTTGATCCGCGAAGACCCACTCAGTTTTTCTCCTCCACTGATGGGCCGCCTGTCGGAACTGCGCGGTCGTCTGAAGATCTCGGTGCGTGACGGAATGCTGGTCAGTGGCGACGAGACCTTCGTGCTCTTGCTCCTGCGCCCGAACGGCCCGTCACAGGATATTGCGTTCGCGACACAACTCTTGAGCGAGACCGCGGCAGCGGCCAAAGTGGCGCTAACCGCCAATGACTTGCAGGGGAGTGTGGCCGCCGGGCCGCCTCCGAACGGCCTGGAAGCCAAACAGTTGCACATCGGTATCACCGGTGCGCCGGCGATCTTGGCCGATTACCGCAGCTTCTTGGCCTCCGACTTGAAGTGGGTCTCGCTCATTTCGTTCGTTGCCAATCTGGCGCTGTATCTGGTTGCGTTCCGGCGAGTCAGTGCACTGCTCGTCGCCGGTACCGCTCTGTGGGTCGGCCTGACCTGGTCGCTCGGCTTCACGGCGCTTGCGGTGGGTGGCATCAACATCTTCACGGCAGGTTCGGTGGCGATACTGTGTGGGCTGGCGATCGATCCGACGATCCATCTCTACAACCGGTATCTCGAAGAGGTGCATGCCGGCAAAGACATGGCCAAGGCGTTCGCGATTGCACTGGGCGACACCGGAATCGGAATCCTCGCCGTCGCGACCACCACGTCGATGGCGTTTCTCGCTGCGGCAGTGTCGAGCTTTCGCGGCATCCGCGAGTTGGGGATCATCTGCGCGGCCGGCATGTTGCTGTCTTTGGCGGCTAGCCTGTTTCTGGTCCCGTCGATAACCGCGCTGATCGCGCGAGTGACGCGCACCGCGGAAAAACCTCGCGGGCTCTCCGGCTTTGGGTTGGAGCCGTTGCTGCGATTCGTGCTGCGTCGCCCGAAGTTCGTGATTTGGGTCTGGGTGGTTGGATCGGTGCTGCTGCTGCTGCCGACATTGGGTCTGAGACTCGATGAGGATTTCTCCCGCTTCCGCCCCGAGTCGGCGCCGAGCATCAAGCTGCAGAATCTGATCGCCGATCACACCGGCACCGCGCTGCAGCCGATACTCGCGCTGGTTCCCGGCAACAGCGAGCAGGAGATCCTCGAAAACAGCTCCAAGGTGGAGTCTGCATTGCATGCGCTCACACACGGCGATCAGCCGCTTTTGATGACAGTGCTCGGTCCATCGCGCGTGATCCCGCCAGTCTCGCAACAGCAACGATCGTTGGAGGCGTTGCGCGGGTTACGACAACGGGGACTCGATCCCGCTTCGGTTGAAAGCAGCTTGCTTGCCGCCGAGGATCGCTCCGGATTCGCCGTTGACGAGGTTGCGCGGCGTGCCGCCTTGCGCGTGCGCCGCATGTTGGAACGCGATCAACCGATCGATCTTGCCGAGGCTCGTCGCGGGCCGTTGAGCGGGATGCTGCACGAAATGATGATCGAAGAGGCACCCGGTCATACCTCCGGAATCGTGTCGGCGTATTTGCGTCCGGGGGTCAAGACCGGAGAGATCGTGCCGGCGATGCGGGCGGCCATCGCCTCGACCGGTGTTGCGGCCGATTTGGTGGGCGGCCGCGTGATCAGCCAAGACCTGAAACCTGTGGCACTCAGAAGCGGCGTGATCGCCACGCTGCTCTGCACGGGGGGAGTGCTGATCGTGTTGCTGCTGACGTTCCGGAGCCTGAAGTTGGCGCTGCTGACGTTGCTGCCACTGCTGATCGGTGTGGCTGGTTCGATCGGTTTGGTCCAACTGTTCTCGATCGATTTCAATCTGGTCAGCCTTTCGATGCTGCCGCTGGTGATTGGAATGGGGATCGACAACGGCATTCACGTGGTTCATCGCTTCATGGAAGACGCAAGCGGTGACCTCGAGGATGTGATTCATCACACCGGTCGCGGTTTGGTGATGACCGCGATCACCACGATCGCCGGTTTCGCGGCACTCTTCTTCGCAGACAACCCAGGGTTGCGAGCGTCGGCGTGGTTGGTCTGTCTCGGAATCGGTACCTCGTTCGTCTCGGCGGTAACGTTGCTGCCGGCGCTGTTGGTCGTTACGCGCAAACGATGAGCTCGCGGTTGTTTTCGTTGCTGATGGTTTGTGCTTTGCTGTTGGCGCCAGCCGCGCCGTCTTTCGCCGCAACTCAAGCACCAAGCCGCGGGCCTCACGGCATGGTGGCGTCACAGAGTGCGCTGGCGTCGCAAGTTGGTGTCGACGTGCTGCGGCGCGGCGGCAATGCCGTCGATGCCGCCGTCGCGGTCGCGTTTGCGATGGCGGTGACATTCCCTGAAGCCGGAAACATCGGCGGCGGCGGTTTCATGCTGCTGCGGCTAGCCGATGGCCGCGCGACGGCGATCGATTATCGCGAAACCGCTCCCGCCGCAGCCTCGCGCACGATGTTCCTCGACGCTGATGGGACACCGATGAAGGATGACCGCGGCCCGCGTTACGGCTATCGCTCGGCCGGAGTTCCCGGGACCGTCGCCGGGTTGCATCTGGCTTGGCGCAAGTACGGTTCCGGCAAACTGCGTTGGAAGGAGCTGGTTGCGCCGGCACAGCGACTGGCCGCGCAGGGGTTCGTGGTCGACGTGCGCTTGGCCAAACTGCTGCGCAACGAACAAGCGGTACTCGCACGGTTTCCGGAAAGCCGGCGCATCTTCCTGCGCGGCGACAACCCGTATCGCGAAGGGGAACGCTTCAGGCAACCCGAACTCGCGGTGACCTTGTCCCGCGTGGCGCGCGGCGGTGTTGCGGATTTCTATCGAGGCGAAACGGCGCGACGGATCGTGGCCGATATCAAAGCCAACGGCGGCCTGATCACCCTCGACGATTTGGCGCGTTATCAGCCGAAAGAGCGGGAGCCGCTGGTCGGGAGTTACCGTGGGCGCACGATCCTCACCATGCCACCGCCCTCATCCGGTGGAGCGATCGTGCTTTCGATCCTGAACATGCTCGAAGGGTATGACCTCACCGAGCTCGGTTGGAACTCTGCCGCAAGCTCGCATCTGTTGATCGAAAGCATGCGGCGAGCGTTCGCCGATCGGTCTGAGCTTATGGCCGATACCGACTTCATTCCGGTGCCGCTGGCTGGTCTGATCGACAAGCGATATGCCGCGGCGCGGCGCGCGACGATCGACCCCGAGAGAGCATCGCGCAGCCTCGACGTACGAGCTGGCGCCCCGCCTGGCGCAGAACCGGACGACACCACGCATTTCTCGATCGTCGACAGGGAAGGGAATGCTGTTTCCAACACCTACACACTCAACGATGCATTCGGTTCCCATGTCACCATTGCCGGTACCGGGATGCTTCTGAATGACGAGATGGATGACTTTTCCGCCATTCCAGGTCAGGCCAATCAGTTCGGCCTGATCCAAGGAAGCAAGAACGAGATCGCTGCCCACAAGCGGCCGCTTTCCTCGATGGCGCCCACCATCGTTTTGGATCGTGAAAACTCTCTCTGGCTCGTGATTGGCGCACGGGGCGGGCCTCGGATCATCAGCACCGTCGTACAGTCGATCGTCAACCTGATCGACCACGGCATGGATCTACAAGCGGCGATCGATGCGCCGCGCTTGCATCACCAGTGGTTGCCGGACGAGGTGCAGTGGGAACAGTGGGGTCTTTCGGCCGATACGCGGCGACTGCTCGAGTCGCGCGGGCACCTGTTTGCAGCCAAGGAAGGGGTCGTGACCCGCGCCACTGCGGTGATGATCGAGAGCGGGACCGGAATGCGTTTGGGCGCCGTCGACGGCCGGGGCTCCGGGGCTGCGGTCGGCTACTGAGGCGATTCCAACTCTTGGATCCAGTGAGCCGGGCGCAGCGTCGACGAATCACTCAGGATCGAGCGCATTCGCGACCTCGGCGCCGAGGATCGTCACGATTCCCGACCAGTAAGCGAACACACTCAGCGCCACGAAAAACGCGATTGGGCCATAAACCACGTCGATCGTTCCAACCGACAGCACGTAGTTGCGGAACAGCGCCTTCGCCAGCTCCCACAACACACCGGCCACCAGCGCGCCGCGCAGCGCGGCCCGATGATCGACGGAGCGACTCGGGAACGAGCGATAGATCGCGTAGAGCAACGCGACGTTGAAACTCACAGCCAACAGGAAGAATACCGCACGGAACCAGGTAGGCGGCACGCTGGCTGCATTGAATACGGTGACCTTGACCCACAGGAACGCGGCATGAACGGCGATGTTCCCCACCAGCAAGGCGCCGAGGAACAGCATCATCAACACATCCCACAACAACCCGTGTACGAAACCGCGGCCGCGTTTCACGCCGAAGACCATGTCCATGACGATCCGCAGTGCCGAGAACAGTTGAGTGCTCAGCAAATACAAGGCTCCGGCACCCGCCAAGCCGGACCCGCTTCGCGCGGTGACGATTCGGTGTACGAGCTGCGTGATCTCGCGCTGGTAAACGGGGACTTGGCCGGAAAGCTGCGCGATCAACGCATCGGTCGCCGTTTCGCCGGCGTACAAAAAGCCAGCTACCGACGCGAACAGCAAGATCAACGGGATCATGCCGACAAGGAAGTAGAAAGAAATACCGGCCGCCAGAAACGGTCCGCGATGCTGAAAGAACGACGCGACCGCACGCGGCAACGCTCTCAACAAGGAGACCTGCGGACTGCGACTCTTTTGAGAACCGGCGGAAGTGACCCAAGCCATGGCCGGCGCATCATGACTCAGCTTCGGCTGGACTGCTTTCCCCGCCGGCCGGGCGGTCGGTCCAAGGGGTCTAGATCTCGTGTCTCGGCGGCAGCGGGTGATGTACCGAGATCGCCGGCACCAGAGCCTTGAGCAGGTCGTGAGCGGTAACGATCCCGATGACGCGCCCGTCCCGAGCCACAAACAGGCGATGCACGCGTCCGGCCAGCATCGCGCCAGCGAGTACTTCGATCGGGGCGCTCTCATCGACCGTAAAGAGCGTCGGGGTCATGATGTCGCGCACCAGCGGCTCGTCGCCCCGCACCGACAACTGCGTCAGCTCGTCAGACGGCTGAGAGTCGCTGAAGCCCTCGCTGGTCCGTTCATCCTCCGGCAGCGGATTGGTTTGCAGCCAGTCCAATTCCCGCCCTTGTGCGAACTCTTCGGCCACATCCGAGGTCGAAACCGCACCGATGAATCGGCCTTTTCCATCTACCACGGGCGCGCCGTGGATTTGGTGATCGGTGAGAAACGCGCACAACCGGCTCAACGGCCAGTCATCACGAACTCCCAAGACCTCCGGGTTCATCAGGTCGCGTGCAGTCAACGGTGACATGGGCGGCCCTCCTTCCTTGGCAACCGTACCGCTGTCACGTTACGAGCACCGAGCGCCGCCGGGGGATGACGGAAAGCAGTTGCGATTTTCCCGGAAGCGGCGCCCGGTTCAACCAGCGCCTCGGCTGTGGCGTGAAACGGGTGCTATGCCGATGACGCAGAACCGGCGATCGACCCTGGTGTAACGGCCGCTGCATCAAGAACGGTTGCCGACCGCAGGCCTCGCGTCGTGGCGCGATCGGCTAGGCGCCTTTTGCCGAGGCGAGTACCGGAATCCGGATCACGCCGCGACGCACCAGGCGGCGCAAGACACGGATCGTTTCGACCTCGCGCATCGGCGCGATCTCGACGATGTCGCGCACGGCCCAGTTGCCATCCAGACGAGAGAGCAGAAAGAACTCTTCCGGTCGCAACGGCTCACTGGTCAATTCGTTCAGTGGTTTGGAAAGCTCTGGTTTGGCCTCGGGCGGGAACTCGTCGCGATAGACCTTCTTGAGGAAGGTGGTTTCCGCTTCGCGCAGCACCGGGCCTGCGTCGGGGTCTGTCACCACGGTGATTTCCGCGAGCAATGTCAACGCGGCTTCTGGGTCGCCTTTGTCGAGACGTTCGCGCGCGGCAGCGATTCGCGCCGGGCCGGAAAGGCTGGCCAGCTCGGCATCGGGAGCCTCGCCGGTAACGAGCGGCAGCGAAGGTCCCTCGAGCGAAACGATCGACACCAGTCCGAGTCGATATGCTTCGTACAAGAATTTCATCACCGGGAATGGGCTGGCATGCACGCTGAACGCGAGCTCATCAACCGTGCGTCTTCCGTCGAGCAGATCGAGGATTCGTCGCGCCAACGGGTGTTCGAGAATCTCTTTTGGAGCGGTGGAACTGGCGCGCGCCAACACCACACGTCCGTCGGGAAACACTTCGCGGATGCGAGCCATCTCGTCGTGACGATGCACACCGCGCAGCAAGACGTGATCGACCGATAGCGAAATCAGCACCATCTGTGCGCTGGGAGCCTCGGCCGGTTCGAAGTGAAACTCGGCATCTTCCTGTTCGAACAGCGAGTAGATGATCTCTTCGGTTCGGTCGGCGAGTGCGCGCAGCAGATCTTCTTTGGAGACGAACCCCAAACGGACCAAAACCTGTCCCAAGAACTCATGCCCTTCGCGGCGGGTCAGCAGCGCCGCGCGCAACTGTTCCTCGGTGAGTTTGCCGCGAGCCACCAGCACATGGCCCAACATCTCTGTCGGTTGATTCGATGCTGCCGCGACCACGACACCGGACTGGAAGAAGACCTCTTTGAGAATCGCTCCCTGACGGAAATCGAAGCGTCCCGTTTTGAGGGCTCCTGCGGCCCACTGCAGCAGGTCGGCCAAGCTCATTGTCGACAGGGTCCCTGAGAGGCTCATGGGGTGCTGCTAAGTCCGTCCTGCGCCGTGCCGCGCGCGGAGAAAAAGGTCAACGGGAACTTAGGGCGGCCATCGGTGACAGGCAATGGACCGGTTGTCTCGTTTTGGCTCACGACTCATGTCCGGAGGAAAGCTGCGGCCCGACGGAGGTTCGATCCCTATCTTCAAGGCCAGAGGAGAGCCGTATGTCCACCCACCACGACGGATGGGGTGTCGGTGAAGTCCAGTACCGGATCCCCAAGGTACCTGTGTCGATCGTGCTGAGCCTCGACGGCGGAGTGCCTCTGGCCGGAGACGTGTACCTGCTGCCCGAGGCAGGGCGACACGATGGCAGGGAGCGGGTGGTCGACCTGTTGACGGCGCCGGAACCGTTCCTTCCGCTGAAGACGAACGAGGGCACCGTGCTGCTCTCCAAGTCACGCATCGTGCTGGTGCGCACCGGCGAGATTCACGATGCCGGATGGAATGTCGAAGATCTCGAAGGGGTTCCGGAAGTCGAGGCCGAGTTGACCCTGGCAGGCCAGCCCAACGGTCACGACCGGCTCGTCGGGACACTGCGCTTGGACATGCCGCCCGGTCAACAACGCCTTTTGGATTATGTCAACGCCACGTCGATGTTCCTTCCGCTCTTGCTCGAGGATGGCCCCGCGTTGGTCGCACGCAGCTTCATCACCGCGCTTCGCCAGGTTTGATGACAGGTCCTCGTCAGCGTCTGGTTTGACGGGCCGCGCCGCGACGAACAAACTCCCGCCGCTCCCGTTCCGTTTCTCGAGGACTCTTCGATGCGCAGTTCCGTGATCGCGGCGATCGCCGCAGTGAGTCTATCTACGATGTCGATCGCGGCCCCACAGCCTCCCGTGCACGCCGTCGGTTACACCATCGTGAGTAACGACCTCGGTCCGTTGCCGCCATTGCCGGCGAACGCCGCCCTCCCCGACCTGACGGGTGGCGCCGAACCGGGCAAGGTCTGGACGGTTGTCGAGGTGCCATGGGCCGAGCACAGCGGCTCGATGGATGACGCACTCGCGCCGTTGAGCGAGTTGGTCCGCTCGTTGCGTGAGGCCGATCAGCCGGTGGTGCTCGCACTGGCGGCCAATCGTGGTCTCGTCGAAGCGCAAAACGACGCAGGCCGTCGTGCGTGGATCGATTGGTTGCGAGCCGTGAGTCGGCAGTTCAAAGGGCAGGTCGGTTGGTATCTACTCTCAGGAATTCAACCGCCGGCCGATGTTGCTGACGCTCTCAAGCAGGAAGCGTACGACCTCAAGACCGCCTCGGTGACGATTCGAGCCGAGGATCCCGGTGCCGGTGTCGCGCTTGCGTTGAACGACGGGGCGGCCTTGGATCGGGTTGCGGGTGTATACGCGTTTGCCGGAGACCTCGAGCCTTACATCGATGGCTTCTGTCTGCACGTCGCCAACAGTGAAGAGCCCGAGGCCGTGGTGGCCAAAGCGCGCGGAACATTGCTCTCGATCGACCCGGGCGCGTCGCTGTGGTTGCGCGCGGACATCGCCGAGGGCGCGGACGACAAAGCGCGCGAGGATTTGGTCTTGCGTCGCGCCGCTGCGATTCTCGGCGCGCGTGTCGACCTTGCACTGTTCGACTTACCCGTTTCTGTCGGTGCCGCCGCGCGCCGCGCACCGCTGTCCGGCCGCGCGTTGCGCGTGATGACCCGCACGCTTCACACCGGACTGACCGTCTCGACTCGCGAGAACTCCGGCATCGCTCTGGCAGCGGGAGCACCGCCAACGGTGCGCTGGAGTCGCTACTTCGATGATCGCAATTACCAAGAGGCGATCGTCTACTGGAGTGAGGATCCCGCCGTCGACGCGAGCGCGCGCGTCGCGTTCGACTTCGATACCGTCCTGCGTCGCAACTACAGAGTCTTGGACCCAGTGAGCGGTAACCCTGGCGCCGTCAGTTCGACCAAACTCGAGGGGCAACAGGCGCGCATCGAATTGCCGCTCGCCGCAAGGCCACGGCTTTTGATCTTCTCGCTCGACAAGTCCTCGCCAGGTTTGGGTGATCAGGCCGAGGAAGGGCAGATCGAAGCCGAGCGCAAGATCACCGCCGAAGAAGTGATTGCAGTGCATCAGCGATTTCGTGCTTTCCAGGATGACCGGCTGATCAATCTGCACAGTCAGAGCGAGATGCGACTGCGCGTCGGGCTCGGCGGAGAGAGCGGGACGGCGGAGCTGTCACTGGTTGGCGACTACTTTTGGGATCGCGTCACCGGTGCCGAGTGGACCATTCGCGACAAGTTCGTGGAGGGTGTGCGCCTGACATGGAAGACGATTCCCGAGATCCCCTACATCGGCGTGGAGCGAGCGGCGCAGCCACCGTTGGATCTGAAGCTCGACAAGCGATATCGCTACGAACTCGATAGTGAAGCGACGATCGACAATTACAAATGTTGGGTGCTGCGCTTCGAACCGACCGATCCGTCGGTCTCGTTGCAGCGGGGCCGAGCCTTCATCGATCAAAACAGCGGCGCTCTGGTGCGTGTCTCAGCAGTCCAAAACAAACTCGAAGCACCGGTGGTCTCCAACGAGGAAACACAAGACTACCGGCCGATTCCCGGTCCCGATGGCACGCCGTTTTGGGTGCTCCAGCGCGCCGAGGGTCAACAGCTCTACACGATCAGCGGCGCGAACTTGGTGGTTCTACGAGTGACCACCTTCCAAAACCCCGTACTGAACGACCCGGCTTTCGAAGCGCAGCGTAAGGCTGCTTACGATTCCGACCAGCAAATGCTGCGCGATACGCAGCAGGGAATGAAGTGGCTCACCAAGGACAAAGCAGGCCAACGTGTCGAAAGCGCCGGCGATCCAACGCACGCGTTCTTGGTCGGTGGAGTGCTCAAGGACGGAGATTCCGGCGTGCTGCCGGCGGCGGGGATCAACTACACCAACATCGATTTCATGGGGAAGAAGAAGGTATTCAACGTCTTCTTCGCCGGTGTCGTCGCCAACGCCAGCCTGTCCGACCCGGCGCTGTTCGGCACGCGGCTCGACGCCGGCGCGAGCATCAGCTTGTCGGCAGTTCCTGGAACAGAAAAGGACTACCGGTTGACCGACGAAATCGAGGCCGATCGCGTGACGCGCTTTTCGCAAGGAGCGACCCTTTCATTCGGCTATCCGTTCTTGCAGTTCTTCAAACTCAAAGGCGGGTTGAGCTTCGACTACAACCGCTATAGCCGCGACGAGAAGACCGCGAACTTCGTTGTCCCCTCCGATCATCTGGCCTCCACGATTCGCCTCGGGACATCGTTCGACCGCGGCGGCTGGGGGGCGGAAATCACCGGTCGAGTGACCCAACGATCGACGTGGCAGGCGTGGGGACCTGACACGCAGCGGGTGACCGGAGACGTGCTCGATCGCACCAGGAGCTACAGCAGCTACCGAGTCGAGGGTGGCAAAAGCTTCTTTCTGCCCTTCTTCCAGAAGATCAACATCAGCGCCGCATACGAAGCGGGGAGCGATCTGGATCGATTCAGCGCCTTCACGTTCGGTCTGCTCAACGGAAGTCGCATGCGCGGCTTCGGTGGCTCCGGAATTCGTTACGATCGAGGACTCCTGGCCGGCACCAGCTACGGTTTCAACATCAACAACGCGATCAAGTTCGATATCGCGCTGGACTACGCCAAGGTTCATGACGAGCGGATCTCGCCCGAGTTGACGGATCACCTGGGCGTCGGTCTGGCAGCCAACTTCGTCGGCCCGTGGCAGACACTGGTTCGGATCGACGCCGGTTACGCATTGAAGAGCGATCTCGCGCAGGCGGAAGGGGGGACCGAGTTCTTCATCGTGTTCCTCAAACTCCTGAACTGATGAGGATCGCGCTCGACGCTCGTCCGTTGACAGGACAAACCGGCGCGCGCGGTGTCGGGCGTTACGTGCGCGAGTTGATACGCGGCTTGAGTGCAGCCGACCCGACTCTGGAATTGGTGACGCTCGTCGATCGCGGGGCGCCGCCAGATCGGCCGCACGACGGTGTGGTGTCAGGGGGCACTGTCGAGTCGCGACCGATCGCGCCGCTGCCGGGCCCTCAACTGCTGTGGGGCGCGCTGCTCGGGCCATCCTGGTTGCGTGCGATGCGCGCCGATGTGTGGCACTCGACCTTCCTCGCCCCGCCGCGCGTACCGAGGTCGATGCCGTGGGTTGCCACGATTCACGATCTGATTCCGCTGCGACATCCCGAGCGTTTCTCGTTCAAGACGCGTTTCGTGTTCGAGCGGTCGCTGGCGATCGCGGCGCGCGCGAACCGCGTCGTCTGTGTGAGCGAGTTCACGGCACGCTGCGCTGTCGAGCATTTCGGCATTCCGCCGGCACGCGTTGCCGTGATCCCGCCGCCGATCGACGTCGACGCCTTCGGGCACTCTGCAGAGCGCGGTATCGGCTCGATCCCTGGGCCCTACCTGCTGCACCTTGGCGGCTTCGATCCGCTCAAAGGGTTTACCTCTCGGCTCTTGCCGGCGTTCGCCGAGTTGGCGAGCCGTGATCGCGAGTTGGTGTTGGCGTGCACCGGCGGACCCAGTGCTTGGCGCGACGCGGCGCAGCGCGCGGTATTCGAGCGTGGACTCCAAGTGCGCGTCACGTTCCTTGGAACGCTCCTGGACCAGGCCCACGCCTCCGCGGTCCGCGGTGCCAAAGCGGTGGTCGTGTCGAGTCACGAAGAAGGGTTCGGCATTCCGGTGATCGAAGCGTTGGCTGCCGGTGTGCCGCTCGCGATCGGTAACGCACACGCTTCGCGCGAGGCTGCTGGTGGCCTCGCCGTGCTTGCTCTGGACGACACTCCCTCGGCGCTGGCCGAGGCGATTCGCGAATCTCTGGCGGCACCCGGCATCGACAGCCCCGAAGCGGCGTTACGTCGCGCGCACGCGGCGCGCTTCCATCCGAAAGCGATTGGCGCGAGGATGCTCGCGCTCTATCGCGAACTGATCGGGGGCGCAGCGTGAGGTTGGGAGTCGACGCGCGTGTGTTGGTTCATCGCCCGACCGGCGTCGCACGCTATCTCGCCGGGTTGATGACGCAGTGGCCCGACTTCAAGCGGCCCGACGATCGGTTGGTCTACTACGTCGATCGCTCTCCCGAGCAGCCGTTGACCCCCCCGCCGGATGAACTGCGCGTGGCGCGCACACGGTTGCCCGGCGGCGATCCGGTTTGGCGGCAATGGAGTCTGCGGCGCGCGATTCGTCGCGATCCTCCCGATCTGCTGTTTTGTCCCTTCTACAGCGCACCGCTGCTGACGGAGGTCCCCACCGTCGTGACGGTGCACGATGTGTCGTTCGCCAGTCACCCCGAGTGGTTCAGGCTCAAGAGCCGGTTGGCGTTTGCCATCTCGGGACCGTCGGCGCGACGAGCGCGGCGTGTGCTGACCGTGAGTCACTTCTCGGCCAAAGAAATAGTCGAGTACTTGAATGTGCCGGCGGAACGCGTTTCGGTGATCCCACCGGGAATATCTCCCGCAATGTCTCAGGCTCCCACGGCCGATGAAGTCGCCGCAATGCGCGCCTGGTTGCATTGGGACGGTCCGTACTTCTTGCACCTGGGGGCTGTTCACCAGCGCCGGCACGTCGATTCGCTGGTAAGAGCCTTCGCGCGCCTTGCACCTCGCCGTCGCGATCTAGGGCTGGTGATCACGGGTCCCACGATTCAACCAGCGCCCGATCTGGCTCAGATGGTGACGGAAGAGTTTCGGCTCAAGACGCAGGTGATTCGCCGTGAATGGGTGCCTGAGGAGCACTTGCGTGCTTTGGTCGCCGGCGCCACGGCGCTGGTCTACTTGTCGTCGTACGAAGGATTCGGATTGCCCTGCTTGGAAGCGATGGCGTCTGGAACACCGGTCATTGCGATGCCGATCGCGAGCCTGCCGGAGGTGCTCGGCGACGCAGCGCTTTGGGTCCCGAGTCACGAACCGGAGAAGGTAGCGCGCGCGATGGAATCGATTCTCAACGACACCGTGCTGCCCCGACAACTCTCGGAACTGGGGCGATCTCGCGCGGCACTTTTCGACTGGCGTGTGTCCGCCGAACGTACCTTCGATCTGTTCAGGGAGATTGCTGGCGGCTGAGCGCGCGGATCCACTGCAACGCCTCCTCGCGACTCGACAACTCACCGAGTTCACGTCGCTCCTCGACCTGTGCCAACACCGAGCCGACCTGCGGACCGGGCGGGCAACCGAGAAGCTCCATCACATCGCGGCCCGAAACGAGCGTGCCGCGCGCCGTGCGTGCGGCGATCTCTGATTGAAGCGTCAGCAGCCGCGCGGCGGTCGCGCGTAGCCGGGTCGTGGTTCGTGCGTGAGAGACGCCGCGACTGGCCCGTTTGTCGGCCAAGGCGTGCAGCGCCAGTGTTGCCGTGTGCGGCGCGACGTCGCGGATCACCCGAGCCAAGGCGCGATCACTCATGCAGCCGTCGGGCATTACGACCAGTCTCAAGTGCTGTCGCACCACGGTCTCGATCGCCCGCTGGCGTTCACGAGACAAAGCAAACCGCGCTGCAATCGCGGCAACGAGCTGAGCCGATCGCTGCTCATGACCGAAGAAGTGCACTTGTCCTGCGGCATCGATCGTCCGCGTTGGCGGTTTACCGAGATCGTGGATCAAGAGCGACCAACGCAAGGTGAGCTGGCCGGCTGGTGACAGCGCCGCCGCGTCCCGTGCTGGGTCGATGACGCCGCGCCCGAGCGCGCCCGGGTGATCGGCCGCGTGCAGCGCCAAGAGCGTGTGCTCGAAGACATCCAGGTGGTGATGTCGATTTTGGATCACACCGCGGCACGACTCGAGTTCCGGAAAGAGCCGCGACAACGCGCCCAAACGATCGAGTTGCCGGATGCCGTGACTGGCCCGCGGCGACAACAGGATGCGGTCCAACTCGTCACGCAATCGTTCGGGCGAGACGCGCAGCAGCGCGGGAACCGAGGCGCGCATCAAGCCGATCGCGCGGCGAGTCAAACGCAGTCGAGGGTGCTGCAGACCCAAACGGACGCCGCGCAGAATTCTCAGCGGATCGGTGCGGAAAGCATCGTCGCGCGGCGGGTCGAGGCGTCCAAGGCGTAGATCGCGCAGCCCGTGCCACGGGTCGCGGACCTGCCATGCGGCGAGATCGAAAGCGATCGCACCGACGGTGAAATCGCGCCGCCCCAACTCGCGCACCAAGGAGCGCGGCGCGCGTTCGACGCAATCGACACTGCGCCCGTCGATCGTCAGGCGATGCGTCAGGATTCGCGTCTCGAACGACACCGGTCGATGCGACGAGCGTCTGTGCAGCCACGCAAGCACTGGATCGACGGGCGGCCCCAAGATTAGATCGAGATCATGCGCTGCGCGTCCCGTCAGTAGATCTCTCAGGCCGCCCCCCACCAGATGAACTTCCCAGCGATGCTCGCGTGCTGCCGCGCCGAGCGACGCCAACAGCGAGTCGCGACGAAGCCGACGCTGCAACAACGCCGCCGCGCTGGAGCGCGCACGAGACATCGGAGTGTTATTCGACGACGGCGGCGACCGACAGTGGACGTTGGTCGTGCGGCAACGCCGCGGCGATCGCGTCGTACGCGCGCTGCGTGAGTGTGGCCCGATCCAAACCATGAGGGTCGATCGGCGCCAGCACCTTCAACTCGATCACACCGGGGCGGACCTTGATCGACGGGTACGGCTGCACATGATGAGCGCCACAGATTGCGACCGGAATCACCGGGAGCTTGTTTTGGATCGCGAAGTGAAACGCTCCACCCTTGAACGACGAGAGGCGCCCATCCTCGGTCCGAGAGCCCTCGGGGAAGAACATGAACAGTGCCTTCACACCCAAGGCCTTCTGCAGCGAAGCCAAGGCACGAATGTCGCGCGCCGATCCGGATCGTTCGAGCGGTACGTGGCCGGCGGCGCGCATCGCTTGGCCCAACACCGGAATCTTGAACAGCTCCTTCTTGGCGACGAAGCGATAGGGCGAGGGAGCCAGAGCCATCACTGCCAGAATGTCGAAGGCACTCGTATGATTGGCCACCACGACGGCAGGCCGGGTGCCCCACCATTGCTCGTGCCCCGAGATCAAGAACTTCACATTGCCGACGAAGGCCGCGGCACGACCCCAGGCAATGCCGCTGAGAGCGGTGATTTCGCGCCCCGGCAGCAGCGTTTCGCCGACCCAAGCGAACAATGCCAGCCATGGAACGAGCAAGAATTGAGTCAACGCCACCAAGATGCCGCGGAGCATGTCGCGAGGATACCATCCGCATCGGCTGTGACAGGAGGTTGGTATGTCCTTCGGAACCGGATCGACGCGAGAGTCCTCACGAGAGAGTTGGTGGCGGTGGCTCGCCTGGTCGTTCTTGGTGGGCGCACTGGCCGACCTCGGCTTCGGGCTCGGGATACTGTTTATGGCCGAGCGGCTTGCACCGATCCTCGGAGTCGCGTTGCCGCGAGGGACGACCCGCGTCTATCTCGATCTATGCGGGTTGTTCCTCGTGGCACTTGGAGGTCTGTACCTGATGGTCTCCGCTTGGCCGAAGCGCATGGCGCCCGTTGCCGCGTGGGCCACGTTACTTCGCATCGGAGGGTTCACGCTGTTTGCCGGAGCGGCGTTCAGCGGTCGCGGCACGAGTTCTTTTTGGCACCTTGCCGAGGTCGACGCGGTTTTCGGATTCACGCACCTGATCCTGATCCGTCTCGCCGCCGGTGGCCTGCTGACCGCATTGCGGGGGAAGGTCGGTTGACCTCGGTGCGTCGCATTGCCCATCATCCACGACCAGGCGGATCGTGAGCGACTTCCTCAGAGCGGTGTTCGAGATCGTGCTGCTGAGCCTGCAGACGGTGCGCCACGCGTTGCGTCGTCCGTTCGAAGTCCGACTGATCGTCGACCAAATGTATCGCCTGGGAGTGCGCTCGTTGCCGTTGATCGGGCTCACGACGGTGTTCACCGGCGCCGTGATGGCGCTGCAAGTCTCCTACACACTCTCGGCCTACGGCGCGAATCTGTACCTGGGCAGCTTTACCGCACTCGCCATCGTCAAGGAGTTGGGGCCGGTGCTGAGCGCCGTGATGCTGACCGCGCGCGTCGGGGCCGGCATCACTGCCGAGCTCGGTTCGATGACCGTCACCGAGCAGGTCGACGCGTTGCAGGCTTTCGGCGCCAGCCCTGTCAAAAAACTCGTGGTGCCTCGCCTGATCGCGTTGTTGGTAATGCTTCCGGTGTTGACCACGATCGGCAATCTGTTCGGGATCTTGGGCGGGCTCTACATCGCGGTCTATGAAGTGGGGCAGCCCGGCGAGTACTACTTTTCCAAGGTGCGGGAGTTTTTGACCGTCGGAGATGTGATCACCGGCACTGCCAAGACGCTGTTCTTCGCTGCTTTCATCGGCATGATCGCGTGCCGCAACGGGCTGCAGACGCGTGGCGGCGCCACCGGCGTCGGGCAATCGACAACCAACACCGTGGTCGCCGCCTCGCTGGCGATCTTCATCAGCAATTTCTTTTTGTCCAAGCTGTTCCTCGTGATGCAAACAGCCGCCTCGGGAGGAACCCCGTGAGCGCGCCGCGCATCGTGCTGACCGATGTCTACAAACGATTCGGTGCCAACGAGGTACTGCGTGGTCTGACGCTCGAGGTGCTGCCGGGTGAGACGATCGTCGTGCTGGGCGCATCGGGCAGCGGAAAGTCGGTGATGCTCAAGCACATCATCGGACTGACCCGTGCCGACCGCGGCGCGATACGAGTCGACGATCTGGCGGTCGACGAACTCGACGATGAGCAACTCGTGCCGGTGCGACGGCGGGTCGGTTTTCTCTTTCAAGCCGGCGCGCTGTTCGATTCGATGGACGTCTTCGACAACATCGCGTTTCCGTTGCGAGAGGCCGGTTGGGATCCGGCGCGCGTCGAGCACCGCGTGCCCGAGACGCTCGGACTCGTCGACCTTCCGGAAGATACGGCAACCAAGTTCCCCTCATCGCTCTCGGGCGGAATGCGCAAGCGCGTGGCGCTGGCCCGCGCCATCGCCGTGACACCGGAAGCGATTCTGTACGATGAGCCGACCACCGGTCTCGATCCGGTGACCTCGAATGTCATCAACGACTTGATCCGCTCGGTCCAACGCAAACTCTGTGTGACATCGATCGTCGTCACTCACGATATCGGCTCGGCCTTTCGCGTGGCCGACCGGATCGCGTTCTTGCACGAAGGGCAGATCCGCTTTGTCGGGACGGTGGCGGAAGCCCGCAGCGGTGTCGATCCGCTCTTGAGCGCATTCATGGAAGGGCGCAGTTGGGAGGGCGCGAAGCATGCGTAACAGCAGGGCGCAGGAGATTTCGGTGGCGGTCACGTCGCTGCTCGCATTGCTGCTCTTCGCGGGCGCGGTGCTGGTGCTTGGTCAGGAGAATCGGTTGTTTGCGCGCAAGACCAGCTACACGACCAACTTCCCCGACGCGGCGGGATTGCGCGTCGGTTCGCCCGTCACGTTGGCCGGTGTAAGAGTTGGGACCGTGAAGAAGATCGTGCTCCCGCGCTCACCTCAGGCTCACGGGATCGATGTGATCTTGCAGGTCGATGAGGCGTACTCGCCGCGTGTGCGAGAAGGGACCAAAGCCAAGCAAGTGACACTGCAGTTCATCGCCAACGAGAAGGCGATCGAACTGAGCCCGGGAGACCCAGACAAGCCGGAACTGCCGGATGGGGCCGAGATCCCGGCTCAAGTCGAGCAGGAGATACTCGAGACCGGACGTTCCATCGCCGACACGCTCGAGCAGATCACCATCGATCTGCAAGGGATTCTGACCAGTATCAAGAACAAAGAAGGCCTCGTGGGGCGAGCGATCCTCGATCCCGAGTTCGGCAAGAAGGGGTTGGCCGAGTTGGAAGGAGCGATGTCATCGGCCAACAGTCTCTTGGCGCGCATCGATCGGGGCGATGGGCTGTTGGGGAAGGCGGTGGTCGACCAAGAGTTCTCCGCGCGCGTCTCGGCCGATCTGCAGACAGCGGCGCACGGCTTTGCAGCGGTCGCAAAACGGCTCGATGCGGGGCAAGGGCTGATCGGACAGCTGACCAGCGACGCCTCCAGTGCCGAGCTCGGTCGCGATCTACAGGCGGCGCTCGGGGCGTTCCGTGGACTTGCCGAGGCACTCGACCGCGGCGATGGCTGGGTGGGGGCGCTGTTGAGTGATCGAGCTCGAGCCGATCGGATTCTCGCCAACCTCGATGCCTCGATGCAGCGGCTGGCCTCGATCACAAGAAAGATCGACGAAGGGCAAGGAACGCTGGGGCTGTTGGTGAACGATCGGAAGCTGCACGACAGCATCCAGACCTTGGTCACCGGATCGAGCGGAAATACGGTCGCCGGCAAGGTGATTCGCCACTACTACAAGAAAGGTACGAAGGCCGGTCCCGGGGCGGTTCCGCCTGCCCCCTCGCCAATTCCGGACCCTCCGCCTGCAGCCCCTCCGGCGGCTGGCACCTCGCCGCCGCGAGGGTCATATTGAGCCCCGGTTCGGGCCGTACGAGGGGTCTCGAAAGCGGCTGAAAACGCGTGGCGGCGGGCACCTGCCCGCCTGGAGGTTCGTGCATGAGTCAGCAGCAGGCAATGGCCAAAGCGCAGAAGGCACTGCTCGATAAGATCAACAACAAGACGGCAACGGTAGGAATTCTCGGCCTGGGGTATGTCGGCCTCCCGCTCGCCGAAGTGTTTTGCCGCGCGGGAATGAAGGTCACAGGGTTCGACGTCGATCGATCCAAGGTCGACATGATCAAGGCAGGGAAGACCTACATTGGCGATCTCACCGACGCGCAGGTGGCGGCCCAAGTCGACGCGGGCCGTCTGGCGGCTACCACCGACTTCGATCTGCTGCGCGACATGGACGCGATTTTGATCTGCGTTCCGACCCCGCTGCGAAAGACACTCGATCCGGATATCAGCTACGTGGTCGCCAGCACGGAGGCGATCGCCGCCAGGCTACGTCCCGGCCAACTGGTCGTGTTGGAGTCGACCACCTATCCCGGGACAACCGACGAAGTGATCGAGCCGATGCTGGGGAAGACCGGCTTGAAAGCGGGGGAAGACTATTTCCTGGCGTTCTCGCCCGAACGCGTCGATCCCAGCAATGAAGCGTTCAAAACCGAGAACACGCCGAAGGTGGTCGGTGGCTGCACCGCCGCGTGCACCGAAATCGCGACGGCCCTCTACCGTACTGCGATCCCCAAGGTTCATCCCGTTTCGTCGGCCCGTGCGGCAGAAATGGTGAAGTTGTTGGAGAACACCTTCCGGTTGATCAACATCGGTTTGGTCAACGAGTACGCGTTGATCTGCGAGAAGCTGGGGTTGAACGTTTGGGAAATCATCGATGCGGCTGCCACCAAGCCGTTCGGCTACATGGCGTTTTATCCCGGGCCTGGCTTGGGCGGACATTGCATCCCGATCGATCCGCACTATCTCAGTTGGAAGCTGCGATCGCTGAATTACTTCACGCGCTTCATCGATCTGGCCGCCGAGATCAACCGCGGCATGCCTCAGCACGTGGTGGCGCGCTTGACGCAACTGCTGAACGAGCGCAGCAAATCGCTGCGCGGCGCCAAGGTTCTGGTCCTGGGTGTTACCTACAAACGTGACTGCGCCGATACGCGCGAGTCGCCGGCCGTCGATGTGATCGAGCACCTGCTTCATTGGGGCGCGAATGTCACCTTCCACGATCCCTATGTGACCGAGTTCGAGGTGGGCGAGCATCGGATTCCTGCCCGGCCATTGGATGCGGCCACGATCAAACAGCACGACGTGGTCTTGATCGTGACGGACCATAGCAACGTCGACTACGACCTCGTGGTCAACAACGCCTCGCTCGTGTTCGATACGCGCAACGCAACCAAGCGGGCTTCTGCTTCGCATCACAACGTCGTGAAGCTCTGAGATGGAGATTCGAGGGCCCGGCCGCGCGGTGCTGATAACCGGCGCTGCCGGGTTCATCGGTTCTCATCTGGTCGATCGTTTGCTGGCCAGAGGCGAGCGCCTGGTCGGCTTGGATAACTTCGACAGCTTCTACGATCCGGCGATCAAGCGAGCTAATCTGGCCGATGCACTCCGGCATCCGCAGTTCCGGTTGGTCGAAGGGGATATCCGCGACGAGGCGCTGTTGTCGTCGCTGCTCGCCGAACACGGTGTCGATCGCATCGTGCACCTGGCGGCGCGAGCGGGGGTGCGGCCCTCGATCGAACAGCCGGCGTTGTACGCCGATGTCAATGTGCGCGGCACCACGATGGTGTTTGAAGCGGCGCGCCGAGCCGGGATCAATCGCGTGGTCTGGGCCTCATCGTCCAGCGTCTACGGTGGAAACACCAAGGTGCCGTTTTGCGAGGACGATCCGGTGGAGCATCCCGTTTCACCGTACGCCGCCACCAAGCGCGCCTGCGAGCTGATTGCATCGACATACCATCATCTCTTCGGGATCGATCTGATCGGTCTGCGTTTCTTCACGGTATACGGGCCGAGGCAGCGACCGGAGATGGCGATACACCTGTTCACGCGCGCGATCGCCGAAGACCGCCCGATACCGTTCTTCGGGGACGGGAGTTCACGTCGCGACTACACCTATGTCGACGATTGCGTCGACGGCGTGATCGCAGCCCTCGACAAGGGTCGAGGATTGCGTGTCTACAACCTTGGTGAGTCGGCCACGACATCGCTGTCCGAGTTGGTTGCGCTGCTCGGCGAGGCGCTCGGAAAAAAGCCGCGCCTCGACCGCAAGCCGGCGCAGCCAGGGGATGTCGAGGTCACGTTCGCCGACATCGGGCGGGCCCGCCGCGAGTTGGGGTACGATCCACAAATTCCGGTGCCTGAGGGGATCAGGCGGTTCGTCGCCTGGTACCGAGAGCATCATCTTTCCGCGGACCGCAGTTGAGTTCGCCAAGAAAGCACAGTCAGCCGTGAACATCGCTGTCGTCGGAAGCGGATATGTCGGGTTGGTCTCTGGTGCCTGTTTCGCCGAGTTTGGAACACACGTGACGTGCGTCGATATCGACGAGAAGAAAGTCGAGGCGCTCAAGCGTGCCGAGATTCCGATCTACGAACCAGGACTCGAGCAGGTGGTCAAGCGAAACGTTGCCGCGGGACGATTGGTGTTCACCACCGACATCGCCCGCGCGATCCAGGACAACCTGGTGCTCTTCGTCTGCGTCGGTACGCCCCAGGATCCTCACGGTCGCGCCGATGTCAGTTCGGTGATGCGCGTCGCCGCGCAGATCGCCGAGCACATCAATGGCTACAAGGTGATCGTGATCAAGTCGACAGTCCCGGTAGGAACCGGCGATAAGGTCGAGGCGTTGATTCGCGAACGCTCGGGCGGCGCACACCCGTTCAGCGTGGCGAGCAATCCGGAATTCTTGCGTGAGGGGGCCGCGATCGAGGACTTCATGCGCCCCAATCGCGTCGTGATCGGTGCCGAGGACGAGCAATCCAGCGCGATCTTGCAGGACCTTTATCGACCGTTGTATCTAATCCAAACGCCCGTGGTTGCCGTGCGTCGCCGCTGCGCGGAGCTGATCAAGTACGCCTCCAATGCATTCCTGGCGGTCAAAATCTCCTTCATCAACGAGATGGCCGATCTGTGTGAAAACGCTGGTGTCGATGTTCACGATGTAGCGCGAGCGATGGGCCTGGATCACAGAATCGGACGGCTATTTCTGCATCCCGGCCCCGGCTATGGCGGATCTTGTTTTCCGAAAGATACGCGCGCGCTGTTGGCCACGGCGGAGGAGTTCGGTGTCGAGTCGCGGATCGTCGCAGCAGCCGTCGGCACCAACGACCTCCGGCCCTCCAAAATGGCGGCCAAGGTGCGACGAGCTGTCGACGGTTCCGTGGCGGGCAAGACAGTTGCTTTGTTGGGGCTGGCCTTCAAACCGAACACGGACGATGTGCGCGACTCTCCGGCCTTGGCGATTGCCGATCATCTGATCGAGGACGGAGCCACCGTGCGCGCCTACGACCCGGCCGCGGCCGAGACAGCACGGCAGGCTGGGTATGCAGGAGAATCGTGCGAAAACGAGTACGCCGCCTGCGAAGGGGCCGACGTGCTGGTCATTGCCACCGAGTGGAACCAGTTCCGCAATCTCGATCTGGATCGGATCAAGCGCCTCATGCGCCGACCTGTCGTCGTAGATTTGCGAAACATCTACCAGCGCAGTGACATGGAGAAGCGCGGTTTCCACTACGATGCAGTGGGGAGATGAGAATGCGCGTATTGGTGACGGGGGGCGGCGGCTTCATTGGATCGAATCTGGTCGAAGCGTTGTTGAAACGCGGTGATGACGTTGTAGTGCTCGACAACTTTGCTACCGGCAGGCGCGAGAATTTGGCAGAGGCTGGAACCTGGGCGCGTGAAGGTGGAGCGCAGTTTCGGTTGATCGAGGGAGATATTCGAGACCCATCCGCGGCGACACAGGCGTGCCGCGGCGCCGATGTGGTCCTGCACCAGGCGGCGATTCCATCGGTCGCACGTTCGGTCGACGACCCGATATTGACCAACGACGTGAACGTCAACGGAACGCTCAACATGTTGATCGCCGCCCGCGAGGCCAAGGTCAAGCGGTTCGTCGCCGCGTCCTCGTCGTCGTTGTACGGGGAATCGCCAACCCTCCCCAAAGTCGAGAGCATGGCACCCGACCCAATCTCCCCCTACGGGTTGCAGAAGTTGACGGGCGAAACCTATCTGCGCCTGTTTTACAACCTCTACGGACTGCACACCGTGGCGCTGCGTTACTTCAATGTCTTCGGAATGCGACAGGATCCGCACTCGGAGTATGCGGCAGTGATTCCGCGCTTCATCACGAAGATTGCAGCGGGTCAGTCGCCGACGATCTTCGGCGACGGCCGGCAGACGCGCGACTTCACTTATATCGACAACGTCGTGCAGGCCAATTTGAAGGCAGCCGCTGCCACCGACGAGGCCTGTGGCCAGGCCTACAACATCGCCTGCGGCAAGCGGATCTCCTTGCTTGATCTGATCACAATGATCAATCACTCGCTGGGCACCAAGATCGTCGCCGATCACGCACCGGCGCGTCAGGGAGACATTCGCGATTCGCTGGCCGACATCAACAAGGCGGAGAGGCTGCTCGGCTTCAACCCAGCGATCACCGTCGAGCAAGGGGTCGAGCGCACCGTTCTCTCGATGACCGGCAGCACGCGACGTTGACGCAACCGTGAGCGCACCACTGGACAAGGCGATCATCCTCGCTGGGGGCGAGGGGAAGCGCCTGTGGCCTTGGACGAGCGCAGAGCGCCCGAAACCTCTGCTGCCGCTCGGTGGAAACGGACGAACGTTGTTGGGAGCGACGCTCGATCGACTTGCCGGCGTCGTCGACCCCGAGTCGATCGTCTTGCAGGCCGAAGCACACCTAGGCGCGCGTCTCTTGGACGGTGAGACCCGTCTGGGAGCAACCCAGTTGCAAACCGAACCCTCGGCGCGAGACACCGGTCCCGCCGTGACGATCGCGATGCTTCGCGCCTGGCAGCAAAAGCCTGATTCCGTGGTGGCGCTATTGCCTGCCGACCATCGCGTGCTCGACGCCGATCGCTTTCGGTCGGCACTGCGACGCGCCGCCGAAGAGGCGAGACTCGGTGCGTTGGTCGTGTTGGGGATCGTGCCCCGCGAGCCGTCGAGCGCCTTCGGCTACGTCGAAGCGATCCAGACCCAAGGCGATCTCCGAGACGTTCGCAGATTTGTCGAGAAGCCCAACGAGGCGACGGCTCGAGAGTTCGTCGCTAGCGGACGTCACTTTTGGAATGCTGGGATCTTCGTTTGGCGAGCCGATCGCTTTCGCGAAGAACTATCGCGTGTTGCTCCCGAGATGCTCGGGGCGGTCGAGCGGTTTCTGGCCGGAAGTTACGGAAGCTGGAGCGAGGCTCCGAAAATGTCGATCGACTACGCCCTGATGGAACAGGCAGAGGGAGTGCGGATGGTCCCGCTCGATGCCGGTTGGGACGATGTTGGCGGGTGGGAGGCGGTCGGCCGGATGGCGGCAGCCAGTGATGCTGGGCCAGCGACACTGTGCGATCTGCGCGGTCCCGGCGCCGAAGGGTCGCTAGCGATCTCGCTCTTGGAGACGGCCAGTCCGGTGCTGCTGATGGAGCCAGGCCCCTGGCTCCACGTTCACGGTTCGTCCGGCACGTTGCTCGCAAGGCGGGGGAGTGATGCGGCGCTGAAACGGTTCGTTTGAGGCTGGCGGTTCCACCGACAACTGAATCCCTCCGCCGGCTGCCTGTTCGCACGGTTTTCGCCCGTGATGGACTCTCCCGATTCGGTGCGCTATGTTCCGCAACAGTCCACCGCTTGCCGTACCCGGAGAGATCTCAGCATGGGTGAACAGACGCCTTTCAACCAACCGACTCACGCAGCGCCGACCGACTGGAATCTCAACTCGGTCTGGCGGCTCGTCTGGGGGCGCCGTTGGCTAGTGATCTTGGTCGCGGCAGAAGTGTTCGTCGTGACCGGCTTGGTGACGTTCCTGCGAACCCCGTTGTATGAAGCAGCCGCGCGCGTCCAGATCGAGCGCTCGACGCCGCAGGTCACGCAGGGTCAGGATGTCGCTCCCATTCTGTGGAATGAGTTCGAGATCCAGCGCTTCTATCAGACGCAGTACCTCTTGCTCAAAGATCCTGCTGTCCTGCGCGATGCACTCAATCGCCACGGCGTCCGCGATGCGTTGACCCAAACGCTCGCTCCGAAGGAAGAACGTACCGACGAGACCAAACTGCCGGACGATGAAGCGTTGGCCGGGTACATTCGCCAGTCCATCAAGATCGAGCAGATGGAGTACTCCAACGTCGTCAGGGTGAGCTTCAGGCATCCGTCTGCCGAGGTGGCGGCCAATGTCGTCAATTCGGTGGTGGAGTCGTACCGAGATTTCTTCGTCCACAGCGCCCTCAGCTCGCGACAGGATGCCAAGACGTTCCTCAGCGATCAGGTACTCGCCGCGCAAGCGGAGGTCAAGCAACTCGGCAACCAACTCGCCGAGATGCAGGGTTCGATCGAGAGCGTCATTCCGGCCAGTGGCGCAGAGATGGGTAAGTCGCGCCTCGAGAGCCTCGACGCCACTCTCACGCAGGCGAAGATGGCACGAGCGCAAGCCGAGTCGCGCTTGTCGTCGATCGAGCGCGTCAAACCGTCGGCGCTCCCCGATGTGCGCTCCAGCTCGCAGATCATTCGCTATCAAGAACACCTCGCCGGATTGCGTCGCGAGCTTGCCGAACTCGAGGGCAAGGTTGGTGCCGAGTGGCCACGCCTCAAAGAGCTCAAGGCGGCTGTTGCCGAAACAGAAGCGGTCTTGGATCGGGAACAAAGCCGGCTGTACGGAGCGGCGCTGCAAGAGGCGCGCGTGGCGCTCGACCGCGCCAACAAAGACGTGACCAAGCTCGATGTGCTGCTCAAGCAGGAGTTGCGCGCCACCGCCTCTCAGCAGAAGGGCGCGGTCGATTTCCAGCGCAAGCGTGAGGAGTTCATCCAGAAGAAAACCGCTTTGGAGCAGTTGCTGACGCGCGAGCAAGAGGTTGCGATCAGCGCCAAGCTGGAAGACATCCTCAAGCAGCAGGTGGCGGTGGTCGATGCCGCGACACCACAGAAAACACCGGCCGTACCGCGAGTCAAGCTGAACCTTGGATTGGGGTTCGGCTTTGGGCTGTTCCTCGGTATTGCCGCCGCGTTCTTGGCCGAGGCACTCGACAACAAGGTGCGCAATTCGCAACAGCTTCAAGAACTCACGCGGCTGCCGCTGCTCGGAGCGATACCGCGCGTCGCAGGCAAAGAGAAACCACGGCTGATCTGGTCTCGTGGCTCGAAGCAGTCCAAAGGCAAGGGCCCCTCTCCGGTCATGGCGGCCCAGCAACACGATGCCGAGGAAGCATTCCGCGCACTGCGCTCATCGCTGCTTCTGGCCAAAGCCGGGAGTCCTGCTCACGCGCTGATGGTGACCTCTGCCCTACCGGGCGAAGGCAAGAGCACGATCTCGGCGAACATCGGAAGAACGCTGGCGATGTTCGGTCACAAGACCGTGTTGATCGACGCCGACCTGCGTCACCCTCGATTGCATCGGGTGTTCAAGCTCAGCCCCAACGCAGGGCTGACCAACGTCTTGGTCGGTAATGCCAGCTTGCCCGACGTCATGCAGGTCACCCGATACGACGGGCTGACATTGATCGCCGGCGGCCCGTGCCCTCCTGATCCAGCGACGTTGTTGGACGCCAAGCGGATCGAGGCGTTGATCGCTGAACTGCGCAACGTTCACGGTTTCGAGTTCGTGATCATCGATACGCCACCGACCTTGGTGTTTGCCGATGCATTCAATGTGGTCGGCTCGGTCGAAGGGGTGATCCTCGTCGGTCGAGCGTTGGTGACGCCCAAAGAAGCGATCAAGCAGGCGGCTGACGCACTTCGCAAACTCAACGCGCCGCTCTTGGGTGCAGTGCTCAACGGCGAGGTGACGGACGACCACAGTGGCAGTTACTACCGCTATTACCACTACCGATATGGCTACTACCAGAAACGACTGAAAGCTGATGCGCAAGCAGAAACCGAACGCCGCGCGGCTGCCGATCAGCGCGACGAGAGTTCCGAACGGGAAGTGATTTGAGTCGCAGCCCGAGCCCGAACGCCTAATTCACGCGCGAGAGCATCGCCAGAAATGCGAGCGCTTGAGCGTTCTGCGGGTCGATCCGTTGCGCCGCTCGATAGTAGGGGAGTGCCGCCCCGTAATCGCCGGTCTCGGCGAGCAGCTGCCCGAGCAGTAAGAGTGCTTGGAGCTGAATCGAAGGCTCAGGCCAATCGATATCGCGATCCTGTAGCACGGCCTGCAGCAGCTCGATCGCTTGCTTGGGTCGGCCCTCGCCTACGGCCAAACGCGCGCGTTGAAGTGCGAGTTGACGGCGATCGATTCCCAGGCGTTCCAACTCCGAGAGCGCCCGTTCTGCGGCCGGAAACTGTCGAGCTGCGGCTGCCGTCTGAGCAAGATACGAAAGCCAAGTCATGCGACTGGACGGGTCTGCCGGTACTTTGGCGCGCTGAAGAGTTTGGAACGCTGCCGCGGCATCGCCTCGATCGCGCTGCAAGGCGGCGTAGTTCAACCGTAGCTGCCAGTCATCCGAATGCTGGCTGAAGGCGCGTTCGAGTACGATCGCGGCACCGCTGTAGTCCTTGCGCAAGCGCAGGTGACGAATCAACTCCATCGCCGATCGCGGCCGATTCGGCGTTGCCGCCATCAAATCGGCCAACTCCATCGATGTGCCGCCCAATATCGTGTACGCCTGCTCGGCGAGCTCCGGCGAGTCGGTTAGCACGTCCCTCACCAAACGCGCCGCCCGCGCCGCGTCGCCGCTGGCGAGCCACAGACGAGCAATCGTCAAGCGTCGTTGTCGATCGGCGGGATCGAGGCGTTCTGCTTGTTCCAAGAGGTGTGCCGAGTAGCGCTCGAAGCCGGTCGGTAGCGAAGCTCCCGCCGCGCGCGACGAGGCAACCGCTTGTGCAGCGAACCACACCGCCAACGATCCATCGGAGCGAAGCGGCGAGCGATCGAACGCAGCTCGTGCTGCAAGCCACGCCGAGCCGACGATCTCCTTGACCTGGCCCTGTGTCGGCGGGTCGTTGCGTTTCAGCCGCGCCGCCAGGTCGTCGATCACGTTGTAGGAAAAAGCCCGCGCCGAGTTGGGGCTGAGAAACCAGCCTGATCGTGGTGCTGCGAGCGACAGCATGGCACCGCTGGCAGCCACCAACGCGAAGGTCAACGCAACCCAACGCCGGCTGCCGGCGTCGCTCGTGCCTGCGACACTCGGTCCCCACGGGAGTGGGGCGAGCAGCGCGCCCGCCAAGAGCGCCGCGGGTACCGCAACACCGGCCAACTGCAGCGAAAAGTCGACCGTTTCATGCAGCGCCAAGGCCAAAAGCGCCGCGGCGAACGCAGCCGTCAGCGCGCGATCTCGCGCGCGAGCAAACAACCGCGTGAAACCAAGGCCGATTGCCCCGATCCACGCCAACGGCAACAGTAGACCGAGCCAGCCGAGTTCGACCGCAAACTCGATGTAGTCGTTGTGTGCATGCGATGCCTGAACAGGAAACGACCGCGGTCGGAACAGTGGCTGAACCGCTGGGTAGGTACCGGCCCCACTCCCCAACGGTGAAAACTCCGCACGCGCCTCCCACGCCGGGGCCCAGAGCATTCTTCTCCCCGACAGGTCCTGACTCACGCGCGCGAGATCGTCCTCGAGCGGAACGGGCGGACGCATCATCACCGCGCCAGAAACAGAAACGATTGCCAGCAATGCGGTGACTCCCAAGGCCGCATTCAGACCGCGCGACGGACCAGCCTCGCCTTGATGACGCCCGCTCCGCCACAACAAGGCCACCACCAACAGCGACAATCCAACGCCGAGCGCAGCGAGAGCGGCGCGTGAGGAGGACCACAAGAGCGCGACCGCGATCACTGCGAGAGCGGTGCTCGACAGCATCATCCTGGCCCAACGTGACGCGCCATCGTCGTCGTGTTCGTGGCGCGCGAAGCCAATGATCAAACCGATGACTGCAAACAGTCCCAGAGAGAGCAACGCGGCCCAATGGTTGGGACAAACGAACGTCCCCGACGGCAGCGGCAGATAGTGTGTCTTCGGTACGCCGAGGATTTGATGGTGGTTGGACAACGCCTCCGCCAACCCGTACGCCGCCTGGCCAAAAGCCGAGCAACCGAGTGCTGCCGCGATCAGACGACGTGACGACCGTGTCGAGGCGGTCATCCAGGCGAGGAGAAAGCAACCGGCAATCAACGTCGATGTCAACGCACCGTTGAGTGCCTCATCCCAATCGGCAGCCAGTGGTCGCCAAACGACTTCGGTCCGGTCGACACCCACGATCGCGGAAACCAACTGTTCGGTGGCGACCAATTCGCGATCGGCATCCGGTGCGGCAAGGGCGAGCCGCGCTTCGGCAGCGAGCCGAGGCGAGAGCTGATCGATCCACCCGGCAGGGAGCGGAACCAAGTAGGCCCATGGGAGGCCGGCGCTGACGATCAAGAGACAAAGCAGCCACGATGGGATCGAGATGGTGGTTTCGCGATCGGTCCAGACCGCCAGCAGGCCAACCGCGAGCGCGATCGAAAGCCCAGCGACGGCGGTGCTGGAGGCCGATCCGAACGGGATCGGGGCTGCGATCGTGAGGCCGCAAGCGACGAGCAGACCGAGGCGGCGTCCGAGAGGGTTCAATGCGGTGCGGTCTCCTGCGGTGTGGAGCGGGGCAGTCTAGCGTGCCCGGAGTCCGATCAGGGAGCGATGCACGGTCGATCGCCCCGAGGTAGATTTCGGTGGTGAATTTCGCGAGCGGTCTGGGCGGCACCGTTGCGCTGAGCTTGGGGGTGCTGGCGTGGACCGCCCTCTCAGCGATTCTTTATGCCTACCTCGGCTATCCGATCATCGCTCGTTGGTTGTTCGCGCCAATTTCGTCGATACCGCCAACATCGATAGCGACGTCGCCCCCGTTGTTGACCGTGCTGGTTCCCGCGCGCAACGAAGTCGCTGTGATTGGAGAGCGGCTGGCGAATCTGCTCGCGCAGGACTACCCGGCCGATCGGCTCGAGGTGCTTGTGATCTCCGACGCCAGCGATGACGGGACCGACGAGGTCGTGAGTGCGCTCGACGATCCGCGAATCCGATTGATTCGGCAGCCCACCCGCCAAGGCAAGACCGCCGCGATCAATCGAGGCGCGCCGCTGGCACGAGGCGAGATCTTGGTCCAAACCGACGCCAACGTCTCGTTTGCGCCGGGAACGCTGCTCGCTTTGGCGCGTGCGTTCGACGATCCCTCTGTGGGTCTGGTGTTGGGTGAGGTGAAATTTGTCAATCAAGAGCAACCCGAGGTCGCGGGCGGCGAGGGGCTTTACTGGCGTTGGGAAACGTGGGTGAAGCGAATCGAAGCGGAGCGCGGCCTGCTGGCGGTGGCCAACGGCGGCATCTACGCATTGCGAACGTCACTCTGGCAACCGCTGCCGGCAGCGATCGCGGGAGACGCGGCAGAACCGCTGTTGGTGGCTCGCGCCGGTTTTCGTGTGGCGGTGGCTGCGCGCGCGGTGGCGCTGGAGCGCGCGTCGGACACCTTGGCGGAAGAGTTTCAGCGCAAGACTCGAATCATTGCGCAGCAGGTGGCGTGTGCTCGTTTCATTGGGCTCACCGAGCTGCCCCCGCGGATCTTGTTTGCTTATGTCTCGCACAAGCTGATGCGCTACGCCGTGCCGGTGTTCGGGTCGTTCGCCGTGCTCGCTTCAACGGCCGCGTGGATTCTCGGATCGACCTGGGGTGCCGTCCCCGCACTGTGTGTTTTGGCGCCGGCTGCCTGTTTGCCGATGACGCTGTTGCCGCTTCCAGCTGTATTGGCGCGCCCGCTGCAGATCGCTCGTTATTTGTTGATGGTGAATCTCGCAGCGTTGGTCGGCAGTTGGCGTGGCCTGGCAGGCGGCGCCCCAGCGGTTTGGGAGACGCCGGCCAGCACCCGCCGATGACCGCTCTTACAATGCGGCACTCATGCGCCTACTGATCCTGCTCGTGGCGGCCCTTCTGGCGGCCGGTTTGGCCCCCATCATGCGGCGGCTCGCGATCGCCCTGGGTGCGCAAGATGATCCGGGAGACGCCCGCAAGGTCCATCTCGCGACGATGCCGCGACTGGGTGGAATCGCGATCCTGGCAGGGACACTGATCGCGGTCGCGACCGGGGTTGCACTCGGCGCTCCCGGTGCCGCGCGAATTCTCGAGTTTCCGCGCCCGATCCTCGGTCTCGCAGCGGCGGCGATCGTGGTGGCGATCTTCGGACTGATCGACGATGTCTACGATCTTGCTCCGGGTTGGAATCTTGCTGCGCAAATACTCGCCGCGGCGATCGCCTGGGAGGCGGGCTTTCGTTGGGAACGAATCGAGATCGGAGTCCACTCGTTCGACCTCGGCAGCGCGGCCCTGCCGTTCACTGTCCTGTTCTTTCTGACGGTGATGAATGCCCTGAATCTGGTCGATGGATTGGATGGATTAGCCGCTGCGTTGTCGTTGATTGCGCTCTTGGTGCTGCTGACACAAGCGGTGATCGGCGGCGGCCCGGTGGCATCGATCGTAGGACTGGCATTGGCCGGCGGCATCGCCGGGTTTTTGGTCGAGAACCTTCATCCGGCGCGGCAGTTCATGGGGACCTGCGGTAGTCAGTTGATCGGGTTGTTGCTCGCGTCGCTGGCTGTGGGCACGTTGCGCGGTCGCGTCGGTGTCAACCCGGCCATTCCGCTGCTAGCGTTCGGCATCCCGCTGCTGGACATGACGATGGCGATCCTGCGTCGCGTTTCGCGCGGGGCTAGCCCGTTGCGCGGGGACCGCGAGCACCTGCATCACCGCCTGCTCGACCGCGGCCTGACTCAGGGGCGTGCGGTGTTGACGTTGGCGTTGCTTCAAGGTCTGTTCGCGTCGCTCGCGCTGATCGCGTTGCTCGTGCCGGAACGCTGGTCGCTAATCCCGATCGTGCCCGGGCTGCTGTTGGCAATCACGATCGGCTGGGTGATCGGCCGCCCATCCCTCCCTGGTCGTCCAGGCGCCGCGCCGTGACGTCGCGCGTAGACGTCGGTCGTTGTTTGGCACAACTGATCGAACCTGATGCTGCGCCGCACGCAAAGATCGAGAGTTTGAGACCGCTCGCGCGGAATCTGGTGCATGCTGCGCGTCAGCATCGCGTCGCCGGACTGTTGGCCCGCGCACTCGATCAACACGGGTTGATCGAGCAACTGGCCGAGGCACGCGACGAGTTGCGTCGAGCGGTGATCGACGAACGCGCGATGCACCTGCGCAACGCAGAGCTTGGACGGCGCGCCAGCGACGCTCTCGCGCGGGAAGGGATCCCTGCTTTGCTGCTCAAGGGGGCGGCACTCGGCCCATTGGTCTACGCCGATCCGGCGTTGCGTCCGATGACCGACATCGATCTCTTGGTTCCCGCAGAATTGCGCACAAGAGCGCTGGAAGTGCTGGTGCTCGCTGGATTCGTCAGACCGTCCCAGGAACTCGAGGCGTTTTGGTCCAAGGCCTACTACAACCTACCGCTGAAACACCACGAGTTCCCAGCGATGATGCTCGAGTTGCACTGGTCGATTGCTCAGGCGGGCCGCCACGCGCCGGATCTGGATGGTCTGTTTCGAAGATCGCAGTCGCTGCCCGATGGGGCTCGCGCGTTGTGTACGGAAGATCTATTGCTGCATCAGACGTTGCACCATTCGTATCACTACTTCGAGCCCAAGCTGATCTGGATCTACGATCTGGCCCTGTTGCATCGGTTGCCGCACGACCCCGCCGTTGTGATCGCGCGCGCCAAGACTTGGAAGATGACGGTGCCACTCGCGCTCTCGATTTGCCATCTGCAACGGGTTTTTCCAGGCAGCACGAGTTCGATCTATCGGGAGTTCGCAGCGCGTGTCGGGCGATGCCGCTGGCTGCTAAACCGCTTTCCGGCAACCGATGCATTGGAGTTGTTCGGGGGCTGGGACCATCGTCGCCGCCAACTGATCATCGGACTTGTGATGCTCGAACGGCCCGCACAGATGGCGACACAGTTGTGGGGTTGGGCCTGGCGCGCCTGGCGTTTCGGCGATCGCGCCGGCCGAACGATCGACAAGGACTTACCACGATGAGCCAACGTACCGCTCGCCGCCGACGGCCGATCCGTGATGCGCTGCAGTTACGTGTCGCCCCGCACGCGATCGCGTTGTTGTTGCGCGGGCTACGGCTCACGTGGCGTATGCGTGCTCATCAACGCGAGACGATCGAACGTTTTGCAGCCGATGACCAACGCTTCCTGCTGGTGGTCTGGCATGCGCACTTGCTGGGTGCGTTCTACGCATACGTCGGTCCGCGCTGGAGCTTCATGATCAGCCGACACCGCGATGGAGAGATGATCGCCAAGGTCGGCGAGCTCTTCGGTTACCACACCGTGCGTGGATCGACGACAGACGGGAGCGTTGCCGCGCTCCGAGAGGCGGTGCGGGCAGGGCGCGCTGGGTCGGACCTCGGGCTGACACCCGATGGCCCACGCGGCCCCGCGCGCGTCGCGCAACCGGGCTGTGTCGCACTGGCTAAGCTCCTGTCGATCCCGATCGTGCCGTTGGCCTGCGGTGCGTCGCGCGAATGGCAGGCACGCAGTTGGGATCGGTTCAGCATTCCAAAACCCGGTGCCGATCTGCTGTTGGCGTACGGATCACCGATCTGGTTGGAAAGCAGCGAGACAATCGAACAGGGTGTCGCGCGCGTTCAGCGTGGGCTGGATGAGACCAGCGCCTTCGCCCAGAGTCACGCCGCCGATCGCACGATAGGTAAGGCGCTATGAGTTCGGCGCGACGCGTGATGGTCGTCGCCGGTGAAGCGTCCGGAGACCAGCACGCGGCCGGTCTGGTGAGTGAGGCGCGTCGAATCGATCCCGATCTGAGTTTCTTCGGCGTGGGGGGGGATTGCCTGCGCCGGGTCGGAACCCAGATCGAGCATGAGGCCCGAGCACTTTCCATCGTCGGCATTTCCGAGGCTATCGTGCAGTTACCCACGGTGCTGGCGATCTTGCGCGATCTTCGGTCCCGTTTGCGTCGTGAACGCCCGGCAGCATTGCTTCTGATCGATCTTCCTGATTTCAACCTTGCGCTGGCAAAGACCGCTCACTCACTGGGAGTTCCAGTGGTGTATTTCATCAGTCCGCAGGTTTGGGCTTGGCGTCGCGGCCGCGTGAAAACGATCAAGCGGAACGTCGCGCGCATGATCGTGTTCTTTCCGTTCGAAGCCGAATTCTATCGAGAGCATCAGGTGCCCGTGACGCTGGCCGGCCATCCGCTGGCCGAACACGGCGGGCGCGTGACGCCGCCCGCCGACGCACGACGCCGGCTCGGACTCGAGCCGACATCTCCCACCTTCGGATTGCTGCCCGGGTCGCGTCGCAGTGAGATCCACCGATTGCTCGACCCAATGTTCGCGACCGCGCGTGAGGTCTTGAAGAGCGAACCCAAGGCGCAATTCGTGATGCCGGTGGCGCAAACGCTGGATCCGGCCGATCTCCAATCGGCAGCCGTTCGGTCCAGCCTTCCTGTGGTCGCGATGGCGAATGCCTTCGACCTGATGGTCGACGCTTGTGACGCGGCGGTCTGCGCCTCCGGCACAGCCACGCTCGAACTGGCAGCGCACGATGTTCCGTCCGTGGTGGTCTACAAAACATCATTGCTGACCTACACGATCGGGCGGCTGGCGGTGACGGTTCCGCACATCAGCCTGGTGAATCTGTTGTCCAAACAGCGCTTGCTACCGGAGTTGATACAAGCCGATTTTGAGCCGGTGGTTGCCGCGCGAGAATTGTTGGCGCTGGGAACGGCGGGACCGCGCCGCAGCGCTGTCATGTCGGGACTGGCGAACGTTCGCCGCGGGCTCGGGCCGCCGGGAGCCTATCAGCGTGCGGCGCAGGCCCTGCTCGAAGTGCTGGACGGCGCCCGCGCGCCCCTGGGAGAATCGCCTCGATGATACGCAGCATGACTGGCTACGGGCGCGGCCGCGCGACGCTCGGGGATCACGCCGTGGCGGTCGAAGTGCGCTCGGTCAACGGACGCGGTCGAGAGGTCCGCTTTCGACTTCCTTCGGAACTGATTGCGATGGAATCCGCACTGCGAGAGCAAGTGCAAGCTGCGGTGGCGCGAGGTCGCGTCGACGTCGCGGTGCGTTGGGAGGGGGCATCACCCTCGGCATCGCGCTTTGCCTTGAACGCGGCGGCCGCGGCATCGCTGCTCGAAGCCTGGCGGACGCTGCGAGAGAAACTCGGAATGGTTGGTGATCCGACGCCGGGTGAACTGCTGCGACTGCCAGGTGTCATCGAACCGATACCGGCTGCCGAGATCGATGTCGAGTCGTTGGCAAAGACGGTCAGCCTCGCGCTCGACGCGGCACTGCATGAACATCGCGCGGCGCGTGAACGCGAAGGGCTTCAACTGGCGGAAGATCTGCGGGTGCGTGCCGCGACGATCGTGCGGCTCGTCGGCGAGATCAAGCAGCGAGTCAGCGGGATTCCGGAACGACTCGCGGTGCAACTGCGGCAGCGTGTCGCCGTCCTGCTCGGCGAGTCGCCGGTCGATGAATCGCGTTTGGCGCAAGAGATCGCGCAGGCGGCGCAGCGTGCCGATGTCACCGAGGAGACGGTCCGGCTCGATGCACACCTGGATCGTTTGACGGGGCTGTTGGCCGCGGGTTCGAAGGAGATCGGTCAAGCACTCGACTTCTTGGTCCAGGAAATCCGCCGCGAGGTCAACACGTTGACGGTCAAGGGGGCCGACCCCGAAGTCGACGAGCGTGCCTTGCAAATCAAGAGCGAGTTGGAGCGTCTGCGCGAGCAGGCGGCCAACCTGGAATGAGCTCCGCACCGTTCGGCACGCTCGTCGTGATCGCTGCGCCGTCCGGTGCGGGCAAGAGCACGCTCGTACAACGGCTGCTCGGTAACCTTACGGATGTCGTCTTCTCGGTGTCGTCGACGACACGTGCCCCGCGACCTGGCGAGAGAGACGGCGTCGACTATCACTTCATGGACGCGCCGACGTTTCGCGCGAAGATAAGCCGTGAGGACTTTCTGGAGTGGGCCGAGGTTCACGGGCAGATGTACGGCACCGGGCGCAGTGAGACTCTCGCGCAGTTGCACGCCGGTCACGATGTACTCCTTGATATCGACGTGCAGGGGGCCTCACAAGTTCGCGCCAGCGGGTTGCCCACGATATCGATCTTCATTCTGCCGCCCGATGCGGGAACGCTTCGCGAACGGCTCGAGCGTCGCGGTACCGAGTCGCCCGACGCGCTCACGCGCCGACTGGCGCGCGCGCGCGAGGAAGTAGCGGAGTTCGGGGCGTTCGATTACCTGATCGTCAACGACGATGTGGACGTTGCCAGCGAGGAGTTGATCTCGATCGTGCGCGCTGCGCGCTGTCGCCGCGACCGGCGCAGCGCGCGGGCCACCGCCATCGTGGCGACGTTCGGCTCGGACTTCCGATGAGCGCGGCGAAGATCCTGCTCGGCGTTACCGGCGGAATCGCAGCATACAAGGCGGCCGAGTTGACCCGCGCCCTCGTCAAGTCGGATACCGATGTGCAGGTGATTCTCACCGGGCGCGCCGAAGCGTTCGTAACGCCCCTGACGCTGGCGACGTTGTCCGGCCATCGCGTATGGAAGGATGAGTTTCCAGCCGACCCGACACCCTCGATCGGTCACATCGAATTGGGCCGATGGGCCGATGTCATGCTGGTGGCTCCGGCTACGGCGAACTCGATCGCGCGTCTCGCACACGGCTTGGCCGACGATCTACTGAGCAGTGTCGCACTCGTGTTTCAAGGACCGATCGTGATCGCACCGGCAATGAACCCACGCATGTGGGATCACCCCGAGACGCGGGCGAACGTGACGCGGCTGCTGCGTCGCGGCGTCACGATCGTCGAGCCGGAATCGGGCCTGATGGCCTGCGGCGACGAGGGGGCCGGGCGATTGGCTGCCGTTCAAGAGATCGTCGCGTCAACGCTTGCCGCCGCGCGTCGCTCGCGCGCGTTGGAGGGCCGAACGGTCTTGGTCACGGCTGGGCCTACATATGAACCATTCGACCCGGTTCGGTTCATCGGGAATCGATCGACCGGAGTGCAAGGCTTCTGTGTGGCCGCCGCAGCGCACGCACGCGGGGCAGAGGTGACGTTGATCGCCGGGCCGACGGCGATCGAACCGCCGTTTGGCATCGAAACGATCCGTGTGGAAACCGCGCTACAGATGCATGCTGCGGTAACGGAGCGTGCGCCCTCTGTCGACCTGATCATCATGGCCGCTGCCGTCGCCGATCATCGGCCGGCCGACGTTGCTCTGGAAAAGTTGTCACTGAAAGACCGCGAGCACACGCTGGCGATGATCCCTAACCCCGACATCTTGGCCGACGTCTGTTCCTCGCGTCGGCCGGGCCAAGTGATCGTCGGCTTTGCCGCGGAAACCTCGGACGCCGTCGCCAAGGCGACACACAAACGCCTTCGCAAAGGGTGTGACGCGATGGTCGCCAACGATCTGCAAGAGGCGGGAGCCGGGTTCGGAGGCCAGACCAATCGCGTCTCCTGGATCGATGCCCAAGGCAGCGAATCGTGGCCTCTGATGAGCAAGCGTCAAGTCGCCGAACGGTTGATCGATCGTGCGGTCGCGCTGCTCGCGGCCCACCAAGGACAGCGATGAGCACGCCCAACGATCCACGCGAAGAGGCACTGCGCTGGTTGGTGCTCTACCGAGATCTGGGTGTGGAACGGATCTCGCGCACGCATGCCAGACCGCGCGCGCTGCGAGAGCCTGACGTGGAAGAGGCGGCACAGCAGGTGCACTCCGACGCGCCGCATCACGAACCGCCTTTGATCGGACCGGACATCGAAACACTCCAGAAATTGCTGGCCGGTCGACCGAGTGCGGACCAGGGGCTCGCCCAACTTCGGGATCAGGTGATTGGCGACTGTCGGCGCTGCCGGCTTTGCGAGACGCGCACGCAATTGGTGTTTGGTGTCGGTAATCCGCACGCGCGATTGATGTTTGTCGGCGAAGGCCCCGGGGCCGATGAAGATCTCAAAGGGGAACCGTTCGTGGGACGTGCCGGCCAGTTGCTCGACAAGATAATTCTCGCCATGGGACTGCAGCGTGCCGAGGTCTACATCGCGAACATCGTGAAGTGTCGACCTCCCGAAAATCGCGCCCCGATGCCGGACGAGTCGGCCGCTTGCATCTCATTTCTGTTCACTCAGATTGCCTTGCTGAAACCCGAGGTGATCGTGGCCCTGGGGCGAACCGCGCTCGAGGGACTGGCCGGGCCGCAAGCCGAAGGAATCACCAAGCTTCGCGGGCGTTGGTTCGAGCACCAAGGGATTCCTGTGATCGCCACGTTTCATCCTGCCTACTTGCTGCGCAATCCAGCCGCCAAGAGGCCGGTCTGGGATGACATGCAAACCGTGATGCGACAGCTCGGGCTCGCCACGCCGTGACGCAACGGGGCGGACCGTACGGTCGTCGATAGCCGGAGCGCGGTGGACGGCGAGGCTGTCCCGCCCGCGAGAGGCGGGCGAGACCGAGACCGGCACACGCACCCCGAGAAACCGGCGTTCGGGCGAGAGTTCTCCTTCGTCTTTTTGCCACGAAGCGGTAGCAATCACGAGAGCCCCTCTACAATGTGCGCATGACTCCGCGTGCGATCGGCCCGACTGAAGACCTCGACTCGTTCCGGCGCGAGCTGCTGGAGGGGATTCCGGTTCAACTGCCGCCGCCGCGCGAACTCGACCCGGCGCTCGACCACGCCCCGCCGCAGACCCCGCGTCTCTCACGTGCCGAACGGGCGCTTGCCGTCGCCAACGCGCTTCGCTATCTGCCTCGCGAATGGCACCGTGAACTTGCCGCGGAGTTCGCGCACGAGCTCGCTCGGCACGGCCAGATCTTCATGCATCGATTGCGGCCGCAGCACGCGATCTACGCCCGCCCGATCGATCATTACCCAGCACGCAGCCGGCACGCTGCGGCGCTGATGCTGATGATTCAAAACAACCTCGACCCGCAGGTCGCGCAGTTTCCAGAAGAACTCATCACGTACGGTGGGAACGGCGCTGTCTTTGGTAACTGGGCCCAATATCGGTTGACGATGAAGTATCTCGCCCAGATGAGCGACGAGCAGACGCTGGTGATGTACTCGGGACATCCGCTTGGGTTGTTTCCATCGCATCCCGACGCGCCCCGCGTGGTGGTTACGAACGGAATGATGGTTCCCGAGTATTCGACTCTGGACGACTATGCGCGAGGCCGAGCGCAAGGAGTCACGTTGTACGGCCAGATGACCGCTGGAAGCTACATGTACATCGGCCCACAGGGGATCGTCCACGGCACAACGATCACATTGCTGGGAGCGGCGCGCCGCTACTTGAAGCTGCACGACGATCAAGGCCTGCAGGGTCGGGTGTTCGTAACTTCGGGCCTCGGCGGGATGAGTGGCGCGCAGGCAAAAGCAGCCACGATCGCCGGTGCGATCGGCGTGATCGCGGAGATCAATCCCGCGCCCCTGAAGCGACGCTTGGATCAAGGTTGGTTGATGGAGGCCGAGAGCGACCTCGACAAGCTGTTGATCCGTATCGACCGCGCAGTGCGCTCCAGACAGCCGCTCTCGTTGGGCTATCTCGGAAATATCGTCGACTTGTGGGAACGGCTGGTTGAAGCTGGGCTCGCGATCGATCTGGGGTCCGATCAAACGTCGCTTCACAACCCGTTCCAAGGCGGCTACTACCCGGCAGGAATCTCACTGGAAGCGGCGCGAATCATGATGAAGCGCGACCCCGCTGGTTTTCGCGAAGCGGTCGATGCCTCGCTACGCCGTCAGGTGATCGCGATCAACACTCTCTCCGCGCGGGGCCTGTTTTTCTGGGACTACGGGAACGCGTTCTTGGTCGAGGCGCAGCGTGCCGGTGCCGATGTGAGCCTTCCTGGCGGGGAGTTTCGCTACCCCAGCTACGTCGAAGACATCATGGGCCCGCTTTGCTTCGACTACGGATTCGGTCCGTTCCGTTGGGTCTGCTGCTCGGGAGATCCCCGCGATCTGGCCACGACCGATGCCATTGCTGCCGACGTGATCGCCACGCAAGCCGCCGTCGCTCCGCCCCAGATCAAACAGCAAATGCTCGACAACCTGCGCTGGATCGAAGAGGCCGGCTCGAATCAAATGGTGGTGGGGAGCCAAGCGCGCATCTTGTACGCAGACAGACAGGGGCGACGACTCTTGGCGGCAGCGTTCAATCTCGCAATCGCACGCGGTGAGGTCCACGGTCCAATAGTTCTGGGCCGCGATCACCACGACGTCAGCGGTACCGATTCGCCGTGGCGCGAGACAGCCAACATCCGTGACGGCTCGCGATTCACCGCTGACATGGCGGTGCAAAATGTCATCGGCGATTCTTTCCGGGGTGCGACCTGGGTCAGCCTGCACAACGGCGGCGGTGTCGGGTGGGGGAAGGTAATCAATGGCGGCTTCGGATTGCTGCTGGATGGCACGAACGAGGCGGCGGCACGCGCACACTCGATGCTGGGATGGGACGTGGCCAACGGGGTCGCGAGACGAGCATGGGCGCGAAATCCAGGGGCGCTGTTCGCGATTCAGGAGGCAATGAAAAGCGATCCGTCGCTGGAGGTGACGCTCCCGCAGCCGGCCGACGCATCGCTGATCGCTGCGGCGCTCGACGAGGCTGGATACAGCGACGACAGCACCGCGTGATCTCGCGGCGATGGGAATGAGCCAGGAAGCGTCGACCACCTACGTCGAGGTTGCTGTACCGGCGCCGCTGCTCGGCACGCTGACCTATCGAGTTCCGGCCTCGCTAGCGACGGCTGCGCAGCCGGGTGCTCGTGTGCGAGTCCCATTGGGAACCCGGCGTGTGATCGGTATCGTCATACGCGCGGGAGCGGCACCTGACCCCACGATCGCAACCAAGGATCTGTTGGCGGTTCTTGATCCGACAGGTGTTCCCGCGCTTCCGCCCGACGTGCTGGCCACCGTTTCGTGGGTCGCCGACTACTATGTCGCACCGATTGGAGACGCCGCGCGGGCGGCGTTGCCTGCCGCGCTTTCGCCGCACGATGCTGACGACGACACGTCACGCGGCGCGCCGACGCGTCGACGTGTGGTACGTGTTGCTGCCAGCGTGATGGCCCAGCCCCAAGCGGCGCTGGACGCGTTGAGCAAATCGCCGGCGCAGCGTCGCGCGTTGGAGCACGCGCTGCGCGGGGCCTCGTTCACACCGGCCGATTTGGCGCGCGCGGCCGAGACGTCGCATGCGGCGATCGCGGCTCTGGTCCAGCGCGGCCTACTCGATACGGACGAAGAGGAATTGCCCCCCAGCGCTGTGCCGATCGCAGAGTTTCCTGTCTCGCGACCGGCGGCGTTGAGCGAGGCACAACGGTTCGCAATCGAACGGATCGCGATCGGACTGGAGCAGGGCGAGTTTGCACCCTTCGTTCTTTACGGTGTGACCGGATCGGGCAAGACCGAGGTCTACTTGCGCGCGGCGGAAATCGCACGAATGCGAGGGCGAACCGCGTTGTTCCTCGTGCCCGAGATCGGTCTCACGCCCAGTCTGAGTCATGCACTCAGCGCGCGCTTCGGCGATGACGTGGTCGTGTTGCACTCGGGGCTCACCAGCAAGCAGCGTTTCTCGGCTTGGGAGCGAGTGCGTCAAGGCCAAGCGCGGTTGGTCGTCGGTGCACGCTCGGCCGTGTTCGCGCCGCTCGAGCGCCCCGGGTTGATCGTCGTCGACGAGGAGCACGACGGTGGCTTCAAGCAGGAGGAGTCACCGCGTTATCACGCCCGCGATCTGGCCTTGGTGCGCGGGCGCGAAGCGGACGCCGTGGTTGTCTTGGGTTCAGCGACTCCTTCGCTGGAGTCTTGGTCGATGGCCAAACAAGGCAAGGCGGAGTTGCTCACCCTTCCCGATCGCGTGAGTGGCGGTCAGATCGCCAGCGTGCGCGTGGTGGACATGCGGTTGGAATTTCAAGCCACCAAGCGAGAGCATGCGTTGTCGCGCGCGCTGATCGAAGCGTTGCAACAGACGACGGCGCGCGGTGAGCAAGCGATCGTGCTGCTCAATCGCCGTGGATATACGCGCGCGCTGATGTGTCGCGGGTGTGGCCTGGCCGAAGGGTGCGGTTCGTGTTCGATCAGCCTGACCTGGCACCAGGTTGGAGCGCGGCTGCGATGCCACTACTGCGGCCATCAGCGCCCGCGCCCAGCTACCTGTTCGACCTGCGGATCGCCACACCTGGCGGATGTCGGAAGCGGAACTCAACGGGCTGAGGAGGAACTTGTGCAGGCGCTGCCTGGAATCGCGATCGCAAGACTCGATCGAGACACGGTGCGCAACCAGCGTACGTTGACCGACACGCTCGAGGGGTTCGCACGCGGCGAGCTGCAAGTCTTGGTTGGGACGCAGATGATTGCCAAGGGACATCACTTCCCGCGCGTCACGCTGGTGGGTGTGCTGTCCGCCGACGCGGCGCTGCGAATGCCGGACTTTCGCGCTGCCGAACGGACGTTCCAGCTACTGACCCAGGTCGCCGGCCGCGCCGGTCGGGGTGAGTTGCCCGGCACGACGATCGTGCAGGCGTTCTCACCGGATCATCCGGCGCTGCAAGCGGCGCTGACCCAACAGTACGAACCGTTTGCGGCGCGTGAATCGGCAGCGCGTGAGTTGTTGCGGTATCCGCCTGCGGCGGCACTCGGTTTGGTGCTGGTGCGCGATACCGACCAGGCGCGCGCATTCCAACGGGCCACCGGACTTGCAGATTCGATTCGTGCGGCCGGGGAGGGTGTCGTTGCCGTGCTCGGCCCGACCGCCGCGCCGCTTGCCCGGCTACGCGATCACTGGCGAGTTCAGATTCTGGTGCGTGCTCGCCGGCGAGCGCGGGTCGGTGCCGCAATCCGTGCGGCGGTCCATCAGTTGATCGGCAAAGACGGCGCGCTGCCGGGCTGGCTCGTGATCGACATCGATCCGCACTCGCTGCTGTGAATGCGGACTGGGCGCGGGATCGACTGGCGGGCAACCGCGGCAGTACGCGGTCGGCCGGTGTAGGATCCCCGCGTCGATCGGGCGCGTCACCGATGTTCTCTTCGACCTTCAGGCCCGCGAGGGTCGACGTTCGCAGGAGGTTTACATGCTGCTACGGTCTTTGTTCCGAGCTGCAATCGTTGTCAGTCTTGGCGCGGCGATGTGGTTGTCGTCAGGATGCGCGAGTTCGAATTCCAGCCTGCCCCAGGAAGAGGGACTCAATCCGCGCTTGACCCGCTTTGCATATCTGGAAGAAGGGAAGCTCGTGACGCTCGCTGCCGACACCGAGGCGACGCGCAATCGTGACAAGCAAAAGGTGATCCCGGTCGCAATCGTGATTGCCAACAACGGCCTGCCGCGATTGACGCTGACGCGCGAATCGCTGACCTTGATCGATGATCAAGGCCGTCGTTACGCCATGGCGAGCGTTCCCGAAGGGCGCGCGATCGGTGCGCTGGCGATCCATGACTATCGACAGAGTGAGTACTTTCTGGGCGTGCTGTCGAACCGATTCACCGCGCATACGTTCCTCAGAACTGTCTTCTTCCCGGTTCCAATAACCGAACGCGGATTCGAGCAACGAGGTCTGTTGCAAGAACACACCGAGCTACCCAGGCAGAGTTGGACCTACGACATCGTCTACTTCCCGCACCCCGAGGGCTCGATACTGGGGCGCAAGTTCGAGTTGTGGCTCGACACCAAAGAGTTGGAGCAGCCGATCTTCGTGAAGTTCGCAGTGCGTTGATCGGACGCGCGGTCGCGGTGACAATCGCCGCGTGACGAGCTTGATCAAGACACTCGTGCATGGAATCACCGACCCGCGTCAGGCGCTGGAGGCGGGGGCGCTGGGTGTGGATGGCGCCGTCGTTCAAGTCGGTGGTGAAGGACCGTTGGCGGTCGAGGCGGAGCAAGCTACTGCGATCGCCGCCGCACTGCCGCCGCTCGTGGCGCGGCTGGCCATCGTACCCGCCGGTGTTCACCTGCCATGCGGTTTCACGATCGCTGTGACTGTCTTCGAGGATGAAAGACCTCCCGGTGCTGGCTCTCATTTTGCGATCGTGCCGCCGGAGATCGAGGATCTCGAGCGCGTGCCGGTCGACCTCGACGGAATCTGGGTGATGCCGCGCCGCAATCACCCGCTGCCTCACGACCTGAATCGGATCGAGCGGTTTGCACGAAGGGCGCGCGTGCTGCTCGAAGCCCCCGACCATTCGAGCGGATTGGAGGCTACGCTGAGGTTGATACGTCCGTATGCCGTGGTCTTGGGTGCAGCGATCTGGTTTGGCCCAGGGATTTGCGACATGGACAAACTGGAAGAGGCATTGGCCGTGGTGGCACGGACAAACAAGCAGCTTCTGCGTTAGTGATGACGAACAAGCAGCTTCTGCGTAGGGGAGACGAACAACGCTCTCTCGCGTTACCCAATCAGCGCGCGGAGGGCGCCTCTGTATCGGCGTCTCCCACCGACGCACGCGGTCGTCGAACCAACTTCCGACCGCACCAAGCGCAACCGCGCCACTTGGGGGAGACCCCCCAACTGCACTTCGGGCAGGGAACTTTGAACTCGACATCCCACGACAGCCGTTCTCGGCAGTGCGGGCAAAACCGCGCGTAGATCGGCACCCCTTTGCGGCAACTCGGGCATTTTCCGCGACATTCAGCCGGGTCCTTGCCTTCTCGAAAACGAGAGAACTCCGTGCCGCACCAGCCACAGAACTTCCAGACCGGGCTGCGTTCCCACAGGCAGCGAGGGCATCGTCCGGGCAGCCTGTCGGACCAGATCAACTTCTTTCCGTCCGCGCATTCGGGGCAGTACCGCATGTGAGTGATCAGATCGCTACCGCACGTCGCGCAGACACGGCGGATGTCGTAATACGCATCCATCAATCGTTCCAAATCGCGGCCGCGCTTGGGAACGTGCGCTTCCTCGAGTGCGCGCTTGAGCGCCTCCATCGATGGAAACCGTTCTCGCGGATCACGCGCCAGGGCGCGTAGCAAGACCGGTCGCAATCCTTCGGGAACGCCACCGAGTTGCCGGGACAAGGCACGACGATTCAACCGCAAGATTCGGTAAGCGATGATCGCCGTCTTGGCGTCGCCCCAAGGTGTGATTCCGGTCAGCATCTCGTGCAGCACAACGCCGAGAGCAAAGACGTCGGTGCGCGCCGTCGACTTGCCGCGCATCTGCTCGGGGGGCATGTAAGCCAATGTGCCCGCACGCGTTCCTGTCTGGGTCGAGAAGCCAAGGTCGTGCGCGATACCGAAATCGCAGAGTATCGGCCGCCGGCTACGCCGATCGAGGATGATGTTTGTTGGGGTGAGATCGCGGTGAACCAATCCCTCGCGATGGATGACGTCGAGCGCGTCGGCAATTTCGAACGTGAGCTGCGCGGCAACGAAGGCCGGGAGTTTGCGGTGGAAGTCGAGGAAATCGAAGAGCGTCGGTCCCTCCAAATAGTCCATGACCAAAAACAACCGACCGCGCGCGTCCTCGCCAACCTCACGCACGCGCACCACGCCGGGGTGCGAGAGAAAGCGTAGTCCGCGCGCTTCGCGCAGCAACGATTCATCACCGAGTCGATTGGCCACTTTCACGGCGCAAAGATCGCGTTGGATACGATCCCTGCACAAAAAGACACGCGCAAATCCACCGCTCCCCAACTCATTGAGGATTCGATACCGCCTGGCGTTATCGACGAACTGGTCGAGAACCACGGAAACCTCGAGCCTTTCCCCTAGGAGCGGCGAGGCGCTGGTGATCCTTGATGAGCGACTACGAACCCGCGGGATCGAACTCGCCGCGCAGCCTATCGGCGACGGCATTTGCAGCCAGCACAGCTAGGCCGATCAAGAGCCCCGGGAACGTTGCAACCCACCACGCGCGAAACAACACGCCGCGGCCGTCGGAAAGGATGTTACCCCACGAAGGCTCTGGTGGTGCTACGCCAAATCCAATGAAAGACAGTGAGGACTCCAACAGCAGGAAACCACCGAGTCTCATTCCTGCAGCCACGAGCAAAACACCCAACGCATGAGGCAACAGATGTTGCCAGGCGGCGCGGGTGCGAGACGCCCCCGACGCAAGCGCCGCCGACCACAGGTCGGAGGTCGTGATCGATACCACTTCGGCGCGAACCAAGCGCGCCATCGCGGGCCATCCGGTGAAGGCCAGAATCGCCGCGATCCCAAGCGGGCCGGGTCGCAGCACCGAGGACAAGGCGAGTGCTACCAGCAGCATCGGAAGTGCAAGCAACGCGTCTTCGGACCGCCGCGTCGACAACGAGAGCCAACGCGGGGCGACAGCCCCGACCAAACCTGCCACCGCTGCAAGCAACGCAGCCCCCAGGATTCCCAAGGCGGCGATCGCGAGTGACGTCCTTGCGCCGAAGACCAGACGTGCCAACAGATCGCGGCCTTGGATGTCGGTTCCAAGCCAGAAATACAGGTGGTCGTAGGTCGGCAGCCCGTCCGGTCCGGATCGCAAGCTCTTGCGTGCGACCGTCACTCGGCGAGGGCCGCGCCGGTACGAAACGCTCTCGGCGTCGATCTCGAGATCGTTGAGCACGACTCCTGGTTGCGAGGCGTCGGTGCCGGCAATCGGAAGCAACGAGCCATCCGCCGCAATCAGTGCCGGAACGCGGCTGAATGGTGGCAACAGCGACAAGGCCGGTGGATCGAGTCCTTGCCGCGCCTCCTCCGGTGTTCGAATCGCAAGGGTCAGCATCGTGATCAGGAATGCAATGCCGAGCGCGTAACGCCATGGGCGCCGACGGATCACGCGTCGATTCCTTCTCGGCCCCAGCGGGGGTCGACCCACAGGGCGATCATCTCGGAGAGAGCACCTCCGAGCAGCACCGCAGTCGCCAGAACCAACAGGCTGCCGACAGCCAACGGCAGGTCGCGACCTAGCAGTGCGGAGATCTGAAGTTGGCCGAGCCCAGGCCACGCAAAGACGTCCTCGACGATGGCGGTGCCCCCTGCCAACGCCGGCAACGACAGACCCAACAAGACGATCGAAGGATGGAGGGCGCGACGCAACGCACGCCGCACAACCTGGCGCTCGTCGACACCCAAGCATCTGAGGGCGCGTGCACTTGGCACCGTGAGCTCTCTTTGCAGGGCTGCAGCATGGTGTCGTGCAACCACCGCTGAAGCGGGCACGCCCAGTGTCAGCGCCGGCAGCAGAAGATGGCGAAGCCGGGCCAGCAGCGTATCGGGCTGCATCGCATCGGTCAGTCCACCGCTGGGCAACCATCCGAGCCAGTTGGCGAACACCAGCAATCCCATGAGTCCAAGCCAAAACGCGGGCATGGCGTCCAGAGCCGGCAAAAGGCGGTCGACGATCATGCGGGACACGCTGTGCGGTCGCAGCGCCGCTCGCGTACCGAACCACAAGCCGAGCGAGAAGGCGATCAGAACAGCACTCCCGCCCAAGAAAACGCTGGGTAGTAGTCGTTCGGCGACGAGTCCGCGAACGGGGCGTGCGTGTTGGATCGAAACCCCGAAATCGCCCTTCACCGCGTGCGAAACATATTGCGCGTATCGCTGGGGCAGGCTTCCGTCCAGTCCGAGGGCTTCACGCTGTCGGGCCCGGTCCGCCGCTGTGAGTCGCGGGTCGTCGTTCGGAAAAGCGTCTCCCGGAGCGAGACCCAACAGCGCAAACGAAAGCGACGCCAGCAACAGCAACGTGGCCACAGCCCCTGCCAAGCGGCGCGTGAGTGCGAGGCTTAGTGCGGCGAAAGCCACCAGGTCTCCACGCCGTTCAAGATATCGGTGGAGATCAACGTCTCGGTGCCGTGCACGTCGCGTCGGACGCCTACCAGATAGCGCGGGCGGAACAGCAGCGTGTAAGGCTGCTCGCTGGCGAACAAACGCTCCCAGCGATGCCACAGGGCCGCGCGCGCCGCGTCGTCGCGCGTGTCGCGTGCTTGGAGCGCGAGCGCATCGGCGTCGGCATGGATCCATGTGCCGTAGTTGTTGCCGTCTCGCGGTGTGGCGTTGATGTGCAACATCTCCGTCATGTCGACACGCGTCGGCGCGACCCAACCGCCGATCCATGCATCCATCTCGCGGCGGCCGACGGTCTGGAAGAACGAGGAGTTCTCGATCGGCGTCACGGTCATGGCGATCCCTAGCTTGGACAGGTCGCGCTGGATCAAGTCGGCCGCTTGTCTTCGCAGGGCATTTCCGGCTTGCACCAAAACCGTGATCGCGAATGGACGGCCGTTTCTGTCGATCGTTCCGTCACCATCGGTATCGTTGAACCCGACCTCGGTCAACAGCGCGCGCGCTCGAGCCGCGTCGTAGGGAGGTGAGGCCAGTTGCGGATCGTGCTCCGGGAGCGGCGCGAGAATCGGCGTCGCCGGAACTTCACCTTCGCCGACCAACAGAGTATCCACAATCGAATTTCGGTCGATCGCCAAGGTCAGAGCGAGCCGTACGCGAGCATCGCCAAGTAGCGGGTGGGGGTGAGCCAACGCCAGGGCGGCCAATCCCGCCGTGTCCTCAGGACAATTTTCCGCTCCTGCGCATGCCGCTTCGATTCGCTTGCGGTAGTCGCCATAGGCGGCCGGGTCGATCGTGTTCCAACCGATGTATGAATAGCTCCAGCCCGTTCTTCGCTCGACTTTCAGTTCCGGCTTCTGCGCGATCTGTGGCAAGTCGACCGGCTGAATTTGATCCGCGATATGCAGATCGCCAGCCAGGAAGGCGTTCAATCGCGAACTGTAGTCGGGCAGCGGTTTCAACACGATCCTGTCCAACACCGGTTGCTCCGGCGCACCTTGCCATCCGTCGTGTCGAGCCAGCACCCACTCCGATCCGGCCGCCCGTCGCTCGAGTTTGAAGGGGCCTCCCGCCGGCATCAGTGTGGCCCAGTCGGTTTGACGCCAGGCCGAGAACGGTATCGATCCCAGCGAGGCGGGGAGTATGTTGAGATCGTTGGCATCGATGAATCCCGTTGGATAGGCAACGTCGAAACGGAACACGGCGGTCAACGGCCCCGGGCACTCGACCGACGTGATGTGTCGCTTCAGCGAGGCCATCCGCCAGGCCAGATCGGAACTGGTCTGCGCTCGCCACGTGAATTGGACGTCGTCGCAGGTGATCGGTTGTCCCGTCGACCAACTGCCCTTCGGGTGCAGCGTGAAAGTCAGGGTGCGGCCCTCATCTTGCCATTCCCAGCGGTCCGCCAGTTCCGGCTTGAAACCAGCCGCTTCGCCGCTCCCAGGTGGGATCTCGCGCGCCAATCTCGGGAGAGTGCGATTGGCGACCCAACCTGATTCCGCCAGTTTGCCCAGATAGACGTTGAGCGTGTCTGGTTCCGCTTTGAGACCCACGACCAGCGTTCCGCCACGTTGAACCGCAGGCTGGTCGTGAGTGGTGCTGTTGCAACCGTCGCAACCAGCGAGGACCAGGACGAGCAGCAGCGGCAGCGATAGCTTCTCGAGTTGTTCGTTCACGCTCGCATTGATAGGGCAACCGGGCGAAAAAGTCATCCCCCCGGGAGCGTCAACGAGAAGCGCGTGCCCTTTCCTAGCTCGGTACTCACATCGAGCCGCCCTCCCAACGCGGCGACCGCTTCACGCACGATCGGCAGACCCAAGCCGGAGCCGGTTTCACGGGTCGTGACATCGGGCTCGAACAACAGTTCGAGCTTGCGTTGGTCGATCCCCGGACCGTCATCGACAACCTCGACGACCCAATCGCTGTCGTGAGCGCAAAGTCGCACGTGAACCCGGCCATGTTCCCCCGCGGCGACGATCGCGTTTTCTACCAAGTTGATTACGGCCCGTCGCAACAGGCGCGGGTCGACGACCACCCATGCAGGCTCATCCGGAGGGAACCAATCAAAACGGAGATTGGCTGGCGGCGCGATCCGGTAGGGTTTGAGCCAGTCACCCAGCGCTTCAGTGATATCGGTCTTCTCGGGGCGCGCCACCAAGAGTCGAGCGTAATCGGAGAATTCGCGGGAGGTGTCCCGCAACACGCGTACCTGTTCGGCAATCGTGTCGAGACAGCGCGTCAGTACCTCTGGGAACTGCGGATCATTGCGGCCAGCAAGGCGCCGGACGTGATCGACCATCAATGAGATCGGTGTGAGCGGGTTCTTGATCTCGTGCGCCACACGTCGGGCCATTTCTGCCCAGGCAACGAGTCGCTCGCTGCGGACCGTATCGGTGAGATCCTCCACGATCACGAGTCGAGTTGCTTCACCACTCTCCTCGCTTCGCGGCAGATCGAGCCCTGTCACCCGGAAGTGGCGCGGTCCTGTTGCCTCGACGGGACTTGCGATCTCACTGGTCGGTCCTCGTTGTTGTACCGCTCGATTCACCGCTTCGCGCAAATCCCCCTGGGGAGGTTCGAGCGTGCGATCGGCCCCGAGGCCGAGCATTGCCACCGCACGCGGGTTCGTGGCCGCAACCGTGCCGTCATCGAGGGTGGCAAGCACCGCCACCGGCATGCTGGTGATGAGTGCCTCGATTGCTGCGGCTCTGGCGCGCAATGCGCGTTGCTGGCGTTCCAGACTCGCGGCCATCTCGCGAAAGGCACGCGCCAAAGCCCGTGTTTCCTCGAACCCTGTCTCAGGCACGGTGGTCAGGAAATCGCCCTCGGCCAATCGCTTCGTCGCGATGCGCAGTTCCGAAAGCGGGGCCGTCAGACGGCGCGCGGTCGGGATCACAGCTACCGCCGCCAGGCCCAACAAAAACGCGGCGCTCACTAGCAGTGCGCGATCGACATCCACCAGGCTCTCGGAGGGTCTTCGGCCGCCTTGCCCCAGCGGCAAGCTGAGAACCCCCGCGCGTCCTCGTGGCTCGCGATAGATTCCATGCGCGATGGTCGAGGCAACCTCCAAGGCGCCGACGGCGGGCAACCTCCGCTCGATCCAGAGCGCCTGGCCCCCTTCGGCGAATCGCCGCCAAGCCTCACCGTCCATGCGTGCCGGCCAACGTCCAGCTCGCACGAGATCGTCGCGATTGGTAGCAATCAATCGACCATCTCGCCAGATGAACAGATCCTCGCCCAACGTGCGTGCCAACCATGACGCCGTCTCGCGGTCGATAGGGATGGCTTCGCTCCGCCCACTTCCGGCCGCATCTTCCGCGCGGAGCGCCAAGAGGTCCTGCAACAACGTGGCGCCAAAGTCGACACGCTGGGCCGCTTCGCCGATCAGACGTTGCGTCGACTGCGCGCGGGCCAGTGCGCGCGTCGCGACCGCGAGTCCTGTGAGTGGGATCAATCCCGCGAGTGCGAGTGCGATCCCGAGCTGCGCGCGAAGGTTGATCCGAAGCAAGCGCCACGAAGCGATCGCTTGTTGCCATGTGGCTCGCGGATCGGCCCACGTCGACGTCAGCACACGAAGCGTCAGCCCCATGAACAGCGCCAGCAACACCCAGCCGATCACCAGTGCAACGCGCGCTAGCCAGGTAGGAAGCGGCAGAATCACACTGACGGCTCCGTCACGATCTGCAATGTCGAGCAGGGCCGCCTGCTTCCCGGAATAGGGGACTGTTCGCCAACGGAAGGGGCTGGGTGTCTCATGTGGCGCCGGCGGCGGAGCGGCAACGTCGCTCGCGACCACAGATCCAGACGTGTCGAACTGAACGAGCTGCGGTTGTCGATCCGGGTCATTCAGCGGAGAGAGCATCGGCAGTTCTTCGGCAAGCAGCCCCCGCAGAGGATCGCGACGCTGCCGAGCCGGGATGTTCGCAGGATCGTCGAGCACAGCGACGATCCATCGGCCGCCGCCCCGACGAGGCCGTTCCATGACAACCAGATCGTACGGGACTCCGAGAACTTCGGCGCGATACGGGAGCGGGCGATCGATTCCGCCCCGCGGTGGAGCTTCCAACGGCGGTAGTCCGGTGAGCAGTTGATCGTCGACTCGTTCGATGTTCGATCTCTCCGAAACGCGCCAGACGCCGCAGATCAAACCGCGACGCGCGAGATCGGAACGCCACCACGCATCGAGTGCGCTCAACGGTGATTGCTCAGTCAGTTCTGTTCGCTCGGTTACCTCCAGCAGATCTGACATTGCCGTTTGCCACAGGTCGTCCCGCTGCATCAGTTGGCGCGCCCATGTCGACTCGACATAAGCACGCAGCACTCGCTCGCCTGTGACCAGGTGAGTCATCGCGACGAGGCTTGTGAGCAAGGCCAGCGTTCCGAGCGTTCGACGGTGCTTCCAACCGAGACTCGCCGCGGCATAAAGTGTCCCCAGCAGCATCGGGGCCTGGATCATCAGGGCAGCCAACCAGTGCCGCCCCCCATCGGCAAACACAGCGAGAGACAACTCGCCTGGGCCGCCGCCCTCGACCGTGGCGACATGCGCCGCCAAGCCGATCGAGATCGCAAAGCCTGCAGTCATTGCAAGCAGGCTTGTGATTCGTCGTGCGCCGCGCGCCGGCGTCGCGCGTGCGTGTGTGTGCCGGAGCGCGAGAGCGAGGAATACCGGCAGCCAAAAACCAAGCGCTCGAGCGGCGAAGGCGTCAGGGCACAACACGCTGATCGTTCGCCAGCACAGAACTGCAAGGACGGCACCGATGAAGAGTGTCCATGCTGTGGAGAATCGCGGGGCGATCGCCAGCGACCACATTCCCAAAACAACGCACAACGCAAGGTAGGAAGCCCATGCGATCGCTTGGCGGTTCGGTCGGTAAAGCAACGCGACACGCCCAACAGGCGTCCCCGAGGGATCGTTCAGACTCACGAGCACGCGTTGTGTGCTGGGCGGTTTCTCATCCTCCGAACTAGGAGGCGCCAACCCTTCACCGAGTCGAAACCAACGCGCTCTCGCCACGATCGACGGTGACAGCGACGACGTGAGCGGACCGGCCGCGAGGCCAGTCGGTAGCTGGCGCTCTGTGATTCGAATACCGCTCGCACTCGCGAGCGCCAGCAGAAGACGAGTTTCGAGCCCGCGCTGCACCACCAAAGCGCGCGCTGTCAGCGGTTGTACTTTGGAGAGCGTCGCCCATTCGGCTGCATCGACATCGGTGGTCCAGCCGCGCCATTCAAGCACTGCGCCCGACACCGGATCTCGCTGCGACCAGCCAAAGCGAGCCTCGTCCTCGGGACGTGGTTCGCTGTGAGGAGCCTCGAAGGATGACGCGGAGTGCTCGCTGAGATCATCGAGAATCTCCCTCCATGCGTCCGCTACCTGCTGTGCGCTCCGGGTCAGCACTGCATTCGCGTCCGTGTCGCGCCAGACGCCGTACAGGCAAACTGCCAACAGCAGGGGGCCTACGCATAACGACAATACCAACCGCGATGAGAGTTCACGTCGGCGGAACAGACAGCAAGCCGTGCCCACGAACAGCGCGAGGCAGGAGAGTCCGCCGCTGACTCGCAGAGCCAAGGAATCGACCGTCGAGACTGTGGCTAACGTCACGCTCAGGAGGCTCGAAGCGAAAACGACGTGGGGTAGGCGATCCAAGACTCGGCCAGGGACAGTGGGCTTGGTCGCGCTCATCGCTCGGGATCATAGCGAGGGGGGCCGCTCAAAACGAAAAGACCCGCCAGGGGGGGGCGGGTCTGTTCGTTGAACCAGGTCTATGGAAAAGGAGTTCTTCGTGTACCAGTGAATAAATCCCGACAAGGGGCTGAGGTTCGGGGTGGGTCGCATCGGCGACCCGGGCATCGGGCTGGGCGCTCTGTTTTTATTGCTTGGCTTGCAACGGGGGTTTCCGTTCCTCGCGCTCCTTGTCGGGCCTTTCCGCCTTCGCATCACTACAGAGAGCACGACCCATGCCAAGCGTAGAGCGGGAACAGCTTCGGACGAAAACGGCCTGGAATAAAGGAGTTGGCTCGATGCAACGCGCGGAACGTAGGGATGATTCGCGTTGCATCCACGCGACACTGTTGCAAGCTGCAACGCCTCACTCGTCTCCGAGCTTCTTCAGTTTGCGATAGAGCGTCGACCGATCGATCCCCAAGCTCTCGGCGGCCTTCGTGCGATTGCCTTGCGCGCTTCGGAGTGCCTGCCGGATCTGTTCGACTTCAGTTGCTTCCAGCGTCGCGATGTCGGCTGCGATCTGCGCGGCGGCAACACTTTTGGCCCGTTCCAAGAAGGCCGCGTTCTCCAGCAGATCGACCTCGGTAATCACCTCGCCATCGCAGAAGGCGGCCAGCTTGATCACCTCGTTCTCGAGTTCGCGCACGTTCCCCGGCCACTGATGGCGAAGAAATAGTCGCAAGGCCGCAGGCTCGATCCGCTTCCGGGGCTTATGGCTTTTCTCGGCGTGACGCTCGAGAAAATGATCGATCAGTAGGCCCAAATCCTCCAGCCGGTCCCTGAGTGGCGCGACATGGATCCGAGCCACGTCCAGTCGGTACATGAGATCCTCGCGGAAACGGCCAGATCTAACCTGCTCGGCCAGGTCACGGTGCGTTGCCGCGATAATCCTCACATCGACGTTGCGAGGCACGTCCTCACCGACTCGTCGGACTTCGCCGAACTGGATCGCTCGCAACAGCTTCGGTTGCAGCGTCAGCGGCATTTCGCCGATCTCGTCGAGGAACAACGTCCCGCGATCCGCCTGCTCGAAGAGCCCCTTTCGATCGCGGTCGGCGCCGGTGAAAGAGCCACGCCGATGACCAAACAGTTCGGATTCCAAGAGCGTGTCGGTCAATGCCGCGCAGTTGACAGTAACGAACCGCTCCTTGCTCCGCGGCCCGCTGTAGTGCAAGACACGCGCAACCAGGTCCTTGCCTGTTCCGGATTCCCCCGTGACGAGAACGGGAATCTCCGTGGGCATGATCTTGTCCAACGCTCGATACACTTTTTGCATTGGCGGCGACGCGCCAAGCAGGTTCTCGTAGCGATAGCGGATCTCGAGATTCGATTGTTTCTCGAGGATCTCGACACGTTGATCTTCGACCGTTTGGGACAAGCGCTCGTTCAGTCGCGAAATCTCCTCGGCTTGACGCTTGAGTTGCTCGACGAGTCGGGAGTTGGCGAGGGCAATTCCTGCCTGTTCGCTGAGTTTCGAAAGCAGATCGAGCGCTGAGGCGTCAAATGGCGCGCCGGCTTGACGCGAGTCCAAGGTCAACGCACCGGCGATGATCCCTCTCACGCGCAGTGGAGTGGCGAGTACTGCGCAGATCCGCAATGAGTGGATCGATGCCGACGCTGCCAGTCGCTCGTCACTCTGCGCATCGACTGTCAGCAGTGGCTGCCCGTCCTGCATCACCTGACGAGCGATACCGCGGGAGAACTCGCGATCGCCGCCGACAAGATCGGAACCACCAGATCCACGAGCCAACTCCACCGCTTCAGACTGCCCTTCCTGCAAGAGCACGAACCCGCGTTCAGCGCCGGTTAGTTCGATCGCGGTATCGAGCAGAATCTGAAGTTGCGAATGGAGGTCCAAGGTCGAGTTGAGGGCGCGATTGATCTCTAAGAGTCGATCCTGTGCCGAACTGCGCGCGATCAAGACTCGGTCGAGCGGCGCAGGGTCGGAGGTCACGGCTGAGGCCGCCGATCGCTCGGCCAGAAACGAGCTCGCGCGACGATCGGCGCGCAGCCGTGCACGGTCTCCCTCGGGAGTGGCCGAGAGTAGGGCCTCGAGCCAACGCGTTGCCTCGTGAGCCGAACGCATCGAGCGCTCGGTTTGCCCCAGGCGCTGCGCAGCGACGGACCCAGCCGCGTAGACGCGCCAAAGCTCGATCGTGCGCTCGCGTTCGAGCAATGTGTGCGCCGCTGCATCCGCGTCATCGGCGGCGCTGACGAAGTCGCCCTCAGCCCGCTGCAGCTCGCGCTCCGCCAGCAGCAACCGCACCCGAGCCAGCAGTTCCGCATCACCGATCGATTCTGCAACCTGACGTACTCGGCGCAGCGCAAGGAGTGCGCGATCCTCATCGCGCAATTCGAGGTAAGCCTCCGCTAGCAGTAGCAGTCCATCCGTTTCCAGCATGTCCTGAGCCTGGCGTCGGGCTATGAAACACGCCTCCTGCAGTTGTCCACGTGCCAACTCTGGCTCGCCGGCGCGAAGTCTGGCCAACCCCGCGATCAGCAACCGCGCACTCTTTTCGTGCGGGGGAACGGGACGATCTGCGTCCAACGCGGCGAGCGTCGCTGCGGCCTCGACGTGGCCCAAACTGGCCTCGACGGTCGCCAGCGCGAGCGCCGCATGCTGACGGGCGGCGCACGGCGGCAGCCGATCAGCCCACTGCATCGCGTCTCGTGCGCGCGCCAGCGCTGCACGCGGTTGTCCGCGCTCCAACTGTACGATCACGATCAATGATGCTGTGTGCACGGCTTCGGTCATGAGCCCGAGGCGAAGCTGAAGTGTCTGAGCTTCCTCGAGTCGTCGCACAGCATCGCGACGTTTTCCAAGCGCTGCGGCGAAGCGGCCGCTCAATACAAGTGCATCGCTCTCGGCGACGCGGTCGGCAGATTGCCGTGCTTCTTCCAGGGCGGCGTCAGCATCATCGAGTGCCTCCCGCCAGCGCCGGGTTGCTGCCAGGGCAAGTGCCTTGCCTCGACGCACCGCATGGCGGGTACGCCGCGAGCCGCTCTCGAGCGTGAGCGTTTCCGCCGCGCGGAAATGCGCCGCAGCACGCTCGTGTCGACCAGCAGCGGAGTCGTGTTCTCCCAAGGCGAGAAGGGCGTCGATCTCGATCACCTGATCACGCGCCCGCCGAGCTTGCGAGAGCGCGGAAACCCATCGCGCCTCAGCCTCATCGAGGCGGCCTGCACGTTCGAGCAGCGCGCCCATCGCAATCAGCGCGCGCGCTCCGCCAGCGACATCACCCAGTTCATCCCGTATGGCGAGCGATTCCTCCAAAGCGGCAAGTCCTACAGCGAGATTGCCGCGTTCGCCGTGAAACGCTCCCGCAGCGAGCAGAGTAGTCGCCAGTTGATCGTGTGAAGCGGTGGAGCGAGCCGACTGGACCGCTTCGGTGAAAGCCCTTTCCGCCTCTCCCGTATGCCCTGCAGCCGCCAAAGCGAGAGCACGAATCCGATGAAGCATCGCCAATGCAGGAGATCCCGCTAACCTCGCCACCATCGCCTGATCGGCAAGTCTTAGCGCTTCTTTGGGGAGTCGCTCTTCGAGGGCTCGTTCGGCAGCCGTCAACCAGAGGGGTAGCGCACGCTCGTGGTTTTGCGCGGCGGCCAAGTGCGCAGCACAAACCGCTTCAGAGTCAGGCCGATCAGCGAGCAACGTTGCGAGTTGTTCGTTCAAACCCTTGAGACTGGCTTGCGGCAACCATGAGGCGATCGTCGACGCGAAGGACGGCGCGGAGAGGCGAAGCGAAACGCCTCCCTGGCTATCGCAGATCCGGTGCACAAGTCCCCGGTCCAGAAGTGTTGCTACGGCAGCGGGATCCTGCGCTGAACGCGGATCGAGCGTCAGTAGGTCGCCCCACTGGACGGGATTACCTCCCGAAACCGCGAGCACACCTAGCACCGAACGTTCAGCTTCTGACAGATCCGCCCACTCAGCCTCGAGCCAGTTCAGCGAACGACGCGACGCTGCCGCGCGCCCTTCTCTGATTCGCTCCGGTTGTCGTTTCGTCTCAGGGTCGCGTTGTATGGCGCCCGAGGCGAACAGATCCTGAACCGCGGCCTCTATGAGTTCAGGAACGCCACCGGAAGCATCGACTATCCAGTCGGTCCAAACCTCTCCCAACTGCGTTCGGCCCATCATCGATGCAGCCATCTGAGTCACTGCGGATCGGTCGAGTGGTTTCAGGCGCAGAACGCGTGCATCGCCTCGCTCTAGCAGCAGGTCAGTCCAGGTGCCCTCGGTCGCGGCAGTATCGAGGACCAGTACAAGCAGCAGAGGCCAACCCGTCTCCACGCGTCGCTCCACCAGCGACCGAATCACCTCGACCGATGCTGAATCGACGTCCTGAAGGTCGTCGATCAGCATTACGACGCCGCCGTCCAAGACCGAGGAGAATCGCTCCAGCCGGGTGAGAGCCGTCGCCGATTCGTGCTCCGCGGTTGAACTCGACTTCAGGTCCGAGAGCGCCCGATCGATCACCGAGAATGGTCGTCGCGCAACATCCGAGGGACGTATGAATGTGGTTCGGAATCCCGCGAGCCGGGCCTGAAGACGAAACTCCTCCAAGAGCCTCGATCTGCCGCTCCCTGAGTTTCCGGTCAGCAGTAGCGTGTTGCCGCGCGAGGTCTCGAGTTCGCGAAGCAGGTCGTTGAAGAGCGCGATCTCGCGATCACGACCCGCGAGGGCAGGTGCCAGAGAGCGTGTGAGACCAGCGCTGCCCCCGACATCGAGCCCACTCAGCGGAGCAAGGCTTCGTCGAATTTCCAGAGCCGTGGCAGGACGATCGGCCGGGGACTTCGCGAGCAAGCTGAGAATCAGCTTGTCCAGCGAGGCTGGCAGTTCAGGATTCAGTTGTCTGGGCTGAGTAGGAGAGGTCGATACATGCGCTCGCAACACCTCCCACGGTGTCGAAGCGACGAACGGATCCTGGCCCGTTACCACCTTGTACATGACGCAGCCGAGAGAGTAGAGGTCGGCGCGGGGATCGACAGCGCCGCCTTTGAGTAGCTCAGGGGCCATGGTGGCGACCGTGCCTCTCACGGTCCCGTCATAGCGTCTCCCCGTGAATTCAGTGAGGCCAAGGTCCATCAACCACACCGGCGGAGTGGCCTTTGACATGTCAGATCCGACCAGAATGTTGGGGCAGGTCACGTCTCCGTGAAGCAGTCCCTTGTCATGGATGGCTGCCAAGGCGTCTGCGACCGCATCGAAGATCCGCGCGAAGACCCCCCAATCGGGCAGCCGGGAGAGTCCCTGGTCAATCGGCTTGCCGTCAACGAGGTCGACCGTGAACCACGCGCGCGAGCCCTCAGGATCAGGCTGCATGCCAAAGTCATAGACGCGAGGAATATGGGGGTGGCGAAGTCCGGTAAGTACACGGAACTCGCGAAGAAAAGCACCTAGGACAGAGCCCTCAGCAGCCGTGGTGACCTGTCGCATGAGTTTGATCGCCACGAGGGAATCGGTGAGCCGGTCCTTGGCCCGAAACACCTCCGCGCTCCCACCTCCGCCCAGCCTGGAGAGAACTTCATAACGATCAGCGATCAGTGTGGGAGGGAGCATCAGGATCCTTATGCCCCGTGGTGTTGCAAAGCGCAACGACCGATGCGACACACGACGTACCGCCGCGGAGATCCAGGCGAGGTCGGTGCGATCTCAAGCCCCACAATCGGGCACCGCACGCTGGAAAAAAAAGAGGCCCTCATCAGAGGGCCGAGCTGGTAGAGGAAAAGGAGTGATTCCCTCTAACCTCAAGCAACGGCCGTGCCAACCCCTCGGCGTGGCGAATCGTGGCAGGGCAGGCGCCTAGAGCCGGCATCGACCGGATTCTTTGGTTCGAGCTCGTGCCATAGTGACGTGGCCTGTCACACTGACATGACACCCAGCGTCAGCGTTCACACTTTTCTAGCGCGCTCAATCTGGGGGATGAGGTCGGGTGGTGGACCGCATGGGATTCGAACCCACGACCTCCGCGTTGCGAACGCGGCGCTCTCCCATCTGAGCTAGCGGCCCCCCGGACGGCGTTGGTGGGGCGTGAAGGATTCGAACCTTCGACTTCCACCGTGTGAAGATGGCACTCTACCGCTGAGTTAACGCCCCGAAGAAATCGGCCGCGGTTTATAGCACGCACCCCTGGGGCTGTCCAGACTTGCAGTTCTGGGGAGCGAGCACCGGCGCGGCCAACTCCCGGAAGGCGCAGTTTCGAGCTACACTCGCTTTTTTTTCGCAATAAATTCACCTCCAGGTTTTCGTGGTCGAGTAGTAGTGAACGAAGAAGTAGCGATATCTGGGGGTTCGAGCTGTGCCTGCCACAAGATATTGTGCGCCCCGTTGACAGTCCGCCGTGAGTCCACTAAGGTGTGCGCCGCCGTTGTCGCCCACCCGTAATCGCAGTTGTTCGCTCTCGGGTATGCGGCGCGGGAGCGGGTCAGTTTGGATCGTACCAAGTACCGTCGATCCAGGAAGACCTCGAAGACGGCCGGGGTGATTTTCGGAGGAGCTCACGCCGCAGGTAGCGGCGATGTCAATCCGTTACTGGCAAGGAAGGCTGTTCGACCATACCTCGGTCTCGAAGGCGTGATCGGGGCTGGGCTGATTGCTCACGTGCTTCTCGTTTGATTTTCGGTGTTATTCGGCAATCTCGGGCTGGACTTGGCAACGCGCGGCGGGTGCGGGGCCGGGAGGAAGGTATGTCTGTTCATGAGGCTTCCAAAGTTCCGGAAGGTAACCCTAATAAATCCACTGCGGCCGACCTACAGTCGCCAGCCACAGCACCAACCCCTCGATTGAGTCGAGGCGGTTTCCAGCCTGGTACCGGCCTTCAGATCGAACGCCGTTGGACTCGCGCCGACGAGTCCGTTTTTGACAAGGTCGACTGGGAACGACGCACCGCCTTGATCTCGAACGAGCGTGGTGAAGCTGTGTTCGAGCAGCACGGTGTGGAGGTCCCCAAGTTCTGGTCCCAAACCGCGACAAACATCGTGGCCCAGAAGTACTTTCGAGGGGCGCCTGAGTCGCCCCAACGAGAGAACTCGGTACGCCAACTGATCGACCGCGTCGCCGGAACGATCACGACGTGGGGTCAGGAGGGTGGATATTTCCGATCTGAGGCCGATGCGCTCGCCTTCAGAGACGAACTCACCTATCTGCTCGTTCATCAGATGATGGCGTTCAACTCTCCGGTCTGGTTCAACGTCGGGATCGAGAATCACCCACAGTGTTCTGCCTGTTTCATCAACAGCGTCCAGGACTCGATGTCTTCGATCCTCGATCTGGCGAAGACGGAAGGCATGTTGTTCAAGTTCGGTTCCGGCACCGGTAGCAATCTCTCCACGATTCGCTCGTCGAAGGAACAGTTGTCCGGCGGCGGGACTGCGTCCGGACCCGTCTCGTTCATGCGCGGGTACGATGCCTTTGCAGGAGTGATCAAGTCGGGAGGCAAAACACGACGCGCTGCGAAAATGGTGATCCTCAATAGTGACCATCCGGACATCCTGGAGTTCGTGCAGAGCAAGTCTCGCGAAGAGCGAAAGGCCCGGGCCTTGATCCAAGCTGGATACGACCCAGCGTTCAATGCTCCAGGTGGAGCCTACGACAGCGTCTTCTTCCAGAATGCAAACCACTCTGTACGCGTCACAGACGAATTCATGCGGGCGGTTGTCGACGATCGTCCTTGGGCAACCAAGGCGGTCACTAACGGACAGGTCGTGGAGACGATGCCTGCCCGGGATCTGATGCGGGAGATCTCGCAAGCCGCGTGGGAGTGTGGTGACCCCGGACTCCAATTCGATACCACCATCAACACATGGCACACGTGCAAGACCACTGCGCGCATCAACGCCAGCAATCCATGCTCTGAGTACATGTTTCTCGACGACACTGCCTGCAATCTCGCTTCGTTGAATCTGATGAAGTTCTGCCTGCCGGATGGCAGATTCGATGTCGATTCGTTCAAGCACGCTGTTGCAGTGACGCTGATGGGGCAGGAGATACTGGTTGATAGCGCCAGCTATCCGACGCCGCGAATTGCCGAGAACTCCTATACTTTCCGCCCCCTCGGTTTGGGGTATGCCAACCTCGGGGCGATGTTGATGTCACTCGGTCTGCCTTACGACTCCGAGGCAGGTCGCGCGTGCGCGAGCGCGGTCACATCCCTGATGCACGGAGAGGCGTACCTCGCGTCGGCGCAGTTCGCGCGAGATCACGGCGGACCGTTCGCCGCCTACTCGGAAAACCGAGAATCATTCCTTGAAGTGATCTCGCGCCACCGGATGCACGCGGAAGCGATGCCAGAGGATTTGATCCCCCGGCATCTGTTGGTCGCTGCGCGCGATGTCTGGAAGGAATGCGAACAGATCGGAAACCAGTTCGGTTTCCGGAACTCGCAGGTCACCGTGCTTGCACCAACCGGAACGATCGCTTTCATGATGGATTGCGACACGACCGGGATAGAACCTGACATCGCGTTGATCAAGTACAAGAAGCTTGTTGGCGGCGGGATGATCAAGATCGTCAATAACACCGTTCCTCTGGCACTCCGCCGGCTTGGTTACGGGCAAGGCGAAATCCAGGACATCCTTGACTTCCTACACGAGAAAGGGACGGTCGAGGGGGCTCCCCATCTCAAGGACGAGCATCTCCCCGTGTTCGATTGTGCATTCCGATCGTCGAACGGAACTCGATCAATCCAGTGGATGGGTCACATTCAGATGATGGCGGCCGTGCAGCCGTTCCTATCGGGGGCGATCAGCAAGACGGTCAATCTCCCTGAAGATGCGACAGTCGACGACATCGAGCGCGCGTACATCGAAGGGTGGAAGGTCGGTCTGAAAGCGATTGCAGTCTATCGGGACGGCTGCAAGAACTCGCAGCCACTCTCGACCGAGGACGGGAGCGCGAGCCAAGCGGCGGTGGTCGCCGAACCTGTCTTCCGTCCGCTAAGGCGACGTCTCCCCGATGAACGCCAGGCGCTGACTCACAAGTTCTCTGTCGCCGGGCACGAAGGGTATATCACCATTGGTCTTTACCCCGACAACGGCCAACCGGGCGAGATCTTCGTGACGATGGCAAAGCAGGGGTCGGTAGTGTCTGGACTGATGGATGCTTTCGCGACGGCGATCTCGTTGGCGCTGCAGTACGGAGTTCCACTGAAGGTGCTTGTCGACAAGTTCAGCCACGTTCGTTTCGAGCCCTCCGGCTTTACCAACAACCGCGAGATCCCAATCGCCAAGTCGATCCTCGACTACATCTTCCGTTACTTGGGCTTGAAGTTCCTGGGCGAAGCACCGGTCAATGGTGATGGCAAGTACGGGCTAACGGGCGAGATGGCAACTGAATCGGTGCCTGAAGAGCGGCGGTCCATGAGTGCCGTTGAACTTCGGGAGAAGGAAGTCTTCCGGTCGCACTCGGACGCCCCTCCGTGCCACGAGTGCGGTTCGATCATGGTGCGAAACGGTGCTTGTCATGCCTGTGTGAACTGCGGCGCGACGTCGGGCTGCTCTTGATCCACGGGTAGCCGATTCGACGGCCAAGCGAAATCGAGGGCGCACCTCCGGGTGCGCCCTTTCTTGCATCAAGAGCTCCCGACGCTGCCCAGATAACGATTTTGAATTGCGAATGTACAAATGCTGGACTGAACACGCCGCAGAAACGGTAACGTCTATTGCTAACTCCCGATCACTCATGGTTTTGCGACGGCACAACAGGTTGGCAGGACAGTTGCTGTACATGGAGCGTCGCGGACGGGAGACCGTAGGTGCCGAGATGGGCTCGGTCACCCGCGGGTCGGGCTCTCCCGTCCGCTCAATCTTTCTTTTCCCGTGCGTCTCGAGTCAGCGCCAGCCTGTGTTCACCCCAGCTCTTCCAGGCGCTCCCTCGAACCACTCGTCGCCTCAGCCGCCCCGGAGGTTCGAACGACCTGTCCCAGCGTAACCGTTAGCATCCGGCCGGCGGCGAGTGCCTTGACCATGTGAGGGGCTTGAGCCGGAATGGTTACTGAGATCGTGCCGCCGGGAGACAAAACGACAGCCTGGTCGCGGATCGTGATCTCTACGTTGCAGTCGATTGCGACGTAGATCTGCGCCACCTTGTGCTCGTGCGTCGAGAATCGAGCGCCGGCCACTTTGGCTCGAAGCAGAGCGACCTGAAATGCGCCGTCATGCGCCGTTCCAAGATGCCTCAGGCTGAATTCCGGCGACTCGAATTGGTCCTTTCGCGCCTCGATGAAGGGCTGATTGAACTCTTCGGTCGGTGTGAGGTCATCGAACAGAGAATGAAAGTAATGACGTGTGTCGTCCGATGCTCTCGCGCGATAGGCGGCAAAGAGCAACTCACGGCGGTCGAGCCCCAACGCGTCGGCAAGCTTCAAGACGACGGCATCTCCCGGGATCTTGCCGTCGTTCTCGATTTGAACGATGTACGGTTGAGTAACGCCGACACGCTCTGCCAACTGCTTCTTATTGAGGGTCAGCTTTTCCCTGTGAAGTTTCACAATTTCGGCGAACGTCATGAGCGAGGCGCCTCTTGGGAGGATAGGTCGGTAGGCTTTCGTCTTGCTTACGCAAAAAACTGCCTGGAAACACCATCAAGTTAGCCCTGACCGAGCGATTAGGTCAAGTTTGTTCCTGGCGATCCAGTAAGTAAGCGTCCCGCAGCAGGTGCCCGAGCGATCGGCTAACGCAGAATGACCCCGGCATCGGCGATCACCTCGAGCACCCCCCCGCTTCGAAGAAGCGCGGCAAGTTCCTCGATCGCTCCCGCTGGAACGAACTCACCACGCGGAAGCGCCAGTTTCCGGCGCGCCAGGGTCAACGTCCGCTCCAGCGCGGAACTACTGCGCAGTGGCCGATGGAACTCGATCCCCCGCAGAGCCGCGAGCAGTTCGACCGCCACGACTCGCTCCGCATTCGCCAGCACCTGAACCAGTTTCCGCGCGCACCAGGGGGCCATCGAGACGTGATCCTCCTGATTCGCAGAGGTCGGGATGGTATCGACAGATCCGGGATGCGCGAGGGTCTTACACTCACTGACCAATGCCGCCGCGGTGACCTGCGCCATCATGAGTCCTGACTCGAGTCCTGGGTCTCGAGCCAGAAACGCTGGGAGTCCCGATACCAAAGGATTGACAAGTCTGTCGGTACGGCGCTCGCTTATCGCCGCCAGCGTGCCTACCGCTAGCGTGGCGTAATCCAGCGTCGCGGCCAACGGTGCGCCGTGGAAGTTCCCTCCCGAAACTGTCTCATCATCGGCTGCGAAGACCATCGGGTTGTCGGTGGAACTGTTCAACTCGATCTGCAACACGCGCCGGAGTTGGGCGAGCGCATCGCGCGTCGCACCGTGAACCTGCGGAGCGCAGCGCAGCGAATAAGCGTCTTGGACCTTCCCGCAATTGGCGTGTGATTCCAAGATTCCGCTTCCGGCGAGCAGCCGGCGCAGATTCGCCGCAGAGTCGCGCTGGCCAGGATGCGGTCGAGCATCGTGAATCCTCGGATCGAAGGCACGAGATGATCCCTTGAGCGCTTCGATCGTCAACGCGCAGACAACGTCGGCACTGCGAGTCAATCGTTCCGCGCGAAGGAGTGCCAATGTGGCAATCGCACCCGCGAACTGAGTTCCATTCACGAGTGCCAGGCCCTCTTTGGGTGCCAGCACCAAGGGTGCGATCCGGCAACGGGTGAGTGCCGTATGGGCGTCCAGTCGCTTTCCGCGAAGGAACACTTCACCCTCTCCGATGGCCGCCAACGCGACGTGAGCCAGCGGTGCGAGGTCCCCGCTCGCTCCCACAGAGCCCTGCTCCGGCACCACGGGAAGCAGATCGTGCGACAACATCGAAAGCAGTTGTTCCACCACAGCGAGGCGGACCCCGCTATGACCTCGAGCCAACACATTGGCGCGGAGAAGCAAGAGAGCCCTGACCGTTTCGAGCGAGGCGGGGTGCCCCACGCCAGCGGCATGCGAACGAATCAGATTGACTTGTAACTGTGAGAGTTGCGTATCGTCGATGCGCACCGACGCCAGGTGACCGAATCCGGTGTTGACTCCGTATACGGTGGCGCCCGACTGAACGACCCTGTCGATGACCTTCCGCGACTGCTTGAGGCGTGAGACCAAGCGCGCTTTCAACTCCACGCGCGCCTCGCGTGCCGCTACTGCAGCGACTTGCTCGGGCGTGAGTGACTCACCGTCCAGCACGACCCTGATTCGGGACTTCACCGCAAAAACCCCCTCGAGTGAGTTCCGGATGTTAGCAGGGAGCGTATCAATAGGCCCCGTGTATACTCCGCGGCCGGCCTGGTAAGTGACGACGATTTCTGTGGAGTGACCACCCGAGATGGCGAATCTAGCGATCGTGGGAGCCCAGTGGGGGGATGAGGGGAAAGGCAAGGTTGTCGACCTGCTGGCACCTCGTTTTGCCGTGGTCGCTCGCTATCAGGGCGGGCCGAACGCGGGTCACACGGTTGTCTTCGATGGCGCGTCTCACGCTCTCCGCCACATCCCGTCCGGGATCTTCCATAAGAACGTCAAGAGTTTCATTGGCGCGGGAACGCTGGTAGACCCTGAAGCGATCTTGCAAGAGATCAGGACGCTCGAAGCTGCAGGCGTGCCGGTTTCCAAGCGGCTCACCATCTCGTCGAGAGCTCACGTAATCATGCCCTATCACCGTGCCCTCGACGCTGCGCTCGAGCAGAAGCTCGGCGGTGCTGCGATCGGAACCACTCGGCGCGGGATCGGCCCCGCCTACGGAGCGAAGGTCGAACGGACGAGTGTTCGCCTAGGCGATCTGGCAAACCCGGAAGCCGTTCGGGCGGTTGTCGAACGAAGCCTCGAAGCCGGGTTGCGAGTCCGCCTATCGGAACTCGGTGTCGAACTCCCTGACGCACAATCGCTCGCTCGCGAGGCGTTCTCCTGGTGGCAAAAACTCGGTCCGATGTGCGGTGACGTCACTCGCGCCATGCATGAAGCTCTCGCTGCGCGATTGCCGATCCTGTTCGAGGGTGCGCAGGGCACGATGCTCGATATCGATCACGGCACCTACCCATTCGTCACCGCCTCGAACACTGTCGCCGGTGGAATCCCGCCGAGCCTGGGAATCCCTCCGCGTGCGGTCGAGAACACGATCGGTGTGGTGAAGGCCTACTGCACTCGCGTCGGTGCCGGTCCGTTCCCATCCGAGGATCACGGTGCTACCGGCCAGCTCATACGTGAACGAGGAAGAGAATTCGGCACCGTGACAGGCAGACCTCGCCGCTGCGGCTGGTTCGATGCGGTGGCTGCAAGCTACGCCGTGCGACTCAATGGTCTTGATGCTTTCGCGGTGACCAAGTTCGATGTGTTGTCGGGGTTGCCGGTCGTGAAACTCGCGGTCGCCTACGATATCGATGGAGAACGAACCACTTGGTTCCCAGCCAGCGCTTCCGATCTCGCGCGCGCGGTTCCGGTCTATGAAGAGTATCCCGGGTGGACCGGCGACCTGCGCAGCGTGCGAACGATGGAGCAGCTTCCGCCGCAGGCCCGCGTCCTGATCGATCGGATCACCGAACTGTGCAGTTGCCCGGTAGAGCTCGTCTCCGTCGGACCAGATCGCGAAGAAACCGTGCTTCGCTCGGGTGGTCTCCTAGATCGGTTTCGCACCACGGCACTGGATACAGAATGATCGATCTATCCGATTTTCCATGTTGGCTAGCCCCCACGCGCGAGGCTGGTGACAACGCCTTGAAGCGACTCGCTGAGGCGGGAATCACCGGGCGATTGCGGACACCCGGAGATCGCTACCATGGTCTCTCAGCGGACCAGTGGGAGGTGTGCGTGTCGGCGGAACACGCGTCCAGGGCCCGAGCGCTGCTGACGGCTGAATAGCCGACCAGCCTAAGCAGGCTAGAAGTTGAAGCTGATGCGGGTCTCGATTGTACGAGGCGCTCCCGGGTAGAGGTTCGGAACGAACTCTCCCGACTGGTCGGGCGCCAGGAATCCGGTTGCGACGAACCTGGTGTCGAACAGGTTGCGTGAGATCAGCTCGATCCCCCAGCGTTGCCATCGGTAGTTCGCCTTAAGATGAACCAAGCTGTAGGCGTCGATCGGAACTCGATTTGCTTCGTCCACGAACTGTTTGCGAACGTGCGCCGCCTCGACGCCGAGACTGAAGCGCTGGGTCGGCTGCCAACTGAAACCTGCTGTCGCTACCTGTTCCGGCACACCGTTGATTTGGTTCTTGTCGTTTGTTCCACCGTCGAAGCGTGCCTGCGTCCACGTCGCCCCGACCCGGCCCGTTAACTTCTTACCGATCTCCGCAGAGATGTTGAGCTCCAACCCGCGATGCACGCTGGCCGCGATGTTGGCGAACTTGAAGCTGGCCGCATCGAAGCCGATTTCGTTCGTGACATCGGAGTGATAGAGCACCGCGTCAACGACGTACCGCGGGGTAATCGGCGCGCGCAGTCCAATCTCGAAGTTCTTGGCACGGAGTGGTTCGATCGCGGCATTGGATAGCACAAGCGGAAAGAACGTACCGGAGTCTGGGTCGAAGAACACGTAGGGGCGGAGGTCGAAGAGTTGCTCCATCGTCGGTGATTTGAACGACCTACTCCATGAGACCCACGCATTGCCCCCTCGGGCAAATCGCCGGTTCACCGACAAAGATGGACTGGTCGCGGTCTTGGTCGTACTGGTCGAAGGAACCGTGGCGCGTGAAAGCTCGCCTTCGATTCGGTCGTGGCGGAGTGCTGCTGTCAAACCCCACGACGTCGAGAGGGGAACGTCGATCCATCCGAACGCAGCGAGCGTCTGCCGCGTACTGTGGGCGGAGCTGCGTGTCGTGATCGGATCGCGCAGGTCGTAGCGGCTGTCGAGTTTCCCTTGTTCGCCCTCGACGCCGAGTAGCAGGCGAGCATGGGCCAAGGACTGCCGGTATCGAATGCCGAGCCCGAGGCTTTCGGCTTCGAGCTGATGCAACGGCGTCTGGCCAAATACCGTCTTGACGACTTCTTGTGATTTGTCTTGCCAGCGCAGGTCGGCCTCGATGGTCTTGTCGTTCGAGAGAGCTAGCTCCGCGCCGCCGTCGATCCGCCAGCGGCGCGCGTCGTTCCGATCGTTGAGTGCGAAGCTGCGCTGTTGGTCTTGACCTTCGACGACGGCGCCCGGATCGCCACGTTCAGCGTCCTGGAAGCCAGCGCTGAATCGCGTCGTCAAGGACCGGCCAGTCGCCCACTCCAGGCGCGGCGGCTGCAGCGCGGCAGTGACCAGGGTCTGATCGAAGCGACTGTTCTCACGCCAGCCATCTTGAGATTGGTGCTCGACTCCCAGCGATGTCTGTAACTTCGATCCACCGTGGGTCAAACCGAATCGAGCTGACCGCGAGCCGTAGCTTCCCGTGCCGAGTGACGCCCGGCCATGCAGCCCGGCCGGGGCCTGCGACGTAACGATGTTCACGACTCCGGTCATCCCGATGTTGCCGTACTGTGCTGACACCGGTCCGCGCAGGAGTTCGATTCGCTCGACATCCGCGAGCGCGATTCGAGTCCAGTCCACGCCATCGGTGTCGAGTTCGTTCACCGGCATTCCGTCGATTGAAACCAGGAGATAACTCGTCTCACCGACGCTGTAGAAGCCACGTAGGTCGGTTACCGGCGATGCGCCATTCGCGTTGAGGTCGTACAAAAAAACTCCTGCAGTCGCGGCGAGTAGTTCCGCCACGGTGGTTGCCGGAGCAGCGTCGATTTGGGGTCGGTCGATGATCGTTACCGCAGAGGGCAATTCATCGAGAGGCAACGGGTACTTGTTGGCCGTCACCACGACCGACTCGGACCCCGCTGAAACCGGTTCCGGCGGGGCGGCACTGCTGGTTTCTGCGGGCACGGCGCCAACAAGCCCCAGAATCAGAACCACGAAATGCGGCATGCAATCCTCCGGACTTGAGCTTCCACGGTTTGTCACTATCCTCTTGCGTTCGCTTGTGGGCCGTTAGCTCAGTCGGTAGAGCAGCTGACTTTTAATCAGCGGGTCGTAGGTTCGAATCCTACACGGCTCACCATCACGCGAAACCACACCCGATCGCCACTCGAATTGGGGCAGGGTGCCGTCTTTCACAGCATCTCGCCAGGTGGCGAGCACCACCAAGCGCCGACTCGGCCCTGATCCCGTGCCCTACCTCCGCTGGACGGCTCTGTCACGTGACGTGGACCAGGCAAACTTCGACCCGCTTCGTTGACACGCTTTCCATTCGCGGGCTAGCATCGACCTCGATGCCACCACAGCCGTGGCAAGTCCGCAAAACCCTTTACAGCTCCGAGAGTTGAAGCATTCCGGACGCTGCTGGTGCAGGAGGAACAAATGGCTTTCGAAGGTGCCTCCAAGATCTGGATGAACGGACGGATGGTGGCTTGGGACGAGGCCACGATTCATGTCTGCTCGCATGTGGTGCACTACGGGTCATCCGTATTCGAGGGAATTCGCTGCTACGAAACTCCGAAGGGTCCCTCCGTATTTCGACTTCGCGAACACGTACAGCGGCTGCTGGGTTCTGCGCGGATCTATCGCATGTTGCCAGAATGGAGTGAGGAGCAACTATTCCAAGCGATGCTCGAAACGATTCGCGCCAACGAGCTGAAGGCTTGCTACATCCGGCCCGTCGTCTATCGCGGCTACAAAGTGCTCGGCGTCAATCCCACCGGTTGCCCGATCGAGACATCGATCGCGGCGTGGAATTGGGGTGCCTATTTGGGTGATGGCGCCTTGAACGAGGGGGTCGATGTCACGATCTCGACCTGGAATCGGTTGGCCCCCAACACGATGCCGAGCATGGCGAAAGCGGGCGCCAACTACATGAACTCGCAGCTCATCGTGCTCGAGGCTCGCGCTCGCGGATTTGCTGAAGGGATCGCGCTGACGCCGGACGGTCTGATCAGCGAGGGCTCGGGCGAGAACATCTTCGTCGTCTACAAAGGCAAGGTCCTGACCCCCGGGCTGTCGTATTCGATCCTCGATGGCATCACTCGCGACAGCGTGATCACGCTGATGCGCGATCGTGGGATTACGGTCGAGGAACGAGCGATTCCACGCGAACTGCTCTACCTTTCGGACGAGGTGTTCTTCACCGGCACAGCGGCGGAGGTCACCCCGGTTCGATCGATCGACGGCATTCCCGTGGGGGCAGGAAAGCCCGGAAAAATCACCAAGGCCGTACAAGAGGCGTATTTCGCGGAGGTTCGGGGCACCAAACCGACCCACCCGGAGTGGCAGACGCTGGTTTACGGCTAGCCCTCCCGCCCGGGTCGAGGCGGCGCCTTGCCGGCGGCCTATTCGGCTCCCTATGTTCTTCGCGGGCTCGCATTTGCTCGCGAGCCAAGGGAGCCGAAGTGCATATCAACGACCTGCTCAAGTCGGCCGCCGAGAAGGGGGCCTCGGACCTGCATCTGAAGGTCGGCTCCTATCCCGTGATCCGTGTCGACGGGCGACTTCTGGCACTTACCGAACACCCTCGCCTGATGCAGGAAGACACCATCGCGATGGCGTTCTCGATCATGAGCGCGCGACAGAAACAGAAGTTCAAAGAGAACTTCGAGATCGACCTGGCCTATTCGGTTCCTGGGCTCGGTCGCTTCCGCGTGAACTGCTTCCAGCAGCGTGGTGCGGTCGGAATGGTCCTGCGCGTCATTCCCGTGAAGATCGCCACCGTCAGGGAGTTGAGTTTGCCGCCTGTCTTGGAACAGATCGCTTCCGAGCCGCGCGGCCTGGTCTTGGTGACTGGTTCTACCGGTTCGGGTAAGTCCACGTCACTGGCCGCGATGATCGACTACATCAACAGCACGCGCTGTGAACACATCGTCACGATCGAGGACCCGATCGAATACCTGCATCGGGACAAGAAGTCCCTGATCAATCAGCGCGAAGTCGAAGTCGATACCAAGAACTTCGCGGAAGCGCTGCGCTCGGCACTGCGACAGGATCCTGACGTGATCCTGGTCGGAGAAATGCGCGACTACGAAACGATCGAGACCGCGCTTCTCGCGGCCGAAACAGGTCACTTGGTGCTGTCCACCCTGCACACGCTCGATGCGACCGAGACCATCAATCGCATCATCTCCGTGTTCCCGCCTCACCAACAAAAACAGATCCGGCTACAGTTGGCGGCGGTACTCAAAGCGATCGTCTCGATGCGTCTGATCGCTCGCGCCGACGGCAACGGTCGAGTACCGGCGACCGAGGTCTTGCGCGCCACCCCCTACATCCAAGAGTGTGTCGAAAACAAAGACAAGACCAAGATGATCCGGGACGCGATTGCATCGGGTACTTCGCAATACGGGATGCAGACCTTCGATCAGTCGCTCTATCAACACTGGAAGAGCGGCGTGATCACCACGGACGAAGCGCTGGCCCGAGCCACCAATCGCGACGAACTTCGACTGCGAATGGAGGGTATCGAGTCAACCGCAGCGGCAGCTTCAGGAGAGATGGAAGAGGCCATGGCCGGAGCCGGCGCGCGAGGCGGTGGCGAGGGGGACGGATCGATCAAGCCGGCGCGTTCCCTCGATCCGTTCGATTTGGGGCCGACACGCCGGCGCTAGTCCCGGCCCTTTCCAAAACCGCAACTCAGTCGCGAAGAAGTCGACGCGGATCGCGCAGCCTGACGTAGCATCCGGCACATGTCGGGCGTTCACCCAACCCCTTTCGGCACTGCGCTCGCCATGCTGGCGCGCCGTGCTCTTACCGTTCACGAACTTCGCACGCGCCTCGCCCGCCGCGGGATCGACCCGATCGAGATCGAAAGCGCTCTCGTGCGATTGCAAAGCAGCCGCCTCGTCGACGACCAGTCGCTTGCCTATAATCACGCGCGCGGCCGGGCTGAACAGGGAAGAGTCGGCCCGCACCGTGTCGAGCAGGAGTTGAAAGCGCGCGGCATCGGAGACGCGTTGGCACGAGAGGCGGTTTCAGACGCCTTCGGTCCCGCGGACCTCGCCGCCGCGCTTCGGCGAGCGGTGACGCGAGTTGGTGGCAGCGCTGCACCGGCAACCTGGGATCCAGCGGCGAGGAACCGCCTGGCGCGCCGGCTCATTCGACGTGGGTTTCCAGCCGGCCTCGTCATGAACACCTTGTCCGAGCCGATCGGATCAGAGGACGACCAGTTCACACCACTTCCCATCGAGGATGAAACCGATGCAATCCCGTGACGTAAGGCGGGCTTTCTTGGAGTTTTTCGCGACGCGCGGTCACCAGGTCGTTCCGTCGTCTCCGTTGATCCTGCCCAACGACCCGACGCTGCTGTTCGCCAACGCCGGCATGAACCAATTCAAAGAGGTCTTTCGTGGCCGGGAACACCGCCCCTACAGGCGCGCGGTGTCCTCGCAGAAATGCTTGCGGGTTTCGGGCAAACACAACGATTTGGAAGAGGTCGGGCGGACTCCACGCCATCACACCTTCTTCGAGATGCTGGGGAACTTCTCGTTCGGCGACTACTTCAAATCAGACGCGATCGTCTGGGCGTGGGAGTTGATCACGGAAGTCTATGGGTTACCCAAAGATCGCCTGTATGTGACTGTGTTCAAAGGTGACGATCTCGTCGCCGGTGATGAGGAGGCAGCACGGCTTTGGAACAAAGTCGCCGGCGTACCTGAAGACCGAATCGTTGCGCTTGGCCGCAAGGACAACTTCTGGCAAATGGGAGATACCGGACCTGCGGGTCCGTGCACGGAAATTCATGTCGACATGCGACCGAACGACCCTCTCTCGACTCCCGAGAAAGACCCCGGTCGCTACCTCGAGATCTGGAACCTGGTCTTCATGCAGTACGACTTGCAGCCCGAAGGAAGCGTCGAGTTGTTGCCCGCACCGTGTGTCGACACCGGAGCCGGGTTAGAACGAATGACTGCCGTGATGGGCGGTTTCAGCAGCAACTACGATACCGATCTATTCCAGCCGATCATCCAGGCATTGGCGTCGGGGGCGGGAGTTCGCTACGGAAAAGATCCCGACAAAGACGTATCGATGCGCGTGATCAGCGATCATCTTCGCGCGATTACGATGCTCAGCGCTGAAGCTGTGATTCCCGGTCCCGAGAAGCGCGGTGCCGTGCTGCGAAGAATCATGCGGCGCGCACTACGCCACGGTCATTTGCTAGGGCTCCCATCACCATTTCTCTACAACTACGTCTCGATCGTGGTCGATACCTTGGGAGAGACGTTCCCTGAGCTACGTGAGGCTCAGCCGTTGATCGAAAAGGTCACTCGGCGTGAAGAGGAGCGATTTGCCAAGACTCTGGCGAGTGGATTCGAAACGCTCGAACTGAGGATCGCTGAGCTGATGTCCAGCGGCGAAAAAGAGTTTCCTGGCGCGGAGGCGTTCGCGTTGGAGAGCGAACAGGGAATGCCGCTCGATCTGGTACGCGATGCGCTCGAAGAACGGCACCTGACTCTTGACGAAGTGGCCTATGCCCAGGCTCGTCAAAGACACGTCGAAACCTCGCGCGTCGTCAAGGGGCCCAAGCAAAACGATGCAGGCCTGGCGCTGTTCGAGGCCTATCGCGATCGAGGATCCAATTTCGTGGGGCGTCACTCTCTTCACGTCGATGCCACGCGGTTGCTCGGTCTTTTCAAGAATGATGTGCCCGTGCCGCAACTACTAGCCGGCGAATCGGGTGATGCGATTCTGGAACAAACGCCGTTCTATGCGGAATCAGGTGGCCAGCAAAGCGACCATGGATTGCTGGTGGCTGCTGACGGGCGCGCGCGAGTGACCGACACTCAATCGCCGATTCCCGGAGTGATTGCGCATCGAGTAGTCGTCGAGCAAGGCGCGTTGGTGGTGGGCGAATTGCTTGTTGCCGATGTCGACGCTCGCCGACGCTGGGGTGCGATGCGACACCATACAGCGACCCATCTGCTGCATGCTGCATTGCGCCGCAACTTGGGCACCCATGTCAGGCAAGCTGGTTCTCTCGTAGCACTGGACCGTCTGCGTTTCGACTTCGCTCACTACGAGGCAATACCGCACGAACATCTCGCCGAGATCGAGGCCGAGGTGAACAGTGCAATCGTCAGCGATCATTCGGTCGAGACACTCGAGTTGCCGCTAGAGCAAGCGTTGGCGACGGGAGCGATGGCGTTCTTCGGCGATCGCTACGGGGAGACCGTTCGCGTGGTACGGATTGGCGAGTACAGCCTCGAGCTTTGTGGCGGGACTCATGTGTCACGAACCGGTGAGATCGGCAGCGTGATCGCGCTCAGCGAGCGCGGTGTTGCTGCCGGAGTTCGGCGGATCGAAGCGGTAGCGGGCCCAGAGGCGCTTTCGAAAGCGCGACAGGATATCGACGCGCTGTCCCGGATAGCCGAGCGGCTCGGCACGGCACGAGCCGAACTCGCCGAGGAAATCGAGCGACGCCTCGATGCGATCCGACGGTTGCAGCGAGAGAACGAAGAACTGCGCATGAAGCTGGCGCAACAGCAATCGTCGTCGGCACCGACCGGCGAGGTGATCGACGGTGTTCGGGTCTTGACTCAACGCACCGATGGATTGGCCAAGAACCAACGCCGAGACCTGGCCGATTCGCTGCGTCAGAAGAACCCCGACTCGGTCGTGGTCTTGGCGGCCAAGGAAGACGACAAGGCGGCGTTAGTGATCGCAATTGGCGATGCCGTCAAAGCACGCGTCGACGCCCGTCTCCTGGCCAAAAAGCTGGGACCGATCATGGGTGGTGGCGGAGGCGGAAGATCGGACATGGTCGAAGCTGGGGGAAAGAGCCCGGAGAGAATCGACGAAGCGTTGAACGCGGTGGCCTCGTCAGTCCGAGAACTGCTGTCGGGACTGTGAAAAGTCGAAGACCTATCTTCCCGGGTGATGAAGACTGGGGACCGGGTTCCACCACTGGACGGGATTGTCAGCGGCTGCCGGCTTGCTGCGCTCGGCCTCATTGTGATCTGCAGCGTCTCAGTCGGGCTGGCGGCAGGTAACGGCCGAGGGAGTGCTGCGATCGGACGCCCGTTCCAGCGACTTATCGAGAAGGTAGCGGAGCAGCACTCTGTCGAACCGGCACTGCTTTCGGCTCTTGTCGAGGTGGAGTCAGCCCGACGGGCCGACGCCGTTTCCCCCAAGGGAGCTCGTGGTCTGGGGCAATTGATGCCCGCAACCGCGCGTCGTTTTGGGGTCGATGACCCCCATGATCCTGAGGAGAACCTCAAAGGATCGGCGCAGTACCTACGTTGGCTCCTGGAACGGTACAGCGGCGACGTCCGGTTGGCGCTCGCGGCATACAACGCAGGGGAGGGGGCGGTGGACAAGTACGGAGATGTCCCGCCATTCCCGGAAACCCGTCAGTACGTCCGGAACGTTTTGCGTCGCGCGCGCGGGATCGACCGTGAGCTAGTCGTCGCAGCAGGGGACGATCAGAACAAGGTTCATCTTGCGTCCGCCCCGAACGGAACCCTCCTCATTACCAATCAACCCTGATATTTGTATTGAGCCGGTTCGCCGAGCGGTGTTGGCGAACTCCGAACCGGCGCTCCAGAAACCCCGCAGGTCGAGGGGTTCCCCACGGTTTTCTCTTGACACCCCGTATGCTCAGCGTACTTTCCCGACCGGACATGTGAGACGGACGGGAACTGGAGCCCGCTCGCTTGCTGTGTTCATTTTCTGCTGAGTCCAGAAAGGGGGTCGGTCGTCGAGTCAGGCGCGATGAGTTCGGCTGAATTGGTAGAGAGACGGTAACCAAGGTCAAGGTTCCTACGGAAAAGGAGTCATTCAATGAAGAAGCTTCTCTGCGGTGCATTTTTGTGCGCCGTCGCCCTCTCGCTGGGGTGCGCGATTACCGATTACCCGGTGATCTTTGACAGCCGTGGTCCGTACGACAACAACGTGCTGACCGGCCAGTACGATCATGCTTACATCATCCCGTCGGGCCAAGTCGCGACCCTGTGGTCGGATGGTTCCGATGAGCTGTTCACCGTGGTGGCCCAGGATTGGAAGGGTGACCAGTGGCTGAAGACGTTCAACAACTTCGACGCGTCTGGCCTGCTGAGCTTCCTGGATCAGACCTACTGCGATCCGACCAAGTCGGGTTGCGCGACGGTCACTGCTTGGAACCCCGATGTGGCGGGCGATGATCCGTTCGACTACACCTTCGACACGTCCTGCTCCGGCGCCCGCAGCGTTTCCTTGCTGCTCAGCACCAGCAGCCGTATCGGTGAGTGCGGAAGCGGTATCTGGTCCGACAAGCAGGGCGCTGCGTATGAATTCTCCAACTTGGAGACAGTCACGTTCCGTGGCAAGAGCTTGTATCACCTGCCGATCAACAACTCGGTCGCGTCCTTCAACCTGACCGGTCAAGACGGCACGTCCACGGTGGCCCCGATCTACGGTCAATTCAACATGTACATCGACCAGCGTTTGCGCTCCTTGGTTTCGGTGTCCGAACGCCCGTTACCAACTGCGTTGGCTCGACAACTACACGAAGGCGCATGGCAACTCCATCAACGTCGGTCTGACCTATGGTTCGTTGAACGCGAACTTCAAGATCAACGTGCGTGGCGTGGCTGGTGCGTTGGACCGCCTGTAGCAAGAACTCTTGAACGGAAAAGGAGCGAGAACCGCTGAAGAAGCTGCTCTATGGCGTGTTCTGCTTGGCCGCACTGGCCTCGCTGGGCTGCGCAATTACCGATTATCCGGTGATCACGGACACCCGCGGCGATTTCAGCGGCGTGATCCGCACCGGTCACAAGGCCTATGTCCTTCCGACCTCGCAAGTCGCGACTTTGTGGAGCGATGGTTCAGGACGAGCTGTTCACGACGGTCTACCAGAACAACTACGGTGACCAAAAGCTGTACACCTTCAACAACTTCGATCCGTCGGGCTCGGTCCTGTTCTTGGACCAGACCTACTGCGATTAGCGTTACGACGGCCCTGAAGTGGTCCGTGCTTGGAACCCCGCGCAGTCGAACGTTGATGATCCGTTCGACTACGAGTTCTTCCCCGATGCCTCGGGCGCCCGCAGCTTGTCGCTGCTGGTCAGCAACAGCAGCCGCGTGGGTGAATGTGGTGACGGCCTGTTCAACGGCCAAAAGCAAGCTCTGATGGGCGAGTTCGCCAACCTGGCCACCACCACGTGGCGTGGCGGCAATGCCTACATCGTTCCGATGTCGGCCGACAACTTCTCCATCACGTTGTTTGCTCGTAGCGGCGCCAGCGGCAGCTTGCCGATCTTCGGTCAGTACACGGCGTTCCTGAACGAGCGCCTGCAGATGGCGATCCCGGTAACCCCGAACGCTCGTCATGAACTCCGTTGGCTCCAGAACTGGGTCAGCCAGAACGGCTCCCGCTTCAACGCCACGGTTTCGTACGGCTCGCTGACGGCAACGGTCGACGCGTCGGCTCTGATTTCCGGACTCAACAACAATCTGAACCGCTTCTAAGTAGACTCCAGCGCCTGATTCGACACGGGGCGGCCCCTAGGGGTCGCCCCGGTTTTTTTGACGGAGCGCCGGCATACTCCGCGAGTTGGCCAGCCGTCTAGCGCGTAGTCTCAAACCGCGACAAAAAAGTTTTGCTGCTGGCAAGAACCGGCGTATTTTCTCGACCGGACCGGGGAAGACCCTCAGTTCCAGCTTCACGGGTCTTCTAGTCACGAGGGCAACCTCGTTAGTTTGAGCAAGAGTCCAGAAAGGGGGTCGGTCGTCGGGTTTTCATGGTGTGGAAGAGTTGGTAGAGAGACGGTAACCAAGGTCAAGGTTCCTACGGAAAAGGAGTCATTCAATGAAGAAGCTTCTCTGCGGTGCATTTTTGTGCGCCGTCGCCCTCTCGCTGGGGTGCGCGATTACCGATTACCCGGTGATCTTTGACAGCCGTGGTCCGTACGACAACAACGTGCTGACCGGCCAGTACGATCATGCTTACATCATCCCGTCGGGCCAAGTCGCGACCCTGTGGTCGGATGGTTCCGATGAGCTGTTCACCGTGGTGGCCCAGGATTGGAAGGGTGACCAGTGGCTGAAGACGTTCAACAACTTCGACGCGTCTGGCCTGCTGAGCTTCCTGGATCAGACCTACTGCGATCCGACCAAGTCGGGTTGCGCGACGGTCACTGCTTGGAACCCCGATGTGGCGGGCGACCCTGATCGTTCGACTACACCTTCGACTTACGTCCTGCTCCGGCGCCCGCAGCGTTTCCTTGCTGCTCAGCACCAGCAGCCGTATCGGTGAGTGCGGAAGCGGTATCTGGTCCGACAAGCAGGGCGCTGCGTATGAATTCTCCAACTTGGAGACAGTCACGTTCCGTGGCAAGAGCTTGTATCACCTGCCGATCAACAACTCGGTCGCGTCCTTCAACCTGACCGGTCAAGACGGCACGTCCACGGTGGCCCCGATCTACGGTCAATTCAACATGTACATCGACCAGCGTTTGCGCTCCTTGGTTTCGGTGTCTCCGAACGCCCGTTACCAACTGCGTTGGCTCGACAACTACACGAAGGCGCATGGCAACTCCATCAACGTCGGTCTGACCTATGGTTCGTTGAACGCGAACTTCAAGATCAACGTGCGTGGCGTGGCTGGTGCGTTGGACCGCCTGTAAGCAAGAACTCTTGAACGGAAAAGGAGCGAGAACCATGAAGAAGCTGCTCTATGGCGTGTTCTGCTTGGCCGCACTGGCCTCGCTGGGCTGCGCAATTACCGATTATCCGGTGATCACGGACACCCGCGGCGATTTCAGCGGCGTGATCCGCACCGGTCACAAGGCGTACGTCATTCCTTCGGGCCAAGTCGCGACTCTGTGGAGCGATGGTTCGGACGAGCTGTTCACGACGGTCTACCAGAACAACTACGGTGACCAGAAGCTGTACACCTTCAACAACTTCGATCCGTCGGGTGCGGTCAACTTCCTTGACCAGACCTACTGCGATTGGCGTTACGATGGTCCGGAAGTGGTCCGTGCTTGGAACCCCGCGCAGTCGAACGTTGATGATCCGTTCGACTACGAGTTCTTCCCCGATGCCTCGGGCGCCCGCAGCTTGTCGCTGCTGGTCAGCACCAGCAGCCGTATCGGTGAGTGCGGTGATGGATTCCGTTCCAACCCGCAACCTCTGATGGCCGAGTTCGCCAACCTGGCCACCACCTCGTGGCGCGGCGGCAACGCTTACATTCTCCCGCTCAGCGGCGAGAACACCTCGATCAATCTGACTTCGGCCAACGGCGCTCGTTCGCTGCTGCCTCTGTATGGTCAGACCACTGGTTTCATCACCGAGCGTCTGCAGACCGTGTTCCCGGTCGGCCCGAACGTCCGTCACTCGCTCCGCTACCTGCAGAACTGGGTCAGCGAGAACGGCAAGACGGCGATCGCAGACGTAAGCTACGGTTCGGTCAACGCGTCGTTCAGCATCGCGTTCGCGCCGAACGGAATCAACTACAACCTCAACCGCTTCTAATCTCTCTTACCACACCGACCCGACAGGGGGCGGCCTTCGGGTCGCCCCCGTTTTTCATCGGTTGCTTGCAGCCGCGGCCTTGACAGCAACCTCTGGGGCAACGACACCGTACCCCGAGTCGTTGTCCGGTCCGGGCATCCCAATGTCGCGAGCAGTCTGTCGCAGCAACTGAATCACTTCCGAAGGGAGAAGTTCCGGATTGACCTGCAGCATCATCGCTGCGGTTCCACCTACCCAACCGACCGCGAACGACGTCCCGGTGGCAAGCGTAAGACTCGTCGCGTTCGGTGCGCCCGGTACAGGGAGCTCGTTTCCGGGGGCAACGAGATCGGGAACAGGGCGGTCCGCACCGCAAGGACTTGGTCCTCGTGATGACGAGTCGATCACACTCCCGTGTCTATCGATGCCGCCAACGACAATCGGTGCAACATCACTCGAGAACGCAAAGGCGGCCGGCGCTTGAGCGCTCGCGGGATCAGGCCCGTCGTTTCCGATCGCGAACACCGGCACGATGCCGGTGGCCAGCATCGCGAGCACCTGTGGTCGGTCGCGCGGATCACAGTTGGCCTTGCCGTGCCCCCACGACTCCAAGACGACGTCGGGTTGAACTTCGAAGATCATCCAGTCGGCAGCCAACGACATCGTGACGTTGTTGTAGCTGTTGTTCACATTGCTCAAGCCGACGGACCATGCGGCGCCAGGAGCCGCGCCCAACGCTCGGCCATCGATCTCGCGCGCTGCAGCGCAACCAAGCACCTGCGATCCGTGAGGCGGGGACGTGTCGATCGGTTCCGGTGAACCACCATCGGGATCAAACCAACTGTTCGTCTCACGCCGACCTCCGATCAGCGCGCGATGCGTTCCCATTACGCCGGTGTCGAGCACGCCGATGGTCGTGCCGCGCCCGTCGATTCCTGCGGCCCAGAGTCCTCTAAGGCCTAGATAGGTCACAGCCCAACTGTCTCCCGGCGGTACCACCGGAGCTTGAACCAGCCCATTGCCGCGTTTCGCTCGAGCCGCGCGCACAGAGTCGTACTCGGGTATCACCGCAGCCACATTCGGGTCGGCGCGCAATCGTGCGAGTGCCTCGCGTCGCACCGAGACAAACACGCGGTTGCGAAACCGAAGACCACGGCTGTATTCCAACAGCTTCTCGGTTTCCAAGCTCTCGAGCAACGGACGCAACGACGCTGCGCCGCGGCTTGCTACCGTACTCAACGCATCGAGTGCTTCTCTCCGAGCCTGCGAACGGGTCAACCGGCGAGCGATCGCCGACCGGATCAAAGCCTCCGAGTCGATCTGCTCCCGCATTTCGACCAGCACGCGGAGCCAAGCCCCCGAGCGCGCCGGCGCATTGATGGCGTCGAACTCAGGATCGAGTGGTCGCGCCGAGGCCGGACCTGGGTCGGGCTCCATCGGATAGACGACGCTCGGTGAGGGAATGGTCCGGTTCTTCCCGCTGTCTATCGGCTCGAGTGTCTTGCAACCAAACCAGCACAGCCCGGCGATAAGACTCACGGCGACGAAGCGATCACGACTCATTCTGGGGGGCACCCTCCAAACGGTTCGTTACCGTTCGGGTAATCCGGCTCGAACCGCCGCGGGAGCGGTTCGCCCGTGGAAAACAGCCGTGCGGCGCCGCTGGCCTCGGCGTAAATTCGGTCGGCGCGGGGAAGCGTTCTTGTAATGCTAGGCAAAGGGAGGATGGCGATGTTGCATCCTAATGCACCCGCGCCCCGTGCGGCCGGGCTCACGAGAAACCTCGCCCACTCGTGGGGCGACCGCAACATCGTTCTCTCATGCCTCGATGCGTGCCCATCGTCCGGGCTGCGCTCCGTCCCAACGTCCATCGACACGGCCCTTCCAGGCCGGATCGCATGCAGTGTGGAGGTTTTGTCATGCCGTTTCTGAGTTCGAGGCTTTCCGGTGCGGCGCGCCGCGGTCTGCTGCTCCTGATCGCCGTCCCCATCCTTATGGCCGGTTCGGCGGAAGCGCAGCGCGTCGATTCCGTCGACGCAGCGTCAAATCAAGACATCGTTCGCATCGGAAGGCGTGGGGGCGATCAACTCGGAGACCTAGTAGCGACCGGCGACTTCAATGGCGATGGCAAGATCGATTTCGCACTCGGTGCACCCGGCTACTCCGGCACTGCCAACGATCGGAATGGATCGGGCGCGATCTTCGTGTTCTACGGCAACGCTCCCTACGATCGCACCTCCGACTTGGGATCGACCGGCTCAGCCAGCCTGGTCGTACTCGGCCCAGCAACGGGCGATGGTATCGGCAGTGCGTTCACGTTCGCCGACCTCAACAACGACGGCACGAGCGATCTGATCATCGGCAATCCGGGTGGCAACGGGCCCCGCAACGTCGACGCTGACGGCGACGGCACGATCGACGCCAATGGGTTACCGGGTCGCGGCGAAGTCTATGTGCTGTTCGGTGGGCGTGTGCGCACCAGTCCTTTCGACCTCTCGCGCCCCGACCGCAGCAAAAGCCGCGCTGATCTTTGGATCATCGGCGCGGAGGCAGGAGATCAACTGGGTGCCGCGGTTGCTGTTGCCGATATCGACGGCGACAACAGCGCCGATCTGATACTCGGAGCGACCGGTGCGGATGGCCCGTCCAACGCGCGCAGCGATTGCGGTGAAATCGCTGTCCTGAAATCGACGGTCGGACCGTTTGTCGATGGGACCCGCAATTTTCGCACGGTGGCCCCGGACGCGATCATCACCGGCCCCGCCTACGACTTTCAGAAGAATGACTATGTCGACTTCAACGGGGACGGAACCTGCGACGATCTCGATCAGGATGGATCGAACTGCAACTCACCTGGCGGTGACCCGGGCGACAAGCGCGTACAGAACGGCACCGACGGAATCTTCAACCAGTTCGACGGCGAGAAAGGTGCCATCGGTGATCGGCTTGCCGTTGGCGATATCAACAACGACGGCCGTGCCGACATCGCGATCAGACTCCCCAAGGGAAGAGGAACACCGGCGCAGAATCGCGATTCGGCCGGGGAGGTTGCCATCGTTTTGGGACAGATTGGATTTTCAAGCACCGATCTGGACCTCGGCATTCCGATCCGCATCACCGGTGCGTTTCCCGGCGACGATGCCGGCGCAGCGATCGCTATCAGCGATGTCGATGGAGACGGCACGCGGGATCTGATCGTCGGCTCACCGTTCTACGGGACCGACGATCAAGACGGCACCGTTGAAACTTCCGATCGGTTCGGCAACGGCGCCGTCGCGGTGGTGTGGGGCCCACTCTTCAGTGGAACAACCGACCTGCGCAGCGACTGCCGCTACAAGTGCGGCTCGGTGCTCGACTCCGCTGAGGTCTGGACGGTGCTTGGACGAGATGCCGACGATGGCCTCGGCAATTCGGTTGCGGTTGCCGATCACGATGGTGACGGAACGGTCGAGCTGATCACAGGCGCGCCGTTCGCCGATGGACCGGAGCCGGCACAGACGCGTGCCTCCAGTGGTGAGCTGTGGATTCGTTGGGGCACAGGAACTCGCCCGTTGCCGCCCAACTCGACCGTCGATTTCCTGATCGATGGGACCACGGGCTGGGGACGTGTGTTCGGTGCCGCCGCTGGCGATGGATTCGGGAACACCGTGGCCACCGGAAACCTCGACTCGGACCCCAAAAAAGAGATCGTGCTGGGAGCGCCATTCGCCGATGGACCAAACCTCGGCAGCGGTGATCGCATTGGAGCAGGCAAAGGGTACTTGATCAGCAGCGTGGACGATGATTTCGACTCGTTCCGCAACCTGTTCGACAACTGTCCGCAAATCCCTAACAGCCCGAACCTCGATTCGGACAACGATCTGTTCGGCGACGCGTGCGACAACTGTTCATCGCTTTCCAATCGCGATCAGATCGATAGCGATCTGGACACCGCTGGCGATGCGTGCGACACCGACGATGACAACGACGGTTTGAACGACACCGATGGCGACGCGTCGAACGATCCATGCCCGACCGGCGTGACATTCGGCTGCGACGACAATTGCCGCACGGTGGCCAACAATCTGGGCGACCCCAGTCCGCAGCAAGACACCGATCTGGATGGAATCGGCAACAAGTGCGACAACTGCCCAACCAACGCCAACGGTAATCAGGCCGACAACGACAAGGACGGCACCGGCGATCTGTGCGACAGCGATGACGACAACGACGGGTTCGCCGACGCGATCGACAAATGTCCTTTGACGCCAGGCGCCAACGGCGATGCCGACGGTGACGGCAAGGGGGATATCTGCGACAACTGCCCGAGTACATCCAACGCCAGTCAAACCGATCAAGACGGCGATGGTGCGGGTGATGCCTGCGACAACTGTCAATCGATCGCGAATTCCGACCAGGACGATCAGGACGGCGACGGCAAGGGGGGCGCCTGCGACAACTGCCCCGACACCTCGAACGCCGACCAGGCCGACAGCGACGGCGATAACGTTGGCAACGTCTGTGACAACTGCTCGACGGTCGCCAACCCCGATCAGGCCGACACCGATGTGTGGGTCCAGGAAGAAGGTCCCGGTACCTACAACGAGTGCGTCTGGGGCGATACCGACGGCGATACCACCATCGACCTCGACAAGGAGATCTTCAAAGATCTCGACAAAGACAACGTCAAGGACGCCAACGAAACCGAGATCATTCCCTTCGGACACGACAAGATCGGCGATGCGTGCGACAACTGCGCCCGCGATTGCAACCCGTTCCAAGGTGAAGGGCGCAGCCCGATTCCTTCGTTCAACGACTCCGACAAGGTCGGCGCCTACTGCGACAACTGCGGCACCAAGAACAATGGCGACTGCAACGTCAATCCGCTGTACTGCGACCTCAACAACGACGGCACTACCACGACGTTGGAACGCTCTCAGGGTTTTCAGAAGAACACCGACGGCGATCCCACGGGAGACGCTTGCGATCCGGATGACGACAATGACTTGATCCCGGACGATGTCGCCAACAAGCCGGCTTGCAGCGGCGGGGCAACCACTCAGTGCGACGACAACTGCCGCACCGTGGTCAATGCCGATCAAGCCGACACCGATTCCGACGCGGTCGGAAACGTTTGCGACAACTGCCGAAGCAATCCCAATACCTCGCAACTGGATACAGATCTGGACGGGTTGGGAGACGCGTGCGACAACTGCCCCACCGTTGCCAACCCCGATCAGATCGATGCAGATGTCGACGGCTCCGGTAACCCGTGCGACCCAGACGACGACAACGACGGCAAGCTCGATTCCGATGGCGACGGCACATTCGATCCCTGCACCGGCGGCAACACCGTCAACTGCGATGACAACTGCCCATTCGCCGCCAACGCCAGTCAGGCGGACGCGGACAGCGACGGCATCGGCGACGTTTGTGATATCAGCGATATCGACCTACGCACCGACGATCAATCGTACGAGTTGTACGGCCGCGATCTGCTCGACAACTTGGGCCGCACAGCGGTCGTAGGGGACATCAATGGCGACGGCAAGCCCGACCTGATCGTCGGCGCGCCGTTGGGAGACGCCGAGTTCAACGGCACAGCAAACAGGGACAGCGAAGCCGGAGAGGTTCACATCATCTTCGGCAAGTTCAAGAATGCCAAGAAGGACCTCAAGTTCACGAACTCCGATGTCGTGATCTACGGTGAGCGCGCCTCCGATGAGTTTGGACGTTCACTCGCTGTGGGTGACGTCAACGCCGATGGAACCGTCGACCTGATAGTCGGGGCACTTCGCGGCGACTGCTCGCAAGGCAAACAAGATCTAGACGGCGACGGGAGTGTCGACGATCCGGTCGACGGGTGTGGACGTGTCTACATGTTCGCGGGGCGCACCACCTGGCCCACCAAGATCCTGACCTATCAGACCGCAACACCCAATATCCCGAATGCAACAGCGACCGTGATCGGTCAATGGAACGGGACGAACCTCGGCCGACACCTCGCGATTGGAGACGTCAACGCAGATGGAATCAAGGACATTGTGATTGGCGCGCCGAACTTCTCTCTGCCGGGCACCGGGACGAGACGAATCATCTACGGGGCCGTGGTCGTGAAGTTCGGTCAGGCTGGCTGGACCGGCGCTACCGACTACTACACCGCAACCCCCGACTACTTGATTCGTGGCGCTGAGGAAGTCGATCGGTTGGGTACAGTCGTCGGCGCCGGTGACATCAACGGCGATGGAACGGCCGACATCTTGTGCGGAGCTCGAGCCGCCGATGGCCCGGGCAACACCAAGGACGGCGCCGGAGAGTTGGCGCTGGTCTTTGGCGGAAGCACGATCATCGCGGGTGGATCGCGCGATCTGGCAGCCTCCCCAGCGCCGTACTTGTATGGTGTCGATGCGAGCGACGGACTTCCTGCTGGCTTGGCGGTCGGCGATCTCAATGGCGATGGCACCGCCGACATGTTGATCGGCGTGACCGGCGGCAGGGGTCCCGGAAACACGCGCGGCACCGGCGTCGGCGAGGCCTACGCCGTCTTCGGACGCACCACTTGGGCAACATCGCAGGTCAACACCGTTGCCAACACGTTGATCTATGGTCGACGCGCCAGCGACAACTTCGGTGAACAGACAGCGATCGGTGAATTCGATGGCGACGGCACCAAGGACATCGTGATCACCGCAACGTTCTCGGCCGGCGCTGCCAACACGCGCGCCAACGCGGGTGACGCATCCGTCTTCCGTTGGAATGACATCAAGAACTCGGCGACCGTCGATCTGCTCAACGGCACCGGCGGCAAACCGGTCACGGCTCTGCTGTCCAGCGATAGCGGCGATGACCTCGGCATCGGATTGACGTTGGGAGATATGAATCAGGACGGCGTCGATGAATTGATCATTGGCGCCGATGCCGGCGACGGCGACAACGACGCCACGCAGAATCGTACCGATACGGGCGAACTGTGGATCGTGGCGCCCACCGACGCGGACGGCGATGGCACGGCGCTGCGAAACCTCAAGGACAACTGTCCGCGCATCTCCAACGCCAGCCAAACCGACACCGACCTCGACGGCGTCGGGAACGCGTGTGACAACTGCCCGCTGATCGCCAACCCCGATCAGGTCGATACCGACCTCGACGGCACCGGCGATCTCTGCGAACAGGATCAGGACAGCGATACCGTTTCTGATGACGATGGTGACGGAACGGTCGACAAATGCACGGGAGGCAATCGTGTCGCCTGCGATGACAACTGCCTCGGTCTTGCCAATCCCACGCAGTCGGACATCGACGCCGACGGAACGGGGGATGCGTGCGATAGCGATGACGACGGCGATGCGGTGGCCGACGCATCGGACAACTGCCCGACTGTCAGCAACGGCTCACAGCAAGATGCCGATGGCGACGGTGTCGGGAACGCCTGTCAAACACTGGTGCGCGATTTGGCCGGCACCGGTCTGGCGATCTACGGCCAGGATGCCGGTGATGCCACCGCGTACTCGGGGGCAATCGGCGACTTCAACGGCGACGGCACCAAGGACCTCTTGCTCGGCGCTCCCTACGCCGACGGCCCGACCAACAATCGCGTCGATGCCGGCGCCGCTTACGTTTGGTTTGGGCCGATCAATCAATCCGAAGACCTGTTCACCACCCGTGCCGATGTCGAGATCTACGGTGCAGCGGCCGGCGATCGTACCGGCTATGCGGTAGCCGCCGGCGATCTCAACAACGACGGTCGTGACGACATCATCATCGGCGCGCCGTACGGTGATCGTTCGGGCAAGACCGATCCAGGCAAGGTCTATGTGGTCTTCGGCGCCGTGTCGCTGCCGGCCACCAAGGATCTCAATTCGAGCGCCGCGAACATTCTCTTCCAGGGGGAGAACAACAACGACCGGCTGGGGATGACCCTGCAGGTTCTGGACTGCAACGGCAATGGGAAGAAAGACCTCGCGATGGGCGCTCCTTACTCGGCTGCCGACTTCGACTCGGTTGCGGGCGGCGGCGAGATTTGGATCGTTCATCAAGAGAACATGGGGACGGGCCTGATCATCGACTCGTTCACACCCAACGTGCAGCACTACATTTCGGGTGCAGGAGCGGATGATCACGCGTCGGCCAGCATGGCCGCCGCCGATGTCTCGGGTGACGGCACCGACGACCTGATCATCGGGGCACCCGATGCCGATGGCAGTGCCAACAACGAATCGCAAGCCGGTGAGGTCTATGTGGTGAAGGGTGGCGCCTCGATGGCGACCACCATCAACCTCAGGATCGCGAGCAACTACACGGCATTGTTCTTCGGCGAGAGCACCGGTGACCGCGCTGGTAGTTCGCTGGCGACCGGACGCTTCGACGCCGACAGCATCAACGACATCGCCATCGGAACACCGGGGCAGGGGGCACCTCCCGGCGCGGGGGCGCGCAACGCGGCGGGTGGTGGTTACGTCGTGTTGGGTCGCTCGGACTTCACCTCGATCAACGGAAAAGTGTTCCCCGATCCAGCCAAGGTCTCGATCTTCGGGTCGACCACGGACGAATCGATGGGTCAATCGATCGCGCTGGGTGATTACGACAACGATGGAACGAACGATCTGCTGTTCGGAGCACCAAGCGTTGACGCTGTCAGCGGGACGCGTACCGACGCAGGCGCCGTGTACGTGCTCCCGAGCTCACGCATCCCCAGCGGTGCGGTGGTCTTCGACGGCGCGCTGATTCCGAGCGCACAGCAAATCGTGGGGCGCACGACGTTGGATCAACTCGGCGGCGGCAAGATCGCAGGCGACACCTTGGGTGGTCCGTACTGGCTTGCAGTCACCGACTTCGATGGTTCCACCAACAAGGAAGTGGTGGCGCCGTCGGTGTTCGGCGACGGTTCCAGCGACACACGCGCCGACGCCGGAGAGGCGTGGGTCGTCAATCAAGCCGATCAGGATCGGGACGGACAGGTCGACAGCACCGATTGCTTCCCGACCGATCCGACCAAAGCCCGGCCGCGCGATACCGGAACCACCTCGCGCTTCACCACCAAAACGATCTTCGACTGGTCGGATGTCGGCGGTGCCGGCATCACCTACAACTTCTATCGTGGAACGGTCGTCACGCCGTGGGTCTATAACGAGACCTGTTTGGTGAAGAACCTCGCGACATCGCAAGGAACCGACGCCACGCTTCCGGGGGCCGGACAGGCGTTCTGGTATGAGAGCACAGCCTCCAATGGTGCAAGCTGTGTCGGCCCACTGGGGAAGAACAGCCAGCAGGTGGACCGACCCACCGCGCCGGCATGTCCGTAATCACGATCACGGAATCTGGGGTGGGCCACTGGCCCGCCCCGGTCCCGCGACTGACATTAGCGACGATGTTCGGCACGCGATACGGTGCCCGATGTCCGGTGTGTTTCACGCTCAATCGGGGAGCATCGGCGCGTAGCGCGCCGCCACCGAACGACCCGGAAGGTCAAATCGACGTTGCGGTACTTTCGCTGCCGTCGTACTTTGGCGCCGGGGTTTTGAAGCGTTCGGCTGGGCGGAACAGAGGGACCGGATGTTCCTGCCCGAGACTATGACTACTGACACTCTCAAACTGCGTATCAGCGCGAGACTCGTCCTCGCGCTCATGGTGTTGTCAGGACTCGCGAGCGCCGCTTGGGCGCAGCGTGTCGATTCTGTCGACATCGCTTCCAACCAGGACATCATTCGAATCGGCAAGCGGGCCGCCGACCAGTTTGGCGATCGCGTTGCCACGGGTGATTTCAACGGTGATGGAAAGCCCGACTTCGCGGTGGGAGCTCCCAACTACGGGGGCACCAACAACGATCGACCCGGAGCTGGGGCCGTATTTGTTTTTTATGGAAACGCCCCCTACGACCGAACGTTGGATCTGGGCTCGACCGGAGCCGCCGACCTGGTGGTCCTAGGCCCACGCTCCAATGAAGGAGTCGGCACGAGTTTCACGCTGGCCGATCTGAACGTCGACGGCACTGCCGACCTGATCATCGGTAACGCCGCCGGGCATGGTCCGCGCAACCTCGATGCCGATGGCGACGGCACCGTCGACCCCGATGGACTCGTGGCGCGGGGCGAAGTCTATGTGTTGTACGGGGGGCGCATTCGCGCGGCGACACTCGATCTGGCACGCCCCGATCCGCGCTTCAGCAACGCCGACTTCTGGGTCTATGGCGGCGACGCCGGCGATCGTCTGGGGAGTTCGGTCGCGGCTGCCGATGTCGACGGCGACGGCAAGAACGACTTGATCATGGGCGCCGAGGGTGCCGACGGCAGTTCCAATGCTCGAACCAATTGTGGTGAGGTGGCTGTCCTCAAATCGACCGTCACCACATTCGGATTTGCACAGCGCAACCTTCGAACAGCACCCGCCGACGCGACCATCGTCGGGCCGTCGTACGACTTCGTGCGATTGGGCGACACCAACGGTGACGGCACGCCCGACTCGGTGGTGGAAGGCGGCGACGGCACATTCAATCAATTTCCGGAAGAGCAGGCCGCGATCGGCGGGAACATCGCCGTCGGCGACGTCACCAACGACAATCGGGCCGATATTGCGATCCAGCTTTCGCGAGGACGCGGCACCGGGCTGGTGACGCCGGCCCGCAAAGCAGCCGCCGAGGTGGCGGTGGTTCCCGGCGCGGTCTCATTCGCTGGGGCCGACCTCAACACCACCATTCCGATTCGTGTGGTCGGCGCGTTTCCTGGCGACGACGCCGGCGCGGCGATCGCGATCGGCGATGTCGACGGTGACAACTTCCGCGATCTGGTGATCGGCTCGCCGTTCTACGGCACCGACGATCGCGACGGAACCGTGGAAGCCAACGAGCGACTCGGCACCGGAGCGGTCGCTGTGGTGTGGGGACCGCTGAGTTCCGGGCAGGCTTTCGACCTGCAAGGCGATTGTCGCTACCAGTGCGGGTCGCTGCTCAACTCGACGGCATTCTGGACAGCGATCGGCCGCGATGCAGACGACGGGTTCGGCTCATCGCTCTCGATCGCCGACCACGATGGTGACGGCACGCGTGAGCTGATCGTCGGCGCGCCGTTTGCCGATGGACCGGAGCCCGCGCAGACACGCGCATCAGCCGGTGAGTTGTGGATGCGCTGGGGTGGTGGTGCGCGCCCCAACGCTACACTCGACCTCGGACCCGATGGCACCATCGGTTGGGCTCGGACTTACGGTGCTGCGGGTGGTGACGGCCTCGGCAACACGCTGACGACGGGTAATCTCAACAGCGATTCCAAACTCGAGATCGTGGTGGGCGCACCCTTTGCGAACGGGCCGAATCTGGGTGGTGGCGATCGCATCGGCGCTGGAAAAGCCTATCTGATCAGCCACGTGGACGACGATTTCGACACGTTCCGCAACCTGTTCGACAGTTGCCCGCTAATCCCCAACAACCCGAACCTCGATTCGGACAACGATCTGTTCGGCGACGCGTGCGACAACTGTTCATCGCTTTCCAATCGCGATCAGATCGATAGCGATCTGGACACCGCTGGCGATGCGTGCGACACCGACGATGACAACGACGGTTTGAACGACACCGATGGCGACGCGTCGAACGATCCATGCCCGACCGGCGTGACATTCGGCTGCGACGACAGTTGCCGCACGGTGGCCAGCAATCTGGCGACCCCAGTCCGCAGCAAGACACCGATCTGGATGGAATCGGCAACAAGTGCGACAACTGCCCAACCAACGCCAACGGTAATCAGGCCGACAACGACAAGGACGGCACCGGCGATCTGTGCGACAGCGATGACGACAACGACGGGTTCGCCGACGCGATCGACAAATGTCCTTTGACGCCAGGCGCCAACGGCGATGCCGACGGTGACGGCAAGGGGGATATCTGCGACAACTGCCCGAGTACATCCAACGCCAGTCAAGCCGATCAAGACGGCGATGGTGCGGGTGATACTGACAACTGTCAATCGATCGCGAATTCCGACCAGGACGATCAGGACGGCGACACCGTCGGCAGCTCGTGCGATAACTGCCCCAATCTGGCCAACCTCAATCAAGCCGACAGCGACGGCGACAACATCGGAAATGTTTGTGATAACTGCTCCACCGCCGCCAATCCGACGCAGGCCGATCTGGACCAGTTCATCCCGACTCAAGAGTGCCCGCTGGAAGATCTGAACAACAACCAGGAGATCGACCCGGGAGAACGCGTCTGGATCGATACCGACCTGGACGGGACGGTCGATCCGGGCGAACAGGTTCGCACGATCGATCTGCATGACGGAATCGGCGATGCCTGTGACAACTGTCCTACGTTGTGCAACCCGCAACAGCGCGAGACCAACGGAGTCCTGTCCGACACCGACAAGGTCGGCAGCGTTTGCGATAACTGCCCCGGCGTCAACAACGGTGATTGCAACGCCAGCCTCGCAAACTGCGATGCAGACAACAGCGGCACCACGACGGCGGCCGAGCTGTTCAACGGGTTCCAGAAGAACACCGATGGAGACGCATTCGGAAACGCCTGCGACCCGGATGACGACAACGATACCGTGGTCGACGATTTCGTCGGAGGCGGCCCGTGCAGCGGAGGCGCCACCACCAGCTGCGATGACAACTGCCCGTTGACTCCCAATGCCGATCAAGCCGACGCCGACGCCGATGCAATCGGCAACCTCTGCGATAACTGTCGCAACACGGCAAACGCGAGCCAACTCGACACCGACCTCGACGGGTTGGGTGATGCCTGCGACAACTGCTCGACGATCGCCAATGTCGACCAGCTCGATTCCGACGGTGACGGTTCTGGTAACCCCTGCGACACCGACGACGACAACGACGGCAAACTCGATTCCGACGGCGACGGCACCTTCGATCCCTGCACCGGCGGCAACACCGTCAACTGCGACGACAACTGCCCGTTTGCAGCCAACGCCAATCAAGCCGACGCCGATTCAGACGGCATCGGCGATGTATGCGATATCAGCGATATCGACCTCAAGACCGACACGCAGTCCTACGTCGTTTACGGACGCGACAACCTCGACAACTTGGGACGAACCGTAGCCGTCGGCGATATCAACGGCGACGGCAAGCCCGATCTGATCATCGGCGCACCGCTGGGAGACGCCGAGTTCAACGGCACCGCCAACAAAGACAGCGATTCGGGCGAGGTTCACATCATCTTCGGCAAGATCACCAACGGAAAGAAAGACCTGAAGTTCTCCAACCCCGACGTGGTGATCTACGGTGAACGCGCGTCCGACGAATTCGGGCGTGCCTTGGCCGTCGGTGACGTGAATGCCGATGGCACCGCCGATCTGATCGTCGGCGCGTTCCGCGGCGACTGCTCCGTGTCGCTGCAAGATACCGATGGTGACGGCACGATCGATGATCTCGTCGACGCTTGCGGACGCGTCTATATGTTCGCGGGCCGAACCACCTGGCCAAACAAGATCCTGACCTACGTCGCCAGCTCGCCGAACGTCCCCAATGCGACGGCAACGACCATCGGGCAGTGGAACGGTACCAACCTCGGCCGCTATCTCGCGCTGGGGGATGTCAACGGCGACGGCATCAAAGACATTGTGATGGGAGCGCCGAATTACTCGGTTCCCGACGTCGGCGTCCGGCGCATCATCTACGGCGCCGCGATGGTCAGGTTCGGCGCCGCTGGAATGAGCGGGGTTCGTGACTACTACACGGCGACTCCCGACTATTTGATTCGCGGGGCGGAAGAAAGCGATCGACTCGGAAACGGTGTTGTTGTCGGTGACATCAACGGCGACGGCACCGTCGATATCATTGCCGGCGCCAGAGCAGGCGACGGACCAGGTAACGCCAAGGACGGCGTCGGTGAGTTGCATCTGATCTTCGGTGGCAGCGCAATCACGCCTGGCGGTTCGCGAAATCTGTCGAGCAATCCTGCCCCGTATCTTTACGGCGTCGATGTAGCTGATGGATTACCGGCCGGATTGGCCGTCGGCGACTTGAGCCAGGACGGTACCGCCGATCTGCTGGTCGGTGTCACCGGCGGGTCGGGCCCCACCAACACGCGCATCGGGGCAGGCGAGGTCTATGCGGTGTACGGCCGCACGACGTGGACCACAGCAGCCATCAACACCGTCGCCAACACGGTGATCTACGGCCGGCGCAGCAGCGACAATCTGGGCGAACAGGTTGCCATCGGCGAGTTCGATGGCGATGGAACGCTGGACATCGTGCTGACTGCGCCCTTCTCGGCAGGCTCGCAAGGAACACGCGCGAATGCCGGTGAAGCGCTTGTGTTCCGCTGGAGAGATATCCGCACCTCCAGCTCCGTCGATCTACTCAACGGAGCCGGCGGGAAGCCGATCACGGCACTGCTCTCACCAGACTCAGGTGACGATCTGGGTAGCGGCATGACACTCGGCGACGTCAATCGCGATGGACTCGATGAAATCGTGATCGGGGCCGACGGCGGCGACGGCGACAACGACGGCACGCAGAATCGCCCCGAAACAGGCGAAGCGTGGGTCGTAGCACCCACCGATGCCGACGGCGATGGAACCAATCTGCGCAATCTGAAAGACAACTGCCCTCGCGTCTCGAACGCCTCGCAAACCGACACCGATGTCGACGGTGTCGGAAACGCTTGCGACAACTGCCCGACCGTAGTCAACCCCGACCAGGCCGATCTGGACGGCGACGGCACGGGCGATGCGTGCGAGGCCGACGCCGACGGCGACAGCGTTTCCGACGACGACGGCGACGGCACCGTCGACAAGTGCACGGGGGGCAATCGGGTCGCCTGCGACGACAACTGCCTCGGGATCTCCAACACCACGCAGCAAGACCTCGATGGTGACGGCACCGGCGACGCCTGTGACTCCGACGACGACGGCGACACGGTACTCGATGCGTCCGACAACTGCGCCGTTGTTCCCAATACCACGCAGCAAGATGCCGACGGTGACGGTGTCGGCAACGCCTGCGTAACACTGGTGCGCGACCTCAACACCACCGGTATCGCGCTGTACGGTCAAGACGCGGGCGATCGCACTGCGTACAGCGGCGTCGCCGCCGATTTCAACGGTGACGGCACGCAGGACCTTGCGCTCGGCGCGCCGTATGCCGACGGCCCCACCAACAATCGCGCCGATGCCGGGGCGGTCTACATCTGGTACGGGCCGATCAACGCCAACGAAGATCTGTTCACCACGCGGGCCGACGTGGAAATCTACGGCGCTGCCGCAGGCGATCGCTTCGGCTACTCGCTGGCAGCGGCAGACATCAACGGAGACACCCGCATCGACATCATTTCCGGCGCGCCGTACGCCGATCGCACCACACCCAACATCCGCACCGACATGGGCAAGGTCTACATCATCTACGGCAGTGCGTCGTTACCGGCGACCAAAGACCTGCTGTCATCCAGCGCCAACGCGACGATCCAGGGCGAGATCAACAACGATCGTATCGGCATGACGCTCGCCGCCGTCGATTGGGACGGCAACGGACGCAAAGATCTTGCAATCGGCGCACCGTATGCCGACGGCTTCGTGTTCGATGGCGGCGTGGCCTACGTGGCCAAGGCCGAGACGATCGGCACCGGCTTCATCATCGATACCTTCACGCTCAACGTCCAGGCCTACATCGTAGGGGTCAACGACAACGATCATCTCTCCATGGGAATCGCGGCCGGCGATGTGACTGGTGACGGCAAGGAAGATCTGGTGCTTGCTTCACCCGATGCCGACGGTAGTGCCAACAATCAGTCCGCAGCCGGTGAGGTCTACGTGGTTGCAGGCCGCAGCGGCGCCAACGTCACGATCGATCTCAATATCAGCACCTCGTACGCGGCGTTGTTCTACGGCGAATCACCGGACGATCGAATCGGAGCCGGACTGTCGGTGGCGCGCTACGACGGCGATACCATCTCCGACATCCTGATCGGTGCACCCGGACAGGGAGCGGCTCCCGGCGGTGCGGCGCGCAATACGGCGGGCGGAGGTTACGTCGTGCTGGGCCGCGCCGATTGGACTTCGGTCAATCGCAAGGTTTTCCCAACGCCCGCGCGGTTGTCACTGTTTGGTGCCACCGCAGGAGTGGCGCTCGGACAAACGGCAGTGATGGCCGATTACGACAACGACGGAACAACCGACCTGTTGTTCGGCGCACCGAATGCCGACGGCCCTACCGGCACACGCACCGATGCCGGTGCGGTCTCTGTACTCCCAGGCGCGCGAATCCCTGCTGGCACCACCGTCGCCGACATGGCCGTGTTGCCGGTGTCCCAACTGACTCACGGACGCACCACACTCGATCAACTCGGCGGAGGGAAAATCCCGAGCGATGCGTTGGGCGGTCCGTACTGGTTGGCAGTTACCGACTTCGACGGCTCGATCAACAAAGAAGTGGTCGCGCCGTCGGTATTCGGCGATGGGTCCAACGACGGCCGAGCCGACGCGGGAGAAGCGTGGGTTGTCAATCAGGCCGATCAAGATCGCGATGGCCAAGTCGACGGCACCGACTGCTTCCCGACCGATCCCGCCAAGGGGCGCCCGCGCGACACCGGTACAACCGCGCGCTTCACCACCAAGACGATCTTCGATTGGTCCGATGTGGGTGGCGCGGGTATCACCTACAACCTGTATCGCGGAACCGTTGTCACGCCGTGGGTCTACAACGAGACCTGCATCGTGAAGAACTTGGCAACCTCACAAGGGACCGACGCCACCACTCCGGCGGCAGGTCAAGCGTTCTGGTACGACAGCACCGCGTCGAATGGCGCGAGTTGCGTTGGGCCGTTGGGGAAGGACAGCCAGCAGGTGGTACGACCGACACCACCAGCCTGCCCCTGACGACACCAGCTTTCGATGATCGGGCGGCCCGGCGGCGGGCCGCCCTCACACCTCGCTTGTGGTCAGCTGGTGCGTGGCGCCGATCGCTTTGGCGCGCGAGACCACCGAGCGAAGACGGGTTCCGTACTCGATCGACAAGCGAATCTCGGCGGCATCGAAATCGGCGGGAAACAGTACGCCGCTGACCTTTGCTTCGTGAATCGACGCCCCGTCGAGCATGGCACTCGAGAGATCGACCCCACGCAGGTCAGCCGCCCGCAGATAGGCTCCGCGCAGGTCGGCGGTCTTCAAATCGGCGGCGCGCAGATCGCAACCACGCAGGTTGGCGTCGGCAAGATCCGGGGTTTCATTCGCCGCGACGCGGTTGAACTCGTCGACCCGCTCCTGACGAAGTAACTGGCAGTGGGGCTTGGTCATCACAAGGGGCATCGCCGAACGTCCTCCGAGGGCTCGTATCGGCGCGGCGCTCGATTCCCTTTAGTCCGGTATCGTTCGACCGATATCATCCAGAAGCGAGGGCAGCCCCGCCGTCGAGGAGATCGAGATGAGTCACACGGTATTGCCGCCATTGATCAGCGTCCCGGGCCTGGGGTTTCAGCTCGATTTCTCGGGAATCCCCCAAGACCCCGCGGCCGAAACGACGATTCTCGCCAAGTTCCCTGGCGTGTTCGACGCGATGAAGCAGTTGGAAGCGGGCGCTATCGCCAACCCGGACGAGCAGCGAATGGTGGGGCATTACTGGCTGCGCGACGCCGCCTTGGCCCCTCGTCCCGAACTGCAGATGGCGATCAAATCGACGCTCGCGCGCTTGCAAGCCTTCGGTGCGGCCGTGCGCAGCGGACGCGTCGGCCCGCGACCCGGCGCATCGTTCACGCGTGTGCTGCACATCGGTATCGGCGGCTCGGCGTTGGGACCGCAGTTGGCCACCGACTGCCTGGCCAACCCTGGCGATCCGCTTGCCGTCGAGTTTCTCGACAACACCGATCCCGAAGGGTTGGCTCGCGCGTTCTCCCGACTGGGCGAGGCACTGCGCGACACGATCGTGGTGGTGGTCTCCAAGTCGGGCGGCACTCCCGAGACGCGCAACGGCATGCTGGAGGCGGTCGCGCACCTGAAGGCACTTGGATGCGATCACGCCAAGCAGATGGTGGCAATTACCGGTGAGGGGAGTGAACTCGAGTCGGTCGCCAAACGCGAAGGTTGGCTCGAGATCTTCCCGATGTGGGACTGGGTCGGTGGACGAACATCGCAAACCTCGGCGGTCGGGCTGGTGACGATGAGTCTGCTCGGCCACGACGTCGACGGTTTCTTGGATGGTGCGCGCCGCATGGATGCCGTCACGCGCCTTCCAGACGTGGCGCAAAACCCGGCAGCGCGCATCGCGATGGCGTGGCATTTGGCCACTCGCGGTCGCGGCGAGAAGGCGATGGTGGTGCTGCCGTATCGCGATCGCTTGCTGTTGATGTCGCGCTACTTGCAACAACTGGTGATGGAGTCATTAGGTAAGGAGAAAGACCTCGACGGCGCCACGGTCGAACAGGGGATCGCCGTGTACGGCAACAAGGGATCGACCGATCAGCACGCCTACGTGCAGCAACTGCGCGACGGCACCAACGATTTCTTTGTCACGTTCATCGCCGCGCTGCACGATCGCAACGGTGCGCGCGCCCGCGAGGTCGAGCCGGGCGTGACCTGCGGCGACTACCTGTTGTCGTTTCTGTTGGGAACGCGGCGCGCATTGATGGACAAGGGGCGCGCCTGCCTCACGATCACGATGCCCGAAGTGAGCGCCACGACGCTGGGTGCGCTGATCGCACTGTTCGAACGCAGCGTCGGCTTCTATGCGAACCTGGTCAACGTCAACGCCTACCATCAACCGGGCGTCGAGGCGGGAAAGAAGGCGGCCGCCGCGATCTTGAAACTACAAGGCGCCTTGCTCACCACGATGCGCGGTCAGGCCGGCACGATGCGCAGCGCCGCCGAGTGGGCCGCGAGTGCCGGTCACGCCGACGCAGCGATCGAGTCGTTGTGGCTCTTGGAGCATTTGGCCGGAACTCCGACGCGCGGCGTCAAGCGTCAGGGCGACACTGGCGCCATCAACGCTTTGTTCGGGGTCTAGCAGGCTTGGTTGCGAGGCGCGTGCGCGGGGCACCAACCGGCGTCGCTTCGAGCGGCTCGGCACACACGATTTCCTCGCGCCGCGCATGGTTCTTGTGCGCCTGCTTCTTCAAATCCTTGGCCCGTGGTGGACGCGGCGGATTCGGCGTCGCCCCTTTTTGCGATCCTGGTCCCTGCACCTTCGCGAACAATTCACGGTCGAGCGCCTTCAGATCGACCGGCAACGGGCTTTGGTACAACAGCGGCTTGTCGGTAACCGGATGATTGAAACCTAGGCGCGCGGCATGCAGCGCTGTGCGACCACAACCGCGATCGCGCGCACCGTAGAACCGATCGCCCAGCAAGGGCCAACCCTTGGCCGAGAACTGCACGCGAATTTGATTGCGACGTCCGGTGGTCAAGCGCACGCGCACGCGCGCTCGCGGTGTTTTTCCTCCGCGCGATTCCTCTACCGCGTAGGCCAACTCAGCATCCTTGCCCGGTTGCCGCGGGTTGACCGCCATCACACGCTTGGACTTCTCGTCTTCGTGCAGCCGGTGATTCAAACGGCCCTTGGGCGGAGTCGGCACCCCTTCGGTCCAGGCGATGTACTCGCGCAGCGGTGTGCGCGCCCGGAACTGCTCGCGCAATTTGTCCCAGGCACGCGGTGAGCGCGCGAACAACACCAAGCCGGATGTTTCACGGTCGATGCGGTGCACGACCCACAGTCGTATTTCTTTGTGGCCGGCAACTGCCAGTGCGGCGCTGACGCGTGCCACCAACGAGGGATCGTTGGAATCGTCCTCGGGAACGGGAATGGTCAGCACCATCGGCGCCTTGTCGACCACGATCAGTTGCTTGTCCAGGTGCACCACACGGAAGCCAGGCCCTGAGAGTGTCCGTTTCGGTGCCGCAGGGATCCCGCCGCTCGCGTCCATTACGACCACTTCCGTTCCCGGATCGGGACGCATCGCAGGATCGACGACCGGCGCACCATCGATGCGGCAGAGTCCTGCAGCGACCAGCGCCTTGGCGCGCGAGTGAGAGATCTCGAGGATCTCGCGCACCAAACCGGCAATCGTGGCGCGACTTCCTTCCGGCACGACCCGTGAGTGAGTTTGCTTCATCGCGCGCGATTGTGCGTGGGTCTGCGCGAGCGGGCAACCGCAAACGATTTCCCGCTGCGGTAACCCTCGACGAACTCGCCGAGAGCCTCGTGCGTTGCCAGATGCCACGCTTGGATCGCTCGCCGCTTCTGCGCGGCCTCAGGAGGGACAATGGATCGCAGGTTTTGGCCGGACCCCAACCAACATCCCATGGGCCACAAAATCCAGGCCGACATCAAGAAATTCGGTTGGCACATCACCAGCGTATCGGCGCCGATGATGCCGCCGACCTACGCCTACTCGACCGGCCTATACGAAACGCTCGGCAGGCCGGAACTGGTGATCTTCGGCCTGCACCCAAATCAAATGGCGTCGGCCATCAACGCCTTGGGGGACATGCTGCGCTCCGGTCGGCCTTCGTTTTCCACCGGCACACGTCTCGCTCGCTTCTGGGAAGACGACACGCTTCCCGCCGCGTTCGGTGCCGTGCAGCCGCATTGGCAACGCAAGGTCCTGGCGGTGTCGCAGTGGTTTTATCGCCAGAAGCTCGTGCCGACATTGCAGTGCTACTGGCCCGACGACGCCGGGCGCTTTCCGTGGGAGGCGGGGTTCGATGCCGCGCTCGATCTGTTCCAGCCACTCTTGTCACGAGGCTCCGCTCGAGAGGCACGGATGCAAGGGTGGTCGGAGATGGAAGAGTGGAGTTTGACGCCGGGGCCGGTCGGGCCGCCGCCGTTTGGCCCTCAAGGGTCGGCGTGAACACGCCTGGCACTTCACGGACAACCTGCGAAGTCAGGACGAGTTTTCGATCAAACGGGTCCCGATCCTGCGCTCCGGCCCGCAACCGGCGCGAAACCGCCGCTTGTTTGGCTCAAACCCCAAACCTAGCTTCCCGCTAGGGCTCCGTTCAGGGTCAAGCCGAGGGATCGGTCTACCGATACGCCCTCGTGACGCGATTCGGATCGAAGACGGGCAAAGGGAACGAGCGAATGGGTGTTGCCAATCCCGCACGTGTTGCGCGCCACGTAATCGCGGTGTGCTTGCTGCTCGAAGGGGCGGTCGCTTCAGCTCAGGCTGATTTGTCGAAGACCGGCGGCGCCAGCGAGCAGAATCTCGAGCAGCGAACCACGCAGGTCCCGACAGCATCGAATGAGACGCGGTTCAACGACCCTTGGGCATCGACCTCAAAGCGCAGCGGTCATCTGGCGTGTAACCACTCGTCACCCACTGCCAAGAGTGAGCGACTCACTCTTCCCGCGTCCTACGACACGCGTTTCTACGAAGGCCACTACCCCAACACCGACGGGCTTTCCTGGGAAGACTCCAAACGGCGCTGGTGGAGCGGCGATGTTCAACGGCAGCAGCCACTCGGGGCTGGCCATCGGTTGACGGTCGGCACGACTTATCGAGACAACGCGCTTCAACCGCTGCATCTCGGAAATAAAGGAGAGCCGCTTCCGCACTTTTGCGAGGCGCGTCGGTCCAGTCACTGGGCCGCCTACCTGCAAGACGAGTGGCGTATCTCCAACCCTTTGCTCGTGAACGCCGGTCTGCGCCACGACCGCTACGGATCGTTCGACGCGACCACCAGTCGGCGTGCAGCGGTGATCGTCAACCCCGGCCCCGCCGATGATCGGATTGCTTTCGTCAATATCGATCGCCCGAGCCTCACGCTCGGAATCCAGAACCTGCTGGACCGGCGCTACTGCGATCCCGACGGTGAGGGAGATCGACGCGCGGAAGTTTGGCAGGCGGGGCGTGACGTTCGACGCTCGCTGAGATACCGGTGCTAGTCCGCATGCTCGCAAGAAGCTCACCGCGGCTGCCGACACTGATCGTGCTGCTGCACGCAGCCGTCGCTCCGGCGGCGTCGGCGGAGACTCCAACAACACCCCGCATCATCGTGTTGGCTAGTCAGGACACCGCTCCTTACAGAGAAATTGTCGAAGGGTTTCAGTCGGTGCTCCGAGAGCAACACACCTCCGCGTCGATCGTGCTGCGATTCCTCGACGGCAGGCCCGAGGCGGCCAACGAAGAGGTTCGCGACTACGCCGCCGGGAACGTCACGCTGTTCATTCCACTCGGTACGAACGCGGTTCGTGCCATGGTCGAGCAGAAAGTCGGAACACCGATCGTCGCTTCGATGATTCTTCGAGAGTCCGAGATCGAGGCTGCCGTCGATGCAACCGCCGTGGTGCTCGAGTTCCCGACGGAGGTCGAGCTTCATTGGTTGCGTCAGATCCTGCCGCGGTCGCGCCGCGTCGGCGTGCTGTACAACGCCGCTGAAAACCAGGCGCGCATCGATCGAGCGACGCGCCTGGCGCAGGACGCCGGGCTCGAACTTCGACCGCACCGCGTCGATGCTCCGAAAGATCTCCCCGGCGTGCTCGAAACGCTGGGTGCCGAGGTGCAGGTGCTATGGGGCGTCACCGATCAAATCGTCATGACCCCCGAAACCGCCAAACCGCTGATGTTGTTCTCGATTCGCGAACGAATTCCGTTTGTCGGGCTTTCATCTGCCTGGGTCAAGGCCGGTGCGCTCTACGCGCTGGATCGCGACTATCACGACATCGGGCGCCAGGTCGCCGAGGTGGCGCTGCGGGTGCTTGCCGGTCAGTCTGCGAAATCGCTGACTCCAGCCCGCCCGCGCAAGGTCGTCTACTCGCTCAACCAGAGAACGGCAAAAGCGATCGGAATCTCACTCCCAGCAGCAGTGCTGCGTGATGCCAAGGATGTGATCGAATGAACACGACTCCCGGTTCACGACGTGTGCGCTTCGGGCTGACAGCGAAGTTCACGGTGCTGACCGTCGGCATGGTGCTGATCACCAGTGTGGGGGCGAGCACCATGATCGCGCTGCGCGAGGTCGACGAAACGCAACGCGCGCTGGTCTCCGATGGCGCCACCTTGGCGCGCATGCTCGCTCAGAATGGCGAGTACGCGCTCTATACCTCCAACCAAGATGCGCTCCGCCCGGTCTTCGACGGCCTGCGCGCCCTGCCGTCGGCTGCATACGTCCGTTTCATCGATGGCGAAGGGAAGACGCTGGCGCAGCGCAGTTATGTGGTCGGGCTGGAACTCCCTCCGATCTCCATGAACCGCGCACCGATCGAGGGGGCCAAAGCTTCCAGCGGAACCTATTCGATTCCGGGAAAGCCCGAGACTTACCTCGATATCAGCGCGCCGATCGAAAGCAGCGCAGCGACGGCTGCCGATAGCGAGCTGTTCCTCGATTCCGCGAGCGCAGCGCCGCGATCGAAGCGACTCGGTACGGTGCAACTCGGGTTGAGCGATCGTGAGGTTCGTGATCGCGTGGCGCACATCGTTTCCCGCGCGCTGATCGCGACGCTGGCGATGTTGGCGCTGGGAGTTGCCGCCACAGTGCTGTTGACGCGCCGGATCATCAAGCCGATCCGAAATCTGGTGGCCGCCACGGCGGCTGTGGCGGAAGGCCGGCTCGATCATCAGGTCGAGGTCGACACGCACGATGAGATCGCTGAGCTGGGACACTCGTTCGGTCTGATGGTCGAGCGGCTCAGGAACTATCGAGCCCAGGTCGACGAGCACAAAAAGACACTCGAACAACGCGTCGAAGAACGCACAGCAGAGCTTCAGGACGCCTCCGAACAGGCGATCGTGCTGGCGCAAGCGGCCGAGGAGGCGAGTCGCGCCAAATCGCAGTTTCTGGCCAACATGAGTCACGAAATTCGGACGCCGATGAATGGCGTGATCGGCATGACCGAACTGCTGTTGCGCGGCGATCTCACCCCGCAGCAGCGTCGTTTCGCCCGAACGGTGCAGGGGTCCGCCGAGGCTTTGCTCGACGTGATCAACGATGTTCTCGACTTCTCGCGCATCGAGGCCGGCAAGATGACGCTCGATGAGGTCGACTTCGACCTTCGCACCGTGGTCGAGGAAGTGTGTGAGGTACTGGCGCCCCGCGCCGAGGCCCGCAGGGTCGAACTCTTGCATTGGATAACGGAGGAATTCGACTCACGCTTGCGCGGAGACTCGGGGCGATTGCGGCAGGTGCTGCTGAACTTGGTTGGGAACGCTGTGAAGTTCACGGAGAACGGCGATGTGGTCGTGCGCGTGACGGCCGACACTCAGCCGGATGGTCTGGTTCTGGTACGCATCGAGGTGAAAGACACAGGGATCGGCATTTCGGAACAAGCTCGCCAATCGCTGTTCACCCCGTTCACCCAAGCCGATAACTCGACGACGCGAAAGTACGGCGGCAGCGGCCTCGGGCTGGCGATCGTCAAACAGCTTGCCGAGTTGATGGGTGGCTCGATCGGTGTCCAAAGCGAGCTCGGCGTCGGCTCGACCTTCTGGTTTACGGCCCGCTTTGCCCGCCCCGCCAAGCTCGAGCCGGCTGAACGACCGCTGAATCTTCAGGGACTGCGCCTTCTGGTGGTCGATGACAACCACACCAACCAAGAGATCTTGCTGCGCCAAGCGACGGCATGGGGAATGGAGTCGTATTGCGCCAGCGACGGCAAGCGGGCGCTGGAGCTGTTGCGCGCCGCCGATTCCCACTCGAAGTACGACGTGGCGATCATCGACATGATGATGCCCGGAATGGATGGCCTGCAGTTGGCCGAAGCGATTCGAGCCGACAGCATCGTCAGTGGTACGCCGCTGGTGATGCTCACCTCAATCGGTCTGCAAGAAGCGATGACCGATCGGCTGCGAGAGCTGATCGACGCGTTTCTGACCAAGCCGATTCGCTCGTCTCAATTGTTCGATGTGCTCGCGTCGGTGGCCAAGGCGCGAGGCGCGATCGATTTGCCGACGCACTCGCCGTCACGCACGCCGAGCACCGCGCGATTCGAAGCGAACGTTCTCTTGGTCGAAGACAGCCCGGTCAATCAGGAAGTGGCCATGGCGTATCTCGACGAACTCGGCTGCACGGTCGACGTTGCCGGAGACGGCTACGAAGCGATGTCGGCGCTCGAGCGAGGCGAGTACGACGTGGTGCTGATGGATTGCATGATGCCTGGCATGGATGGTCTGGCCGCAACCGAGGCGATTCGCAAGCGCGAACACGCCGCGGGCGACGGAAGGCGGATCCCGATCGTGGCGTTGACGGCGGCGGCCCTGGCTGGTGAGCGTGAGCGGTGCATCGCGGCAGGAATGGACGATTATCTTTCCAAGCCGCTTCGCATCGAAGCGTTGGAGCAAGCGCTGACCAGATGGGTGGTGCGGGCCAAGCAGTCGGGCGCGAGCGCACCGACCACAGACACATCGACGGCACCAGCGACAGCGAACGGCGAGCCGGCATCGGGTGAAGACAATCCAGGAGTGCTCGATCCGACGGCGCTCGATGCGATCCGCGGGCGCGGCCCATCCGGCCCGAAGATTCTCGAGCGCGTGGTTCGGACCTTCCTGACCGATACGCCGGCGAATATCGAGCAACTGCGTGCCGCCGTGGCGAGTGGAGACACCGTCACCGCTCATCGCTTGGCGCACACGCTGAAGTCCAGCGCAGCCACGGTCGGCGCGGTGCAGCTCGCGACGCTGTGCAAGGCGCTCGAGCTACAAGCCAAGTCGGGGGAGTGCCCGCTTTCCTCGGAAGCGATCGAGAGCGTCGCGACGGAGTATCGCTCCGCCGAGTCGGCCCTGGTTGCGATGCTCGAGCAGGAGGCGGCGCATGCACCCGCCTGATACGCGAACTTCAGGGCGACGAATCCTGATCGCCGACGATGACGGGACGGCGCGAATGCTCGTCGCCGAGTCGTTCCGCGCCGAAGGGTTCGAGGTGATCGAAGCGGAAGACGGCGCGCAGGCGCTCGATGCCTTCAAGCAGGCTCAGCCACAACTCGTGATCCTGGACGTGATCATGCCCGGCATGGATGGGTTCGCGGCCTGCACGGCGCTGCGCAAGCTTCCGGACGGAGCCTCGGTCCCGATCCTGGTGATGACCGGCTTGGAAGACGTCGATGCGATCACACGAGCGTTCGCCGCCGGCGCCACCGACTTCGTCACCAAGCCGATCAGTTGGCAGATGTTGAGTCATCGAGTGCGATATCTGCTGCGCTCCAAGGACACGCTCGATGAACTGCGCCGCAGCGAACAACGACTCGAGTTGGCTCAACGCATCGCTGGACTCGGACACTGGGATTGGGACCTGCAAACCGGACAACAGCGTTGGTCGGTGGAAACGCATCGCTTGCTGGGCGTTCCAGTCGATCGAGAGCAACTGCGGATCGAGGACTACCTCGATCAGGTGCATGCCGACGACCGAGACGAGGTGACGCACGCATTGCACGCCGCCGCGGGAGGGTCGAGCACGTATCAGATCGATCATCGGATCAGCCTGCCCGATGGGACGGTCCGGCATGTCGAGGCGCAAGCAGAAATCGTGATCGGCGATCGTGGTGAGCGCGTGCTTGCCGGGACGCTGTTGGACATTACCGAGCGCAAGCGTGTCGAAAATCAAATCCGCGAGCTGGCCTACTACGACAGTCTTACCGGGTTGCCGAACCGGGCCTTGCTGCACGATCGCTTGCAGACCGCGATTGCAACGGCACGACGCCGGAACCTGACGGTTGCGGTGATGTTTCTCGATCTCGACAACTTCAAACGGATCAACGACACCCTGGGCCACACCGCGGGTGACCAGGTGCTCCGAGAAGTCGCAGAGCGCCTCAAGCGAGCGGTGCGCGCCACCGACATGGTGGTGCGGGACGGCGCCGCCGCGCTCGAGCACACGATCGCTCGGCTGGGCGGCGATGAGTTCATCGTGATGCTCTCCGAGGTCAAGCGGGGTGAGGACGTCGTCAAGGTCGCGAGCCGAGTCCTCGAGGTACTCGAGGCTCCGACCACCATCGAAGGCAGCGAAGTATTCGTCTCGACCAGTCTTGGGATCAGCCTCTTCCCGCAAGATGGCGGTGGGGTCGAGGAGCTGTTGAAAAACGCCGATGCCGCGCTGTATCACGCCAAGGATTCCGGACGAAACAACTTCCAGTTCTACAGTCCGGCGCTCAATCAGGCAGCGTTTCAACGCTTGTCGATCGAGTCGAGCCTCAGGCACGCAGTCGAACGCAATGAATTTGTCCTGCACTACCAACCGATTGTCGACTGTGAGCGCGCCATGGTGATCGGTGCCGAAGCGCTAATTCGCTGGAATCATCCCGACCTCGGCCTGGTGCAACCGTCGAACTTCATCGGTGTTGCCGAGGAGTCGGGGTTGATCATCCGGATCGGTGAGTGGGTGGCGCGCACGGCATTGAAGCAAGCGCGGCTGTGGCTCGATCAAGGTCACACCGATCTGCAGGTCGCGATCAACCTCTCCCCGCATCAATTCCGGCGCGAAGACCTGCCACAACAGCTCGCGCAGTTGGCGCGCGAAGCCGGTGTCGATCCGGGCGGTGTGCGGCTGGAGATCACCGAGACCGCGCTGATGCAGACGGGCGATCAGACAATCGAGTTGCTGAAACAGATCAAGCGGCATGGTTTCCAAATTGCGATCGACGATTTCGGGACCGGCTATTCGTCGCTGGCCTATCTGAAGCGCTTCCCGATCGATGTGCTCAAGATCGACCGGTCGTTCGTTCGCGATCTGGTCGAGGACTCGGACGATGCAGCGATCGTCTCGGCGATTGCCGCGATGGCTGCGCGGCTGCACATTGCAACCCTCGCGGAAGGAGTGGAGTCACCCGATCAACGCGACTTCTTGCTGTCGTGCGGTTGCCAGTTGATGCAGGGGTATCTGTTCGGTAAGCCGGTTCCGGCCGAGCAGTTCACGCGCCTGTTGGAGCTAAGACCACGACTGGAGCCGTTGACGGTCGGTGGCTGACGCGCCTAACGGCGGAAGCGGCGTCGTACCAGGCTCCCGGCGAACAGCAATGCGATCAGAGCAATCGGCCAGTCGCCGACTCGCTGATAGAACGTTGCGGCCTTTTGTTTCTCGAGTTGGGCTTCGATCTGCAACGTGCCGGTCCACATCGAGGCGGTGTGTTCATGCTGTACGCCGTGCTGATCGGTGTAGGAGCTGACGCCGGAGTTGGCGGCCCGCACGACCGGGATCTCGAGTTCGTTGGCGCGGGCCGTCACCATCTGCGCGTGCCACGGTGCGAAGGCGCTCTTGCCCCACCAGATATCGTTGGTCATCACCGCCAACATGTTGGCGCCGCGCTGCGCGTACTCGCGCGCCAAGGGCGGGTACATCCCCTCGTAGCAGATCAACACCCCGATCCGCGCATCCCCGACGCGGAAGATCGTCGGCTCAGGTCCACGTGCGAAGTTTCCGAGCAACGTCAGATATTCGATGCCGCCGGCCGGCTTGCCGTGTGGTCGCTTGGCCGGATCGAAGCCGATCCAATCGGCAAACGGGAACCCTTCGACGAACGGCAACAAGCGTTGCTTGCCGTACCACTGGTTGGGTGAGTGATCGGGAAAGACCAGTGCCGCGCCGTTGTAGAGCCCCACAACGCTCGATCCTCGCGTCCTCACGATCTCGGCGCCGTAGAGGATCGGCACCCCTACCTCGGACGCCAGTTCTTCCATCTCCAAATCGTGCAGTGGTTGGTCATCGCGGAGAAACAAGCGTCCCGGTCGCGCGGTCTCCGGCCAAATCACCAGCGCGGCGCCTTGCGCAGCCTCGCGGGTAAGCGATTTCATCTCGTCCCAGTACTCGCGATCGGGCGCACGCAGGGAGGCGAGCTTACGTTCGATCGTGACCTTCGGTTGCACGATCCCTACCTTGAACGTGACGCGCTCTTGGTCGCGCTGCGGCCATGGAATCGCCGGGAGCCACCAGACGGTGAGACCGATCAGCATCCACGGCAACCAACGTTTGTGCTCGGCGCGTCGCATCCAGCCCTCGGCCAAGATCCAGCCGGTAACGCACAGCCAGAGCGGAACACCGTACGGCCCGGTGTAGGCGGAGAAACGGGTCAGGCTCGGAGCCGTACCGAATGCATGCGATAGAAGATCGGCAGGGAACGACAGGTCGCCGAGTGTGCGCAGCCACTCCCCAAAAACATACAAGAGCGCGAAGGCGAGACCGCGAGGAAAGCCGGTGTAGCGATGCAACCAAAATGCTCCACACGACTCGAGGATCGAGAACGGTAGGATGAAGCACGTCGCCATCAGATAGAAGGCGATCGCCAGGGGTGAGTAGGCGATCAGCGCCAACAAGAAGTGCGACGCCGTGAGATAGCGCACCACGCCAAAGACCAGTGCCAGGCGGAGCGCGTGACGCATCGTGCGTGCGTCTCGCAGCGCGAGGATCTGCGCCATCATCACCAACGCGATGAATGGCGCCAGGCCGGTCGGAAGCCACGCGCTCCCGCCGACAACACCGGCCGCAATGCTGAGCCAGTAGGCGCGTCGCGGAAGCGGAGAGATTGGCGAGGGCGGGATACGCTCGGTTTTGCTCATTGCGGCTTGAGCACGATCGATGCGTTGTGACCGCCAAACCCGTACGAGTTGGACATCGCGGCGCGGCCCGTGAGCTGCGTCGCGCGACGGGGCAGATTCAAGTCGCACTCAGGGTCGGGTGTTTCGAGATTCACACACGGGTGGACCTGCTCGTGATAGAGGCTGAGCGCTGTGATCGCAGCCTCGATCCCTCCCGCCGCGCCGATCGTGTGACCGATCATCGCCTTGGTGGAGTTGACGAGCACATCGTCGATCTGCCGGCCCCACAGTCGACGCATCGCCTTCGCCTCGACGGCATCGTTGACACGCGTCGCGGTGCCGTGAGCGTTGACATAGCCAATGTCGCCGAGTCCGAGGTCTGCATCGGCCAACGCTTGGCTGAGCACATCGGTGATCTGCTCGCCCGACGGATCGAGCTGGACCATCGAGTAGGCGTCGCTGTTGGCCGCGTAACCGGCGACCTCGCAGTAAATTCGTGCGCCGCGTGCCACGGCGTGATCACGTCGCTCGAGCACCAACAGCCCGGCCCCTTCGCCCATCACGAAGCCATCGCGTTCGGCATCGAACGGACGCGACGCACCGGCCGGGTCGTGATTGCGACTCGACAGCGTGCGCAACAACTCGAAACCGATCATCCCGAAGCCGTCGTTGTCGGAGAGTAGGCACTCGGCGCCGCCGGCAACGACAGCGTCGAGCGCGCCGCTGCGGATCAGCCGAAACGCATCGCCTAGCGCCATCGTCCCCGCGGCGCAGGCTGTGGTGATCGATTTGTTCTCACCGCGCAGCCCGAATTTGATTGCGAGCTGACCGGGAATCGCGTTCGGAATCAACATCGGTAGGCTGAATCGAAGCGTGCCGGTGATCGGCCTTCCCGAGAGCCAATGCTGGTGGCTCCACTCGATCGTCGGCATGCCGCCAACCGCCGTGCCGATCACGGTGCCGATCCGGCGCTCGTCGACTTCGTTCAGGCGATAGATCTCGCGCTTATCTTCGACCCGAGCGAGCGTCAGCCCCGCGTCGCGTAGCGCCATATGGCAGGCTGCCAACGCGAACTGTCCGGTTGGGTCGATGTATTTGAGTTCTTCCGCATTGCAGCCGTATTCCTGTGGGGCGGGCGGTGAAACAGGCGCGCCCGTCTGACACTTGAAGGCGCGCTCTTTGGTCCAAGCGAAATCGACCAGACGGGTTCCGCTCTTCCCAGCGATGGCCGCAGGCCAGACGCTCCCCACTCCATTGCCGATGGCTGTGACCAAGCCGATCCCGGTCACCACCACGGATGCCTGTTCTCGTGCTCCCATGCCTCCCCCGAGGCTCATTGCCCTGTCCGTATTTCGCTCCCGGAAGCCTTACTTTCATTGTGACTCTTGCATCTTTGACAAGTTGGCAGACGGTACGGCGGTTCGCGACGGGCGGCAACCCGGCTGCATGCGTTATTTCGGAGGTGTCCACGAAATACCTCGCACTTGGGTCGGCCGACGGGTGCGCCGCTCCACGTCGAACTGCGGCTGACTGTCGGTAGGGGCGATCCAAACGTCGATCACGCTTCAAGAGATTGGGGGCCTGTGGCTATGACGGTACTGGTCGGGGCGAAGCCGGGGCGTGCCGGCGGTGACCCGCACGCGAGAGAAACTCAAAGGGGAATTGCTTGGGGGCACGAGGAACTGACGGCATGCCTCCCGGGCCGGGGAATCATGGGATGCGACCGACCCGCGGTATTTCGTAGACACCTACGAAGCCATTGACCGGCCGCATGCCACGCCGCCAACGACCGGTCGCGGCGGTGCTGTGTTGCAAGCACCGCCGCCCCCACATCCGAGAATCAGACCGGCTTCCGGTTCCGCGGTATTTCGTGGACACCTACCCCACGATTGGCTCCAGCGCTGCCTGAATGCGCGCACCCTGCTCGGCAGTGATCATTCCGCCCAAGATTCGATTGAACTGCGGGTGCTCCACGCCGGTCACGATGTACTGGTAGCGGTAGGCTGCGAGAAACGCCGCATCGACCATCGTGCGCTGCGCCTCATCCATCGGTTGGCTCGCGATCGAAACAAAGTACTCGGCGTCCGCCGCGGCCTGCATCTGCACGATGCCGTCCACCGCTCCGGCCAACGCGATCAAATGATCGACGGCAACGTCGCGCTCTCGAGTCGATAGCGTCGCGTCCTCGCGCGTCCACTCCAACTCGTCGAGTATCGCGTGCTGCGACTCTTCTCTCCAATGGAAGTTGTAGACGTCCTTCCACAATTCGGAGAGCGCGTCGTCCGGCTCGATGCTCGATTTGTAGTGCGACTGCGAGAACAGCTCGATCATGCAAGTCAGCGCCAAGACGGCCCATGTCGATGAGGCGAGCACCGACTGCGCGACGTCATTCGGCTGCGGCAAGAACCTGTAGCCCGCGGGCATGCCCTGTGCCGTCATCGCTTCGAGTCGGCGGAACAGTTCCTGATGCTTGAGTTCCTCATCGGAGAAACGGACCAACGCCTCCAACGCCACCTGATCTCCCAACCAGTGTTCGCGGCTGATCTCCAGAATCTTCACACCGATGAAACGCTCGACCAGCCCGAACATGTTGGCGTAGGTGCGCCCCTGCACATGGCTATAGGTCAGCCGGTCCTTCTCGTTCAGAAACGGCAGTCGCGCCACCATCGACAAGCCATCGGGCAGGAACTTTTTCGAGAAGTCGAACTGACGCCCGCGAATCAGGTCGCGGTCGATCTCCCAACGAATCCGTTTGGAGGTTTCGATGCACTTGGCGTAGCGGTGGGTGGTGTCGGTATTGGCGATCGTGCTCATGAGTTGCTCCTTTCGGTGAGGTGCTGACGGCGGCGTGAACCGTGAGCGATGTTGTCGAGGCGTATGCTCGGGTTTTCATCGCATAGCCGCTTGTCCGGCACGCCGCGATCCTTGCGCGCGTCACCGGCCGCTTGGAATCGTTTGCTCGCGCCGCCGCCACGCTTTGCCGCGCCGCCGGCCCTTGATGCATTCCGCGCAACGCAGGTACGATCCCTGCCTCCCTATGACGGTGGACCGCCCATGGATGCGCTGACCGAAGTACTCAAGGTGCTACGCCTCACCAGCGGCATCTTTTTGGAGGTCGACTTCACGGCGCCGTGGTGTATCGACTCCACCGAGGACACCGACGGCGTGCTGCCGATGCTCGGCGCTGCCGAGCATGTCGCGATCTACCACTTCGTGACCGAGGGTCGCTGTCGCGCGCAGTTGTTGAACCGCGGCACGGTGGTCGAGCTCGAGGCGGGCGATTTGATCCTGTTTCCTCAAAACGATCAGCACCGCATGGGAAGCGATCTACGGCTTGCGGCCGTTCCGTCGCTCACGCTGGTGGAGCCGCCCTCCGATAGCGGCGCGCTGGCGCGCATTCGTCACGGCGGCGGCGGCGAGCACACCCGTTTCGTATGCGGCTTTCTTGCCTGCGACAAGCGTCTTTGCCGTCCGCTGTTGAGCGCCCTGCCGCCAATGCTCAAGGTGCCGCTCGCAAAGTCGCCAACTGGCAGTTGGATCGCGACGACGATTCGCCACGCGGCCACCGAGACACACGCCCCCGGCCCAGCGTCGGAGGCAGTGCTGTCACGCCTCTCGGAGTTGCTGTTCATCGAGGCGATTCGCGAATACGTGCGCTCACTGCCGGAGGGTCAGTCCGGTTGGTTTGCCGGGCTGCGCGATTCACATGTCGGCCGTGCGCTCGCGCTATTGCACGCTCACCCAGCGCGCGGTTGGGAAGTGGAGGCGCTGGCGCGCGAGGTCGGCTTGTCGCGTTCGGCACTGGCCGATCGTTTCGTCGCGATGATTGGTGAGCCGCCGATGCAATCCCTCACCGGTTGGCGATTGGCGTTGGCCGCGCAAGCGCTCACCAACACCAACGAAGCGGTAGCGGAGGTGGCGGCGCGCGTCGGATACGAGTCGGAGGCGGCGTTCAATCGCGCGTTCAAACGCGAGCACGGGTTGCCGCCGGCGGCATGGCGGCGCGCGGCGAGAACCACCGCCAAGTCGTAACAGTTCCCGCTAGAAACGAAGCGACAAGCAGCTCACCCCGCCGTCGAGCTTGCGGTATTCAGAGGTATCGACCTCGATCGTGCAGTAACCCAGCGACTGGATCTTCGCGAGTGTGGTGGGGTAGCCGGCAGGCACGATCACGCTGCTGTTGATCCAGATGCAGTTGGCCGCGTACTCCTCGTCCGGCGAAACCTCGATCAGGTTGAACGACTGAAACTCGGGGCGTGACAGGAATTCGCCGCAGGCCAGCAAGTTGTTGTATTCGAGGTAGGCGACGCCGGTCTTCAAGTGCAGCACCTGCTCGACGCGGACGATCGAGCCGGTCATGCCGTAACGCTGCAGGATCGCGATCAACTGGTGTGCGCCGTCGAGATTGGTGCGTGAGGAGTGGCCGATGAAATAGTGATCGCCAACCATCATCACATCGCCTGCATCCAGCGTTCCGGGGGCCACGATCTGCTCGACGTGCAGATAGACGTGCCGCAGCGCAGGGACCAGCAACTCCGCCTCGCCACGACGGCTGTCGGCGCCCGGCCGCGTGATCACCGCACAGTGCGGCGTGCACAACGCGGCATCTTCGATGAACACCGAGTCAGGAAACGGTTCGGCCGCCGGCAACGTGATCACATCGACATCGCAACTAGCCAGCGCGCGAACGTACTGACGATGCTGTTCGAGTGCCAGCTCGTAATTGGGCGTGCCGAGATTGGCCGAGGTCAGGCCATTGACCAGCGAGCGAGACGGTGTGCGGGTGATTGCTTGTTTGAACACACCGAGACGATAGCCGAGTCAGCTAAGTTACGGGCGCCAACGTGATCAGAATCCGACGGCCGCTAGCATCGACAAATGGCTTCTTCAGTTGGGGTGCGGTCGAGGAGGCGACATACCGCGCCAGGCTTGGATCAAGTTGATACAGATGCACCGGGCCAAGCTCTAGCGTCTCGACGCCACCCGCCCGGTCGAATCGGACCAATGACATATCAAGTGGATCACCTAGACCGGGATGGGTGGCCTCGAGCCATTCATGGTGTTGGGGTGGATCGAGGCGCCGCAACGGCAGATGCCAGCCCTGCTTGGTCGAGGCCAGGGCCTGCTCCACCCGCTGCGCCAAGTCGCCCTGACTCTTGGCCTGGCGCCGCGCGGTGGCGACGAGCACGCGATACGCTTCCAGCCGTGCCCGCAACGACGAGTACTCGACCCAGCCTCGCAACCAAAGGTGCGCGCGCGTGGCATCGAGCGCGAGACGCTGCGCCGCCTCGCGCGACGGCGGGGGGCTGAGCATCGCGCGAATCTGCTCGGCGTCGCGGTCGGTTACCGCGACGCCGTCCACAGAGCCCAACGCAAGCGCGGTGACGATGAGCAACGCACTAGTACTGATCATCGTTCTTCCCCGCGGCGTAGCAGAACAGGCTCGCCGTGATCCCCGAAGGGGTGACGAACTGTTTGTTGATCGTGGCCTCGAGGCAACGACCAGCGAGCGCGGTCTGCGTGCTCGTGATCGCCGACATGTGCTTGATCTCGAGACCGGCATCGATCCAGGTGTAGCGGACTACGCCGCTGCTGCTGCACACACCGGCTACCGGATCGCGCAGCCGCAGTTCGAGGTCCAAGCCGCTGATCTCGGTCTTGCTCGACATATCCTCGAACTGATTCAGCACACACTTGACGATGTTGGTCCCACTCGGCAGCGGCGTGCTGAACGGGATGTGGACGAAATCGGCGCTGCCTGATGTGAACGACGGGGTCGTGATGTTGTAGCTCCAGGGTGCGAGGTTCGAGCCTTCGAACAAGCGCAGCTTCATGCGCCCCATGCCGTATAACGCACTCGCGCCGACGCCAAGCGTCGATCGAGCGCCGCCCCACGGCCGGTGCACGCGATCGCCCATCGCCAGCATCACCGTTTGCAAACGGCCCGGGCTGTTGACCCAGGTTTGGCCAGCCGACAAAAGCCAGTCCTTCACCAACGCAGCCGAGCCCGCAACCACTGGTCCCGCGGCGCTGGTCCCGTTGAACGTGGCATCGGCCGTTCCGTAGGGCCCAGCAGCCGACGTCGTTCCATCGAACCGATTCAGGGTCGAGATCGCAATTCCTGAAGCGCATCCGGTGCAGGTCGATCCATTGCTGATGGCGTTGATGCCGCCGTTGGCCGAGTAGTCGGCATCGAGATAGCAATTCGACTGGGTCGAGCCGTTGCCGCAATTGGTTTCGCCGCCGTTGAGTGCGTTGACGGCAAACGCCTTGGGGACATCGGCAGGGGAGCCGATGTTGCACGCCGATGTGTGCGCCACGCACGGTCCACCGACGCCGGCGCAATCGCCGTCGAAGTCGCACTCGGTGCCGCGATCGTTGTTGCAGACCGCGTTGGCGACGTCGCAGGTGCCGCCGACTGAAGAGCAGTCGCCGTCATCGTTGCAGACGGTGCCGATGTCGCCCGAACAGAAACCGACGTTGGGATTTCCGGCCGAGACCACCATCAAAACGCCATCGTCGAATGCGTTTTCCAGTTCCAACTCGTGCGGGTCGATCGCTCGCAACGTGCAGTTGGTGGCACTGGATGTCGACCAGCTCCACGAGTTGTTGGTGATGTCGACCAGCAAGTCACCCGCATCGTTGAACGCGTCGGCGAAGGCGGGCGCGGTGGTGGTGCCGTCGTCGCTATCGTTGTCGGCCATCTGCCCGAAAAACACCAAGGACGCTTCGGGAGCGATTCCGGTGTTCCTGTCCTTCCACGTTGCGTCATGGCCGGTTTGCGCTGTCCAATTCGGGTCGCCCAAGGCGTAGGGGTCGCCTTGTCCTTGCCGGTAGTCGGCCAGAATCGTCGAGGCGACGAGGGTCGGATGCGAAGAGTTGTCGTCGGCATCGCGCATGTTGCCGACCGGCTCGCAGTAGTTGCCGTCGCGGTCGAGATCATCGCAACGATAGGTGGCCGCTAGCCGGCTGGCGCCGGTGCAACCGGCACCGTCGTAAAGAAAGCACGCTTCGTCCTCGATCAGACCGGACTCCACCACACCGACGGTGATGTCGCCGAACGAATGGCGTGATGAGTTGGCGAATTCGCCAAGATAGCCGGCGTCGTGAAACGGCTGCGCGTTGGCGAAGCGCGGGGCACGCACGTCGGAGAGATACAGGTTGGCGGCTTCGAAGCGCCCGTGCATCAGGCCGATCTGAAACAGATCTTGCCGCTGCCTCAAGGCACCCACCGACTTGGCGGGCACCCGTGCCGAGAGCCAGCCGTCGAGTTGGCCGCTGGCCACGACCTCGCCCCCCAGCGCGACGATCGCCGCTTCGATTGGCGCAAGCAGCGTGCGAATCACGGCCGCGCGATCGAGCTTGGCCTGCGCGCGTCGCGAGGACGACAGCGCGATGTCCTGGGCGCTGGCGGCTTGAACCGAAGCGCGCAACGGAATATCCCAAACCGGTGCGTTGCGCACCGTGATCGACAGCGGGACCAACGCCTCCGGTGCGAACTTCGAGAGCTGCTCATCGAACGCCGGATCGACAACCGGCGGCGCGAACTGCACGAGGGGTAGATCGGGCTGGGGTTGGTAGCGCTGGTGATGCGATAGCCGAACGTTGTTTGGGCGCCGTCTGCCGAACTGGCCCACGCCTCCTCACGGACCAGCGTCGCTTCGTTGAAATACGACCACGGCCGGCCGGCACGCTGCGCCGTCGCTTCATCCAGGTCGCCGCGAACGTTCGAGGCCACCACGTTTCCTTGCGCATCCTCCTCGCGCGTCGATTCAAACACCACCGTCTCGCGCGCGGGCGCGGTGGCTCGTTGCGGGGTTGGCCCCGCCGGGGCGGCGCCGAACGCCACCGACCCGAAGGCAAGCAATGAAAGCACGCTGAGTTGAGTCTTCATGATCTGTCTCCTCACGATCGTCATCGCTGCATCACAAGCACGCGAATCGAGTCCTGGCCCTGGTCGACGCGCTGCAACGCCTTGCCGAGCACGGTGCCTGCGGCGGGGTCGACTGCTTTCATCGCGTATCCAGCGTTGGGGGACGAAACCAAAAGGTCACCTGGCTCGATGCTGCCGAATGACGCATCGACCTTACAGAGCACAACTCCCGACAACGCGATCGCGATCTGCGGACCGTTGCCGATGTCGGCCACGGTGCCGGTGCCGAGCGTCAACCCGCCCTCCGCCACCGCGATCCCGACCACGCGCGGATCGGCCGCGATATCGGCGCGACGCACCGCACCGCCACTGTCGCCGTCGATCACCACCACATCACCCGGCTCGATGACACCCGAGGCGGTTTGCAATCCTGCCGCCGAAGAGGCTTCGGCTTGGAAGGTGCGGGCGCGAACGATGTCGTTGGCAAGCGGGGCAGGGGAGGCGCTCGTTGCTTGCGTGTGAGGCGCTGAGGTGCTCGGCTCGGCGCTCGCCACCGTGCTGCGTGGCGCCGGTGTGCGCGGTGTGATGTGCACAGCGCTCGCCGATTCCTCGCTGCGGCCAATCGATGCCGTCAGCGCGCCGAGTGCCTGCTGGTCCGGCTCGACACCGAACGTCGCACGATGCATCGCGACGTAGCGCGCGGCAGCGGTCGAGGCGGCCGCCTCCGGTACGGCACCGAGGTCGGAATCGAAGCTGGTCAACGCCGGAAGCGGTGCGTCGGCACGACGCGTCCTTACCGCCGGGAAGTTCTCGTATCCGGCGCGCAGCCCGTAGACCACAAAGTCGAACGCCGCATCGCTCGCGCCGGCGTGCGAGCGCACCACCAACTCGGTGGGACTCAGCGTATCGACATACAGCTCCGACCAATCCCCGCGCGGCGACAGGTGCGCCGACAACCCGAACGACGGATTGGCCACCAACGCGAAGGCCGGCCCCAACGTCACATGCGCCACGCCGTTGTCCAGTCGCGCGCTGCCACGCGTGAAGACCGTCACCTCGTCCCCTTCCAGTGAGGTGAACACCACCTCGAGATCCTCACGCGTTGGATGGTTCTGCACGAAGTTCTTGAGGTTGGCGGAGAGGTCTCCAAACACATGCAGGCTGTCGGAAACCTCGAATCGATCGGAGGCGTCGTCCCACGAGATCCACTCGTCGTCGGTGCGACCGCCATCGAAGAACCACAGGTACTGGTTGGCGTCGGTGCCGCTGTGTTTCATGAAGACGTTGCCGGAGAACATCGGATCGCCGTCGACTTCCAGGTCGTCGGCGACATACACGTCACCCACGCTGTCGAGCTGCTCGCTATGTGGTGTGCTGCCAGGGGGGCCGAAGTTGTTGTAGGCGACATCGCCGCCGCTGATATTGCCCACGCGCAACGGCCCAGCGGTGGCGAGCGCGTTGGACAGCTCGAAGCGATCGACCGCGTCATCCCAGCGCAGCGACTCGTTGGTCGGCGAGGCGTCGTCGTAGAAGTAGATCTGCTGATTGCCGTCCGGCCCATCGTCGCTCATGCGTATCGTGCCGCCTAGATACAAAGCGCCATCGACCTCCACGTCCGACTCGACGTAGATATCCCCGCTGTTGGACATCGCGCCGCTGCTTGGCGTGCCGCCCGCGCCGAATCGGTTGTAGCCCGGCGGCAGGTTGGTGGTGTTGCCCACCATCAGAGGCCCCGCGACTTGCATCCGCCGCGAGACTTCGAGTGCCGCATCGGCGGTGTCGTAGCTGACGCGGCAGGCAGCAGGGTCGGCGCCATCGGAGAAGTCGATCGACGCAAAGAACTGATCGCGCAGCCGCAGCCGGCCGAAGACATCGAGTTGATCGCTTACGGAGAACGCGTCTTGAGCGTCGTCCCACGCCAGGCTCTCGCCCAGATCGTCGCCGTCTTCGCGGAAGTAGATCCGCTGCGTCGTTTCCACGCCGCCGGCATTCACGCGCAGATCGGTCGAGCGCAGCGTCAGGCCGCCCAGCGTCAGCGCCGCCAGTTTGGTTTGTGCCACGTTGCTGGTGTCCAGATATGAGCCCGCTGGTAGGCCATTGAGGTTGGTAGCGTTGAGCGCGTAGGCCGAGGCCAGGACCTTGACCCGCGGTGTCAGCGTTTCGGCGCCGATCGAAATTTGCAGCCAGACGTTGGTGAAGTCGCGGAAGACCTGACTGAGCGACAGATACGGATCGCCCGGCAAAACCGCCGACCCATCACTCACCGTACCGCCGCCGAGCGCGACGTCGAACAACCCGCCATCGACCGACACCGCTTGGCCCGCTGTGTGCGCGTCGATCAAGATCTCGTTTCCGCCGCCGCTGGCGTCGAAGAATCGAAATGTCATGTCGAACGAACCGCTGCGCGGTGCGCCGGCCGTATCGCGCAGGACGCCCTGATAGTTGATTTGCGTGGGCGGCGCCGCTGCAAGCAGCGGCAACGCGGACGCTGCGATCAGCAGCGCGACGGTGATTGAGGATTTGACGCCGTGCATTGTCATGGTCACTCCTTGCGCGCTCTGTCGGGCGTTCACGGCCATGGGTTGTTGTTAGCGCGACCGGTCGACGACCCTCGACCCATCGTGCCTTCCTCGGTCAGTCGGTTCTTGGCGGTGACGAGATAGAAAAAGCCTTGCGAGGGTGCGGGCAAGGTGGCGTCATCGACGGTGGCGTTGCCGAGGCCACTCTGAAGGCAATGCCCGAACACCCCACTGCTGAGCACGCCGATCAAGTCGCGATAGACGCTGTAGCGACCGACCGCTCCGGTTTCCATTGCAACGTATCGCGATCGGCAAACCGCAACCCGAGCACCTCGCCCGGCGGTCGATAGCGCAACGGAAACGCCGACCCCACGTTCCAGCTTGCGCTGGTACTTTGTGCGTTGGCGATTTCGCCCATTGCATCGAGCGTCACCCGATGACTGGCCGACGCCGCGCTCACCCCCTGCAACGGCCGCCCCGCGTTGTTGATGTGCGCGCTCTCGAGTTGATAGCTCGCACTCGACTGCGCCCACGCTGCTGGGCAGATCAGGAACAGCAAACCCGCGAGTCTCTGCATGTAGACCCCCTCGCTCAGATTCGACTCTCGAACAGGAGGTCCCCTGCCAATCGCGCGTGTTACACAAAATACGGGGACCAAATACGGGGTCGGTCTACCTATTTCAGTCCGCTAGTGTGCCGATCAGGCGGCGGCCCTCGGCAAGCGGTTGAGTGAGTCGAACACGATCGCCGACGTGTCATCGCGCCAGCTCACAGGTGGTGCAACACCCGTGCACCGCTATTTAGCGAGTCCAGCTTTCATCTCGATCATTCGGTGGTAGCGTGTCGATTCATGACACTGCGTCACCGAATTCTACTGGCGGTCATCATCGCTCTTGGCGCGCTGATCTTGTTCGCGTCCTATCTGGGCGTGTTCGAACGGGTGACCGTCACCGAAGGGACACCCGGTCCCTTTGCGTTCGTCTACCGCGACATGAGCGGCACGAGCATGTCGCAAGTCGGTACGATCACGTCGGAACTCGATGCCTTGCTAAGCGCTCATGGGCTGGCGAACCGAAAGCCGCTGGACGCGTTCTTTCCCGATGGCCACGCCGAGATCGGATTTGCCATCGATGGCGTCGATCAACAGGCGCTGGCAGGCCTCGGATCGAACGTGAAACACCGCGACGTGCGCACGCAGCGATCGATGATCGCGAGCTTTCCGTGGCGGAGTCGCCTCTCGTTTATCGTTGGTGCGGCCAAGACGGACCCGGCCTTCGCCGATTACCGTGCCCAGCACGGCTATGCGAAATCGGAGGCTTACATGCTGAACACAGGCGACACGATCTTGTGTTTCCAACCGATCCTGTTGGCCAACCGATGAAGACGGCACTCGGACGGACCGCGCCGCCGCAGTCGTTTCGCGCGCATCTGCAAGCGGAACTCGCTCGGCGATGCGCCGCGAACCCGCAGTACTCGCTGCGCGCCTTCGCCCGTGACCTGGGCGTGAACCACGCGACGCTCTCGCAGGTGCTGCGCGGCGAGCGTCCGCTGACGAAGCGATCCATCGTCGAGCTCGGCGCGGCGCTCCGCTTGTCGGACGATGTCGTGCAGAACCACTGCGCGAATGAGCCGCTCTCCGTGTCCGGCTCGCGCGAAGGCGCCGCGATGCTGGCGCGGATCGCAGCGGAAGTAATCAGCGAATGGCATCACTTCGCGTTGCTCGAGCTGATGCATCTGGAGTCGTTCAAACCCGACGTGCGGTGGATTTCGCAAGTACTCAACATCTCAACCGACGAAGTCGCCAGCGCGCTGTCGCGTCTGCTTCGCCTGCGCCTGCTCGAATTGCACGGCGACAAATGGATCGACGTGTCGGGTGACACCATTGCGCATGCCGACGACTTCACGCAAGCGGCCATCGAGCGACTCTTCGAACAGGTGCGGCAATTGACCGCCGCCTCGATCGCAACACCGGAACGCCGCCATCGCAGCCACGGCGTCACCACACTCGCGGCCGACTCCAAGAAACTCCCCGAGGCGATCGCGGCCATCGAGCGCTTCCGCGCTGAACTCGGCGCACTGCTCTCCAGCGACACGCCCGACGTGCTCGTGCAATTCGAAACGCATCTCTTTCCGTTCACCGGCATCGATACGGAGCAAGAGCGATGACCTCGCTGCCTGTTCGACAGTTTCAGATTCTCGCCAAAAACCCCGAGCGCGCCGCGCAGTTCTACGAGCGTGCATTTGGTTGGTCAATCCAGTCGGACAATTCCCTGGCGTATCGCGCCGTCGAGACCGGCGGCATCAGCGGCGGCATCTGGCCAGCGAGCCCCGACGGGCACGGATTGGTGCAGTTGTACCTTGAAGTTTCAGACGTAGCGGCAATCGTTGAGAATGTCGTTGCCGCCGGGGGCACGGTGCTCATTCCACCGACGACACTCCCGGATGGCGACGAACTCGCTATCGTCTTGGACCCGGAGCAGATCCCCTTCGGACTCTTTCGACGGAAGACATGAGAGTGACTCCGCTCCTGACCACGATCGTCGATTGAGTTGGGGTTCGCTGCGTCACATCACCCACAACCATTCAGAAGGAAACCACTCATGGAATTGCAAATGCCCAGCCCTGGCACCGAACACAAGCAACTCGCCGCGCTCGCCGGCAAGTGGAGCGGCGACGAAATCATGCACCCGAGCCCGATGGGCCCCGGCGGAAAGTCGGTGGGATTCACCGACGCGCGCATGTCGGCAGACGATTTCTACCTCATCACCGATTACCACCAGGAGGTCGGCGGCAAGCGCACGTATCACGGACACGGTGTGATTGGCTACGACACGTTCGGTAAGCGCTACGTGTGGTACTGGGTGGACTCGATGGGCATGCCGCCATGCAACGCCACGGTGGGACAGTTCGGCGGTTCAGACTTCGTGTTCGAAAGCGACACGCCGCACGGTAAGACGCGCTACGTCTATTCACTGAAAAGCGCGGATCGATATACGTTCAAAATCGAGATCTCGCCGGACGGCGGCAAGACTTGGGCGCCGTTCATGGAAGGTGATTACAAGCGGGAGAAGTGAGGGCGCCAGCGACTTGCGTTGAGCTCTTCGGGCGCGGCCTCGTGATTCTGCGAGAACACAACGTTCCTCCCCGCTGTGCCAACACCGGCGAGGCTAGTCAGATGGCATCGTTCGAAGACGCCGCGGCTCTGGTCGACGACAATGACTTTCGTCGACTGCGGTGCCTCATCGAGTCGGCGATCGATGGGGTACCGTTGCCTCGCCGCAACGGCAACCGGATACCGGACGAGGCGAGCGTGCAGACGAGTGGTTGACGTCGAGCGGCTGCCATTGGCGATGCGAGAAGAGTGCGGTTGGAGTCGCACGTCGATATTGCGCTAACCCCGGCCCACCAGCGTCCTCAAACGATCAGGAGCGCCGTCCCCGGTCGCACGACTCCATCCGCGACGGGATGCTGCGCCGGACCGGGATGCCGGTCAACCGGTCCTATGGCTGGTGCAGCGAGTCGTTGAGGCATCACGATCAGTCCGTGCAGCGGCGAACATTCTTGGGGAGCTGGGTCGTGCTGCCGGGATCCGCTGCTATGTGTTGGTGCCGATGTTGGTCATCTGAATGCAGAGCATTCCGGCAAGCCGTGACTCGTGGGTGGTAGATCGCCAAAGCATGGCAGTGTCGCCGATCCAGCCGGTTCGGCACCGGCTGAGGTGGCTCGTGACCCGAGCCGCACGCGCAACGTCACGTCGCGCTTCAACCAGCGGCGAGACCTCATGGGCGCACATCTCGTCACCACGCTGCCGCCAAACACCCATCGCGCACTCGAGTGCCCGAACGCAGCCCCGAGTCGCAAGCCATCGGACGTGCACCCTCGATCCCGTTGATTTCTTGGAGCCAGAGGCGGGGATTGAACCCGCGACCTGCTGATTACGAATCAGCTGCTCTGCCACTGAGCTACTCTGGCCTGGCGATGACGACCCATCACAACAAACCCAAAAGCCGCGGGATTCTAGCCAAACCGCACCGCATGCGCCATGAACCCCGAATCCACGGTTATTCTCCGCGCCGATGAAGAAAAGACGCCTGTCCGATCGCTACCGCGGGTCCACGGTTTGGGGCGACTCAACCACCGTGATTGGGCCGCGATTCACCTTTTCGGGCGACATTCAGTCCGAGGGGGCGGTGGTGGTGGCGGGGCGCGTCGAGGGGCCGATCGAGTCGGGGGACATCGTGCATGTGCTGGCCGGCTCGGTAGTCTTGGGGTCGGTTCGCGGCCGCGCGGTCATCGTCGACGGGGCGGTGGAGGGGCACGTGCAAGCGGCTGAAGCGCTGGAGCTGGGGCACACCGGGCGCGTGCGCGGCGACCTCGCGGCGGGGCGCATTGCGATTGCCGAGGGGGCGTATCACATCGGCCATGTCAACGCGTGGGATGGTCCCGTGATGCACTTTCGGGAACGGCGCAGCGGCCGCCACTGAAAGTTGTCGCGAGCAGCGACTGCCAGCCTCCGCTCCTCAGTCAATTCCGCGAAGCAGACGTTTCACTCAATACGGCCGGTCCCAATTGTCGGCTTTCGGCGCTTCGGTCATGGCGTCGTTCCAACTGAATGAAGCAGCGTCGGCCAACTGACGCGCCACGTTCGCAGCCATCGCACCAATCACTGCGATCTTGTCGGTGATGACGTTGTCAGCAGTGTCGCGCGGTGTGTCGTGGTCGGGGTGCATGCCGGTGAACAACAACACCGCGGGGATTTTCTTTTCCGCGAACGGCGTGTCGTCGCTGCGGCCCGACGGACGAATGTACGGAATCTTGCGCAGGTCGAGCTTCGCGCTGGCGGCGCCGGCAATCAACGCCGCCATCATCTCCGTCGACCGCGCGGTGAACGACGCCAGCACCACGTTGCGATAGTCCTCACGCGCCAAGTGGTTTTGCCCAACCATATCGAGGTTGACGAGCGCCACAGGTTTCATTCCTGCAGGCAAGGGGTGACTCGCCAACCACGCCGACCCCAGCGCCCCCGACTCTTCCGCCGCGAACGACGCAAACAACACGCTGCGTTTGGGAGCATTGCCGCGACTCAACGCCTCCGCGGCCGCAAGCATCGCGGCCACACCCGAGGCGTTGTCGTCGGCACCGGGGTAGATCACCCACGAGCCATCGGGTTGGCGATCGGCGCCAATGTGATCGAAGTGCGATCCCACGATCACCACCTCGTTTTTCAGTTTCATATCGCTGCCAGGCAGCAGCGCCACCACGTTGCGTTCGACGACATCGCTGCTCGCCAGATCCGGCAACGAAAGCGACGCGGTGAGCCCGGCCAAGTCACGCCCCGCGTACTTGCCCAACCCCGAGGCCGACCAGAGCGCCGCGACATCGGCGCCACCGACTTCGAGCACGCGTCGCGTGGCCGCTTCATCCAGATACACAACCGGCGGCGTGGTGGGTGAGCCTTGCACCACCAAGCGCGGCCGCTCGTGATCGCGCTGTGCGCGTCGAAAACTCTCCAACGCCGACGTCGCGCCCGGCGGCGTACCAATCAACACCAAACGCGCGCCACGTTGCGCCAACAGATCGCGCTTGATGGAGGCAAACGTGAAGCGCGAAATGCGGCCCGGCGCGAACGGGGATCCGCCCCCTTCCTTTTGCGGTTCACCGTTCCACACCAACACCGCTTTCCCTTTGAGGTCCAGACCCGCAAGGTCGTCGTGCGCCGGGGTGGCCGAAACGATTCCGTACCCGGCGAAGACCAACGACAACGGCGCCGCTCCCAGATCGGGCACGCCGCCCAACTCGACGAACGCCTCTTTGCCGTAGTGCGCAGTGAAGCTCGCGTCACCGCGTTGAACCACAAGCTCCGCGGCGCCGACTCGAGCGCTGACCCGTGTCAGCGGGACCGGCTGGAAGTAGCTGTCGCCCTCGAACGGTTGCAGCCCAAGCCCGCGCAATCGCTGCGCAATGTACTGCGAGGCCAGGGCCGCCTGTGGCGATCCGGCCTCCCGCCCGAGCAACGCGGGGTGGGCCAAGAGCGCGACATCCTCGGCCGGGGTAGGGGGGACGGGGTTAGCGGCTGCAACCGCAAACGGCAGGAGACCGGCAACCAGCCCGGCAAAAACCGCTAAAAGACGCAGCGGCGAGGCGGCAACGCGACGATTCATGGGAATGGTTCCTCTTTCAAAGGGGCGGCCTATATTCACCTCATGACGACGCAGGGCGCAGCCCCGATTTTCGAGATTCCGTGGCCGAGGGCGGCGCTGCGGTTGAAGGTGCTGCTGGGGTTGGTAGCGTTCGCGATCTTGGTGATGCGGGCGATTACCCTGCGTGAGATCGGGTTGTGGCCGGTGTTTTGGTTTGCGCTGACGGCCGCGGCCGGTTTCTTGTTGGCGGCGTTCAACGCGTTTCGGCGACTGCGCTGTCCCAAGAATCCGGTGGTGCTCGATGTCAGCGGCCTGTCGGTGGACGACGGCCTAGGGCATGCGTGGTTTCTCCCTTGGCATCAAATGGAGCGGGTGATGCTGCGGCGCGGCTTCGTGCGGCGCTGGGTGGTGATTCGCACGCGAGACGGCGAGCCTGAACTGCGCCTGGTCCATCCGGCGTTGCACTACGGCCTGCCGCCGCAATGGCTGGCCGGGATGATCGAAACGTTTCGCGATCGCTTCACCCATGGCAATCCTGGCTGAGGCCGACAGACGTTAGACTGCGGCACCATGAAAAAGCCGCGTTGTCGCTTGTGTCGCTTTGCTTCTTTCAACTGTCTGCCACCGCGTCGTTCGCCGACGGGCCACTCGCGCCGGTGGAGAAGTCGTTTCCCAACGGGATGCGCGTGTTGTATGCGCCTCGGCCCGCGGCGGGGGCGGTGTTGGTGGCGGTGAGCGTGGCCGCCGGCGGGCAGGACGAACCGGCCGATCGCGCGGGGCAATCGCATTTCCTCGAGCATCTGTTGTTCGACGGGTTCGACACGCTCGACGAGCGCGCGATCACCGAGGCGTTTGCACGGCGCGCCGCGTACGTCAACGCCTTCACGCGCGATCAGTCGACGGTGTTCTTTGTGTTGGCGCCGCGCGCCGATGCGACGGCCGCGGCCGAGATGGTGGCCGCGATGGTGTCGCGCTCGACGATTCCCGAGGCGTCGTTCGAAAAAGAACGCAAGGTGATTTTGGAAGAGTTGGCCAAGGATGCGTCCAACCCCGCTTCCAAGGACGAGCAAGCGTTGCAGCGCTTGCTGTGGGCCGACACGCCGTGGGCACTCGGCAGTGGCGGCACGCCCGACACGGTGGGACGTGCGACGCGTGACGAGGTGGTGAGTTATTGGAAGACGTTCTATCGACCCGATCGAATGCGGTTGTTGATCGCGGGCGATGCCTCGATGCCGCAGCTCGATGCGATTGCCGCTCCGTTTCGTGCCTTGGTGCGCGCCAAGGGAGAGGTGCCGGCGCGCAGGATCTGCGCGGCTGGAGCGGGTGGGGAACGTGGCGCGCGCGGACCGTGCCGGCGGATCAAACATCGCTGACGTTGGTCATGACGTTGCCGCCCGAGATCACCTCGCTGCAAGGAAATCTGCTGGCGCGATGGGTGTCGCAACCGAATGGACCGTTGAGTGAGGACTGGTCGGAAATTGGCGCGCAACGCTTGGCGCGCGATCCGGTGGATCTGTTGGAACTGCGGTTGGTGCCGGCGAAAACAGAAAACGGGGCAGCGGTGTTGACGCGTTTATTGGAGAAACTCGAATGGCTGGCGCAGCGCGGGCCGAGTGCCGCCGAAACGGAAGCGTTGCTTACCGCGTGGCGTCGCGAAACGGTGTTGGCGCAACAGCGGTTGCACTACGTTGCCGTGCTCGAAGGGGAGACCTTCGCCTCGTTGCGTGGCTCGTTGACCGACCTGTTTGCTCCGGCCGAACCGACAGCGAGCGATATGGTGCAGGCGGCGCAGCGTGCCTTCAAGAACGTCTCGCCACGAGTGCGCGCGGTGTGGTCGAGCACCGAACCAGGCGACGGGGCCTCGATGCCGCTGCCTACTCTTACGCCAGCCGCGGCGTCCTCGACGGTGAAGGCCCCCTCCGGCCCGATCGTGCTCGACAACGGCCTGACCTTGGCGGTTTCTCAAGAACCAGGCAACGCGGTGTTCGGCATCACCGTGTTGGTGGCAGATCGCGCGGCGCGTGAACCGGTGGGATTGCACGGCGTCTCCGATTTGCTGCACCGCGTGGTGGGGAAGGGCAGCGCGTTGAGCGATGACACGCACTTCGCGCAGCGTTTGGCCGATGCTGGTGTCGAGTTGAAGACGGCCGATTCGCCCGGCATTCCGTTCGATGACTACTACAACCTTCCGGAGTACTCGTACCTGCGGATGGAAGGACCGGCCCAGAGTTTCGAGGCAGCGCTGCAACTGTTGGCCGAAGCGATCAAAACGCCTCGTTTCAGCGATGAAACGTGGCGCGCCGCGTTGGCCTCGTTCAAGCAGGCGCGTGCGGCCAACACCGCGGCCGCGACATCGGCAGCGAGTGCAGCGTTACGGCGGCGGGTGCTTGGGCCGACGCATCCGTCGATCGGGCCGGTGGCCGGCACCGCTACCGACAAGGAACCAACCATCGATGACGTGAAGGCGTTGTTGGGGGCGTGGCCGACGGGCTGGTTCGCGCCTCAACACTTGGTGATATCGGTGGTCTCGCCGCGCTCGCGCGATGACGTTCAGTCGCGCATCGACGCGCTGTTTGGCGATGCACCGAAAGCGGCACCGGAACGGATTGCGCCGCCGGTTCCGCCCGCAACGGTGAGCGCCGCCGAATCGCTGGCCGAGGGATCGCCGCAGATCACACTCGCCTGGGGGCGTATGGCCGAGGTGTCGCCCGCCGATGCGCCGGCATTGCTGCTGGCATTGACCGCGCTGTCCGATCGAATGACCGCTGAAATTCGCGAGAAGGCGGGGATGGCGTATCGACTCGGCGCCGGGGCGCGCGCACTGCCGGGCGGCAGATGGTGGCTCGAAGCGTATGTGGGCACGCGACCCGACAATCGCGCGGCGGTCGAAGCACTGATGAGCGAGTTGTTGACGAAGCTCGGCAGCGAGTTGGCGAGCGCCGATCGGTTGGCGCAGTGGGTGTCGTCGTCGCGTCGCCAGGAGATGCTCGATCGCTTGGCCGCCATCTCGCGCGCCGCACAGCTCGCACGCGTGACGATCGATGGGCCCGGTGCACCGGCCAACGTTTCGGCCGAGAGCTTGGCGTCGGTGACGCCGCAACAACTGCAAGACGTCGCGCGCCGCTACTTGGCGCCGCAGCAAATGGTGTCTGCGTACTGAGATGCCGCGTCGTTTGCGTGTTGCGTTCGTCGAGCCGTTTTACGGCGGCTCGCACGCCGCCTTCGTGGATGGGTGGATCGCGCGCAGCCATCACGAGTGGCAGGTGGTGTCGTTGCCGGCGCAGGCCTGGAAGTGGCGCATGCGCTTGGCCGGGCTGACGTTGGGTCAGCGTTTGGCGCGTCTGCAGCCGCAACCGGATGCGGTTGTCGTTTCGGGCCTGCTGGATGCGATGCATCTGCGCCAATCGGCGGGCCCGGCGCTTCAACGCTGCGCCTGGTTGATCTACTGGCACGAGAATCAATTCGACTATCCGAGGCCGCCAGGCAAGCCGCTCGATCGAGGATTCGCGGTGGCGCATTTGGCCTCGTTGTTGGCGGCCGATGCGCATGCGTTCAACTCGCGCTCGCATCGCGATGCGTTCATCGCGGCCTGGCGCGCGCACGGTTCACAACTGCCGCGCGAGGCGCAGTTCTCTGCGTCGCGCGGCTGGTTGCGTCGCGTGAGCGTGTTGCCGCCCGGTGTCGACTTCGAGGGTTTCCCTGCGCCCGGGAACAGGCCGGTCGGTACGCCGCCGCGTGTGGTGTGGAATCATCGCTGGGAAGAAGACAAACGTCCTTCGGCGTTTGCCCACACGATGAGCAAGCTGGCGCGCAAGGGTCACGAGTTTCGTTTGATCTTGCTCGGCCCGGTCAATCAAGTGCAGCCTCAACCACTCATACAACTGCGCAGCGAACTTTCGAACCAGATCGAGCGCGACCAATCGGCACGCACCCGTCGCGAGTATCTGCAGTGGCTCACGCGCTCCGACATCGCGGTGACCACCGCCGCGCAAGAAAACTTCGGCTACGCGGTGATCGAAGCGATGGCGGCGGGCGCGGTGCCGTTGATGCCGCGTCGCTTGAGCTATCCGCAACTCGTCCCCGCGAGCCTGCACACCGAGTTGCTCTACGACACCGACCGCGAGCTGGCGAGTCGCTTGGCTGCGTGGTTGCGACAGCCGGAGCGAATCGTCTCGCTCAGAGCCAGGGTGATGCGCACCGCACGCCGTCATGATTGGATGCACCGCGTGGCAGCACTCGACGCGTGGGTCGAACAGACGGTGCGCACGGTGCGCCAGACACGAAAGGACTAGCGTCGAATGCCGAAGACACTGCTCGCCGATGCACCGGTACGCGCCGACCTCGCTGGTGGAACGTTGGACTTGTGGCCGCTGGGTCTATTTCACGAGGCAAGCGTGACGGTGGCGGTCGCGATCTCGTTGCGCGTACAGGCCCGTGTGAGTACCGCCGCAGCCAACACTGCGCGCGTGCGCGCGTTGGATCTTGGCGCGGGTCGCCGTGTGAAACTCGGCGCGACGCACGCCGCCAAAGACAAACTCGAACTGCTCGAACGATTGGTGCGAGAGCTCACGCCGCACGGCGGTGTCGATCTGGCGACGCGCTCACCGGTGCGCGCCGGTTCGGGGCTCGGCACATCGTCGGCCTTGGGCGTGACCGTGGCCGCGGCGCTGACTCGATTCAACGGCGCATCGCCGAGGGTCGATCGCATCGTCCCGTTGGTTCGCGACATCGAAGCCCAGATCCTCGGGATCCCGACCGGCACGCAAGACCACGAAGCGGCCTGGCGCGGCGGGATCGTGATCGTCGAGCATCGGCCGGGGGGAGGCGCGGTTCGCCGGGTCGCCGGCCCGGCACTGCGGGCGCTCGGATCCCGGCTGCTGTTGGTCGACTCGGTCCAGGCTCGCAGCTCGGGCCCGTCCAACTGGGATATGTATCGACGTCGGATCGAGGCGGACGCCGGCGCCGTGAAGGCGCTGGAGCAGGTCTCCCGAGCCGGCCGGAAGGCGGCCGAGGCGCTCCTCGCGGCCGACTGGCGAGCCCTCGGAAAAGCGATGACCGCCGACCTCGAGGCGCGCCGCGGCTGGTCGAGCCTGGTCATGACCCCGTCGTTCGAGCGGATCTTCAGCGCGGCCCACGGGGCCGGGGCTCTGGGGGCCAAGGTGTGTGGCGCCGGGGGTGGCGGGTTCGGGGTGGTCCTGGTTGCGCCGGATCGCCGAGCCCGGGTGGTCGAGGCGATCACCGCGGCGGGGGTGGTGTCCGAGGCCGGACCGACCGCTCGCGGCCTGCGAGTGCAGCGGACCTCGTAGCCCGAGCGCGGGGTCGCTACCGCACCCGACGGCCAGATCCGGCTTCATCGCCGGCAACAGCCGTGGCAGACTCTCGCGGCTGGCCTGGAACAACGAATCACCGTATTCAATAGCCGGCTCGGCCGATTGGTTGTACACACGCTGCGTTGTTCAGACCCCACCACCGTTGGCACCGGGGAGGAATCGATGAAGGCTCTGCTCGCGATCTGCGGTCTTTCGCTTCTGGCTGTCGCCGGCCCCGTACAGGCGGGCGAATGGGTCTACTTCAAGAACGGTCACAAGATGCTGGTCGAATCGATGCGCGAAGAAGACGGCATCGTCTACCTCAAGCTCAATGCAGGTAACGAGGTCGGCTTCCCCAAGGCGCTCCTGGCCGAGGTGTCGCAAACCAACGATCAGCGTGCCAGCAAACAGTTCGCGGCAGCCTCCGGCACCGGACGCGGACCGGGTTTCAATGAACTCTTGGGAACGCAACAGGTACTTTCCGAGATGGGAGTTGCTCAACGCAGCGCGATCCTCGAATCGGAAAAGATGAGGTCCGGTACAACCTATTCGTACGGATACTCCTACTTGGATAGCGAGGATGTCTCGCGGATCAAGCGCGTCACGCCGACCCAAACGCTTCGAGAGCAGTTGCGCGACCTCAACGCGCTGAACCTCGATGCGGAGATGCGGACCAATTCCGTGACCGACCGCAATGATCGAGGACCGACACAGCAGCGCCCCTTCGGCTTGTCGACCATGCCGAAGCGTGATGCACGCCGCGGCAACATCGACTGATACGGCGTCACGCGCCCTTGCTCATCGGATTGACGGGACCCAACGCCGCAGGCAAGGGTGAGGTTGCCGCGTTGCTCGCGGCGCGCGGTCTGCCCGTTTATTCACTCTCCGATGTGGTTCGCGAAAGGGCCAAGCAGCTAGGGCTCGGTGTCGATCGCGAGACGTTGATCCGACTCGGAAGAGAACTGCGCGAAACGGGCGGACCGGGTGTGCTTGCCGAGCGGATTCTCCCGCGACTCGACGCGCACGCGGTCGTCGATTCGATTCGGTCGCCGTTCGAGGTCGAGGTCTTGCGCCAGCGTTCCGATTTCCGGTTGCTGGGGGTGGATGCTCCCGTCGAGGTGCGATGGCAGCGCGCGTTGCAGCGCGGGCGAGAAGGGGATGTTCCCGACCTTCAAACCTTCATCGCGCGGGAAGAACTCGAAAACCGCGACTCACCGACGTCGCAGCAACTGCGCAAGACGTTTCTGTTGGCCGATCGGGTCGTCATCAACTCGAGCACCCTGGATCACCTGGCCGACGAGATCACGCGCGTTCTGGCCGAATGGGACACGCGCGGCTGACTTTCGGCCGGCCTTCTCCAGTACTAATCGGTAAGGACGCCGGTGCAACGGTCGGGGGTTGCGTCTAGAATCCCCGGGCCGTCACCCGACTACGGGGCGACGGGGAGGCCCCGGGTGAAGGTCGAACGCAAGAACATGACGCTTCTGGAGCGCTCGTATCTCTGGGAGATCGGCAAGGGGTTAGCCACCACCATCAAACACGCCGCCACGCCGAGCGACATCGTGACCCGTCAATACCCCGAAGAGAAGACACCGTTGCCCGAGGGGTATCGCGGCATCCCGGCCTTGGTCAAAGACGAGGACGATCGCATCAAGTGCGTGGCCTGCCAGCTCTGCGAATTTGTCTGCCCACCCGAAGCGATCAAGATCGTTCCCGGCGAGTTCGCCGACAGCAACGTTGAAAAGTACCCGGCGCGCTTCGACCTCAACATGTTGCGCTGCATCTATTGCGGTCTGTGTGAGGAAGCCTGTCCGGAAGAAGCGATCTTCATGAGCGACGTCGCCACCTTCGTGGTCGAGTCGCGCGAGCAAGCGATCCTGCCGAAGGAACAGTTGCTCGAAATCGGCGGCCGCCGCGCCATGAAGATCAAGAAGTGGGCCAACAAGTGAGGAAGCGGTCACCGCGGTGACGTCGCTTCGCACCTCGACCGGTCTTCGCGCGATCGTTCGGCCCCGCGCGTCGCTGCCGGGAGGAGACACGGGTCCATGGACTATGTCCTCGATGATGGATTGAACCGCTCGATGTCCGATGCAGCCAAGCGCAAGGTGTTGCTGTCGCAAATCGACGACCCTGCCGATCTGCGTCGGCTCGATGTTCCCGACTTGGTCGACGTGGCGCGGCAGGTTCGCGAGATCCTGGTAAAGATCGCGGCTGAAAAGGGTGGTCACTTCTCGTCCAGCCTCGGGACCGTCGAACTGACGCTCGCGCTGCACTACGTGTTCGATACGCCGCGAGACCTGTTGGTGTGGGATGTCGGACATCAAGCCTACGTTCACAAGATGCTCACGGGCCGTCGCGATCGGCTCCCGACGATTCGGCAGTACGGCGGGTTGTCGGGATTTCTCAAGCGCAACGAAAGCCCGTACGACACGTTCGGCGCCGGGCATGCGTCGACGGCGCCGTCGGCCGCCGTGGGAATGGCGATCGCTTCCCAACTCAAAGGTGAGAAGCGCAAGGTAGTCGCTGTCATTGGTGATGGTGCAATGACCGGCGGCTTGGCCTTCGAGGCGCTCAACAACGCGGGCTCTTTGCGTTCCGATTTGATCGTGATTCTCAACGACAACGCAATGTCGATTTCACCCAACGTCGGCGCGGTGGCGCACTACCTGACCTCGCTCACCACGCATCCGTATTACCGCCGCATGCGGGAAGAGATCTACACGGTGATCTCGAAGCTCCCGCATCTGGGCGAGCGGATGGGTGAATTGGGACGACGGTTGGAGCGAGGCATCAAAGACGCGCTGGTCCCGGGTGCGCTGTTCGAGTCGCTCGGCTTTGCCTATCACGGACCGATCGATGGACACGACCTCACCGAGATGGTCGACGTGTTGAAGCGGTTGAAGAATCAAGGCGGCCCGATCCTGCTGCACGTGCTGACCCACAAAGGGAAAGGGTACGCACCGGCCGAAGCCGATCCGTTGAAGTGGCACGGCGTGACGCCGTTCGATCCAGCAACCGGCAAGACGCTTGCGGGCCCCACGCCGGCGGTCAAGCCGCTGAGTTTCACGCAAGCGTTCGGCGAGGCGATGGTCGACTTGGCCGAGCGTCATGCCGATGTCGTGGCGATTACCGCTGCGATGGCTCCGGGCACTGGTCTCACGAAGTTCGAGGAGAAGTTCCCCAATCGCTTCTTCGATGTCGGAATCGCCGAGGGGCATGGCGTTACGTTCGCGGCCGGGTTGGCGACGCAAGGGATTCGCCCGGTCTGCGCGATCTACTCCACGTTCCTGCAGCGCGCCTTCGATCACATCGTGCACGATGTCGCGATTCAACATTTGCCGGTGATTTTTGCGCTCGATCGCGGCGGTGTGGTCGGTGCCGATGGCCCGACGCACCACGGTTGCTACGACCTTTCGTACCTGCGACTCATCCCCTCGATGGTGGTCGCGGCCCCCAAGGATGCCGACGAGTTGGCCGACATGTTGGAAACCGCTTACGCCCACACCAAGGGTCCGTTTGCCTTGCGCTATCCGCGTGAGGACAGCCTGACGGCGCGCACACGAGAGCCGCGCGTGCTGCCGATCGGGTCGTGGGACGTGGTCGAGGAAGGGGACTGGGGCATCACGTTGTTGGCGGTCGGCACAATGAACAGCGTCGCCCAGCAGGTTGCGGCGAAGTTGCGACAGCACGGTCACGCGCCGACGGTCGTGAACGCGCGCTTCGTCAAGCCTGTCGACCTCGCCGTGTTGGAGCAGGCGGCGGCGCGAGCCAAGCTGATCCTGACGATCGAAGAGGGGACGATTCGCGGCGGATTCGGCAGCGGTGTTCACGAGGCCAGCGTCGAGCACGCCCTGGGACTGTCGGAGCGGTTGCTGCACAAAGGCCTTCCCGACGAGTTCGTCACGCATGGCTCGCGACAAGAACTGTTGCGCGACACCGGTCTCACGGCCGAGGCAATCTTGGCTGACATTTTGAAACGTCTTTAGGTCGCGCAACGGGAGCGAGTTCAGCGCCGCGTGAAATCGACCGGCTCTGAACTCGATCGCCGTTTCGAGGGAGAGGTGGCGTCGTGGTGAAGTTCGAGGTCTCAGGGCGTGGACTGGAGTCGACCCGCGCCGATGTCGTGGTTTCGTTGCTGACCAAGGGGGAGAAGTTCGCTCGACTGCTCGAGCGGGACGCGCAAGCAATCGTCGAGGCTGAAGTCTCTCGCGAGAAGTTCGACGGGAAGAAAGACGCTGTGCTGTGTGTGCCGCTCGGGTCGGGGGCCACGCGGCGCACGGTTGTGCTCGTCGGCTTGGGCCCGAAGCAGGAACTGACGGCGGAGCGCTGGCGCGGTGCTGCGGCGGTGGCCGGGCGGCAAGCGTTGAAGTTGAACGCCAAGCGAGTCGCTGTCGCGCCGCCGGCAGGGACGCCCGCGGAGATCAGTGCGACACACCTGCGGCATTGCGCTCGGTCTGTCGATGGCGTTCCCTGCTGGGTTCCAGCGCCACCTCACCGACGAAAGCGCACGTCACGCCGCAGCGCATTGCACACAGCGCGCCGGCGACTCTGGCCGCGCCGGGGTTGGAAAAAGGCGTTGGCGTTGGGTGAAGGGCTCTCGATCGCGCGCGATCTGTCAACGAAATCCGCCTGCGGCGATGACACCGGCGGCGCTTGCGGCCGAGGCGCGTCGCGTCGGGCGGCGACACGGTTTGCGCGTGCGAATCATGTCGCGCCCCGAGTTGGAACGTCAGCGCATGGGAGCGTTGCTCGCGGTGCAGCGCGGCAGCGACAGTCCGCCGTGCGTGGGGCACTGGACGGCAAGCTGCGCCGCAAGCGCGCGCGCTCGCTTGGTGTTCGGCAAAGGAGTCACCTTCGATTCCGGCGGCTACAACATCATGGCAGCGACCACATGCTCGACATGAAGATGGACATGGCCGCGCCGCTGCCGTCAATGGCGCTCGCGGCCACGATTGCCCAGCTTCAACCGCAGGTCGAAGTTCACGGCCTTTTCGGTGCGGTCGAGAACCTGACTGGGCGAGCGTACAAGCCGGGCGACGTGTTGCGCACGCGCCGTGGAACCACGGGTAGAGATCAACAACACCGATGCTGAGGGACGGTTGGTCTTGCTGGCCGATCTGCTCGACTACGCCTGCACCGAGTTGCAGCCCGACATGATCGTCGATCTCGCCACGTTGACCGGTGCCTGTGTGGTTGCACTCGGACCGAGCATCACCGGAGTGATGAGCCCCTCGACCGAGTCGCGCGAGGCGGTGCTATCGGCCGCGCGCCGCGCCGGCGAGCGGATGGTCGTTGCCGCTGCCCGATGACTACATGGATCAACTCAAAAGCAGCATCGCCGATCTGCGCAACACCGGGACACGCTATGGTGGCGCGTTGACGGCAGGGTTGTTTTTGAAGCAGTTCGTTCACGACGAAGTGAACTGGGTCCATCTCGATATCGCCGGACCGGCGTTCTACGAGGTCGATCACGCGTACTGGAGCAGGGGTGGGACCGGCGCCGGTGTCAACACGCTGGTGGAGTTGGCGCTGTCGTATTGACCGTGTTGCGCCAACGTCGAACGAGCGGATCCAAAGGGGTGACGCTGGCCGTCGCCCCTTTTTTATCGCCGCCGACGGCCGCCGCGACGCCGGCGTGGGCGGCGCGTCTCTTGTGGCTCCTCGACGTTGCCCCCCTTCCGTGCGACGCCGCCAGCGGATGACGTCTTCTTCCTCGCCGGTGGCGTGCGAGAACAGCTCGAACAACTCGAGCGTGTCGGCGAAGTAATTGCGTCGCGCCAGTGCCGCGGCGCCGTCGGCGCCCTTGCACCGAGCTTGCGGGGAGATTGAGCAGGATTCGACGGATTCGCTCGCTGTCGCGCTTGCTGATCGCCAAGCGTTGGGCGATCGGTCGAACGATCTCGCCGGTCAACGCGACAGCCGGGGCCGAGGTATGACGTCCATGTGCGTCGTACACGCGTGTCAGAACGGTGGGGGTTAGAAGCAGCGCGAGTTGCACTGGGTCGGAGAGCGTTCGGCCGGACTGGGTCCATGCATCGGCGACCAACAACGCTCGGCGCAACGCTTCGACCTCTTCGGAGGATTCCTGTGTGGTTTCGCGCCGCAGGTGGGCGAATAGCTCGGGCATGATCGTTTCGATCACGCCGGTGGCGAGCATCATGTCGAACGCCGGTGCAATCGCGCCGCCGCGGAACATGCGCAAGATGTCTTCCAAGATCCGCGGTGCGGCAGCATGCATGATTTCGGGGTGAAAGCGCTCGATGGCGTCCCACGACGCGTGATCGATCGTGCAACCGAGGCGCGAGGCCAAGCGAATCGCACGCAACATGCGGATCGGGTCTTCGCGCATCCGAATCGCCGGGTCGCCGATGGTGCGCAATAGCTTGCGCTCGACATCCTGAACGCCGCCGACGTAATCGATGATCGTCTCGCGTTCGACATCGTAGAACAGCGCGTTGATCGTGAAGTCACGGCGGACCGCATCTTGCTCGGCGGTACCGAAGACGTTGTCGTCGCGAATGATCAACCCTTCGGCGGCCTCGCTCGCCTCGGGAGCTGCGCTCTCGACGTTGCCGTTTTCATCGATCGTGTCGAGCAGACCAACCGCGTTTTCGGTTAGGCCCGCCGGCAGTTCCGTTTCATCGGCAATCGCAGTCGCCTCGCCAGGCGCCGGCGCGTTGCTGCGGAACGTCGCGACCTCGATGATCTTGTCGCGATAGAACACATGCGCCAAACGAAAACGGCGGCCGATGATCCGGCAGTTGCGAAACACCCGCTTGACGTCGCGCGGCGTGGCCGAGGTCACCACATCGAAGTCTTTCGGGCGCAGACCGAACATCAGATCGCGCACGCATCCACCCACCAAGTACGCTTCGAAACCGTGCGACGCCAAACGTCGCACGATGCTGCACGCCTCAGCGTCGAGGTGTTCGCTCGGTAGCGGCCAGTGAATCTCGCGGCGCTCGGTCTGAAAGAGGAGCGCTGCGGCGGGGGTTGATCGAGAGTGGTGACGATCGGAGCGGGCCCGAGCAGTCGTTTCAAGTAGGTGGTGGGCTGGTCGTCAATGATCAGGTCTCGGGTCGCGAGTTGGGGCCGGAGGGCGCGGTGTGTCGGTGGCGGTCTGCGGATGATGGGACAGTGAAGACATGCCACGCCTCGTGCGGCGATACAACTCGGGGAGCCGGCCTCAAGGGCGGCGGACATACCACTCGATCCGCCCTCGTCTGCGCGGCCGCGTTGGCGATGGTCTGGCTGGGCAGTGGGGTCCACGTGGTCCAGGCGACGCCTGCGGACTCGTCGCCTGAAGCCGCTTCGTCGGCAGACGCGACCCGCAACCGACGTGCAGCCGTCGACAGTTCATCCACTGCACGTTGACGCACGTCGAAATCGAGGGCCGCAAGTACCTGGTCGAGCCCGCCAAGGCCAGCATCGATCGCTGGCCGTCTACATGACCGAACCGGAGGTGGTGCAAGTGGTGACACGCGCCGGCCTATTCGGTTCCGGAACCGAGCATCTGACGTTGGTCGAGCGACGCACTGCAGATGCTGTTGCATGGCGCAGTTTCACACTCGTGCCGCAAGAAAAGGCGCGCGTGACCCGCGTCACCGACAGCCGTTGCGTGACCTCGACGCGGTTCGATCCGCTGCAACGCGAGCCGCGCGCCGATCCGTCGCGCTGGAAACCGCGCTCGCCGGAACGTTATCAGGTGGGCGATGCAAGCCTTCCTTTGCTCGAACCGTACATGCTGCTGGCGCATCTGGATCGATGGCTCGATACGGCCTCGTCGCGCCTTGCGATTGCCGGCAAGAACAAGGTCACGCTGGCGCGCTTGCGGTTGGGCAACGAGCGCACGGGCGAGATCTCGATGCGCGATCCCGTCACCGGCAAAAGCAAGACGATCGCCTCGCATCAACGACAACTGTTTCTCGAGCCTGAACAGGCTGGTGACGAGGCTCTTTTGTCATTGATCGGTCCGGTCGTTCTATGGGTCGATCGCGACACAGGAATTCCGGTCGAGATCAGCGGTCAGCACGAGAAGGTCGGATCGATTCGCTTGAAGCTGTCGGTCGCGTGGGAGGCGGTTGCGCCGCGGCCGCTGCGCGCCTGGCCGGCAACCGTCGCCGCAGAGTCGCTGTGCCCTCCAATTTCCGGCAGTTGACGGGACTCGCGCCCCTCCTTAGATTCGCTCCCCTTTGTCTCGTCGGTACGGGCCGACTGGAGCGTTGAGTGAGCGACGGGCAGCGACTGATCCGAGCGACGCGTCTGACGATCGCTCCCACCGCGTTCATCGCGCCGGGTGCGGTGCTGGTTGGGGACGTCACCGTCGAAGACGAGGCCAGCGTTTGGTACGGTTGCATTCTGCGCGGGGATATCGAGCCGATTACGGTCGGTGCACGCAGCAATATTCAGGACGGCACGATCGTTCATGTCGATCCTGGGTATCCGGCCGTGATCGGACCGGATGTCACGATCGGCCATCGCGCCGTGATTCATGGCTGCGTGCTCGAGGCCGGCTGCTTGATCGGAATGGGCGCCGTGCTCTTGACTGGCTCGCGCGTCGGTTCGGGCGCGTTGATCGCAGCCGGGGCGCTGCTGCGCGAGGGATTTCACGTTCCGCCGCACACACTGGCGGCCGGCGTGCCGGCCACGCTGCGAGGCGAGTTGGATCAAGCGACGCGTGAGCGGGTTGCGCGCAACAAGGATCACTACGTCGACGCTGCGCGCCACTACCGTGCGGGACTCGCTGGGGGAGGACCGCATGACGGCCGCTGACACGCAACGGTTTCTCTCGCTGATCGTGCCGGGGCGCCGCTTCGTTTTGACCACACACGTCAACCCCGATGGAGACGGACTCGGCAGTCAGCTCGGTTTGGCGTGGTTGTTGCGCGCGATGGGTGCTGTGCCGCAAATCATCAATCACGATCCCACGCCGGCGCGGCTGAGGTTTCTCGATCCTGACGACACGATCCAAACGTACGATCCGGCAGTCCATGACGTGTCGATCGAATCCGCGGATCTGGTGGTGATGCTCGACAATGGCGATCCTGATCGACTCGATCGAATGCGCGCACCGCTGGATCGCTGTCGCGGCCAGAAGGTTTGCATCGATCATCATCCCGACCCGCCCGCGTACTGGGATTTCATGTTGCATCGTGTCGGTGCTTCCTCGACAGGGGAGATCATCGCCGAGTTGATTCAAGCCACGCGGCGTACACCTGATGTTGCAGCCGCCCGCGCGCTGTACACAGCGGTCTCCAGCGACACGGGGCGCTTTCGATTCGGCAACACAACGCAACTCGCCTTCCAAACCGCGGCGTGGCTGGTGCACTGCGGCGCCAAGCCGGCGGAGTTGTATGACCGCTTGGAGCAAGGACTGTCGCATAGCTACTGCCGTTTGTTGGGACAGGCCTTGGCCAACATGGAAATCGCAGCCGATGGCGCTCTGGTGCTGTTGCGGGTACCGCTTTCGTGGCCGGATGCGCGCGCCGTCGACGGTGAAGATCTGGCGCGAATCATCAACGAGGCGCTACGGGTCGACGGTTGTCGCGTGGCGGCGTTGTTTCGCGAACTCGAGTCCGGTCAAACGAAAATCAGCCTTCGTTCCAACGGCGGCCTCGATGTTCAGAGCATCGCCAAGTCGCAGGGTGGTGGCGGCCATCGAAGCGCCGCGGGCGCCGTCGTGAGTGGACTCGATGGAATCGACGATCGAGCGGATGAAACCGGTCTTGACGGCGCTGGCTCGTTCCTAGCAGTCGCCCCTCACACCGTGACAAAACTGGTCTCGATGTGACGCACGATCTGCAGTGCCACATTCCGTCCCGAGGCCGACTCGATCCCTTGCAAGCCGGGCGATGCGTTGACTTCCAGCACCGCCGGACCCTGATCGGTGATCACGACATCGACGCCGGCGCACTCGAGTCCGACCGCGCGAGCGGCGCGCACCGCGACCGACTGGAGCTGTCGGTCGGGATGCAGCACCACCGCATCCCCGCCTCGATGCAGATTGGCGCGGAAGTCGCCCGGCCTGGGACGGCGAACCATCGCGGCAGCGACCTCGTTACCGATCACGATCAGCCGCGCATCGCCGTCGACCGACACGAACTTCTGCAGGATCAGATCGCGCTTGACCGCGTGCAGCGCTTCGATGATCGACGCGGCACCGAGGCTCGATTCCGCCAGCATCACGCCCAGGCCCTGCGTCCCCTCCGTGAATTTCACCACGCACGGAGCTCCGCCGATCTGCGCCAGCACTCGCTGCACGTCATCTGGGTGGCGCGCGAACGCGGTCGGCAGCACCGGTACGCCGGCCGCACACAACAACTGCAGCGTCCGCAGTTTGTCGCGACCGCGTGCATAGGCCTCGCTGCTGTTGAGGCAGTAGGCGCCCGCCAACTCGAACTGCCGCAGCACCGCCAGGCCGGCCATGCCGGTGCGGGCGGCCAATCGGGGGATCACCGCATCGACAGGACCGATCGGCTCACCTTGAACCAGAAGCTGCATCGAGTCGGGTCCGAGTACCAAACTGCAGCGCAGCGGATCGACGATCCGTACGCTGTGGCGACGGGCCAGACCGCAGAGGTAGAGGCGGCGGGTGCTGTGCAGTCGGCGGGAACGCGACAGGATCACGAGGTTCATAAGGGTTGGCGTATTGTAGCGTCTCGTGGGTTGACACCTCGCCCGGTCATCTTCAACCTAGCGCCCCGATGAACGCCCGCAAGCGCGCGCTGTTGCGACTACTCAAACTCGCCCCGTCGCGACTGGTATGGCGTTTTGCCCAGGTCTACATCGCGGGCGAGTCCTTGGACGATGCCGCTCGCACGATGCGTCGGCTGGCCGATGAGGGATGCCGATCGACCCTCGATGTCCTCGGCGAGGACGTCACCCTCGAGCAAGAGGTTGCCGCCTACGTCGCGGAGTACTCGAAGGCGCTGGATCGAATCGCAAGCGATCGCTTGCCGGCCAACATCTCGGTCAAGCCGACGGCGATGGGGTTGAAGTTCAACGCCGAACTCGCGCAGCGCAGTATCAAGGCGATCTGCCAGCATGCTGCGAGTCACGGCAATTTCGTGCGCATCGACATGGAGGACAGCAGCACCACAGACGCGACCTTGACGCTGTATCGCTGGCTGCGGCAGCAGGGGATCGACAACGTCGGTGTGGTGCTGCAAGCGTACATGCGCCGCACGCTGCAGGATGCTGCCGAGATCGCGGCGATGCGCGGTTCGGTTCGGCTCTGCAAGGGGATCTACATCGAGTCGCGCGCGGTTGCGTACCAGGACTTCTGGATGGTGCGCGACGCCTTCGTGGCGGCGCTGCGCGCGCTGTTCGAGGGAGGCGCGTCGCGCGTCGGAATCGCCACGCATGACGAGTGGCTGGTACTGCAAGCGCGGATGCTGATCCGTCAACTGAAGATCGAATCGGAGCGGTACGAGTTTCAGATGCTGCTCGGTGTCGATCCCGAACTGCGACGTTTGATTGTTTCCGAGGGACATCCGCTGCGGGTCTACGTTCCCTACGGCGCCGGCTGGCACGCGTATTCGATGCGTCGCCTGCTGGAAAATCCACGATTTGCCAGCCACGTCGTGCGCAACGTTCTGGGCCTCGGACATTGAAGATCTTCGCTCTCGGCGACCCGCATCTGTCGTTCGGTCGCCCCAAGCCGATGGAAGTGTTTGGAGAATTGTGGCGCGATCATCCCGCGAAGATCGCTGCGGCGTGGGATGCCACGGTCGGTCCCGACGACGTGGTGCTGGTTGTCGGAGACATCTCTTGGGCGCATTCACTGCACGAGGTGCGACCCGATCTACAGTTTCTCGCCGATCGCCCCGGTCGCCTCAAGCTGCTGCTACGCGGCAATCACGACTCGTGGTGGTCCTCGCCCAGCAAGGTCCGCACGGCTCTGCCACCGGGACTGGCGATCCTCAACAACGATGCGTTGCGATTGGACTGCGGCGTCGTGTTGTGTGGCGCGCGCGGATGGAACTTGCCCGACATGCCTTGGACCGACCCCGAGAAAGACCCACCGATCTTCCATCGGGAACTGGAGCGGCTCGACCTTTCGCTCGCGGTTGCGGCCGGGCTGCGTCAGCCGGGCGATGTTTTGATCGCACTGTTGCACTACCCGCCGGTCGGTCCCGAGGGCGGATCGAGCGCGGTAATGCAACGCCTCTCGGCAGCCGGCGTGGCGCTCGCAGCCTACGGCCACCTGCATGGTGACGATCACGCCTGGGCTCCCGAGGGACGATACGAGGGCGTAGAGTTGCGTTTCGTGGCTGTCGATCACACTCTCTTCGTCCCGCGCCTCGTTTGGGAACCCGGGCGCGGATTGGTCTAGTTCAGCGAGGTCAAGCGATGCCGATCTACGAATACCAGTGCCAATCGTGTCAGAGGGTGATCGAAGTCCTTCAACAGATGTCGGCCAAGCCGCTCAAGAAGTGCGAATCGTGCGGCGGTCGCTTGGACAAACTGCTGTCGCGCACCGCCTTCGTCCTCAAGGGAGGCGGCTGGTACTCCGATGGTTACGGTGGCGCGAAGAAGAGCGCAGGGAAGGCCGGCGGGTCGGAGTCGAGCAAAGAGTCGAAGCCCGAGGCGAAGGAGTCGACGTCCCAGGCCAAGGACTCCAAGTCCGAGGGCACGTCGGCTGCAACCAAAACCAAGGGGAGCAGCAAGAGTACCGACTAGCATTCGCGCCCCAGGCGTCACCTCCCAGCACCCGCGCAGCCTCGAGCGAGGTATTTCGTCGACACCTCCTCGGGATTGACCGGTTTGTCACGCGCCGCTAACATCCCGCCTCGAGCGCGCTGGTCGGATCTCAATAGCAGCGCTCGGGATGGCAGATGACGTCCAGACGGCTCGCAGTCAGGCCTTTGGTACCCGCGATATCGGGGACGGCTGTTTCCCGCGCGCAGGCCCTTGTGGCGGCAGCGCGGGGGTGCGAGAACGCAACGGGTCGAACGCCCCTTGTTCCGTCGTCCACTTCGGTACTCTTGTATCAGGTCCTGTGGTTGATCTTGATGCTGCTCGGTTTTGTCGTGAACAAGACGCGGACGGCGGTTTCTGTTAATTCGCAATCGACACCCGCCCCATCGTTGGTGCCTCGCTCGATCGCGCAACGCGCGCGTGAGCGTGGAACACGACTACAGCTCGCCCCGGCCTGATCGAGTTCCGTCGCTGGAACGTCCCTCTGCCTCGCTAAGGCACGAGCCCGCAGCGGCTCGTCGCTCGGGAGGCGTGGATGGAAACGATTCTCGGATCGGGGACCTCGTGGGTACCGCTCTCCATCACAGCGTTGGTTGCTTTGGTGCTCGGAGTTCTGCTGGGTCGCGTGTTGGCGTCGCAGCGTGCAGCCGGTGTCGTCGAGCGAGCGCGTCGTAGCGCCGAGACTCTGTTGGCTGACGCGCGTCGCAAGGCGGAGAGCGATGCGGCGGCCGTGGTTGCGGCAGCTGAGGACCAGGCGGCGGCACGCCTGAAGGTTTGGGACGAGGAAGAAGCGCGTCGCCGACGGTTGGTCGAGCAGACCGCCTCCGAAACGGAGAAACGGCATCGCCAATTGGTCGATCGTGACCGCGCGCTGGCGCGGCGCGATCAACTGTTGGAAAACCGCGAACGAGAAACCGAGGCTCGGCGCGCCGAGCTCGAGGCGCAGAAAGCCGAATACGCGCGCTTGCAAGCCCAGGTGCTCCTGCGCTTGGAGGAGGTTTCGGGCCTCTCGCGCGATGAGGCGACCCGCCAAATCATGGAAGCGGTGCGGCAGGAGGCGCGCGCCGCCGCCTCCGCAGACGTGCGTCAGATCAAGGACGAACTGCAACGCAACGCCGAGTGGGAATCACAGAAAATCATGGCGTTGGCGATCGAGCGCTTGGCCTCTGATTTCAGCTCCGAACGACCGACATCGCACGTGGCACTGCCCGACCCGGGGCTGCGAGGTCGCATCATCGGCGCCGAGGGGCGCAACATTCGCGCCTTCGAAAAACTCACCGGAATGCAAGTGGTCTTCGACGATGACCCCAAGCAGGTCACGATCAGCGGCTTCAACCCGATCAAACGCGAGATCGCCAAGCGCTCGCTGGAGAAGTTGATCGAAGGCGGCGGCATTCACCCGCGCAAGATCCAACTGATGGTCGCGACGGTTGCCAAGAAACTCGACCAAGAGTTGGTCAAGGCAGGTCGCGAAGCGGTCGACGAGTTCTCATTCAAGGGTGTCCACCCGGAGATGGTGGCGTTGCTTGGGCGACTCAAGTACCGGACCAGTTACGGCCAGAACGTGCTCGATCACGTGCGAGAGGTTGCTCGAATCTGCGGGATCATGGCGGCCGAATTGCGCTTGGATCAAAAACTCGCGCAGCGCGCCGGGCTGTTTCACGACATCGGAAAGGCGGTCGATTTCGAGCGCGAGGGAACGCACCCTGAAATCGGGGGCGAGTTGGGCCGTCGCTACAACGAGCCGCCGGTCGTCGTCAATGCCATCGAGAGTCATCACGACGACTGCGAGGTGATCCACCCGATCAGCGTGCTGGTCGCGGCGGCCGATGCGTTGTCGGGCGCTCGACCGGGGGCCCGCCGCCGAACCACGGTCGATTACATCCAGCGTGTCGGGAAACTCGAAGAACTGGCTCGCAGCTTCGACGGCGTCGATGGTTGCTTCGCGCTGCAAGCCGGTCGCGAAATTCGGGTGATCGTGCAGCCGGGCAAACTCGACGACAACATGGCAGCGCTGCTGGCTCACGATCTGTCGCAACGGATTCAAGCCGAAATGGACTATCCGGGCCGGATCAAGGTGACGGTGATCCGCGAGGTGCGCGCGCAGGCGGTCGCTTCGTAGGCGGCGGCCGCTACGGGCGCCGGATCACGACCACCGTCTGGTCGTCGGCCGGCGAACCCGGAGCGTGCTTGTTGACGGCATCGAAGACCGTGTCGATCAACGTGGCCGCCGGCTGATCGTGGAACTGCTTGAGCAATTTGCTCAATCGCGACACGCCGAACTGGGTGCCACGCTTGTTGGACGCCTCGGTGATTCCGTCGGTGTAGATCAACAGCACCGAGCCGGGGCCGAAATCCTCGAAGCCACGCTCGAAACTCGCCTTTGGATCCGGGCCGAGCACGATCCCTCCTTGGGTGAGTTCCTTCACATTCCCTTGTCGATAGAGCAGGGCAGGAGGGTGACCGGCATTGCAGTACACGAGATTCCCATTCCCCTCGAATTCGGCATAAAAGAGCGTGATGAAGCGGCTCGTCAGGCCCGAGCGCGCCACCACGCGGTTGACCTTTTCGATGGCACGCACCATCCGATACTGGACATCGAGCACGACGCGAAGGCCGGTGATGACATCGCGCGCCATCAGTGCGGCCGGCAGACCATGACCAGAGCTGTCGACCACGGCAATGCCGAGGTTTTTCTCGGAAAGATGAAGGTAGTCGAACAGATCGCCGCCGACCCGCTCGGCAGGAGATGAGCGGCCTGCAATGTCGAAATCGGCGAACGACGGGGCCTTGTCGGGGAGCAGCGACATTTGGATTCGTCGCGCTTCCTCGACATCCGAAACCAAGTGCCGCTGCATCAACTTGAGATTGATGACATGCCGCAGCGTGCCCAACAGGTAGATGGCGCGCGCCGGATCGACGTCGGAGCCGATCGTGAACGCAATGATGTGCGGATCGGAATCGCCGACCGAAATCGCCGCAAACTGCTCCACGCCGATTCGACCCTCGATACCGGGGTCGAAACCTGGGTCGTCGGTACCGATGGCGACGAGTCCTTCTTCGACCGTTCGCCGGATCGGTGCGTAGTCTTCCGGCACCGTAAACCCCAGCGTCCGGACGTGTGGTTCGCCGACGGCGGCCTCCATCACATAGACCGCATTCTCAGGATCGTGCCGGTAAAGCCGCGCTCCGCTCAGGCCGAGCGACGGGCCTGGCCCCTGGATGATCGCTTCGAGTATTCCCGAGAGTGTTGCCGACGCGGCTGCACTGCGCTCGATCGAATCGAGGGCTCCTTCGAGCGCGCGAAATGTCTGCCTGTAATCGATCATCGACCCGGCACGGTACCCGCAAGCGCGGCACGCGGCAACAAGTACAATCGCACGCGATGACGCCGTCCAACGACCACGAATCAGCACGCTTGCAGCGCGAGCAACTGTTGGCGCTCACCAAAGAAGCGCTCAGCACGCTGACAGAAGGATCGATCGTGGTTTCCGACACAAGTCGCTCGATGATCCCGGTGCTGCGAGGCGGAGAGCGGTTGCATTGGATCAAGCCCAGTCAACCGCCGCGGCAAGGCCAGATGCTGATTTACGTGCAAGCTCCCGGCCCGATCGTCCATCGCGTGATCGGCCGCCGCGCCGATGGCGGATGGCGCACCAAAGGGGATGGCCGCGGCGGCTTCGATCAGCAGCCGGTGACTCGGGACGAGCTGTTGGGCGTTGTCGTGGCGATCGAGCGCGACGGTGCGGTCGTGCACGTCGACCGACTCGGCGGGCGATTGTACGCGCGCATCGCGGCATGGGTGTCGCTGATCGGTGGTCTGCTGTTCGTGATGGCGAGTTTCAGCGATGCCGCTCTGCGCCGACTACTTCGACGTCGAACGCATCTCAGTCTGGCGCAGGTTCTGGCCTGGTGGATCGGCCGAGCGGCTCAGCATGCGTGGTACACGATCGGTTTTCGAATCTGTCACGGTTCTTGGCACAAGGAGACACGCGCGTGAGTTCGCCCAAGCACACCTACTACTCGATCGATGTCGAGGCCAGCGGTCCGGTTCCCGGCCTGTACAACATGGTCAGCCTCGGAGCCGTGGCCGTTCACGAGCGAGACGGTGGCCGGCTGGAGATCGGCCGATCGTTCTATGCCGAACTGCGCCCGGCATTCGCCGGTCACGATCCGGGCGCCAATGCGATCCATGGGTTGGATCTGGAAAAACTCCGCCGCGAGGGCCTGGAACCAGCCGAGGCGCTGCGACAGCTCAATCGCTTCGTGAGCGAAACGTGCGACTCCGGCACCAAGGCGACCTTCGTCGGGCATGTAGCGGTCTTCGACTGGATGTACGTCTGTTGGTACTACGCCTGGTGCGGGCTGGAGAATCCATTCGGTTATAAAGGCATCGACACCAAGTCTCTGGCGATGGGGGCGCTTGGTCTGAGTTGGGATCGAACCGGCAAGGAGACGATTCTTCCCCAGCTCGGCGTGGCGCCACAGGCAGAGTCGACGCTTCATCGCGCCGATGCCGACGCTCAGCACCAGGCGGAGCTGTTCGTGGCCCTGATGCGCAGATCGCGCTTGGCACCGTAGCTCCTCTCTGAGTACCATCCCTCCGCTCTGTTCCCGAAACACCCGCGGCTGGGCGGCTCCAAGTCGCCTTCGCCAGTCGCGCTGAGAGACCGATGAAAGAACGATTCAGCCTTGGCGTCCGGCTGATGCTGGTGCTGGTGGCACTGGCCGGCCTGTTCGCGATCGTCGTCTTGATGACCTACCGCGACCAGCAGGAAGTGCTGGACGAGGTCGCCACGAACTTGCAACAGCAGCGAGTCTCCTACAAAGCCAGCGTCGATCGCTGGTACGACACCGTCTCGCGAGAGCACGCTCGGCAGCTGGCGGCACCCGTTCTGTGGGGAGTCGATACGCTCGAGGGTGTGAAAGAGGGAACGGCCGAGTTCAAGAAGTTGCAGCGCCGGATGTGGCAGTTCGTTTACGGAACGGACGCGCCCCCCTTGTGGACCGATGCGCCCGCCGGGCCGCTCGAATCGGTGGTTGTGATCGATCGCAATCACCGCATCGTGGCGGCCTCCGATCCGATGGTCGTCGATCAGCAGTTCACCGACCCGCTCGAGGTGAGCTGGCTCGACGAGTCGCTGCTCTCGCCCAAGGTTCGTCGCATCGATGGTCGCGACGACGGTCGCCCGGTCATGGAACTCACCACGGCGGTTCCGAACGCACGCAATGAATTGATCGGATTGGTGCGGCTGCGCTATGTCTCCGCCGAGATCAGCGCGCCACCCGAGTTGCCGGCACCAGTACTCGTCGCCAAGCCGCACCTGATCGGCCCGGCGCTCGCGGGCTTGGTCGCTGTCTTGGGTGTCGGATTCGGCGCGTTCGCAGCGTGGCAAGTGCTGACGCTCACACGTCGCATGGAAACCCTGGCGCAGGGTGTGCGATTGCCACCGTCGAGCGGGCCAGGAGAAACCGCGCTGCGCGTGATCGAAGACAAGCTTGGCGAGTTGTCGGCCGCAGCGCGCCGCGATGATCTGTTGCTGGATTCGCTGAGTGAGGCGTTGCGCGAAGGGGTGGTGCTGCTCGACCCGACGGGAAGTCCAGTGATGGTGACGCACCAGGCGCTGGATGTGCTGCGTCCCGGTGCATCGGATGACGAGCAGAGCTCGGTGGTACGAGAACTTTTGGAGACCAACGCCGAGTTGAAGTCGATCGTCGAGGATGGGCTGCAACGCGGGATTGCGGTGCGTGAGCGCGGACTGACGCTGCCTGGTGCGAGCGGACCACGACACGTGCAGGTGACGTCGTATGTGATGCAGGACGGCGCGAAGCCCGCGGGAATCATGCTGATACTGAAGGACCGCGGTTCGATCGCAGCCTTCGAGCGCAACTTGAAAGAGGCCTCGCGCCTGGCCGCGATTGGAGTCTTGACGCGCAGCATCGCGCATGAAGTGAAGAACCCGCTGGGCGCGATGGGCGTGCATTTGGAGCAACTCCGCCGCCGGCTCGCGCGCGTCGAAGCCGATCCAACCACGGAAGAGCGGATTCGCGTGATCCGTGAGGAGATCGACCGGCTACACGAGATCCTGCGTGAATGGCTCGGACTCACCGCTCCCGAAGATCAAACCGCGGGCGAAGCTGGCGTCGAGGAAGTACTCGACTCGGTGGCGCGGTTGTTGCGAGTCGAAGCGCGCCATCAGAACGTCGAGTTGATCGTGGAACGGGCCGGTGAACTCGGGGCGGTGCCGCTGGCTCCTACCGGGTTGCGACAAGTGCTGTTAAACCTTGCGCTCAACGCACTCCAGGCGATGCCGCTCGGTGGACAACTGCAATTGAGTGCCCATCGTGAAGGTGATCGGCTGGTGCTGGATGTTCGCGACTCGGGTGTAGGAATTCCGGATGCGATTCGTGAGCGCATCTTCGACTTTCATTTCACGACACGAAGCGACGGCAGCGGGTTGGGACTCCCGATTTGCAAGCGGCTGGTGGAGGCGGCGGGTGGAACGATCAGCTTCGAGTCCAGCCCTGGAGCCGGAACCGTGTTTCGGATCCAGCTTCCGACCCGAGCGAGCCTGCGACAGGCGGAGGAGGCGGTGTAGTCCTTCTCAGTTGCAGTCGCAGCGCGCCAGCGGCTTGCTACAGACAAAGCAGTAGCCGTTCTCGCTAAACCACTGCTTGATCTCGGCTTGCCACGCATCGACGATGGCGATTCTCTCGACGTCGCTGAACTCCGCTTCGCTCAGCCACAGTCGCATGTTGTCCAGGCTGCTGTGATACGCGGTCAGCAACTCGAAGATGCTGCGCGGCTGCTCGCGTACGGTGCTCTCCATGCTGCTCATCGACTCTCCTTGGCCCACGCCAGCGGTCGGTGAGAAGCTGACCCCCAAAGCGGTCAAAAGAAAGCGCTGGGATAGGAAATTGCGGAGAGGGCGCCGCAGCGAACTCCCGGGTGGGCCCCCGCCGCGGCAGTGAGCCGCGACGGGAGGTCCCGAAAGTGGCGGAAGGGGTGGGATTCGAACCCACGTTACGGTTACCCGTAAAGCGGTTTTCGAGACCGCCGCCTTCAACCACTCGGCCACCCTTCCAACCAGGGTCTCGAAAAAGCCGGCAGAGTGTACCCAAGAGTTGGTCGGAGGTCACGACAGCGAGGGCGATTCCTGATCGTTAGACGTCGGAATCCTGACCGGGTGAGGTGTCCGATCTGCGGAATCGCCGCGAGTCGCGCGGAACGATCGTGCGTAGCGGGAACAACGACTCTGCCAGCCAACCCAAGACCAAAAGCGCCAACCAACCAAGCACCAGAGCAACGCCTACGAACAGCACCGGGTCGTTTCGGAAACGAAACCAGATCCAGGCCGAGAACCCGAGCAGCGCGGCCAAAAGCGTCATGTCTCGGCCCCAACGCGCGGCGTACGATGGGGCGAGCGTGGCCCGGCACCATCGACATCCGATGTTGCGCCAAGGCGATGTGAACAACGGCCTCAATGGAGTGAGCCGGCCGCCGCATTCTGGACAGATCGCCATGGCGTGCCCCCAAGGAAGTTGAAATCTAGAGAATGACTACGTAACGGCAAACCGACATCGCTAGCGTCTCGGTTTACCGCGCCACCGTGTGCGCAACCAAACCCTCATCGCCAACGCGGCTTTCATGGCGCGCGGTACGCGTTGCACGCGATCGGCAGGAAAGCCAGCGCGTTGAACTCGAGTCAAAAGATTCGCGTAGATGGCGCGCATTACCTCTGCCGCGCAATACGGCTGCGGGTCGTGGACGATCAGGTCGCCCGCGTGGTCGAGCAGCCGGCGTGCTCTGTCGGCTTGAAACCCGAGATACTCGCGGCGCTTCGCACTCGTTCCGAAAACCGCCTCATGCTCGTCCAGTCCGAATCGCTGTAGTTCTTCGGTCGGAAGGTAGAAGCGGCCGCGGCCAGCATCCGGCCCAAGATCACGCAGGATGTTGGTGAGTTGCAATCCGTTTCCCAGTTCTGCGGCGTAGCGATCGGCGATCTCATCGCTGCGTCCGAAGATGCGCACGCACATGCGCCCGACAGCTCCCGCTACCAGATCGCAGTAGAGGGCGAGGTCTTCCCAGGTGGCAAAGCGTCGCGGCGAGAGATCCATCTCGACGCCACGAAGCACGTCTTCGAAGAGCTGTCTCGGCAACCCGAACGCATGCGCGGCTGCCGCAGACTGGATCGCCACCGGATGGGTTGCGTTACCGTCGAACCCACGCGCCAACTCAGCTTTCCACCAGGCCAAGCTTCGCGCCGCTTGTTGCGTATCGGCAGCCTCGTCGGCGGCGTCGTCGACACTGCGGCAAAACGCGTAGACCGAGATGATCGCGTCACGACGCGCGCGTGGCATGGTCAAAAAGGCGTAGTAGAAGTTGGTGTTCGAGGCGCGTGCGAGGCGGTTGACGTAGCCGAGCGCGCCACCGCGATCGAGTTGCGTCGGCTCGCTGCTTCGGATTGGAGCGGTCTGCGTCATTGGCGTGCTCGCTGACGCCATAGCGATGCGAGGATCAGCCCAACACAGGTCAACAGGGGGAGTGGATCGAGCCAATCGCCGCAACGTGCGTAGATCGTCGGCGTGCCATTTCCGCGCACCACGGTGTGGATCAATGTTCCTGGCTCGAGTCGCAGTTGCCCTTGTTTGCCACGTACGAAACCGTCGATTCGACCATCGGGCAGGATGAAACAAGAAGGGCCGGTGTTGCCCGCGCGGATCATTCCCACACGTGACTCGACAGCCCGGAGCACCGACGCGGCCATTTGATTGTTGCTCACCGCCCAACCGAGCCAACCTTCGGAGGTGATGTTGATGAAGACCTCCGCGCCGTTGCGCGCCGCCTCCCGCGCAAGCCACGGGTAGTTGTTTTCGTAGCAGATCGGCGTCCAAATCGGCATTGGGCCACTAGCGATTGGAACGGAGAGTGTCCTTCCGCCACTTCCGGAAAAACCATCGGGCGCGCTGCCCCAGGCGCGGCGCGTCAGTTGGCGCACGAAGTCGCTGGCGGCAGGCCAGATCTTCTCCAGCGACGGGAGTACTCGGCGTTCGGTGAATGGGAAGAGCACGACTTTGTCGTAACGGCCGACCGTCTTGCCTTCGGTGTCGACGACGAATGCGGAGCAGGTTGGCCGGCGTCCATCGGGCCCTGTGGCTTGCGTTCCAAACAGCAATGGCGCGCTTTTCGTGCGCGTCAGGAAGGCAACAGTGTCTTGAAAGTTCTTGTGCGTCTCGAACGGGAGGAGGATCGCATTCTCGGGCCAGACGATTAGATCGGCGCTGCCGGGAGCGACCGCCTCGACCGTCATCTGAGTTTGGACTCGGACCGCGTCCGCGGTCGCTTCCGGTGTGTGATCGACACTCGGCTGGATCACCGCCACGCGCGGCCCCGCCGTGTAGTCGTCATGATGCAAGCGCCAACTTCCGTATCCGATCAAGAACGCCATGACCGCCACGCTGGCGGCCACGCCGCGCAACAGCGTACGTCGGCAGCCGACGCCATCGAGTCGCAGACGCAACCAATCGGCAGCGACAGCAAACGGGATCGTCCACAGAAAACTCAGGCCTGCTGACCCGATCAGATCGGCGGCTTGGATCAGGATCGGATAGTCATAAAGAAACACTCCGGACTGATACATGTTGCAGTCGCCGACCCCGAGTGGACGCAAGTATTCGCCCGCGCAAAGTGCGAGCGGCAATACAAGCACCAGCGGAAGCCGTGTGCGGCGAACCAAAACGCGCGCGAGGATCGCCGCGACTACGTAGTTCCAGGTCAGGATCGCCGTGAAGAATACCCCGACATACCAACCGAACTTCGCCATCGGCCAGTGCGCGTACATGAAGGCGAGCAGATGCCCTGGCATCCACCCCAGGAACGGCGCGCGCCAACGCTCGATCACCGCGGGAAGCGCCAGCACCACCCAGCCGATCCCCAACAGTGGTCCGGCCGCCGGATAGCGCAGCGCGGCGGCGAGTAGCAGGCCGCCGATCATGGAAATCGCCAGTGCCTCGGCGCGGCGTCGCCAGCCGGGTAGTGCAACGCTAGGGGTGACAACGTTATCGAGAGTCACGCTTCCGATATTCACACGGAATACCCTTCCCAACGTTTGAGTACCAAGCAGGAATTCGTACCGCCAAAGCCGAAACTGTTCGACAGCGCGAACGGGATTTCATGCGAACGTCCTGGCTGGGTGGCGAGGTTCAAGTGTTCGGCCCCTTGATCGAGCATGTGCACGTTGAGGTTAGGGGCCACGAAGCCACCCCGCATCATCATCACCGAATAGACGACCTCCAGACTACCGGCCGCGCCGATCGCATGCCCCGTCGACGACTTGGTCGAGGAGACCAACGGCTGGCGCGTTCCAAACACAGTCTTCATCGCCGTTGCCTCTGAAAGATCACCCTGCGGTGTCGATGTCCCGTGGGCATTCACATACTCGATCTGCTCGGGAGCGAGTTCGGCGTCGCGGAGAGCTCGACGGATTGCATCGGCGGCGCCCTCGGGCATTGGAGCGACCATGTCGAAGCCGTCCGAGTTGCTGCCCCAGCCGACAACCTCCGCGTAGATCGTCGCACCGCGGTTCAGCGCCAGTTCCAGTTCCTCCAACACCACCACGCCGGCACCGCCACTGATCACGAATCCATCTCGATCGCGGTCGAACGGGCGAGAGGCGAGAGTTGGGTTCTCGACGAATCCGCGCGAGAGTGCGTGCATCGTGTCGAACGGCCCCGCATGAATCCAGTCGATCTCCTCCGAGGCCCCCGCCAGCACGCGTTCGTATCGTCCAGTACGGACGTACAAACTGCCGATCCCGATCGCATGAGAGCCGGTGGAGCAAGCCGAGCTGACAGACCAGCTCTCGCCCAACGTACCCAAGGCAACGCTGACGTTTGCTGCAGCCGTCGAGCCCATCACGTGCGGTACGGTGAAGGGATGAACACGGCGAGTCGACCGCGTCCGTTGCAGCGCCTCGGCCGATGTGAAGTTGCGCATCGACGAGCCTGTTCCCGACCCAATCAAGACCGCGATGTTGGTGCCGCGGACGTCGCTGGGAAGCAAGCTTGCGGTTCTCAATGCCTCATCGGTGGCTCGCAGCGCCATCAGGGCGCACGACGACGCCGACTTCTCGATCTTGCGTGTCACGAGCGATGACTGCGGCTCGGTTTCGGGAAGTCCCGCAATGTGCGATGCGATCCCGAGTTCCTTCCAAGCTGGGACCGACACGATCCCTGAGCGCCCCGCACGCAGAGACTCTTCGATCGCCTGCAGCCCGGTGCCGATCGACGATACGGCGCCCATCCCCGTGATCACCACCCGTTTCAGGGCTGCCATCTACTGAGTTCCCCTCGCGCAGCGCGGCATGGCCGGCACTCGTCGCGTGCGCCCGCCGCTGTTTGCCCTGCGCCCTGTTTGCGTGGTTATCAAGCGGGTCAATATACAAGGGTCCTCCCTCTGCCACGGTTAACGAACTCCAAGTCTGGACAAGCCTTGGTGCGGTCGTTAGACTCCCTGAGTCGCCAAAAACCCTTGTGCTCGACGCGCCAGGAGGAGGATCCGCTACATGTCGGCCAACGAGCTTCACAAGACAGAACAGGCCCCACAGGCTCAAGAGACTCACCGGGCCACTCAACCGTCAATCCAGCCCAGCCAGTCTCCCGCCGGGCCTCCACCCGCGGCGCCAGAGTTCACGGTGACCGCTGCCGCCGTCGCCAAACTGCGAGCGTTCCAAGCAGAAAACCCAGAGTTCGTGGGTAAGTCGTTCCGCGTTTTCATCGAGGGCGGTGGCTGCTCGGGGTTCAACTACGGCTTCGTCTTCGATGACGCCCAGGCCGACGTCGATTTCACGTTCCTGGCGGAAGGGTTCCCCGTCGCCTGCGACCCGGCATCGATGCAGTACCTGCGCGGCGCAACGGTCGACTTCGTCGAAGATTTTCAGGCGAGCGGCTTCGTGGTTCGCAATCCGAACGCCAAGACCAGTTGTGGCTGCGGAAGCTCGTTCGGGGTCTGACCCGATCGATCCAACCTGATTGCTCGATTCGGGTCATCGGTAACGGTGACCCGATTTGTTTTTCTGGCTTGTTTTGGCACCACTCAATCGCGATGTGCCAGCGCCCTGCTCTCCGCTGCTCGGAAGGGGAGGACGCGGCCTCGCAATTCGTGACGTTGCAATGACGTCTGCGCAGCCGCGACAAGACCTTCGACCTCCGGCCATGGACCGTCGGCCTCGACAGAGATTCCGCTGCAGCTCCAGGCGTCGCCGATCAGCTCCAACAGCCCTCCACGCAGTCGCTCCAACGCGGGGCCCGAGTCGTCGCATTGCGGGAGCAGTGCTACCAGCGTGCGGTCATCCCAGCGACCGACAAGGTCCGAGCCCCGCAACGCACGATTCACAGCGCGCGACAGCCGCGCTGCGTGTGCGGCGCCCGCGCCGCCGCTGACACTGGCGAGCGGCTCCGACAACTCGATCAGTATCAAAGCGGCCGGCTCGCGCAATGCGTTGCAGCGCGTCAGTGCGCTCTCCGCGCCGAGTGCGAACCCGCGACGGTTCAGGACGCCGGTCGCGTTATCGTGCAGATCGAGTTGACGAATCCGGTCGGCTTGAGCGCGAACGTCCCCCTCGCGCCTCACCAGACGGCTGCGCAGACTTTCCAATTCGACTTGGAGTGCGGAGCTCGATCGGCTCCAGCCGAAGAGGCCTGCGACCAGTACCGCGGCGCTCACCAGTGCACCGGCCGCGATCGTCCAGGCGCTGCCGAGCTCGAGCGTCGAACCGGCGGTCACCACCGCAGACATCAAGAGGCCCAAGGAGATCAGGCCTGCACCACGCACGCGGCTCTGACCACGATTTCGCCAGATCTCGAGCGCGCCGCCGGTCAGTACCGTCGCCGTACCGGCGGCGCAGCCCGTGGTCACATCGCCAAGTCCGGCGAGTGGTACTGCCAGAGCAGAGACCAGGGCCGCGATGAGCCAGGCTGACCGCTGCAGTGCAAGGCTCATCAGTCGGTGAGATCTTCCTTCCAGTTACGGATCTCCACCGCCTTTTCACGAGGCAGATACAGTCCGAAGTCGCGGGCTCCACCGAGCAGACGAGGATCGTGAGTGAACATCGTGATGCTGCTGCCCACCGTGGCTTCGATGCGCGACACGAACGCGCCGTAGTTCTCCATGATTCCCGACGATCCCTTGAAATACACACCGGCCACCGCGTGATTGGTGTAGATCACGCCGGCCATGGTGTTCATCGTCGGCGGATCGGCAGCGACTTCGGACCAACGATGATTGTTGGCGTTGTCGAGCCAGAGCGGGCTGCCGCGCCAGATCTTGCCGTCGGCGTCGGTGTCGATTTTTGCAGCCGTGTTCGGGTCGGCAGCCCCGCTGTTGAGACGATCGTTGATGTTCTCGGGGAAGGCGAAGCTGGAAGACCCTGCCGACGGCGTTCCGAATACGTTCAGGCTGCCGCGTTGGATGCGGTCATCAAAGCGTCCGTCACCATCGATGTCTTCGCCCGAACCGGGGATCACGTCGCCAACGTTGTATCCGGCCGGCACGAGGCCGGAACCGCACTGATTCTCGCCATCGGCGCCGAAGTACTTGACGTTCCAAACGTTGTTGTTTTCCCAGGTATCTCCAGTGTTGGGCAGATTGTCCTTGCCCAAGTCTTCCTTCGATTGGTTGTCGGCATCCGCCAGCCACGAATCGACGCTGCCCCAATAGCTTCCGTTGGTGAAACGGCCAACGATGATGTTCTCGCGTGCGAACATTCCGATCAGATCTGCATCGCGCACGCGATAAGTTCCCGCTGGGGCCGTCGACTGTCGCAGACTGCGCCAACCCTCGATCGCTGCCTCGGTCATCGTCGCATAGGTGGTGCTCGCGACGTTCCCGTAGCCGGCGCCGGCAGGATTGGCCGTCGACCCTGGAAGATGAGGGATCGGTGGCAGGTCGTAGCGGAGTTCCTTGTTGATGTAGATGTTCCCGGATGTGTAGACGCTACCCTGGCCCGACACGCGACCGGCGATCACGACGCCACCGGTCATCGGGCGCAAGCCGGCTGCGTCCCATTCGTCGGCGGTGTTCCAGATACCATCGACACCGGGAGAACCGATGACGACCGGACCGTTGATGATGACCGGCTGCACGGAGCCATCGAATACCATGAAGGGAGACTCATCGTCGTCGGTATTGACCAAACCATCTCGCCCGTACATGTCGTCGGCGGTATTCCAAATCCCATCCGGGCCGACGTTGCAGCCGATGCAGCCGTAGTAGGTTCGATAGCGATTGAGTTTCGAATCCCAGGCCTTGATGTAGCTTCCGCCAGTGTCGTCGGGCGTACCCCAGATGCCATCCGGTCCGGCGGTGCCGCCGTTCCACTCACGCGCGGTCTTCACGTAGATCGACAAATCCGACAGGTTGGGCATCGGCACGACATCCTGGTACTCGTGCCAGTTGGCGCTGTTTCCGAAGTCGCCTTGGCAGTTCTGCGCTTGAATGACCCGCTTTCCTGCTACCAATCCACCGGCGTGCAGTTGGTGGATCAGATCGTTGCCGACGATCTTCTCGAAGTACGGGGTGCCGCGACCACGAACGCACGATCCGTAGAGTCGGATATCACCGTTGGCGCGCAGGTTGCCGTGAAAGTACAGCGAACCGCAAGACCAGCCGCTCATCCAGCCGAAGTTGTTCATGAAGTAGGCGTTGTCGAACACGCGCGACGGGACCAGCTTGAGTCGAATCACGGATGTCAGGCTCTTGGTGCGGCCATCCAGCGTCGCCGTCGACTTGATGCTCATATCGACGTATTCCTGCTGTCTTGCGGCCTCGATCGTGGTCGGGTAGGTGAGAATATCGATCGTATACGTACCGCGCCCATGCACGGTGTTCAGGTAATCACGCCCGGAGTCGTCGCCGGTCCCTGCGACGCCATCGACACCACGGGTGCGGCCATGCGTCAGGTGCAGCATTACGTAGTTGTCGAAGATGTGGTCCAGATTCGGTGTCCCGACCAGCGAGCAGGTGACGTCCCCGACCATCCGATCGAGGCCTGCTTCGGCGATATAGAACATCTCGGCATCGTCTTTGTTGGCGTCGGCGCTCTTCAGCGAGAGCGTCGATGAGCCAAGCAGCGCCAAGCCCATGAGCGTGAGCCCAGAGATGACGAAGAGCACCACGACCAGCGCCGAACCCGTTTGTTGTCGTAGGCGATTCATAAGCCGCATCTCCCTTGGCTCGATCACGGCATCCTCACGGCAAGCTCGAAGTTGTTGCACGAATCGACCAAGATTTGGGGCACGTTGTCGTCAGGTATTTCCACGGTCGATGAGCGGTCCGGAAGCACTCCGCACTCACCGTCCAACGCGCTGCTTGCGTAGTACGAGGCCGTCACCACGTAGTAGTACGGAGTCCCGCTCGCAGCAGTGCGCGTAGTGGAGTCTTCCCAAACGATCTCGGGGCGCAGCGCCACGCCGGTGAGCTGCATCAGGGCGTCGACGGTGGTGTTGGTCCAGGTGTTGTCGGCATTCCAGCGATGCAACTGTCCTGCCCTGTCGACGACGAAGGCGATGCTCTCGTCGAGGAAGGCGGCATCGATCGGTTGATACGTGGCGACACCGGCCGTCGCGAAGGTCGCGCCGTCGGTCGATGTGTAGATCTTGTCGGCGTCCGGCGCCACGACGACAACGCGCCCAGCCGGTGCACACGCGACGCTCATCTTGCCGGCGCCCATCGCGATTGCGGTCCAGGTGTCACCGCCGTCAATCGACTTGAAGACTTGATCTTGTCCGCCGGCCCACACCGTGACCGAACCGCCGCCTTCCTTGACGGCGCACACGCCGCGCATCGTGTCGGTGGTGAAGACCATCGGCGTGAACGTCAGGCCTCGGTCGGTGCTGCGGAGCGCGGCACCCGAGTCGCCCGTGACAAACACGGTATCGCCAACGATGGCGACGCCGTCGAGGTCGTCGCCGACACCGGACGAGATCGAAACCCAACTCTGCCCTGCGTTGGTCGAACGTAGGATCGTGCCGGCGTTCCCGACCGCGATCACCGTCTGCGCATCGAAGTGAGCGACGTCGTGCAGTTCTGCAACCGTTCCGCTCGGCGGCGCATTCCAGACCAGCCCGCCATCATCGGTGAACAAAACGACGCCCGCCGCACCGACCGCCACGCCATCGAGCCTCGAGCCGAACGAGATTGCGTTGAGGTCATCGCTGGAGATATCTCCCACATCGCGCCAGGCATAGCCGCCATCCGTGCTTTGCTTCACATCCGCCAAGCCGTTGCGGCCAACTGTCCAGACCAGCCCCTGGTAATAGGCAGTGCCGGCCAGATCCGAAGCGGTGTAGCCGGCGGAGTCGTCAACCAGAGAATCACGTGTTCCGTCGCCATCGATGTCGTGCGACCGATAGATGTTGTACGCGGTCGCTTGACGCGGATAGCCCGCCGCCTCGTTGGCTGGATTGGTCGAGAAGTAGACCTCGATCGGGTGATCCGAGCCGTTCCAGTAGGTGCCGCGCGCATGTTGATCGAGCGGGAACGTCGGACCGAGATAGGCGCGGCCACAGTAGCGCGGGCTATAGGGCGACATCGACTCCTGGTCGTCCTTGGTCCTCATCCAGTAGTAGAAGAGCGGCCCATACGTGGGGCCCGACGTTGAGTTCGTTGCGTTGTCGCGGTAGGTGTATACGTCCGATCCGTCGGCGGAGATCGCCGTTTTGTTTGCCGGAGGAACGCATCGATAGTCTTCGTTGATCGAGCGGTAGACGTGATAGTCCGTGACCGCGCCGCCGTAACCTGTGGAGTTACCGGGATCGTCGGGCGAGCGATCGAACTGGACGTCGATCTGATCACCGGAGTCGCCCGGTACATCCAGCAGTTTGATGTTGGCGGGGTAGTGCGCTCCGACCAGCGGTGGATAGGCACCACCGACAGGATCACCATCTGAAAGCGCCGGTGTGCAGTCCATGGCGCGGGCCTTGTACCAGTACTGAACCGGAGGCCACGTGCGCATGTTGATCTGATTGTCCTGCCACGTCGCGATACCGGCCTCGACCTCGTCATACGGCGTGGGGCTGAACAGATTGTCTTGATCGGTACGGAACAGGATGTACTTCGCGACGTCCTGCTCGCCGCCCCCGTCATCGGAGGAGAGCGCCCAGTTCACATCCACGATCCCGTCCGCCAGCGGATCGGGGCACGCATTGGCCACCGTTACCGACGACGACGGTTCCGGTTTGTCCCGACAGGAACCACCCGGCAAATCGATGTTGCGCGGTTTTACCTGAGTACTGATGGTGGCGACTCTGAATCTGAACTTGTTGGCGCTCGAAGAACGGACCGCATCGTAGTAGTCCTGGTCGATGACCGTCGACTCGGTCGTTACGTGCACATCGACCTTCTTGATCAGGTCGGTGATGCGCCGTTGGAGCACGCCATCGCCGTTCTTGTCTTCACCGCTATCGATGGTGTTGTCGTTGTCCAGATCTTCGTCGACAACCGGGCCGAGCGCGTTGATTTCACCCGCTTCGAGTACTCCGTTGCCGGAAATTCCGCCACCCGCTCCGGTGTCACCCCACAGATCGAGCGCAGAGTCGGCGTCGAAGTAGCCCCAGTACTGAAACAGCGGGACTGCCTTGGCGCCGCTCGGATAGGCAACCGGCCCGCGAACCAACGCCACAGGCCCCGACTCTTTGCTGTTGGTGCCGCCGACCGAGGAATAGACCTCACGATTCAGAGCGTACAGGCCGGGATTCGGGCTGACGGCTTCTTCCGGCTCATCACCGTGATCACTGGCGTTGACCGTACCGTCGTCATTGGAATCGAGTGAGAAACGCACCGTCTCGGCACCGGTGTAGAACGTCACCGGGGCGTATCCGTTGGGGGTTGTGTCGTTGGCGGAGCCATCCTGGATGGCGTCGTTCTGCTGAGAGATATCGGCGTTGAAGGTGAAATCAAACGGCGCGGCATAGACGATCTGAGCCTGCCCCAGGATGTCGTCGTTGGTGTTCAACGTGCCATCGGCTCCAAGATCGGCGGTTGTCTGAGTGTCGACTTGGTAGCCGAGCATCAGCAGGTCACGCTCCATCGACTCGAGCGCATGACGGCCTTCGCGCACCGCTTCCAGCGCTTGATCCTGCTTGGCGTAGATCTTCTGATCCAGCGCCAGCATCGATAGAGCTGCCAGGAAAAGCATCGAGACGATGGCCAGCGCCACCGATAACTCGGCCAGCGAGAAACCGGACTCGCTACGGCGTTCCCGATCTGCAATCAGCTGCGTCGCCATGGTTGCCTCAGTAAGCCGGAATGTAGAAGGCCTTCTCGGTCGATAGCGTTACGTGGTGCGGGCGTCCGTGACTGTCCTTCCACTTGACCCGCACCAGCGCGTACTTCACGAAGTTCGTAGCCGGGTTCGCTTCGGAGGAAGGCTCGGTCTCGGTGTTCACCGTGTCGCGCGCGGTGGCGCTCAACCCGCTGAGCGACACCCGGACGATCGAGTCGGTCACGTTCGCGGAATCCACGATGTAGACCTCACGCCGGAAGCGTTTGTACTGGTCATGGTTGACCTGGAAGTCGTGGTCGCCCTGCGGCGTCGATGGGTAGGTAGCACGCACATACTTGAACGGCGTTGCTTTGATATCGGTGACGTTGGCGCACGACGTGTTGTAGGTCCAGCGCGTTCCATTCAGCAGATCGACCTCACCATAGTCCTCGTCGTGCCAAAGCGAGGACTTGATTTCGTCGATATCGGTGCACGGGTCGGTCGTGTCGTTGAACGCATCGCGATCGCCGTCTTGGTAGCGCGCGTTCTTGATCTGTTCCAGTCGTTGCGAGGCCAGAAAACGCGCGGTGGAGAAGTCCTTCGCCAGTTCCGAAGTGCGGAGAGTTCCAACCATCAACGCGTTGAGGCCCAACAGCGCAATGCCAAAGATCCCGATCGCGACCAGCGCCTCGACCAAGGTCATCCCTTGTTGGTCGCGCGCGATCGCCTGGTTGGTCGTTTGATCGCTCATCGCTCCAGCCTCCACGGTCCGGGAGTTGCCGATGCCGCGTTGTATTCCCAACGGCGCACGCGGCCAGTCGCGGCGGTTACCGTGATCGCTCGCATGTGCCCGGGGTAGGCGTTAGCCGCGTCTTCAGTGGGGATCACGTAAATCGTGCCGCTTGTGGAACTGCCCAAGCGAGAGAACGTCACCGCTGGAGGGCTACCCGAAAGCGCGAGAGCGGTTGCCATCGAGTCGCCCTGAATATCGTCGATAGCGGCGACAAACCCGAACTGGATTCCGCTGCCGGCAGCGGAGACAGGGTACGTTCTGAGCGTCTCGCCGATCGCTGAGTCGTAGTCACCATCGTTGTTCTTGTCGCCGATCACATCGAAAGTGTTGTTTGCGGCGTTGAACTGAACGACGTAGTCGTGGCCGTCGAGCACGGCGCGGCTGCGTGCGTACTCGAGTCGATGAGCGATCTCGGCCGCCGCGCTCGAGCATCTCCAGTTGCCGGTGTTGACGGTATAGAAGCCGACTCCCGCGATGATCCCGATCAACGCCATCGATACAAGCAACTCAGGCAAACTGAATCCGCGCTGACCGTGCCAGCGTTGCGGGTGAGTGCTTCGAACGCGGTTCATTCGTCTCATCGCGGCACACCTCATCCCGGCAAACTCCCCCGCTCGGAATATTGGTTCCCGGGATCGGGTGAGCCACCGAGCACGTGCTAGCGGCGCGTGCAGGCGGTTGTCGCCAACCGGTGCAAACAGCAAGTGGCATGCCGATCTGTCATGCGGTCCGAATGACCGATCCAGAACGAGCGCGGTGCTGACCGGCCGCGGCCGCGCGGCACGTCGTGAGGTTGCTATTGCGAGTTTGTGTCAGTGGTGTCGGATCTCGAACAGTCCGACGGCGAGCGGGAACTCGTCGCCGAGTACGGTTCGACCCGACGCGCGTCCGTGCAGCGTCACAAAACTAGACGTCACTATCGGGAGGGGAATGGCCGGATTGAAGCGAAAGAGGGCAACTGCCCGCTGCGTCGGAAGCGATCGACGGTGGTGCCGAAGGTGGGAATCGAACCCACACGAGTGATTAGCTCGCCGGATTTTGAATCCGGTGCGTCTGCCAGTTCCGCCACTTCGGCACGTCGGATTTCTTGGAACGGCCGGGGAGTTTAGCGCAACCCGGGGCTAACGGGTCGAGCTTTGAACGGACCCCCTTCGCGAGGCGGGTTGAAATAGCCGAACCGCATCGTCGGCCAGGTCTTGCGCACGCGCTTGAACCATCGGGTCAGGCCGAATCCCGGAGCCATCGTCAAGGGCAACCCGAGCGCTCCGAGATAGAGATCGGGATCGATGTTCAGGTTGCGAGCCTGAATCACGTGAGTTCCCGCTTTGGCAACTGCGGCGTGCAGAGCGGCAAACTCGTCCTCGGTGTCGGTCAGCCCGGAGAAGATGAAGTAGTTGAACGAAACGGTCCCGCCTGCGTGCGCCACCGCGCGGCCGGACTCGAGCACCTGATCCAAGCCGTAACCGCGCGGCCGATAGTACCGGTCGTAGAACTTCGGCTGGCAGGAGTTCAGGCTGATCCGGATGCTATTGAGCCCCGCCGCTACCAGCCGTTGCACGACATCAGGCCGGCTGGCGTTCGTGTTGATGTGTACGGTGCCCCGTTTGGTCCGCTCGCGGATCTTGCGGATCGATTCCTCGAGCACCTCGGCACGCAACAACGGTTCCCCCTCACAGCCTTGGCCGAAGCTCACGATCGCTCTGTCGGCGGCCGTCAGATGTGAGGTCGCCATCTCCACGATCTCGTTGACGGTTGGCTGGAAGGTCAAACGCGGCTGCGTCACCGGGATCTCGTCGGACGGTTGGAAGCTGATGCACCCGACACAGTCGGCGTTGCAGGCGGGGCTCGTGGGCATGGGAGCCTCGAACCGCCCCATCACGAAGTTCCGCGCGGCCGGGCAGCAGTAGGTGAGCGCGCAGTTTCTGACGAGGTGTTCCACCAGACGATTACCCGGCTGCGATCGAAGCATCGCGTCCGCTCGACGCTCGATTTCCTCCGTGTCGAAGTTCGAGACTTCCTGGCGCTCGTCAGGGTCGACTCGGACCGCCGGGGTCACGAACGATCCGTTGCGCCAGGCGATCGCCGTATAGGCGTAGAGCGGAAGCGGCAGCGCTCCGGCCTCGCGCTCCCAGGCAGAGAGATAGAGGTGCGTGAAGGCCGGCGGAAGAAAACAGGCGGCCGCGCATAGTGGCGTACCTTGATATTCGACCAAGGTCGTCGGGCGACCCGACCGAGGATCCCAACCAATTGGCTGCCGGCCTGGAAGATGAAAAAGGAGCGTTCCCTGAGGTAGCGGGATGAACTCTGCTGGATGAACTCGTACAGCGGTCCCGCCGGATCGACCCAACGCAAGGAGCTCCGGAATCTCGAAGACGCGACCATCGCGGTTTGCGACGACCAAACAGGGGTCGACCGGCAGGGGATGGCGGGGTGGCATGCGGCGGATTCTCACTCAATCTGACGAAAAGGCACGCGCCCAGGAAAAAGGCGCCGACTAGATATGGCGAGGCGATCGCGGATGGACCCGTTCGGACCGTAAACCGAGAAGAACCGCACGATGATTGCAGGTAAGCGGTTGTAGAACGGCGACATCCCCTTTAGAATCAACGCGCTCGCCGTGGGCTCGGAGCGTGATCGTGAACCGCTCGAGCGGTTTGCCGCAGTCCTGCGGGCGAGACAAAGGGAGGCCCAGCCTTGAAATTCAAGGTAGGCGACAAGGTGGTGTACCCGAACCACGGCGTCGGCGTCGTGAAGGAGATCCGCCTGCTACCTTATGGCGGGCAGAGCACGACGTTCATCAGCTTGCAGATTCTCGCCAGCGATAGCGTCGTCATGGTTCCGGTCGAGAACAGCTCCGCCGTTGGTTTGCGCAAGCTGGTCTCCAAGCAGAAGGTCAAGCAGGTTCTGGACAAACTGCGAACCGCCAAGGTCGATGTCCCCAGCGACTGGAAGGGCCGCTACCAGGAAAACCAGGACAAGCTTCGATCCGGCGATCTCGAGCAGGTGGCGGAGGTGTTGAAAAACCTCACGTACCTCAACCAGATCAAGACGCTTTCGTATCGTGAGCGGAAGATGCTCGATCGTGCGCGCGCCCTGGTAATCAGCGAGTTGGCTGAAGCGAGCAAGTCGGTGTCCGCCAAGGTCGAAAAAGAAGTCGATGAGGCGATGTCCGACGTCCTCAAGCCGTCCACCACGCATTAGCGTTAGGGGCGGGCTGCAGTGGCCCGCCCATAACGCGGCGTCGAGTCAGCCACCGCCGGCTCGTATCACATGTTGAATCTCCTGGCGCGGCTGCTTTTGTTTCGCGATGTACGCGAGCAGTCACTGGGAGCGCGGATTTCGCGCGTCATGCCGGTCGATCGGACAGGGTTGCACATTGCGTTGGATGAGCGTGCAGGGCTGCGAATCGACAGCCTCTCGCAGGCTGGGTTGCTCTTGGCCTCGTCGGAGTTTCCAACCAAGCTCAAAGGAGGGCGCGGGATCTGGCCCGAGTTGGCCGCTGCGGCCGACAACGCGATGCGCACTCATACCGTCGATGCACTCCGCTTCGCGCTTCGTGGAGATTCGGTCGAACTGTGTACCGCGCACGCACGGCTTGTCTTCACCGCCACACCGCCGGGTGATGCCGTCCTGGTGCTGGAAACAGTCGATGAGATGCCTCGCACGCTGCCGCCCGCGGCCCATGTGCGCATCCCCGCCGAGGATCAGTTTCGCGATGACGTGACGCCATGGATCGAAGCGCTGGTCGACTGGCTCGCTCGCGCGCGACACGAGGCAAGGGACGAAGCGGCGCTGCGATTGGAGCACACGATTCCCGAACTGTCGCGACGGCAGCGGCAAGAATTGCTCGATCTACGGGCGAACGACCACGATGAGTCGCTCTGTCGGCGCGCTGCGGCGGGAGAACGTGCGCCGCTGATCGAGCATGCCGCCGCGGTCGACCGAGAACACCGTGCCAACAGGCTGCTCGCTCGCCGGCGAGACATCGCCGCCGCGCTGTTGCGTCGTGAACGCGATCGAGTCGATCGCGCTCGACACGCGCTCGCTCGGGAGGATGCGTCCGCACCCGATTCGGAACTGTTGCGCCGGCATGCCGACGCGCTGCTCTCGGCACCACGCGATGCGATCCGATACGAGGATCGGATGATCTCGGTGCCAGACCCATACGACGCTGACGCCTGGATCACGGTGACCGTCGATCCGCCTGGCGCCTCGCTTCCCCAACTCGCCGAACGTCTCTACAACCGTGCTCGCAAGTTAGATCGGGGGCGCCTCGTTCGTGCCGAACGACAGTCCTTGATGGCGCATCGTGCGACTCGACTCGCGGTGTTGTGTGCCGCTTCGGAGGGTGCGCTGGACGCGGAGTCGGTAGCGGCACTGGAGCAGGAACTGAGGCGGCTGGGTTTGGCTGCGGGGGAAGCGGATCTCAGACCGCAGGGCGCCGCCGTATCGCAACGAGGCGGAAACGAACAAGGACCGGCACGAGTCTATCGCTCACCCTCGGGCCTTGATGTGCTCGTTGGCCGATCGGCTCGTCAGAACGATCAGCTCACCTTCAAAATCGCGGCTGCTGACGATTTCTGGTTTCACGTCAAGGCGTATCCGGGAGCGCATGTCGTCCTGCGGCTTGCAGGTCGAGTGGACGCAGACCCGGTTGATCTGAGATTCGCCGCACACCTGGCCGCGGCCCATAGCCGCGCTCCCAAGGGTGAGGCGGTGGACGTGCACCTGGCTCGCCGCAAACATCTGGCCCGCCCCAAAGGGGGAAAACCGGGCCAGGTGCTGATCAAGCGGAGCGGTGCGGTCATGCGTGTCGTTGCCGCCGCGCCGCCTCAGGAACCAGGCTAAGGCGCCCAACCGAACGCCTCGTGCTACGCCAACCCGGGCTTTCTAGAATCGATCGCTCGATCAAGCGGACGAATCGGTCCTCCGGGCGTGTGAATTGCTTTCTCGGCCTTTCGGATTGACCTTTCCGTGTGCGCAACTTATCGTCCCCGCACCTCCATCGGGAGGCCTGGAGGCGGCGTGCGGCGTGCCATCACCCTGATTTCGGGTCCGGTGCTGGCCATTTTCTTCCTCTGGCTCGCCTTTCGAAATGTCGATCCGGATGCACTGCTGGTTCGAATCCGAGCCGCCAGCATCCCGCTGCTCGCAGCCTCGCTCGTTACCGTTGTGTTGCACCTTCTGCTTCGCGCGCAACGCTGGAAGACCTTTCTAACGCCAGTGCGCCGGGCATTGCCATTCGGCGAGTTGCTGTCCGCGGTAAGCATTGGATACATGGCGTCGTTGTTACCGGGTCGTGTTGGTGAAGTCCTTCGGCCGGCACTGCTGGCGCGACGCACCGGAATTCCGTTTGCTCCAGCGCTCGCCACGGTCGGCGTCGAACGTGTCGTCTTCGATCTGCTGGGGCTGCTGTTTTTCATGGGCGTAGGGCTGTTGATGCCGGCGACGCTCTCGGGACTCGATCGCATTCAGGACTCGCGATTGCTCACGACGCTGCATGCTGCGGGAGTGCTCGCTACGTTGCTCGCGGCGGCGCTGCTTGTTGGGTTCGTGTGGGCGGCTCGCCATCAGGCGCGCGCGAGTACGGGGATGGCGCGCTGGGCCGAGCGATGTCGAACCAAGGTCGGCCGCAGATTGGTCACGTGGCTCGGTTCTCTCGCGCCTGGTCTTGGCGCGCTGGCGACACCCATGGGTGTTCTCAGACTGCTGCTAGAAACAGTTGTGATTTGGGGTGTGATCGCCGCCGGGATTCAGCTCGGCGTCGAGGCCTGCGGTGTCGACCTGGCGCCCGGGGCAGCGCTGATTCTGATGCCGATGCTGGCGCTCGGCATTGCGGTCCCAACCCCGGGCGGGGCCGGGAGTTATCACGCGGTGATGATTGCGGGTCTCACCAAGCTGTTCGGAGCGCCGCCCGATGCGGCGGCGAGCGCGGCCTTGGTCGTGCATGCCGCGACGTGGATACCGGTGCTCGCCATGGGTGGGTATTTCGCGGCTCGCGGTGGGCTGGCCGCTCCGGTCGCCACGATTCCGTCGAGTGCGCAGTCATGAAATGTCCTTACTGCGCCTCGGAGCGAGATCGTGTGGTCGACTCTCGCGAGTCGCGGGATGGCGAGAACATCCGTCGTCGTCGCGAGTGCTTGGCTTGCAAGCGTCGCTTCACATCGTATGAGCGAGTCGAAGAGCTGCCGGCGATGGTGATCAAGAAAGATGGCCGTCGCGAGATCTTCGAACCGCAGAAGGTGCTCGCGGGGCTGTTGCGCGCCTGCGAGAAGCGTCCGGTATCGCGCAAGGCACTCGAGGAGATCGTTGAGAGTGTCTCGGCGATGGTCGGCGAATGGCCCGACCGCGAGGGGCCGGTCGAGGCGATCGGGCAACTCGTGATGGAAAGGCTCAAGGATCTGGACAAGGTGGCCTACGTGCGCTTCGCGTCCGTGTACCGCAAGTTCGAGGATGTCGAGGCGTTTCTCGACGAACTCAGAAACCTGCTGGGGCCGGGACCGGCGGCGCGCATCCGAGGGGAGGATCGATGAGCGTCAAAGGACGCGGAACTCATCTGGAAGTGGCTCGCATTCAGAGCGAGATCAATCGGCTGTTCGAAACGCTTCTGCGGCTGCGCGGCGGGGAGGCGACCCCAAACTCGAGTTGGTCCCCTGGTGCCGATGTTGCGGAAACCGAATCGGACCTGATCGTCGAGATCGATCTTCCTGGTGTTGCGGCCCCGACATTGGAAGTTCACGCAGAGAGCGGCAATCTGATCTTGAAAGGACGTCGTGAGGCCCACGAGCCGGCGCTGAGCGACGACTCGGAGGTTCTGCACGATGAACGCGAGTACGGACCGTTCCATCTGATCGTGCCGCTGTACGCCGCCGTCAACACGCACAAAGCGCATGCAACGCTCAGCCAGGGTGTGTTTCGTGCTGTGCTTCCCAAGGTACCGAATCGGCGCGGTGCGCCGGTTGCCATCCCCGTGATCGCCACGGAATGAGGCATCGATGACTACCGAGCGTTCCCGCGAACCCGTCAAGATCCCTTCGCAACTGCCGGTTTTGCCGTTGCGCGACATGGTCGTGTACCCATTCATCATCGCGCCGCTGTCGATCGCGCGGAAGAGCAGCATCCGTGCTGTCGACCGCGCACTCGCCGACAACCGCATGGTGCTGCTCGTCACGCAAAAAGAACGCGACGAGGACAATCCGAGCCAGGACGGTCTCTATTCCGTAGGCACCGTGGCCGTGATCATGCGCATGTTGAAGCTGCCTGATGAACGGATCAGGGTCTTGGTTCAGGGGGTCTGCCGCGCGCGACTGAAAGAGTTCGATTCGTCGGGCAACTACATGCAGGCAACGCTCGAACCGTTGGTCGAGCCAGTACCGGAGAAATCCACGCAGCCCGAATGCGAAGCGATGATGCGCACGGTCAAGAAAGCGCTCGAAAAAGGCGTGAATCTCGGGAAGAACCTCCCGTCCGAGGTTCAGGTCATCGCCAACAATCTCGAGGAGCCGGGTCGCCTCGCCGATTTGGTGGCGAGCAATCTCGATCTGTCGGCGGCGCAAGCGCAGGAGACACTCGAGACGGTGGATCCTGTGGAGCGCCTCCGGTTGGTTGCGCAGCAACTGAAGCGCGAGCTCGATCTGCTATCGATGCAACACGAGATCGACTCTTTGGCGCGCGACGAGATCGATCGGTCGCAACGCGAGTACTACCTACGGCAGCAGCTCAAAGCGATTCGCCATGAGTTGGGCGAAGGCACCGAACTCGAAGAGGAGATCGAGGAGATTCGCGAGAAGCTGCAGGGGCGCAAGTTGCCTGAAGCGGCCCGCGAAGAAGTCGATCGCGAGTTGCGGCGACTGGAACGAATGCACCCCGACGCAGCCGAGAGCGCCACGATTCGTCATCATCTGGAGTGGCTGATCGAGCTGCCGTGGGACGTCGGCACCGATGACAATCTCGACTTGCGACAGGCCCAAGGCATTCTCGACGACGATCACTACGGCCTGGAGAAGGTCAAAGAGCGAATCGTGGAGTACCTCGCGGTGCGCAAACTCCGGCCCGAACACAAGGGCGCGATTCTCTGCTTCGTCGGCCCTCCTGGTGTCGGCAAGACATCCCTCGGCCGTTCGATCGCACGCGCGATGGGACGCAAGTTCGTGCGGGTGAGTTTGGGTGGTGTCAGGGATGAAGCGGAGATCCGTGGGCATCGTCGTACCTACATCGGGTCGATGCCTGGCAGGATCATCCAATCGATCCGTCAGGCCGGCACGCGCAATCCCGTGATGATGCTGGACGAAGTCGACAAGCTGGCCAACGACTTCCGAGGCGATCCACAGGCCGCACTGCTCGAGGTGTTGGATCCCGAGCAGAATCACAACTTCCGCGATCACTATCTCGGCGTGCCGTTCGATTTGTCGCAGACGATGTTCATCGCCACAGCGAATCTGATGGACACGATCCATCCTGCATTTCGCGACCGCATGGAGGTGATTCGGATCCCCGGCTACACCGAGGAAGAGAAGCTGGTCATCGCCACGCGGCACTTGCTGCCGCGACAGATTTCCGAGAACGGATTGTCGGCTGATCGTGTTCGTTTCAGCGAAGGCGCCGTCAGGGAACTGATTCAGCACTACACGCGCGAAGCGGGATTGAGAAACCTCGAGCGCCGCTTTGCCGCGATCTGTCGCAAGGTGGCGCGGCGGGTGGCCGAAGGACGTAACGCGCCGACGCGCATTGCGGCTTCAGCACTCGAATCGTATCTGGGCCCACCGCCGCCGACCGCCGAGGAGACGCTGCAAGGCGCGAGCATCGGCGTCGTAACCGGGCTGGCGTGGACGGCCGCCGGTGGTGACGTGCTCTCGATCGAAGCGATCGGCATGAAGGGGAAAGGGCGGCTCACGCTGACGGGTCATCTTGGCAACGTGATGAAGGAATCGGCGCAGGCGGCGCTGAGTTGGGCACGCAGCCAAGCGGACTCACTCGGCCTGAACGACGAGAACTTCACCGAAACCGATTTGCACATCCATGTTCCGGAAGGGGCGATACCGAAGGACGGCCCTTCCGCCGGCATCACAATCGGCACCGCGATGGTCTCGGTGTTGACCAATCGGCCCGTACGACGCGATGTAGCGATGACCGGTGAGATCACTCTGCGTGGCCGCGTGTTGCCCATCGGTGGAGTCAAGGAGAAGGTGCTCGCCGCGCGCCGTGCCGGGGCCAAGCTGGTGATTCTTCCCAAGAGCAACGAGCGAGATCTGGGCGAACTGCCGAAGACAGCGACGCGTGATCTGAAGTTCTTCCTGGCGGAGGAAATGAGTGAGGTTCTCGACATCGCACTGCTGCCGGTCGGAACCTCCCCTGAGCGGACCAAGCACACGAACAAGGCGGCGCGGAAGGCCGCGCGGGAAGAGCCCGCTCTGGTGCGATCCCCCCGCCGCTGATCACCGCAGCAGCGCAGGTCCGATCGTGCCGCGCGTGCAACCACCGATCGCAGCGACTGGCGATCGGCAGCGGTTTCGGTGTTTCATCTCGGCCGAACCGCGTTCGCAACGCGGCGGGAGAAGCACCGATGGATATCGAACGACTGCTCGGCTCCGTACTCGGCGGCGCCGTCGGCTCGAGCAAACGAAGAAAGAAGGGGATCACCGGCAGCGTCGTTTCGGCCGGCCTACGCAATCCGGCGGCGGTGATTGGTATCGCCGGCGTCGCGTGGGGACTCTACGAAACCTGGAAAAGCAGTCAGCAGACCTCGAGTCCAACACCCCCTCCCTCGGGCGTCGGGCCGTCCGGCCCGCCGCCGATTCCTCCACCACTTCCTAGTGCACCGTGGGCGACGCCATCGACTCTACCGACAGAAGCGTTGCGTGTGTTGCGATTGACGCTGTCTGCCGCGCGCGCCGACGGCAATTTGAGCGCCGCAGAAGCGGAGCAGATCTTGTCGGAAGCGCGCAACGCCGGCGCTGAGGCCGTCGTTCATGACGAGATGCAGCGCAACATTCCACTGGGAGAGATCGTGGCCGGAGTCGTTGATCCCGATCACAAGCAGCAGTTGTATCGCTTGGCGTTTACGGTGGTGCACGCCGATGAAGGTGTGAGCGGCACGGAGCGACTGTACCTCTCGCAGTTGGCGAGCTTGCTACTGCTTGACGCGGAGACCGTGGGTCGGATCGAAAGCGAAACCGCAGCACGATTGAAGGCAGCCGCAGCGTCGTAACGAATTGTCGAAGAAAGGGACTGTCATGGCGAGCGAGCAGGTTTGGTACATGGCGATTGGTGGATCCTCTGTCGGCCCGGTCAGCGCCGATGACGTTGTGAGCAACTTGAGAAATGGCACGATCAGCCGCGAAACGCTGGTCTTCGGTCCGGGCATGTCGCAGTGGACCCCTCTCGGTCAGGTTCCGCAGTTCGCGGCAGGGGCGTCCTCGAGCGCGGCGCCGCCGCCCGCGATGCCAGGCGGCAGAACGGCGCACGATATCGACTTCACGCTGCACGGCAATGATATGCAGTTCGTCGAAGTAGAACTCGATCCGGGCGAGAGCGCTGTAGCTGAAGCCGGCGCCTTGATGTACATGACCGACGGGATCGACATGGACACCGTGTTCGGCGATGGCAGTCAATCTCAGAAGCCTGGCCTGATGGGGGCTCTGCTCGGGGCAGGGAAGCGTCTACTGACGGGAGAGTCACTGTTCACGACGGTATTCAGTAACAAAGGGGCCGGTAAACACAGGGTTGCCTTTGCAGCTCCCTATCCCGGCAAGATCATTCCGATGGATCTCAAAGCGATGGGCGGGACGTTGATCTGTCAGCGTGACTCGTTCCTGTGCGCGGCGCGCGGCGTTTCGATCGGGATCGCGTTCCAAAAAAAGATCGGGGTAGGGTTGTTCGGCGGTGAAGGGTTCATCATGCAGAAGCTCGAAGGTGACGGACTGGTGTTCGTTCACGCGGGCGGATCGATTCATCCGCTCGATCTGGGACCCGGGCAGCAACTGCGAGTCGATACCGGATGTCTCGTCGCGCTGCAGCCGTCAGTTTCGTATGACATCCAGTACGTCGGGAAGGTCAAGACGGCGATCTTCGGTGGTGAGGGGATCTTCAATGCTCTACTGACAGGACCCGGTAAGGTTTGGCTGCAATCGTTACCGCTTTCCCGTTTGGCCGATCGCATCTACCGTGCCGCGCCGCAAACGGGTGGGCGTAAGGAAGAGGGTTCGCTCTTCGGTACAGGTCTCGGCAACATCCTCGACGGCAGGGAGTGATCTGACGCACGGGCGGCGTCCGCGCCGCCCTCGCACCCCACCGCAGCCCTCACCCCAAATTCGGGGACGTCACACCTAAATCCGGGGACGTCATACTTAATTCCGTGCGCGCTGACCGCCGAAATCACAAGGCGTTGGCGGCGGAAATAGGTAGACCGTCCCCGGATATCGCCTCGGGGTATCGGCGTCGGGACGCGCCGAGTGCTGTGTCGGTTCGCTTTCGGGCGTACGGGTGTGGAGAATCACGCGGTGCGCGCCGATCCGTTGGCAGAAGGTGAGAACCGTTTCGTGGCGGAGCTGAAGCGGCTCTTCGGCAGTTCCACGCCCAGCGCGATGGTTGGTATCGGGGACGACGCAGCCGTTCTACCAGGCAAACCGGTGCGCGTGATTTCGGTCGATCTGCTCGTCGAGAAGCAGCACTTCCGATGGGACTTGATGGAGCCGGCTGATGTCGCCGTTCGAGCCCTCGAAGTGAACCTGAGCGATATCGCCGCGATGGGAGCTCGGCCCGAAGCGGTGTTTCTGGGACTTGCGTGGCCAAGCTCCGGCACTGCACTCGCGCGCCTCGCCAACTTCCTACGGTCGTTTCGAGCAGCCTGCAAGCGACGGGGCGTTCCGCTCCTCGGCGGCGACACCGTCCATGCGGATGACGGCGCGACCACGCTCGCGGTTACCGTTGTTGGGACTCCGTGGCCTGGCGGACCGGTACTGCGGAGCACGGGACGGCCGGGTGACTGGTTGTGCGTCACCGGTTCGCTCGGCGGTGCGTCGCTTGGCTTAGCGGTGGTCGAGTCGCGGGTCCGCGTGGCGAGGTCGCCGGCGGCGCGTCGCGCCGCGGCGATCGCGATTCGTCGCCTTCGGCGTCCCCGAGCCCTGCTTGACGCTGCGCGCGTGCTCGCTCGCGGTGCCTCGGCGCTGATCGATCTGTCCGATGGACTGGGGCTGGATGCGCCGCGATTAGCGGGCGCCTCGGCCTGCGGTTTCCGGATCGACCTCAGCGCAATTCCAATCGATCCTGCGGTCTGCCGCCTCGTCCCCGACCCGGCCGAGGCGTTGCGGCACGCGATACACGGGGGGGACGACTACCAACTCCTCGCCGCGGTTCCGAGCCGACGCTTCGCTGCCGTTCACGCCTCCCTCCGCCGCCGAGGTATCACGCTTCACCGGATCGGTCGCCTGACTCCTCAGCCTGACCTCTATCTATTGAGCGATTCGGACGGGCACCTCCGCCCCTGGCCCGAACGGGGTTGGGACCCGTTCCGGCCTCTAGACGCGAGCCGGGGGGTGGGCGTAGGGAGGGGTGCGCCGAAAGATCGCACTCGCCGATGACCGAAAAAGACCTCGAACTCATCGGACGGGCGGCCCGAGGGGATCGGGAGGCTTTCGACGCGCTGATAGGGCCGCGTTGGGATCGGATCTTCCGTATTGCCTGGCGCATCACTTCTGACCGGGAGGAGGGACAGGATGTCGCACAACGCGCGTGCCTTCGCTTGTGGGAAAACCTCTCGCGATTTCGACTCGGGGAAGACCTCGACGGTTGGATCTACCGCATGACAGTCAACCTTGCCCTCGATGCGATCCGGCGCCGCCGCGCTCGCCCGGAAACTCCCGTGGCGTTCGTCCCCGAACCGGAGAGCCTCGGTCGCGGTCCGCTCGACAGCGTGCTGGCCCACGAGCTCGAACGCGCGCTACAGGACGTCACCCGAGACCTCGCGCCACGACAGAAGGCAGCATTTGTGTTGGTGCGAATCGAAGGATTGGAGCCCACGGACGCGGCCGCGGTTCTGGGTGTGGCTCCCTCCACCGTGCGCAATCACTTGTTCCAAGCGCGAGCCGCAATCTCTGCGCGGCTCCGCGAGCGTCATCCGAAGCTGCTGGGCGAGTTGGGCGTCGATCCGCTGGGCGAGGAGGAATCGTGAGTTCGAACGCTGCTTGGCCACATCTCGAGGCGGCGGTGATTGCCGACATTGCTGCCGGCCGGTCACCCGACCACGACGAAGCGGCCCACCTTGGGGTTTGTGCCGAGTGTCGTCGGGCACTCGTCGCGCTCGATCCATCGGCGTTGTTTTCGCTGCTGAACGCGCTGCCGCCCACCGAGATCGTGCCAGCCCCGCCGCGCTTTGCCAAGATGTCGCTTCCCACCGCGGCATCCATTCGTCAGAGAGAACTTGGTCTCGCGCGGCGTCGAGCCGGTTGGATCGTCGCCGCTGCGGTCGTCTTGGGTGTGGCAGGACTTTTCGCAGTACGCGACGGAGCGCCCCCAGCGGCAAACTCAACAACTCGCCGAGTTGCGCGCCATCAAGCCTCGCCACGCCCCGCCGTGGTCGAGCGTGTTTATTCAGAGGACAGTGCTCGCGTCGTAACGGTGGTTCCCCCCGATGAAGAAAGCGCGTCGTTTACCTTGATCCTCGACGCAGGGATCGACCTGTGATTCGACGATTCGCGGTCTTGTGTTTCGCTGTCCTGGCACTGATTGGAGCGCCGCGATCATCGGCTCAATCGGTACCCGCTGCCGATCCATGCGCCGGTAAGCGGCTCGTCACCAAGGTCGTGCCGATTCGGTTTCGAGCGGTCAACGACGCGGCCGAAATCGCGGCTAGCCTGTTGGGGCCGTGTGGCGAGTATCGCGCGCCCAAATCGGTGCGCGCGATCACGATCATCGACGAATCGCAATACGTTCAGCGCGTGATCGAGGCGATCAGCGGCTGGGATGTCCCGCCACCCACGATCGAACTGACCGTGAGCCTGATCATCGCATCGCGAGAACCCAAACAGAGCAATCCAGTGATTGGTGATGAACTTCGTGGCGTGAGCGAAGCACTCGCCGGGCTAACGCAGTGGACACAGTACGAAATGGTCTCCAGCCGGAGCATAAAACTGACCGAAGGTGGCAGCGCCCAACTAGAGCTCAGCGATGGTTTCGGTGTGCATCTCGTGGTGGCAGCGGTCGATGTCAATGCCGGAATCATCAAGCTCGACCCATTGGTGTTGTCGCGCATACCGCAGAGCGGGGAGCAGACGAGCGCGACGGTGCGAACGCCCCAGCAGCTCTTGTCGCTGCGCACCAATCTGCGTGAGGGTCGTCAGGAAATCATCATGGCTCCCAACCGCGAGAAGGACCGCGCGCTGATCGTGGCGCTGAAGGCTTGGACCGATCTTGGCGGCTCGCCGCTGCCGGTCGAGAAAAGCCCTTCGCAGTCCGAGAAGGATTGAGTCATGGCCGATTTCCGCTGTCGACTCGCGACACCGACCGGCGAGATCATCGAGCGCGATTACCGCGCTGAAGATGCCAACACGCTGCGCAAGGATCTCGAAAAGCAAGACCTGTTGGTGCTGGCGATTCAGAAGCGTTCTTCGGTGGGCGCGGCACTGTCGGATTTGACCCGCCGGCGGAAGCGCGTCTCCACCGAAGAGTTCCTGTTCTTCAATCAGGAATTGGCCGCACTGATCAAGGCTGGGTTACCGATTCTCGAAGCGCTCGGGCTACTTACCGAGCGGCGAAAGAACCCGGTGTTCAAGGCGGCGCTCGTCGATGTGCGCGAGCGAGTCCGCACAGGACAGGCGCTCTCGGAAGCGTTCGCCGCGCAGGGGCTGTTTCCGCCGCTCTATTCCAGTTCGCTCGCCAGCGGCGAACGCAGCGGCGAGATCGCGACCGTGATCCTCCGCTACGTCAACTATTCCCGCACGCTGCTGTCCGTTCGCCGAAAAGTCATCGCAGCGCTGACATACCCGCTGATCCTGGGATTCGTCGCAACCGGCGTGGTGGCGATTTTGCTGATCTACGTTCTGCCGAAATTCGAAGACTTCTTCAAGGGTTTCGGCAAGGAACTACCCTGGATCACCAAGACATTGATCGGCACATCCAATCTGCTGCGTGACCAGTGGTACATCTGGGTCTTGGCGATCGTGGCTAGCGGCATCGGGTTTTTCGTGTGGAAGCGCACGCCCAACGGCCAACGTGGCTGGGAGCGAATCACCTATCGCATCCCGTTGGTTGGGTCGCTGGCTCGCAAGTTCGTCGTCACACGTTACGCTCGAACGCTCTCTACACTGGTGGCCGGTGGTATCCCGCTCGTGACCTGCCTCGACGTTGTCGGGCGCGCGATTGGAACCCCCCTGTACGCAGATGCCACCCGAGAGCTCACCGGCAAGGTGCGCGAAGGTGCCGCATTGTGGAGTTCGCTCGAGGACACGCATCTGTTTCCCGAGATGATGATCGAAATGGTCAAGGTCGGAGAAAGTTCGGGAACCGTGGCCGACATGCTCGAGCACGTTGCCAACTTCACCGACCAGGAGATCGAACACGAGCTGCAAACGCTCACTTCCTTGGTCGAACCTGTGATGTTGGTGATGATGGCTCTGATGGTCGGCACGATCCTGTTTGCCATCTACTACCCGCTGCTGCAGGTCTATTCATCGACCTCCACAGCAGGATAGGAGCAGCGTTTCGATGAGCGACACCGGGTTGTCCAGCCCCCTGCCAGGCGGCGCCGAAGGCGTCACCGATCTGATCAACGAGGAGGTCGATGCACGGATGCGCGCCGACCGGCTCGGCGTGCCGTTCGTGAACTTGCAGAATTTCGAGATCGATCACGAGTTGTTCAGTTCGATCCCGGTCGATCTGATGTTTCGCTACCACTTCGTACCGTATCGCCGTGGGGAGAACGGGATCACGATTTGCGTAGCGGACCCGACCGACGTGCTGATGATCGACGAGCTCGAGCTGTTACTCGGGCAGCCGGTCGATATCGCGGTCGGCACACGTTCGGCGATTCAGGAGTTGCTCAAACGCTCCGAGTCGTCGCAGCGCGTGCTGGATGAGGCGACCGAAGAGCTGAGAATTCAGGTGGTTCGCGAGGACGAGGAAGGCGAGGAGGTGCTGTCGATCGAGCGGATCACCGCCGACCAAAGCCCGATCGTCAAGCTCGTCGACTCCACCATCTTCAACGCTCTGCAACGACGAACCTCCGACATCCACGTCGAGTCGCGCGAGCGGGATGTGATGATCAAGTACCGCATCGACGGCGTCCTGTATCAAGCCATGGAGCCGATCGACAAGCGATTTCATCAAGCGATCATCTCGCGCATCAAGGTCATGTCGGAGTTGGACATCTCGGAGAAGCGGGTCCCCCAGGATGGACGATTCAAGCTGCGCATCAAGGGACGAACCGTCGACTTCCGAGTCAGCATCATTCCGACGGCGCACGGCGAAGATTGCGTGATTCGAATCCTGGACAAGGAGTCAGCGTCGGAAAAGTTCAAGTCACTGTCTCTGAATGTCTGTGGGTTCGAGGAGGATCTACTCAAGAAGGTCCGCAAGTTCATTCGCGAACCGTACGGCATGTTCCTGGTCACAGGTCCCACCGGCTCCGGCAAAACCACCACCTTGTACGCCGCGTTGTCCGAGATCTACAACACGGAAGACAAGATCATCACCATCGAAGACCCGGTCGAGTATCAGTTGCAAGGCATCGTTCAGATTCCGGTCAACGAAAAGAAGGGCCTGACCTTCGCACGCGGATTGCGCTCGATCCTGCGCCACGACCCCGACAAGATCATGGTCGGCGAGATTCGAGACGAGGAAACAGCGAACATCGCGATCCAATCGGCACTCACCGGGCACTTGGTATTTACCACGGTGCATGCCAACAACGTCGTCGATGTCTTGGGTCGCTTTCTCAATATGAAGGTCGAGGCCTATAACTTCGTGTCGGCCCTGAATTGCATCCTCGCGCAGCGCCTGGTGCGAGTGATTTGCCCGGCGTGCAAGGTGCGAGTCCAGCCTCCCGATCAACTGCTGATCGATTCGGGCCTCGATCCGGCTGCATTCCGCGACCGAGTTTACTTCGAGGGGCGGGGTTGCATTGAATGTCACGGCACGGGTTACCGAGGCCGCGAAGCGATTTCGGAACTGCTCGATCTGTCCGACACGGTGCGCGAGATGATTCTCGGGCGCCGATCGGCTGCTGAAGTGCGGAAGCAAGCGATCGCCGAGGGCATGGTGCCGTTGCGCCAGTCCGGACTCAACAAGGTACTCGCCGGCGACACGACGCTGCGCGAGATCAACAAGACCACCTTCGTAGACTGAGCAAGGAACGGATGCTAACCAACGAAGCCATCGTCAACTCGCTTTCCCGACTCGTACCGGAAAGCGTCCGCAATGCGGGCTGGATGCAGCCGCGCTACCCGCTCGTCGGTGTCGAACTGCGCGACGATGCCGTCATCGCAATCTCGATGCAACGTAAGGGCGGCAAACTGCAGTTGGCCGGTCACGCGCGTCGCACCTTGACCCCCGGAGTGCTGCAAAGCGGCCTCATGAAGCTCGCCGTCCCGGATCCCCGCGGTTTGATGCGCGCGGTGCAGGACGCGCTACGGATGGCTGGCGCAGAAAGCACACACAAGCTTTCGGTGGCGATCCCGGACACCGTGGCGCGCGTCTTTTTGGTCGACTTGCAGGAATTGCCTCCGTCGCATCAGCAGGCCGCGGAACTGATCCGTCTGCGATTGAAGAAGTCGGTGCCGTTCCGCTTGGAAGACACACGGATGTCTTGGCAGGTCTTGGGTCGGATGGAAGATGGGCGGCTGCAGATTCTTGTTTGCCTCGCCCCCGAGTCTGCGCTGCGTCCGGTCGAAACGGTGTTCGCTGCAGCAGGCCTTCGTGCTGGCTTGGTCGATATCGCAAGTTTCGACCTGTTCAACGCGCTTCGTGCCGCCAAGCAACTCCTGCCAGGAGAGCGCGGCGACGCTGCGATCATCAATGCCACCCCGAGCTACTTCTCGTTCATGATCTTGCGCAACGAGCGGCTCGTGTTCTATCGATCGAAGAACTACCACGTGCAGGGCGGCTTTCAAGGAGAAGAGAGCCTGCGTGTGGTGGGCCGAGAATTGAGGACCAGCCTCAGCTACTACAACGAACATTTGCTCGGCGAAGGGATCAGCCTCACTGTACTGCGCGTTTCAGGTTTGGATCCGGCCGCGGTGGCTGCCGTTGCTCATCAAGCCGGCTGCGGGACGACGGTCGCCGCTACCCTGGGTGACACCATCCCGGGATTTTCTGCAGTCGACAGTGAACTAGCGCCCGACTTGCTGCCGGCGATGGGATTGGTCCTTCGGAGGGACGCGTGAAGCCGATCGACATCAATCTATCCGCCCAACCTTATCGCAACGACACACCGTTGTGGATCGGCTTGGCGTTGGTGGTCGCCGCTGCGCTCGGCTTTGCGGTCTACAACGGTTGGTACTACACCACGTCGAATCAGCGCATCGAGGCACTCACGGCCGAACTCGCCGGTCATCGTCAGAAAATGGAGACGATGAGCAAGGAAAACGAGAAGCTCACCAACGATCTGAAAGCGGTCGATGCCGATCTTTACGCAACGCAAGTCGAGTTCGTCAATGAGATCCTGACGCAGCGCAACTTCTCCTGGACCCGCTTGTTCAATGCGCTCGAGGACGTGGTCCCTTGGGATGTTCGCCTGACGGCGATCCGCCCGGTATTCGAACAGGCACGCGTTGCCATCCAAGTCAGCGGAGTGTCGCGCAACTACGATGCCCTGCTCAAATTCGAAGAGGAGGTCGAGCGGTATCCGCAGTTCGACGGCCTCACGCCGGGCGACTTCAATCGTGGTGATGCCGGCGACCAGATCTACTTCAACCTGTCTTTCAACTATCGCCCGGACGCCGTCGAGGAGCTTCCGGCCGAAGGGGAGATCTCGACCGCCAACCAGTCGCCGGCGACTTCGTCCGACACACCAGGGAGCGACAAGACCACGCTCGCCTCTCGCGGCGAACCATCCGACGCGACCAACGACACGCGAGCCCGCGCCATCGATCCAGCGGGCATGCGTGATGCGCGCTACCAATCCGGTGAGCCCTCAGCGATGAACTCAACCGCGGACGCGGCGGCGAACATGCTGCCCGGTCGAGGCATGAACGCAAGACCGGTGCCCGGAGATCCGCGGGCTCAGCGTGCTGGACGAGGACGGCCGGACAGCGATGGCCCCAGCCCACTCGAGGATGAATCGACATTCGGTGGGGAGTTCATCGCCGGTCAAGGGAGCGGAGCTCGTGGAAATGGCAACGCCCCCACCGCCACGCCTCCCGGAGGTCGAGCGCCGCGCACGGCCGATGCAAACGGCAACGACCCACGTAGCAATGCCGGCAACCCAGCCGACTCCGATCGTCCGCGTCGGCCGTCGATCGATCCAAGTCAGTACGTGACGTACGACCAGGACGGCAAGCCAGTACTTCACCCGTTCACACGCGACAATCCGCCGCCCAAGAAGGACGGCGGCGGAGGCCAACCATGAGCAGCCTCGATACGTCGCCGACGCTCGCGCCCGAAATCGATCCGATCACAACCGCGCCTGGTAACAAGCAGCCCCAGCCGAGGCGCTTTCGTCGATTCGACTTGCGGCGCGATGCCAAGCTCCTGTTCCTGATCTTCGGAGGAGTCTTGGCGGTCAACCTGATCTTCTGGCTTTTCTTGGTGCGCCCCAAGCAAAGCGAGATCCGCGAGCTTTCGCTTCGCAAGCAAAGCGCCGATCTCACCGAGATGGAAACCAGCAAGCGACTCGATTCGCTACGCAAACTGCACGACAAAGTCACGAGCAATCAAGCGGCGATTCGCACGTTCTACGGCGAGATGCTGTCGACCAAAAGAGCTCGATTGGTCCCGTTTCAGCGAGCCGTTGCCGAGGTCGGCCGCGAATTCGACTGTGAGCCGGATCGCGTAGCGATGAGTGTCTCCGAAATGGAAAACGAGGGGATCGAGGCGCTCGGTCAGACCTTCCCAATTACCGGTGGCTACGAGAATCTCCGCGGCTTCCTCGCGCGCCTGGAGTCGATCAGCCAGTTCCTGATCGTGCGTGAAGTCACCTTGGCAGGGTCCAAGGAAGGCGGGCAGGACGTACAACTGAATGTTGCCGTGGAAACGTACTTCGACGCGCCCGGTATTCGCGAAGAGAAGGAAAAGGAGCGCGCAGAGAAGGCCAAGAAGCGGCGTCAGGGTGGTGGCTCACGACGTGTGAACAGCGCCAAGCGCGGAGCGACACGCCCATGACGGCGGCCGAAAGAAGTCGCCTCAACAAGCTGCTGTTCTTCCTTGCCGTGGTTGCTGTGTTCGCTGTGTGGTCTTATCGCGACGTGCTCGGCGCCAGACCGCAGAGCGATGGCACCGCGCAAGAGATCAACGTCGCGAAGCTTTCGGCCGAGTTGATGGAGTTGGACGCAATGCCGGCGTTGCAGGTGACGCGCAACGATGGCGGAGATGCCTTCGAGTTGCGCCGCCGCATCTTCGACTTCACCGAGAGTCCCGAGTCGATTGCCGCGGAACGTGAGCGCCGCGAGCAGGCCGAGGCGCAGGCGAAGCGAGAAATGGAACGGCAGATCAAGATCCAGGAAGAACAAGCCAAACTGCCGCCGCCGCCGCCGCCTCCTCCTCCCCCTCCGCAAGCGCCCACCTTCCCGTTCGTCTACTTCGGCCAGGTGATCCAAAACGAAGGGGGTGAGCAGATCCTCGCCTGCTTGCAGCGCAGCGGCGGAGGAAAGAAAGACAAGTTCGAATGGGTGCGAGTCGGCGACATCGTCGACAACAAGTTCGTGATCAAGAAGATCGAGAAAGAATCGCTGACGGTCGGCTACACCGACCCTCAGTTCAAAGACATGTCCTCCACGGTCCAGTTGATCAAGGGATCAGGCGGCCGGCGCTGAGTTCAGTGCCGGGCACGACTCGGCCGTTTGCAGTGGGAGAAGCGATGACGATGATCGGAAGGTACGCACTTCGGTTGATCCTGGCAGCAAGTCTGCTGACGCTCATGGCTGCCTGCGCAACGTCGGGTGCGCGTAACGCCTATCGGCAAGCAGAGAAAGCGGCCGAGCGTGAATTGTGGGATCAGGCGGTGTTGGGTTATGCCAAAGCGGTGGCGCTCGAACCGGGAGATACGCGTTACAAGGTGGCGCTGGCGCGGGCCAAACTGCGCGCCGCCACAGAACACTTCGATCGCGGCAAGCGTTATTTGGCCAGCGGCCAACTCGAGCTGGCGACGGCTGAGCTGCAAGAGGCGGTAATTCTCGACCCGTCCAATCAATACGCGACGACCGAGTTGCAAAAAGCCAACGAACAGATGCAGCGCAAGCTCAAAGGTCCGTCGGACATGGAACGGGCTCAAACCGAAGCCAAGCGGCGCGCTCAGGAACTGGGGCCGCCTCGCTTGAATCCCAAGAGCCGCGTGCCGATCGTGCTGCGTTTGCCTGATGCGACGATCGAGGATGTCTACGAAGCGATCGGGAAGATCTCCGGCATCAACGTGATCTACGACGAGAAGGTCGACAAGAAGAAGAAGATGTCGGTCGAGCTCGCTGGTGTGACGTTCGATGAGGCGATGGACATCATCAACTTGCAGGCCAAGCATTTCTACAAAGTGCTCGACTCCAGCACGATCGTGATTGCGGACGATAACCGCCAGAAGCGCACCGAGTACGAAGACCACGTCATTCGCACCTTCTACCTCTCCAACGCAGAAACCAAAGACGTTCAGACGCTGTTGCGTGCCCTGTTGGAATCGCGGCGCATCGCCGAAAACGCCAACCTCAATGCGATTACGATCAAAGACACGCCCGAGAAGATCAAGGTTGCCGAGCGAATCATCAAAGCCAACGACAAGGCCAAGGGCGAGGTCGTCGTCGACCTCGAACTGCTGGAAATCACGCACAGCAACGCGCAGAAGTTGGGCTTCGACCTGTCGAGCAAATCGCTCCAGTTGGTGTTCGGAGACGGCAAGGAATCGGTTCCGCTCAACAACCTATCGCTTCTGAAGGCGCAGTCCGCCTGGAGCCTCGGCACCATCCCTTCGATCATCTTCGACTTCCTGAAGACCGATACCGACACCAAGTCGATCGCCAAACCATCGGTCCGAATTCTGGAAGGGGAGAACGGCAAGGTCACGATTGGCGACCGCGTACCGATCCCAGCGACCACCTTCAACTCCAGCCAGACCGTCGGCGGGAACATCGTGCCGGTGACCAGTTTCACCTACCAAAACGTCGGCATCATCATCGACATCAAACCGCGTGTGCATCACAACAAGGAAATTACGCTGGAGATGAAGATCGAGGTGTCGTCGCTGGCAGGTAACGTGGAGGGTACCGGCGGCGTGAGTCAGCCGATCATCGGTACACGCAGTGTCGAGACCACGATTCGCCTGCGAGACGGCGAAACCAACATCATTGCCGGATTGGTGCGCGAGGATGAGCGCCAGTCGCTGTCCGGCGTGCCGTGGCTCTCGGACATCCCTCTGCTGCGACGCCTGTTCGGAACCACGCGCAACGAGAGCGGCACGACGGACATCGTGCTAGCGCTCACGCCCCACATCATCCGCACTCCGAACATCGAACCGATCGACCTCGTCCCGCTGTGGGTCGGCACCGAAGAACAGATCGAGTTGCGTGGCGTCGCACGCAATGCGCTGGGCGAGAGTCCGTTTGCCGACGGCGACGAGCCGTGGAACGACATCAACAACGAGCTCAACGCCGACAAGGCCCCGCTCGGCGATGCCGGTAAGACGCCGCAGGTGAAGATGAAACCGGACGGCAAGTCGAACGCACCGAGCGACGGTAATGCTGCGCCTCAGGCCGACGGTTCGGGCACGCCGTCGCCGCCGCGCCAACCGCGCCGCCGACCGGGAGCCGACCCCGCGGTCAACCCTCCTCCCGTTGCGCCGCCGCCAGTGGCTCCAGGGAACAACGCCACGCCGGAATCGGAATCTGCCGATGAAGTCAACGACGCCAACGCCGAACCCGATGACGAGCAGGGGGACGACGAGGCGCAACCCAAAGCGCCGATCGCTCCCGCGATGGTGCGACTCAACCCGGAGCGCCCGCAGGTGCGCTCGGGCGAAGGCGTCGGTGTCGACGTGCTGATCCAGAACGGCGATAACGTCGGCCAGGTCAACTTCCAACTCCGCTATAACGCCGAGGTCTTGCGATTCGTCCCACCCGGCGAGCCCGGTGATTTCTTGGCGCAGAACGGTGTGATTCCTGACGTACAGGTGGTCGAAGGGGGAGAGGGAGGCGTGATCGTGGTCTCCCTCACTCGACCCGGCGAACAGGGAGCCAATGGCGGCGGTCGATTGCTGCGCCTGAACTTCGTGGCGCTCAGACCGGGAACAGCCAGCTTCCAGTTTGCGACCGCTCAGGTGCGCGACCCTGACAGCAACGCGTTGCCGGCAGGGCTGCGCGTCGTCAATGTAGAGGTCGCCCCGTGAGCACGGTACGCCGCGCCGTGGTGGCACGCGGCTTCACCCTGGTGGAGTTGATGTGCGCCATCACGTTGGCCTCGCTCTTGGCAGGCGTTGCCTTGCCGGTTCAGCACGTGATGATGCGGCGCGCCAAGGAACTGGAACTCCGTCAAGCGCTGCGCACGATGCGACGCGCGATCGATTCGTATCACTACACGGTGCAGTCGGTTCCCACCGCGAAGAAGGACGCGACGGCCGAAGATTGGCCGGACGAGTTGGAAGTACTGGTGGAAGGGCTGGACTTGGGTTTGGCCAAGGAAGTGAAGGTCAAGTTCTTGAGACGGATCCCCAAAGACCCCATCACCGGATCAGACGAATGGGGCAAGCGTTCCAACAAGCAAGATCCGGATGACGATTTGTGGGACAGCGTGAATGTCTTCGACGTCTTCAGTCTCGCCGAGGGAAAAGGCCTCGACGGCACGGAGTACAAGACATGGTGACCTTGACGATCGGCGGTCGCTCGAGTCGCGCGCAGCGCGCTTCGAGAGGTTTCACTCTGATCGAGCTGCTGGTGGTGCTGGCGATCATCGGCCTTTTGGTCGGTGTTGCGCTGCCCACCTATCGCAACGCGCAGCTTCGTGCCAAGGAGTCGATTCTGAAAGAGAACTTGTTCGTACTTCGGCAAACCATCGACCAGTACTTCGCGGACAAGGGTTACTACCCGGCCGCACTCGATGTGCTGCAAGAAGAAAACTACCTGCGCTCACTCCCTATCGATCCATTCACCAAGCAATCGGATTGGGACGAGATTCCAGCCGACCCTGAGTCGAGCCTCGACCCCACGCAGCCGCCCGGCATCTGGAACGTGAAAAGCCGTGCCACGGGAACAACCGAAGACGGGATCTCCTACTCAGAACTGTAGGCGCCGAGCCCACGAAGCCGGCGCAAGAGGATTGCCATCATGCGTAGCCAACAGATCTCCCGATTTCTACTGCCGCTCGTCGCCACCCTGTTGCTGCTGGTGGCTGCGGGATGTACGAAGGACGACGCGACGGCAGCGGCGGACTGGGTCATCGACGTCACCGCCAACCCGGCGAGTTTTCAAATCGTCGATCCCGACAATCCACCCACCACCACGGTTCGGGCGGTCGTGTACAACGACATCGGCAAGGTCCAGTCGGGGATTGGTGTGCGTTTCAGTACCGAGGCCGGCTCCTTGGCCAGCGGTGGGCGCGTGCTCAAGACCAACAGCCGTGGCGAAGCCGAGGACACACTCACGGTCCTGGACACCACGACCGTCGTGGTGAAGAGCGGTTCGGCCGAAGGCAAGGTCGACGTCACCGTTGGTTCGCAGAACGAAGCGCCGACGGCGTCGATCTCGATCTCTCCGCGCACCAATACTCGCATCGGCACCACCACACAATTCAGCGGATCGCAGAGTGAGGATCCGGATGGGAACGTCGAGAGGTACATCTGGATCCTGAGTTACGGATTGGGTCGCGTACCGGCCGAACTGACTCGCCCATCGTTCTGCGTCACCACAGCCGACCCCGGCACGGAGATCTGTGACACCGTGCAGTCGGCGTTCACCCGGACCTTCACCGAAGGTTCACACATCGAGCTCACACTCGAGGTCGTCGATGACCTTGGCAAGAAGAGCGCCAAGACATCGAGCAGCTACGACATCGTGCCCAACTCCGGCCCAACCGCCGACCTCGGCCCTTCGCCGCAGGCAGGAACCAAGACGATCGTCGGCACCAACTACTTCTGCAGCATCACACTCTCAGCCTGCGGGTCATCGGACAGCGACGCGACACAGGGTGGCCGGATCGTGACCTACGAATTCAGTTGGGGTGATGGGGTCGAAGAGGCAAACACCTGCCAGCGACAGCACACCTACCGCGCGCCGGGAGAATACATCGTTCACCTCACCGTCTTCGACAATGGCATCGGCGACGGGGATGGCGACGGCGACGCGTCGGCGACCGACTTCGACGATCCGTGCAACCAGACTCCACCCAACTTCTCATGCCCCAACATCCTGACGGATGAAACCGATGCACTCGATGGATCCTCCTCGCAGCCCAAGGATGTGAAGGTGGTCTGCCCGGCGTAGTTCCCGAGTTTCAAACGACCGCGCGGGTGTGTTTGTCCGGCACCCGCGCACAAGGGCCCGCATGAAGCAGCGAGCACAGCAGCCGAAAGCAAATCCAGAGCGTGGGATCGTCTTGCTCGGTCTGTTCACCATGATCATGGTGATGGGGATCATGAGCGGCGCGGCGGTTCAGGAATGGTCAATCGTCGAGAAGCGTGAGCGCGAGGCGCAACTGATCTTCATTCAGGAACAATACGCGGCTGGGATCTTGGAGTATCAGAAGAAACAGGGTGTGCTGCCCGCAACGCTGGACGAGTTGGTCAAGCGCGGCGGCGACGGCACGACGTTCATGCGCAAGGCCTATCTCGACCCGATCACGCGCGCCAAGAGCCTCGAAGACTGGTGCTTGCTGAAGCAGGGCGCGGCGGGCCGAATGGTCAGCAGTTGCGCGGCGGAGGGGCAAGCCGACAACAACCTCGGCCTCGGAAGCAAGACGCAGTTCAAACCGGGTGAGGAAGTCGGCACGCTGAAGGACCGTAGTACCGAAGGGATCGCGCAGCCGGGTGGATTCGGTATTGTCGGAGTTCACTCCAAGAGTACGGAGCACGCCTACAACACGATCAAGCGCCAAGAGGACACCTACGATCGCTGGTACTACTCGATCACCGAGTTCCGACAGGATTCACAAGCGCGTGCCATCCCTGGTTTGCCTCAAGGGCAGGGGCCGCAGGGGCGCAACCCGACACAGATCGGCCAGCCGGGTGGAGCCGGGAATCCGTCGAGTACGCCTCGGCAGAATTAGCGAGCGCTCGCGCCCGAGATCGAGCGCTGCAAAAAAACCACCGACTCGAGGTGCTGGGTCTGCGGATAGAAGTCCGCGAGCCAAAGCTCTTTCAACTCGTAGCCGCCGGAAACCAAAACCGTCAAGTCGCGCACCAACGTTTCGGCATAGCACGAGATCAACACGACCCACGACGGACCATGCTCCACGATCGAGTGCGCCAGCCGGCCCAGTCCTGCGCGCGGCGCATCGGTCAGGAGCAGGTCGCAATCGTTCAGCGCGGCACGGCGCGAATCCCCTGACTCGCATCGGAATCGTCCCAGCCGCGGGGGCGGCAATAACTGCGCCGCCGCGACCGCCGCCTCATCCCATTCGACGCCTCGCACATCGGCGCCGACATCCGCGACTGCCCATCCGAACAGGCCGGATCCCGCAAACAACTCCATTACGCGCGGCGATGGGAGGAGACCAACGATCCGATCGGCGATCGCTCGTGCTAGTCGTTCCGCGCAGCCGAGATTGGCCTGCACGAAACCGCGAGCCGCCGCTGCTACCGGCATACCGCGCGGTGCGCGGCCCACGATCGCGGGACAACCGAGGACCGCGGGGCGTGCGTCGCCGCGCGGCACTCGCACGGCGACTCCGGCCAACGCCGCGCCGCCACGCGTCAACCATTGCTCGCCCAACTGCGGCCATGCGGCGGGCGCCCGATCGCGTGGGTTGAGATACACCAGCGCGCCCACGCTTCCTTCCAGCGCGACGATCTCCGCACCGGTCAGATCGGCGATCGCGTCGGTCTCGTCGCTGAGGATCAAGCGGCGCACCGACTCGTAGGCGCGGGCCAATGGCGGTGCGAACATGGCGCAGGCGGTCGCGTCGACAATCGTCCAATCGCGATCGCCATGAAACCCGATGCGCGCCGGACGTACTGTCCCGTCGATTTGCAGTCGCGCGCGATAGCGATAGGCAATCGCATCCCTGGATGGAATCTCCGTGATTGCCGCCGTGCTCAAGTCGATACCGTGCGCAGCGCACAACGCGAACAGGCGCTCGCGTCGAATCGCCTGTTGACGTTTCTCATCGATCGAAAGCCAGTGACAACCGCCGCACGCTGATGCGTAGGGGCAGGGTGGATCTCGCCGATCCGAGGACACGTGATCCCAGCCGACAATTCGAGCCCACGACGGGTCGTCTGTTTCGAGCCTCACCTGGACCCGTTCTCCCGGGATGCCGCCGTGGACTCGCACGCGGCTGTCGTTCGAGGCCGCTACCACGAAATGCGCTCCACTCCCTGGGTCGAGAACCTCGCGTCGAATCGTGACCGGGTTTTCGCGCGCTTGATCCGAGTCGCCGCTCTCGCCAGTCACCGTGTCTGTACCTCCGGGTCCGAACCTCGCCGAGCAGGGGCCGGGATTATCGCGGATGGCATGGCATACTCACCGCCCTTTTCCTGCTCGGTTGCGATCTGGCCGATCAAGTCCCTGGCTTTCCGTAATCCCCGTCACGTCGCTTGCGCTATGAGGCCTGCATGATCGAACGAGAAATTCTCCCCGACGGACTCACCCTGCTGTTCGAAGAGATTCCGGGGGTTCAAAGTGCCGCACTCGGTGTCTGGCTGCGGATGGGGAGCCGACACGAACCGACACGTCTCTCCGGGATCTGTCACTTCCTCGAACATCTCGTCTTCAAGGGTACCGAGACCCGCACCGCGCGCGAGATCTCGCTGCTCACCGACCGCATCGGAGGAAACATCGATGCGTTCACCACCAAAGAAACCACCACCTTCTATGCCCGCGTGCTCGACGAGCATCTGCCGATCGCGATCGATCTGTTGAGCGATATCGTGCGTCGCCCACGCTTCGACGCCGAAGAGATGGAGCGCGAGCGGCGTGTGATCCTGGAAGAGATCCGGATGGTGATGGACTCTCCGGAAGAACGGCTCTACGACCTGTTTGCCGAGAAGTTCTGGGCCGGCCACCCGTTGGGGCGACCGATCCAAGGAACCGAGGATTCGGTTTCCAAGATGAGCCGCAAGACGGTGCTCAACTTTTTTCGTCAGGCGTACGTTCCGCCCAATCTGGTGGTCTCCGCGGCCGGCAAGCTGAGCAAGAAGAACAAACAGAGAATTCGCGACGCATTCTCCGGTTTGGCGGCAGGGAAGCGCTCGGAGACCAATCGCGGTCCGAAATTCAAACCCGGTATTGCGCTCGAGAACAAGAAGGAAATGGAACAGGTCCATCTGTTGCTCGGGCTGCCTGGCTTGTCCTCGGGGGACGAATCGCGTTTTACGCTCCACATGCTCAACACGGTCTTGGGGGGCAGCATCAGCTCCCGACTCTTCCGGCGGATCCGCGATGAACGCGGGTTGGTCTACTCGGTTGGCTCCAACATTCAGGCGCACGAAGGGGGCGGGTTGATCAACATCTATGCAGCCACTTCGCCTGACAAGGTCCAGGAAGTGATCGACATCTCGATGGAGGAACTGCGCAACCTCGCCCAACATGCTCCGAGCAAGGATGAGGTGGAAGTAGCACGCGATCACCTGAAGGGGAACACGCTGTTGTCCTTGGAATCGACCAGCAGTCGCATGAGTCGCATGGCGCGCGAAGAGATGGTGCTGGGCCGTTCGATGAGTACACAAGAGATACTCGAGCGTCTCCACAGTGCAGGGCCGAGCGAGATCCAAGAGATGGCGGCGCGGCTGTTCCGTGGTCCGGTTGCCGTCGCTGCCGTAGGCCGTACCAGCAAGCTCAAACTCAACCAAAAGGACATGCTGCTGTGAGTCAGGCACTGCCGGAACTGCAGGTCGAACTGCTGCCCCATGGCGCGGGATTGCCGTTGCCGGCGTACGCCACCGAGGGCGCGGCCGGGATGGATCTGCGCGCCGCCGTAGAGACTCCTCATGAACTGCAGCCTGGTCAGCGGGCGTTGATTCCGACCGGAATAAAACTGGCGATTCCTGCTGGCTTCGAAGGGCAGGTGCGGATGCGCTCGGGTCTTGCCCTCAATCACGGCCTGGCGTTGCCCAACGCACCCGGCACCATCGATAGCGACTATCGCGGCGAGGTCAAAGTCGTGGTGGTCAATCTCGGCGATCAACCGTTCACGATCGAGCGAGGGGCCCGCATTGCGCAACTGATCATCGCGCCGGTTCAGCGCGTGATCGTGACACCGGTCGACACGGTCGACGCGACCCAGCGCGGCGCCGGCGGATTCGGTCACACCGGCACCCGCTGATGGACGATCCCGACCGATGACAGCCGACGATTTGCTCGTGGCGGAGGATCGCGCGTGATCGAGATCGTGGTGCTGGGGTCCGGCTCGCGCGGCAACGCCACGCTGATTCGCTGCGGCACGTCGACGGTGTTGATCGACGCCGGATTCTCCACGCGTGAATTGTGCCGTCGCATGGAGGCTGTCGGGCAGGATCCCAAACGGATCGACCTGATCTTGCTAACGCACGAACACGGCGATCACATTGCAGGGCTGCGCACGTTCACGCGCCGCTTCGGCACGCCGGTGTACGGCACGGCCGGCACGCTCAATGCGTTGCAACGCGAGTTGGCCGATGCGCCCGACATCGTGCAGTTTCAAACCGGCGAGCCGTTTCAAGCCGGCTGCTTTACGGTGCAGGCGTTTCCGATTCCTCACGACGCGGTCGATCCGGTCGGTTTCGTGTTGACCGTGGAGGGTGCGACCGTGGGCTATGCCACCGACCTGGGCCATGTCACGCGCTTGGTCGAAGAACGGCTGCGAAACTGTGTGGCGCTGATCTTCGAGGCCAACCACGATCGCAAGATGCTGATGGATGGGCCGTATCCGTGGGTGACGAAGCAGCGCGTTGCCTCGCGTTTCGGCCACTTGAGCAATGACCATGCGGCTGCGACGTTGCCGCTGGTGGCGCGCGACGCCCGTGCCCTGGTGTTGGCGCACTTGTCCGAAACCAACAACGATCCGACGCTGTGCCGCGCCACGGTCGAGCCGGCACTCCGCGCGGCGGGGCATCGCCTCGATGTGCATGTCGCTCCTCAACACCGTCCGACCGAATGGGTGAGGTTGTAGATGATCGAGCGTTACACCCGCGAAGTGATGGGCCGTCTGTTCACCGATCAGGCGCGCCTGGAAAATTGGCTCAAGGTCGAATTGGCGGCAACCGAGGTTCTGGCCGAACGCGGTATCGTCCCTGAGTCGGCCTTGGCCACGATTCGGAAGAAGGCCGTGGTCGACGTCGCTCGCGCCCTCGAAATCGAAAAGACTACCAATCACGACGTGATCGCCTTCGTGACGTCGGTGGCGGAGAAGATCGGCCCCGAGGGACGTCACCTGCATTGGGGATTGACCTCCAGCGACGTCGTCGATACGGCACTGGCACTGCAGTTGATCCAAGCGCTCGATTTGTTGATCGAGGACAGCGAGCAGCTCTTGGCTGCGCTGCGGATGCAGGCCGAAAGCTATGCCATGCAGCCGATGGTCGGCCGCACGCATGGTGTGCACGCCGAGCCGATCACCTTCGGACTGAAGATCGCGTCGTGGTATGCCGAGATCGCGCGCGGCCGCGAACGGTTGTCGCGAGCGCGTGAGACGGCCGCCTACGGCAAACTCTCCGGCGCGGTGGGCACCAACTCGCAACTCGATCCAGACATCGAAAAGGCGACGCTCGACAAACTCGGGCTGAAGGTCGAACCGGTGTCGACGCAGGTCGTCCCGCGCGATCGTCACGCCGAGGTGTTGTGCGCGCTGGCGCTCTTGGCGGCTGGGTTGGAGCGGATCGCCACCGAGATTCGCCACATGCAGCGCACCGAAGTGCGCGAGGTCGAGGAGCCGTTCGCAAAGGGCCAGAAAGGCTCGAGCGCGATGCCCCACAAACGCAATCCGATCTCGTGCGAGAACGTATCGGGCCTGGCGCGCGTGGTGCGCAGCAACGCCCTGGCTGCGCTACAGGACGTAGCGCTGTGGCACGAGCGCGACATCTCACACAGCTCCGTCGAGCGCGTGATCGTTCCTGACTCGTTCATCCTGCTCGACTTCATGCTGGCCCGAATGACGCGGGTCATCACTGGTCTTCACGTCTACCCCGACGCGATGGCGGCCAACCTCGAGCGCTCCCGCGGTTTCGTTTTCTCGCAAACGGTGTTGCTCAAGCTGGTCGAAGCCGGCTTGACCCGAGAGGACGCGTACTCTTTGGTGCAAGAGAACGCGATGAAGGTGTGGGCCAACGAATTTGCTGACCTCGACACCGCCTGCTTGGCCGATCCGCGAATCGTGACGTTGCTCGGCGAGAAAGGCGTGAATGAGGCGTTCGACTTGAAGCGGCTACTCCAGCACGTCCCGCGTATCATCAAGCGTGCGCTGAAAACGGGACCGAAACCCTGATGAACGCGAACTTCCTCAGGTCATGGCGCGACGAGTGCGGGGTTGCCGCCGTCTACGGCCATCCCGAGGCGGCCAATCTGGTCTATCTCGCACTGTACGCACTGCAGCATCGGGGGCAGGAGTCGGCCGGGATCGTCAGTGCCGACGCCGGAAGACTGATCCGCCACGTCGGCATGGGCTTGGTCGCCGATATCTTCGCGCCCGCAGTCCTGGCCAAACTACCCGGTCGCCACGCCATCGGTCACGTGCGCTACGGAACGGCCGGCGGCTCCGTGATCGAGAACGCGCAACCGTTGCTGATGTCGCATCGGAAGGGGGGCGTGGCCCTGGCGCACAACGGGAACCTGGTCAACGCCAATCAACTGCGCACCTCACTCGAAAACGAGGGGGCGATCTTCCGCTCCAGCGCCGATACCGAATCACTATTGCACCTGATCGCTCGTAGCCGTGCCGCCGACACCGAGGCGCGATTGGTCGAAGCGCTCGAGCAGGCGCAGGGCGCGTATTCGATGGCGGTGATGGACGGTCAGCGGCTGATCGCCGTGCGCGACCCGCATGGCTTCAGGCCGTTGTCGCTCGGCCGCTTGCCCGGAGGCGAGCCGGTGATCGCCAGTGAAAGCTGCGCCTTCGATCTGATCGGTGCACGGCTCGAACGTGACATCGCACCGGGAGAAATGTTGGTGATCGGCCCGGGCAGTCGCGAGGAATCGTATTTCCCACTGCCGGTCGTCACGCCGCACCCCTGCATCTTCGAGTACGTCTACTTCTCGCGGCCCGACAGCGTGATCTACGGTCGACCCGTCAGCGAGGTGCGTCGCGCACTCGGCGTCGAAGTCGCCAAGGAGCATCCGGTGGACGCCGATCTGGTCGCGCCGGTTCCCGACAGCGGCGTGCCGGCCGCCACCGGTTTTGCGCATCAGTCCAACCTGCCGTTCGACTTCGCGCTGGTTCGCAATCACTACGTCGGCCGCACCTTCATCGAGCCGGCGCAGTCGATTCGTCACTTCGGTGTGAAGGTCAAACTCAACGCGGTGCGCGCGCTCTGCGGCGGGCGACGCGTGGTCCTGGTCGACGACAGCCTGGTACGCGGCACGACCATGGCAAAAATCGTCAGCATGATTCGTTTGGCCGGCGCACGTGAGGTCCATGTGCGCATCAGTTGCCCGCCGACGATCGCGCCCTGTTACTACGGTGTCGACACACCGGATCGCGAAGAGTTGATCGCCTCGCACACACCACAGGAGGGGATTCGGCGTTTCATCGGCGCCGACTCGCTCGGGTACCTCTCACTGGAAGGGATGTTGCGCGCGGTCGGTTCCTCGCCCGGCCCGTTCTGCACGGCGTGTTACACCGATCACTACCCTGTGCCGGTGACCGATCCTCTCGAGCACAAGCGCGAGGCGCGCTCGCCCTGAAATCGGCCCATAATCCCGCCGGTCGCTCGGCCGGGATCGCCCCGTGCCGTCGTGGAGTGTGCTTGTGAACCCCGGCAATGAACAAGACTCGATCACGTACAAACACTCGGGCGTCGACATCGACGCGCAAGACGACGCGCTGGCGCGCATCAAGCGCCACCTGGCCTCGACCAAAACTCCTGGCGTTTTGTCCGATCTGGGCTCATTCGGCGGGCTGTTCGCATCGCCCCAGAATGTCGTCGATCCGGTGCTGGTCTCGAGCATGGATGGAGTCGGCACCAAGCTGATGGTCGCGTGGAAGGCCAATCGTCATGACACGGTGGGGGCCTGCTTGGTCAACCACTGCGTCAACGACATCTTGGTGATGGGAGCTCGGCCGCTGTTCTTCTTGGACTATTTCGCTACCGCCAAGCTCGATCCAGCGGTGCTGGAGGCAGTGGTCGCTGGAATCGCGCGCGCGTGTCGTGAAAACAACTGTGCGTTGATCGGTGGCGAAACCGCTGAGTTGCCCGAGATGTACAAACCGGGCGAGTACGATCTGGCCGGCACGATCGTCGGTCTGGTCGCCAAGCGCGCGATCTTGGATGGGTCGCGCGTCAAAGCCGGCGACATCGTCTTCGGTTTGAAATCATCCGGATTGCACACCAACGGCTACTCGCTGGCGCGACGCGTGGTGTTCGAGCGCCTGGGCTTGACTTTCAACGACCCGATGCCGGGCACCGGGGTCAGTGTGGCCGACGCGCTGCTGGCCGTTCATCGTTCGTACTACCCGCTGTTGGCGTCGCCCTTGGAGCAGAGCCTCGTCGCCGCACTGGCGCACATTACCGGCGGCGGTTTGACCGACAATCTACCGCGCGTTCTACCTTCCGCACTCGATGCCGAACTGCAACTCGGAAGTTGGGAGATACCGGGATTGTTCCGCACGCTGATCGAGGTCGGTAAGGTACCGCAGGAGGATGCACTGCGAACCTTCAACCTCGGCGTGGGGATGGTCGCCATCGTGGCGGAGCGCGATGCCGATGCGTTTAGCGCGGCCATGTCGTTGCACGACGAGCTGCCGATGCCGATCGGCAGGATCGTCCCGGGGCAGCGGCGTGTCACCTATCGCGGAGTGCTGGTGTGACCAAGGTCGGTGTTTTGATCTCCGGTCGCGGCAGCAACTTGGTGGCGCTCTTGGCCGAGACTCGCGCCGGCCGCATACCGGCCGAGATCGCGCTCGTGATCAGCAACAACCGTTCGGCCCCCGGGCTTCAGAAAGCGCGCTCTTTTGGCGCTCCAGTCGTCGTGATCGAGGCAACTCCCGCGATGTCGCGCGAGCAGCATGATGAGGCGGTGGCGCTGGCGCTCGAGGCGGCGGGAGTGACGCTCGTCTGCCTCGCAGGGTACATGCGGATTCTCTCGGCACGATTCGTCGAAAACCATCTGGGCCGCTTGCTCAACATTCACCCGTCGTTGTTGCCTGCATTCCCAGGGTTGCACCCACAACGCCAAGCACTGGAGGCCGGCGTCACGATTGCAGGGTGCACCGTGCACTACGTCACGCCAAAGGTCGATGCCGGTCCCATCATCGCGCAAGCCGCGGTGCCGGTGCTGCCCGGCGATGACGAAGTCAGACTCTCCGAGCGGATCTTGGCGCAAGAGCATCGGCTCTATCCGCGCGCACTCGATGCGGTTTGTCGCGGTCACGTGCGATGGGAAGCGGGGCGCGTGGTTCGCGAGGGCACACTGCTCGCCGCACCGGGCTCGTTGCTCTCGTAACGTCTGCAGCCAGAGCGGTACCTCTCGCCCCCGCAATCGAGTCGGCACGACGCGTGCTTCACGACGCGTCGAAGGAGACTCGATGACCGATGCGTCCGCTCTGATTCCTATCCCACCGCGTTGTCGCGAAGCGCTCTTGGCGTTGGGTGCCGCGCAACTCGACGACGCCACCCTGCTGGCGATCCTGATCGGCACCGGCAGCGCCGGTCGCAACGCCGAGTCGATCGCGCGTGGGTTGTTGCTAGAAGTAGGCGGGCTCAGCGCCTTGGCGGCCCTCGACCCGCGCCAGATCGCGCGGCAGCGCGGGCTCGGCACCGTGCGCGCGGCAAGGCTCGCCGCGGCGTTCGAACTCGGACGCCGATTGTCCGCCGCACCGGACGTGCGTCGCTTGCCGATCCGATCGCCCGAAGAGGCGCTGCGCTGCGTGCCCGACCTCGTGGACGCGACGCGTGAGCACTTGGTGGGGCTGTACCTCGATGGACAGGGTCGGCTGATCGCGCGCGAGACACTGGCGATCGGCTCGTTGAATGTAGCGCGCGCCACGCCGCGCGATGTGCTCGAGCCGGCACTTCGTACCTTGGCCGCGGCGTTTCTGTTGTTGCACAACCACCCCTCGGGAAGCCCGGAGCCGAGCGAGGATGACCGGCGATTCACGCGCACTATCGGACGCGCGGGAACACTGTTTGGTGTGCCTTTGTACGATCACGTGATCGTGGCTCGCGAAGGATTCGTGTCGTTGCGCGCGCGCGGTGTTGTTTGGGAAGGGAGCTGACCGTCTCCGCCGCACCGGGCCTAGAGCTGGAAAATAGCCGGTCGCGTGCGACCTGCGAGATCGGCATTAAACTCCCGCCATGCTCAATCGACCCGCTTCGAACCTTTCGACATTCCGCTTCCGAATCGGCGCCGCATCGACGACGCGCCTGGTCGCCGGCCTGATCGTTCTTGCGTTTGCCGCACAGTCTTCAGCGACGGCCGCCACGCAGCCCGATGAGTCGTCCGTTGCGAAACCGCCCCCCGCGACACCCGACGCCACGTTGCCTGCGGCGACCAGGCCGTCTGCCTCGAAGCCACTGTCCACGGACCCGGCGAAGACAACGCCCGAAAGCGATCTGTTGTCGCCGATCGCGCCGGCCGATGCGGCAGCCGAGGTCGCGGCGCTGTTGAGCGGCAACTTCACCTCAGCAGAGCAAGCGAAGGAAGACAAGGAGTACCGCGACATTCATCTGAGCGTGGCGCCCGCCTGGACCGACCGCACCGACGGCCACTGGCTGTATGTCGAGCAAGCGGTTGCCACCGCGCTCGATCGACCTTACCGGCAGCGCGTCTATCACATCGTTCCGGGCCCGGACGGCACCGTGATCAGCGAGATCTGGTTATTGCCCGGCGACAACGCACGCTTCGTCGGTCAGTACAAACAGCCCAAACCATTGGAAGGAATAACGCCGCAAGAGTTGAAGCGTATGGAAGGGTGTGAAGTGCGGCTTTCCCGCATCGCACCGCACCGCTATCAAGGTTCGACTCCGGATCGATCCTGCAAGTCCAACCGCGAGGGGGCGGTCTTCACCACATCGATCGTGACGCTCAGTCAGAGCGGCATCGACTCATGGGATCGAGGGTGGGACGACGCCGGCTTACAGGTCTGGGGCGCGGTGTCGGGGCCGTACAAGTTTCGACGATGACGCGGCGCGGACCCGGTGAGGTATCACTCGAGCGGGCGCTGTCGAAGATGGGCTACGCCTCGCGGACCGAGGCCCGCCGCCTGATCAAGGATGGGCGGGTGGCGCTCGACGGCGTGGTGGTGCGCGATCCCGGCGCACCGGTGGTGCCCGAACGGGTCAAGGTCAAGATCGATGGTGCCGCGCAACAGCGCACGCAGCGCACACAGACGCTGATGTTGCACAAACCACCGGGCACCGTGGTGACGCGCCGCGATCCGGAAGGCCGGCCGACTGTCTTCACACTGCTCGGCGAGCAGCGGCTCAAACTCGAAGCGGTCGGTCGGCTCGACATGATGACCACCGGGTTGTTGCTGTTTACCAACGACACGCGCTTCAGCGATTGGTTGACCGATCCGGCCAGCGGTGTGATCCGACGCTACAGCGTGGTGGTGCGCGGCAATCTCGATCAACGCGCCGCTCAGAAGCTCTGTGACGGTGTCGAGGATCGGGGCGAGACTCTCTGCGCCGAGTCGGTCGAGGTGCGAAAACGCTCGGCTCGCGAGAGTCACGCGGTGGTCGAGTTGGTCGAGGGGAAGAATCGCGAGATCCGCCGGATGTTCGCGGCGCTCGGGTTCGAGACGACCAAGCTCAAGCGGCTCGCTTTCGGTGGGCTGGCGCTGGGGAACCTGCGTGCCGGCGAGTGGCGCGAGGTCACCGGGGAGGAGTTGGCTGCCGCCTTTCCTGGCGCTCGCAGCCGGACCGCCGGCCCGACACGCAGACCTCGTTCCAACGGTTAAACTCTCCGGCCCCTCGAGCCCGCGAGCAGCGATGGCTGGGCCGGTTCTCGGAGGGGGCCTTCGAGCCGTCACCGAGCTGCCGAAAAACAGCGCGAGGCGCGCGATCAGCGACTGAGGAGTCTTCGTGGAAGAGCCACAGCAACGACCACCCGAGCAACCGCGTCCGGTGACGCGGATCTTCAGCGGTATGCAACCGTCCGGCGAGCTGCACCTAGGAAACTGGCTCGGGGCGCTAGCCAACTGGGTCGAGATGCAGAAGCGCTTGCCCTGCATCTTCGCTGTCGTCGATCTGCACGCCCTGACGCAAGGTTTCTCGGCCGATGAGATGCGCGCTCGGATTCATGACATGGCGCTCGGTTGGCTAGCCGCCGGGCTCGATCCCGAAAGATGCACGATGTATGTGCAATCGACGATCCCCGAGCACTCCGAGTTGATGTGGGTACTCAACACACTCGCACCGATCGGCTCGCTGGAGCGAATGACACAGTTCAAGGAGAAAGCGCAGAACCAACCCGAGAACCTCAACGCTGGGATCCTCAACTACCCCGTACTCCAAGCCGCCGATATCTTGCTCTACCACGCCGATGGCGTTCCGGTCGGTGAAGACCAACTCCAGCACTTGGAACTGACGCGCGAGATCGCACGCAAATTCAACAACCGCTACGGCGAGCTGTTTCCAGAACCGCAACCGCTGTTGTCACCGGCGCCGCGCGTGATGGGTCTGGACGGCGAACGCAAGATGTCGAAGAGCTTGGGGAATCACATCGGTCTGAACGACTCGCCCGAGTTGGTGTGGGAAAAGCTGGCGCCCGCCAAGACCGACGTGCGCCGGGTCCGTCGCACCGATCCTGGTGTCCCCGAGGACTGCAATATCTTCAGCTATCACCGCTTCTTCTCATCCGCTGACGAGCAGCAGTGGGCGGCGGAGGGTTGCCGCAGCGCAGGGATCGGCTGTCGCGACTGCAAGCAGGTCGTGGCCAAGAACATCAACACCGTGCTTGCGCCGATGCGTGAGCGACGTGCCGAACTCGAGCGGCTGCCGAGCCGAGTCGATCAAGTGCTCCAGGCCGGTACCGCGGCGCTTCGTCCGATTGCACGCGACACCATGACGCGGACGCGCGAACTGCTGGGCCTCCCTACGTCGGAACGATACGGCGCCGCGGCGGCGGGATCCGCGGGGGGTAAGCCGTGAGTCGCGACTTTGCCGCAGTCGATCAGCAGCTCGCCACGCTCACGCGCGGGATCGTCGACCTGACCTCCAAGGAAGAACTCACCAAAAAACTGGAACGCTCACGCGCCACCGGCAAACCGCTGATCGTGAAAGTTGGCTTCGATCCGACCGCACCGGACATCCACCTGGGCCACACGGTGCTGATGCGCAAGATGCGCGACTTTCAAGACTTGGGCCACCAGTTGGTGTACGTCATCGGTGACTTCACCGCCTCGATCGGCGACCCCTCGGGCCGCAGCAAGACGCGACCGCCGTTGACGCGCGAGCAGATTCTGCAGAATGCGGAAACGTACACGCGCCAAGCGTTCTTGATTCTGGATAAAGACCGCGCTCAAACCCGCTTCAACTCGGAATGGCTCTCGCCCCTGGGTGCCGAAGGGTTCATCAAACTCGCTGCGCGTTACACCGTGGCGCGCATGCTGGAGCGTCGCGATTTTCGCGAGCGGCTCGATGCCGGCACACCGATTTCAGTGCACGAGTTGTTGTATCCGTTGGCGCAGGCATACGATTCCGTCGCGCTGAAGGCCGATGTCGAGTTGGGAGGCACCGACCAACTGTTCAACCTCAATGTGGGGCGCGACATCATGCCGGAATATGGTCTCGAGCCGCAGGTGATCATGACCACGCCGATTCTCGAAGGACTCGACGGTGTCAACAAGATGTCCAAGTCGCTGGGGAACTACATCGGTGTGACCGAGTCGCCCGACCAGATCTTCGGCAAGGCGATGTCGATCAGCGATGCCTTGATGCCGCGTTGGTACGAACTGCTCGCCGATCCCGGCGCGTGGCAGGCAGGTCATCCTCGCGATCAGAAGGTGGCATTGGCGCGTCTGTTGGTCGAACGCTTTCATGGCGCTGCTGCTGCGGCTGCCGCAGTCGAGCATTTCGAGCGCGTCTTCACCAACAAGGAGCTCCCTGAAGAGATCGAGGAGCGCACGTTGCCTGGGGGCAGTGAGGTGCTGCTGGCCAATCTGCTGGCAGAAACAGGCCTGGCCAAATCGACGAGCGACGCGCGCCGCACGATTCAACAAGGAGGCGTCAAGCTCGACGGTGTGGTCGTGGACAACCCGACGCAAGCGGTCCCGCGACGTGGGAGCTTGTTGATCCAGGTTGGCAAGCGCCGGTTTCTGCGCGCGAACTTCGGGGCATGAATCCAGAGAACTCGGAGCAAAACTGGTACGGCGTCGACCCCCGCTCGGTCGCCGCAGGCCGTGTCAGCGGACTGATCTCCAGCGCGATAACGGGTTTCGGTGCCGTGCTCGCGAGCCTGCTCTTGGTCGTCCTGAGCTGGCCCTCGACCGTCAAGCTGATCGCGGCCGCTTTGGTGTGGGGTTTCGTCTGCCTGTCGTTGCTCTCGGCAATCGTGCTGCCTCTGTGGCGCTATCGATACACACGTTGGCGCTTGGGGCCCGCGGGGCTGGAGATCTGTCGCGGCCGTTGGTTTCGTTCGGAGATCACGTTGGCCCGCTCACGCGTTCAACACAGCGACGTGTCGCAAGGCCCGATCGAGCGCAGCTTCGGGGTTGCCACGCTCACCGTCTACACCGCTGGAACCGAGCATGCGCAGATCGTACTCCCCGGGTTGGCGCCGGAAACGGCACGCGCGTTGCGCGCGCGGCTGACAGGCTTCGGCGATGGCGGATCGGTCTGACGGCGCGCCGCTTCCGGCGCTGCATCGGCTGCACCCCAGTTCGCTGCTGTTTTCGCTGGGTCAGATCTTGCGACAGGCCGGGACGATTCTGTTCTTTGCACTGTTCGCTGCCCGCGGCGCCGGCTGGGATCTGATCCTGTTGATCACCTTCTTGCCAACGATGGTCCTCGCCGTGCTGCGCTATCTGACCTACGGCTATCGTTTCGCCGACGGCGAGCTGATCGTGCAAGAAGGGTTGTTCGCGCGCCGCGCTCGTCACATTCCGTACGATCGAGTGCAAAACATCGAACAGCGTCAAGGCCCGGTGCATCGCATGCTCGGGGTGGTCGAGTTGCGGTTGCAAACCGGGAGCGGCAGTGAGCCCGAAGCCTCGCTGCGCGTGCTGTCGCTGGCAGCCGCCGACGAGTTGCGTGCGCGCGTCGGGGCGGCGCGCCCCCAAGTATCAACCGCCGACGCCGCGGCTGGGCCGCGCGTGGTGCTCGAGTTGGGGCTGCGCGACGTGATGCTGCACGGTCTGTTGCACGGCCGAAGCCTGATCTTGATCGCGGCGCTGTGGGGTGTGCTGTGGCAGTGGAGCGAATCGCTCGGCGTCGATCCGACCGGTTTGATTCAGCGACTGAACCCGCAAGCGATGACAGGACGAGTAGCACCGGTGTTGGCATCGATCCTGGGGGCCTTGGTGTTGCTGGCGGCCGCGCTTTTGGTGCTGCGGTTGTTGAGCGTGGCCTGGGCGCTTCTGAGTACCTTTGGCTTCGTGCTCACGCGCGACGGCGATCTACTGCGAACCTCGCACGGTCTGATCAGCCGTTTTGCAGCGACCATCCCGCGGCATCGGATCCAAGTGCTGACGGTGCGTCAGTCGGTGCTCGATCGCTGGCTCGATCGCGCGGTGGTGCAGGTCGAGACCGCCGGCAGTTTCAGCGACGATCAGGCGCGGACCTTGGCCCCGTCACTGGCCCCGATCGTACGACGCGCCAACCTCGCCGCCTTGGTTTCCGAGGCGCTCCCGCATGTCGATCTCGACCACGTCGCGTGGCAACCGATCGATCCACGCGGTGTGGCGCGACTTCGACGCCGCGCTGCGATCGTCGGCAGCGTGTTGTGCTTACTGCTTTGGCCGTTGACCGGAGCCTGGTCGCTGCTGATCGGGGCGCTTTGGATCGCGCATCAATCGATCACCGCGCCGTGGACGATCGGCGCCTGGCGCTATGCACTGATGAGCGACGCAATCGCGGTGCAAAGCGGTTGGTGGACGCGCCACACCAGTCTGGCGCGATTCGAGCGCGTGCAGGCGGTGGTGGTGGCCGAGACACCGTTCGATCGCCGCTGGGGCATGCGTCGATTGCGCATCGATACTGCAGGGCAGGGGCGCGCCGGCCATCAACTCGCGCTCGCGTTCCTTCCGGGGCCCGAGGCTTTGTCGCTGTACGAAGAGATCCGCAGCAGGGCTGCCGCCACCGAGTTGCATTGGTAGCGGCGTGGCCCTCCGCGGCTAACGCGAGATCAGCGGAAGCGCCATCTGCTCCAGTTGATCCAAGAACGCCTTGACCTCGGTATCGAAAAATGCCTTTTGTTCCGCCGCGGCCGCTGCGGTCTTGCGCTTCACGACTTCGATGTCCGCCAAAACAGTAGGGCTGGGTGCCGCGTACTGACCATCCAACGCGTAACTCGCCTGGTTGATGTACGACATCAGTTCTTTTTCGTCTTGGATTCCCTTGGTGTCGGGTGGTTCCCACAGGCGTCGCTCACGCTCGGTGAGTTTGGTCGAGAGTGCGCTCCAACTTTCAGTCAACGGATCTTTGATCGGCTCTTCAGGGGCCAGCTCTTGTGGCGAGAGTTTGGCCTTGCGATCGCGTTCGCGGCGCGCCATCACGGCGTCGACATCGGCCTTGAGCGTGCGCAACTGATGCACCAACCCCGCTGCGGTGGCGCGCGCTGTGCCGATGGCCTCGACCGCGTCGTTCCAGGCCCTAAGATCCGCATCGCTGCGCGACTGGCGCGGGTCGCGCAAGACGACGACCGGTGTCGATTGTTTAGCTTTGTTGTAGCTGATGCTCAGCGTGTAGTTGCCGGGGATGACGGCCGGGCCGTCAGGAAACTCCGGCTCAGGCTCATCGCCGCGCGGCGGCAGACGCTTGAAATCGTCGCGGGCGAAATCCCAAACGACACGATTGAGACCCTTGACGATCGGTGTCTTGAAGTGACGCACGAGTCGTCCCGACGCGTCACGAATCTCGACCATCGCCTGCGGTGGTTTGTCGTCGGTCGTGTCCTTGGTTGCAGCCGTCGCCGGGTTGGCTACGCCGCTGGCTGTGGCGGAGCTTGCCGGGGTTGTGCCGGCGGTGTTTGCGTTTGCGGCACCCGGTTTTGTGGCGGCGGAAGCCGGCGGGAACGGACCCCAATGGAAGCTCGCAAGCAGTTGCTTCTGTCGCTCTTGCTCCTTCCGTTCACGCTCGGCCTTCTCGTCGGGCAAGGGAAGCTCCGCAGCGTTGGCACTGAAGGTGACGATCACGCCCCGCGGGCGGTTCTCGCCGCGAAATTCGCCATGTCCAACCGCGAAGCCGCCAGGTGAGGGGAGTGCCTGCCACGCGATTCCAGGCGCCGGTGCAAACAGGTGCAGCGGCTCGTTCAAAAGCGCCGGTGTCAATTCACGCAACGGGCGAATATCGTCCAGAACGTACAACGCGCGACCGTGTGTGGCGATGATGAGGTCATGCTCCCGCGGATGAATCACCAAATCCATGACCGAGGCGGTGGGCAGTCCGTGCTTGAACTGCATCCACTGCGCGCCGCCGTCGATCGAAACATACAAACCGAACTCGGTCCCTAGAAACAGAAGCTTCTCGTTGAGCGGGTCTTGCTCGATCGCCAAGGCGTAACCGCGGATCCCCGAGTTGCCGAGCGCCGTGAACGTCTGGCCGTAGTCGGTGGTCTTGTAGATGTAGGTCGCCAGATTGCTGCGCCGGTGATCGTCAAACACCACAAATGCCGTGGCCGGGTCGTGCGGGCTGGCCTTGATATGCGGGATCCAAGTGTTCGCGGGCACACCATGGACATTTGCTTCCACGCTGGTCCAGGTCTTGCCTCCGTCGCGCGTAACGTGGAGTCGGCCGTCGTCGGTTCCGGTCCAGATCACGCCACGAAGAGCAGGAGAGGGTGCAATCGCGATGATGGTGCAATGGTTCTCGGCACCCGATACATCGGGGGTCAAGCCACCACTCTCTTGTTGCCGCTGCCACTCCTTGGTGTCGGTGGTGAGGTCCGGACTGAGTATCTCCCACGTCTCTCCGCGATCGCGGGAACGGTGCACGAACTGGCTGCCGTAGTAAACCGTGTCCCGTTCGAACGGATCGAGCGCCAAGCCTGCATTCCAATTGAATCGCAACTTCGGCCCGTTCTCGGGTTCGGGTGGACGGATCCAACGTGACTCTCCTGTCGCGACGTTCATGCGCGATAGGTATCCGCCTTGCGACATCGAATAGACCTCGTCCGCCGTTCCCGGCACCGGCTGTGTGTCGAAGCCGTCACCGCCGCCCGCCATGCTCCATTCGTCGGCGCGGATTCCGCCGTTACCCCATCGGCTGCTCGGCCCGCGCCACGATCCGTTGTCTTGCAAGCCACCCATCACGTGGTAGGGAACCGCGTCGTCGACCGCCACGTGGTAGAACTGCGCGAGCGGCAACTGACCGACATGGCGCGCCGTGACACCGTGATCGTCCGAGACACCGACGCCGCCGTCGTCACTCAAGTAGATCCGATTGCCGTCCTTCGGATCGATCCACATCGCGTGATAGTCGCCATGCAGCATGTCGGCGCCGGGCAAACCTTGAAAACTCTTTCCGCCATCGTCGCTGACGCTGACGCCGTACTCCAACGAGTAGATTCGATTCGGCCACACGGGATCGGCACGCAGTTCGGCGAAATAAAACGGCCGCGGGACGATGTTGGTATCCGAGTTGACGGTCTTGAAGCTCTTGCCGCCGTCATCGGAGCGCAGCAGTGCACTCTTCTGTGCTTCGACCAAGGCGTAGACGATGTTCGGTTGGCTGCGACAAATCGCAACGCCGATGCGGCCCAATTCACCCTTCGGCAATCCATCCTCGGTCTGGCGTTTCTTCCAGGTTTCGCCGCCGTCCTCGCTGACATACAAACCCGATCCAGGGCCTCCGCTGCGAAAGAAGTACGGCCACCGGCGATAAGTCCACATCGCGGCAAACAGCTTGTTGGGGTTGCGCGGATCGATCACCACGTCGGCGGCGCCGGTCCGTTCATCGACATACAGCACCTTGCGCCAACTCTTTCCGCCGTCGACGGTCTTGTACACGCCGCGCTCCGAGTTCTCGCCCCACTCGCGCCCGAGCGCGGCGACCCAGGCAGTCTCTGGGTCGGTTGGGTGAAGAACGATGCGATGAATCCGTTCCGTCGCCTCGAGCCCGAGTCCGGTCCAGGACTTCCCTCCATCCAGCGAACGAAACACGCCGGCACCGACCGAGGCGCTGTTGCGAAGATTTCCTTCACCGGTGCCGACCCAGACGGTGTCCGGATTGGTCGCCGACACGGCGATCGCTCCGATGGCATGCACCGGTTGGTCGTCGAAGACCGGCGTCCAGGTCAGTCCGCTATTGAGCGACTTCCAAACCCCGCCGGTCGCGGCCCCGGCGTAGACGATGCGGGGGTCGGAAGGGGTCGCTTCCAGCGCGGCGACACGCCCGCTCATCCCGGCTGGCCCGATCGATCGGGCCTTCATCCCGGCCAAAGGGAAGGGTCGATGCTGGCGGACGGCGCTGTGACCGGTGCCGCAGCGGGCGTTTTGCCGCGGCCCGGCGATGCGCTCCATCCTGGTGAACCAACGCTGGACACCACGAAAACAAACAGCCACAGACAGCAGCGCATGTAAAACCTCCAGAAACGCCCAGCCGATCCGGCGAGGAGCGGGGAGTCTCCCCGCATGATTTGCGGACGTCAATCCGTGCCGAAGCAAGAAGGATGTTTACGGACGGGGCGTTCCGCTGTTGAATTCCGACCCGGTGACAGTACCTTCCCGCCGGGAGGCAGATCCGTGGGAACTGAATCGCACATCCTGGAACCAAGCGATGGTCTGGCTCGGGTCCGCACGCACCTTCTCACCGCGATGCACTTGGGTCGTCTGAAGCCGGGAGACCGCGTGCCTTCGGTGCGCAGAATGGCCGCACTCACCGGCCTCAACCGTAAGACCGTGCATCGCGCGTTTCTCAAACTGGTGCACGAAGGGTTGCTACAAACGCGACAGGGAAGCGGTACCTATCTCACCGACGACTCGCGTGGACCATTGGAGCGCCCCGCACCTCGTCGATTGCTCGATGCTGTGCAACGCTGCCGCGACGAAGCGCGCTCGCTGGGGCTGACTCCCGACGCTTTCGTGCGATTCGTCAGTCAGTTCGTGGGTGACGGCCTGAGCAATATTCCGTTGGCGATCGTGGAGTGCAATCGAGAGCAGATCGGTTTGATTGCCATCGATACCGCCGGGGTGCTCGGTTGTCAGATCCGCCCGGTGCTCCTGGATGAACTCGTGGCGCGGCCGCATGCGGCATTGGGTGATGCGCGCGCGATCGTCACCACAGACTGTCATCGGCAAGAGGTCAGCAACGCGGCCGGCGCGCTGGGACTCCCTATTTATCGCATCGCGCTGGAATCGGAATTCGCGCACAACTTGATCTCGCGGGCCAAACAAGGCCCGGTCTTGATGGTGGTTCGCGACGCACACTTCGAGGGACCGTGGCGACGCTTGATGAAGCAGTTGAAGGTCCCGAACGAGGTGGCCGAGCGGTTCTTCTTCACCGAACCCAAGGGACTGATCGGCTCGTTGCGCGCGATGCGAGTCAAGCCCGCGATCTTCGTTTCGCCTTTGGTGCAACGCGAGATCCCAAGCGGGATCATCGATCGCAGCCTGCTGGTGCCGTTCTCGCGATACGTCGAACTCGCATCACTGGAACGGCTCAAGGCGATGGCACTCTTCGACCTGACCAGTTCCGTCGTTGCGACTGCCAACGGCGCGACGTCGTCTGGTCTGTCGCCGTTCGATGCCGCTGTCTCCGCGCTCCCCTCGGTTTCCCACTAGGTTCGTCGCGTCGACGCAATCGAGGGGTCGCGGGAACTGTCCCCACACCGTAGAGTTTCGCGGCTCGGTCTTTGTATCTTGCCGGCGCCGCGCTGCTCCCGTGCAGCGAGAGAAGGGGTACGACACCAGTGAGCGTTCGCAAGTGGGGCGTGTTGGCGTTCGCGCTGTCGATCGCGACGGCGTGCGAGAACCATGATGCGGTGCTGGGTGTTTCGCTCGATCCCCCCGATGATCGCCCCGTCTCCTACAGTGACGATGTCTCGCCGATCTTTCGAACCAGTTGCGCGGTCTCCGGCTGTCACGACAGCGTCACGCAGGAGGCTCAGCAGGATCTCTCGCGTCCCTTCGATCCGATCTTGGGGGCTGTTGGCGTGCCGAGTCTCGAGGCGATCGGGTTGAACAGAATCGAGCCCGGCAGCAGCAGCACCAGCTATCTGGTGATCAAACTACTTGGAACCCAAGCGATCGTGGGGGGGAGTGGAGATCGGATGCCGCTCGGATCGAGTCCTTTGAGCAACGCGCAAATCAGCATCATTCGCCGCTGGATCGACGACGGTGCGAAGAACAACTAGCCGCACCGTTACGGTGCTTGGACTTTTGGGAGTAAACCTCGCGGCGTTCGCCGGCGAGAGTTCTTCATTGGAACTGGGGGCGTTCGACCGGGTCGTCGCCGTCTTCGCGGCGAAGTGCGTCTCCTGTCACGGCGGATCCGAACCTGAAAAAGGACTCAATCTCGAGCGGGGCGCGATCTATCGTGCGACGGTCAATGTGCCGTCCCGATCCGATCGTCGCTCGCTGTTGGTCTCGCCCAATCACGCCGACGACAGCTACCTGTATCGAAAGCTGCTCCCCCCCGCTGATGGTCGCTATCGCGGACCGCAGATGCCGCTGCACAAGACGCCGTTGAGCGGCGAAGAGATCGCGCGCGTGCGCGACTGGATCGAGAGTTTTCCAATGGATTTGTGGGGGACCCCGCCGTCGATGGCGACCTCCGCAACGGTTCGGGCCACTCCGCCCGCAGAGGCTGCTCCACAGTTTCATTCCACCCAACTGGCACACCTACCGACTGCTGACACGGTCGGAGCTGGGAATCTGGAGTTTCGCTTCTTGCACCGGTTTCGCCCCGGCGTGACCGACGCCGGCAGTCAAAACCTGTGGGGCTTGGATGGCGGGGCCAACATCTCGCTGGATTTCACCTATGGGCTGACCGATCGGCTCGATCTGGCGCTGCGGCGCACCAATCTCGATCAGCAATACGAACTCGCCGGCAAGTTCGCGCTCCTGGAACAGCGTCCATCCGGCGCACCGCTCTCGCTTACCGTGTTGGCCAGCGGCGCGCGCGATACGTCCGAAGCCAGTGCGCATCGTACGCACTACGCGGCCGGTGTGATGCTCACGCGACAATTCGGATCGCACCTCTCCCTGGAGTTGGCGCCGCTGTATGCCTCGCGCACCAACACCCAAACAGTTGGCGATTCACGCGGCACGAGCGCGGTTGGTTTGGGCGGGCTGTGGCGGTTCAACGACCTGCTCGGACTGACGGTCGAGTGGATCCCTCAACTCTCGGGTGTTGCGGCCAAATACCAAAGCGCCTCGATCGGGCTCTCGATCGGTACGGCGCGACACAGCTTCCATCTTCTGCTCACCAATACGCCGTACTCGCACACCAGTCAGTTCGTCACCGGTGGAGATTTGGACTGGAGTACGGGTGACTTCCGGCTCGGCTTCAACATCACGCGAACATTCGGGCTGCGCGCCGGCCGCTACTGAGCCGTTGGGTAAGCGGGACAAAGGCATGCGGGGTTGGCCGAGTCCGGCCGGTTTCGGCGCCGTTGATGAGTTATGGTGATCGGGCCAGCGTGCTGAAAACGGTAATCACGTGTCGCGTAGCCACGCCCCGCTTTGCCCCCGCACGCTGTCCACCGGCTTGGCAACGGCTCGACGTCGATCCTAGGGAGGTTCAATGCAAGGCCGCATTACCGTGAAGGGCATCCGATTTCACGCCTGGCACGGACTGACGAAACTGGAACGTGAAATCGGCGTGCGCTATCGCGTCGACGTCGCGATGATCACCGATATCGCTGTGGCCGCCACCACCGACCGGATCGCGGACGCGATCGACTATCGCGAGGTACACCAGATCGTGGTTCGGACCGGACGGGAGAACTCGTATCACCTGATCGAGACCTTGGTGGCGAACATTGCGCGCACGCTGCTGGAACGGTTCGTCTGCGAAAGCGTCGACGTTTCGGTCGAGAAAGAAACACCGGTCCTGGATGGCGTTGTCGACACCGTCGGCGTTGCGGTGACCGTGCGCCGAGAGGAACTGAGCTGATGAGGATTCGCCGATCCTACCGTTTTGAAGCTAGTCACCAGTTGCCCAAGCATCCCGGTGCGTGCCGCCGACTGCACGGCCACTCGTACCGGTTCATCGTCGAGGTCACCGGTACGCCCGACGATGACCAGGGAATGGTGTTGGATTTTTTCGATCTCGACCAAGTCGTGACCGAACGGGTACTCGAGAAACTCGATCACCATCATCTCAACGACTTGATTCCCAATCCGACCGCCGAGTGGATCGCGGTTTGGATCTGGCGCGCCCTGGCCGGTCAAATCAGAGGCATGAGTCAGATCGAACTGTTCGAGGTGGAGACAGCGTCCGTCATTTACGCGGGGGAGTTCGAGGCGCCATCGTGAATCGCGAGACGATGGAAGCCGGCATCCGCCTATTCCTCGACGGGGTGTTCGAGGGGCAGGTGCTCGATGCCGACAAGCGAGAGATCCAAGCGGACACGCCACGTCGGGTCGCGGAGGCGTTCCAACTGCATCTGTTTTCAGGCTACGCGGTCGATGTCGCGGCGCTGGTCAAGCCGATGGTCCTCTCCGGGGCGAGCGGTCCGGTAGCCTTGCGCGGGATCGGGTTCACCTCGGTCTGCCAACACCATCTGCTCCCGTACCGCGGTGTCGCCCATCTCGGCTTCCTTCCGGCCGGTCACCACATTGGACTAGGGACGCTAGCGAGTTTGGTCGACGCGTTGAGTCGCCGGCTGACATTGCAAGAGCCGCTCACCGCCGCAATCGCCGACGCAATCACTGAGGCGCTCGCGCCGAGTTCGGTCTTGGTTTGCCTGGAGACCGAGCATGGATGCTTGGCAACCCGGGGCGCCCGCAAGGAAGGGCATCGCCTCGTAACCCTGGAACGGCGAGGGGAACCCGACGCCGATCTGGAATGGATGGTGCTTGGCCGAGGTCGTGATTGACCTCTCGGTCGACCGAAGAAGAACCCGAAAAACCACCGATCAATCGTCCTGCCGAGGAGTAGCATTCCAGCGACCAACGTTGCCAGGCTGCTCAGGGAGGGCACCATGGAAATTCGGGTCGATACCTATCAGAAGGTCAAGACCGTCCGACCACTCGGGAACCTGCGATTTGCGGAAGACGGGGACCGCCGCCTGCGGAATGTCTTCGAAGAAGCGGCGGCAGACGGCACGAGTCGCTTCACACTCGATCTGCGGCACGTGAAGTACATGGACAGCAACTCGCTCGGCCAACTGGTTGCGGCACTGCATCGCGTGCATGAGTTGGGCGGTGACATCAAGCTGTTCGGTGTGCAGAAGAAGGTGCTCGACGCGATGGTGTTGGTGCGACTCAACGAGCTGTTCGATATCTACGATGAGGAACACGAGGCGGTGGCTGCCTACGTGTAACGGGCCCGTTCCCGCCGCGTGAACAGACGCACACCATTCGCGTGGACGGTGCCGCGCGGCTCTGCCATCCTGTCGGCCGTGCGCGTCATCCTTGCCATCTCGGCGTTGACGATCGTGACGATCGAGCCTGCCGCTGCGGGTTCACTCCGTATTCCTTCCGCTGCCCCTTCGATGGTTGCGGTATTTCCAAAGGCTCCCGTCGCGCCTGCACCGCGGATCCGCGTCGGACTTCGCAGCAATGACGGACCGATCAAGGTCGGCAGCAGCGGCGGTCCATTCTTCATCTACGCCATGGGTCGACCCGACCCTCTTTGGCCCGAGCGTTCCAGCGGCGCGGTCATGATCGTCCCCGAAGGGGGTGCACCGCAGGCATCGCCACCCGTGCGGCGTGTGCAGATCGGGAGCTTCCGCAGCAAGGACAACGCCGAAACGCTCGCGCGCGATTTGGAAGCCGAGTACCACGCTCCGGCGAGTGCTGCGTGGGATCCGGATCGCAATGTATGGCGGGTGAGAATCGGCGAGGCCGAAACCGCGGAGCTGCTCACCACTTTGCTCGCCTCGTTGCGGCAGGGCGGGTATCCCGATGCATGGTTGGTTTCGGAGCCGCGACAGAAACAGACAGGGGGAACACTCAGGTTGCTGGACGCACGCTGGGACCTCTTCAGTCCGAGTGCCGAGCGGCTGTTGTTCGTGCCCGGCGAGGGAGACCGTCTCACGGTCGACGGCAAGGAATACCGCGGCCTGCTCGAGGCCAGGCTCTCGCCGTACGGAATGGTGCAGATCATCAACGAGCTATCGCTCGAGGACTACTTGCGCGGCGTCGTGCCGCTCGAGCTCGGACCAGGCCTGTTCCCTGAACCGGATGCACAGAAGGCACAAGCGGTCGCGGCGCGAACCTATGCCTTGGCCAATCTGGGTCAGTTTCAAGCCGAAGGGTTCGATGTTTGCGACACGCCGCGCTGTCAGGTGTACGGGGGCTCCTCTGCCGAACATCCTGTCTCCGATCGTGCTGTGCGCGATACAGCGGGCCAGGTGTTGGCGTTCAATGGAGAACCGATCAATGCGCTCTTCACCGCGACGTGCGGCGGACACACCGAAGACGTCGAGGTGGTGTTTCCAGAATGGCGCGGCACCTATCTGCGCGGTGTGCCCTGCTTCGCCGAAGATCGCGAGTTGGAACGTGTGATGACGCGCGTGATCGGTGCCGCGTTGCCGGCCTCGATCAGCGATGAGCCGTCGGAAGGAAGGTCTGTGCTCTCTCGCGCCCTCTCGATTGCCGCCGAGATCGTGCCGATCGAAGCCGAGGAATCGACATGGCGGGCCGGTCCACTCGATCCGGCCCACTGGCAACGATGGACAGCGGCGCTGGCAAAGAGCGCGGGTCGCCCCACGCCTCGGGCCCTGGACGTGATTTCGGATCGACTCTCGCTCTGGCGCTGGATCGGCGACTGGACGTCAATCACCTCCGACGCGCAGAACGCTCTGCTACCGGGGGACGAGCGGGTACTGGTGATGAGCGATGATCGAGCCGCGATCGCCAACGCCGATTGGCCATTGATTGCGGAGATGCTCGAACGAGGCCTGCCGTTGCTCGATCAATCGGGCCGGCTTCGACCCGCGGAAGCGCCATCGCGCGGGGAGGCGGTCGCGCTCTTGGCGCGGCTGGCTGAGATTTACGATGCTGCACCGCTGGTCGATGCCACCGTGCTTCGCGGCGCTCCCGGACTGCTGCGTGTGAAGGTTGGACGCGGCGAACGGGAATTTCGATTGGGATCGAACCGCCCACTGCTCTTGGCGGAGAGTGCTGCCGGCTGGTATCGGGTGGCCGAAGTGTCGTTGTTGCCCGGCGACAAGGTGGCGGTCTTTGGCAAAGGAACGACGCTCGCGTTGCTGGGGGTGAAACGTCGACAGGGGCGCGGCGATGATCGGCGCGGCACCAACTATCGATGGACCGAAGTGCGCGAATCGACGGCGTTGGAAGAGTCGCTCAACAAGGTTGCGCCGGTCGGCAGACTCAAAGACCTGACGATCGTGCGCCGCGGTGTCTCTGGCCGGGTCGCCGAGCTGTCGGTCGATGGTTCCGACGGTCATGCGGTGGTGGAAGGATTCCGCATTCGTCGCGCGCTCGATCTGCCCGAGATCCTGTTCACGATGTCGCTGCAACGCGACGAGGCTGGGTTCATTCGCCGCGCCGTGTTTCGAGGTCGCGGGTGGGGACACGGCGTCGGTATGTGTCAGAGCGGCGCCTTCGGCATGGCGCTGCGTGGCCGCGACTATCGCGAGATCCTGGCCCATTACTATCCGGGTTCGGTGTTGACCAATGAGCCGTAAGCCGAGTCCGCACCCTGTCAGGGAAAGCGATCGCGGACTGCTCGTGCTCACGACGTTGATTGCGTTGTGGACGGCAGTGCGTTTGATTTGGGGGTAGCGGCTGTGAACACGTCGTGGCCGGCGAGCGTCGCCATCTTCGGAGCCACCGGCACCGGCAAGACAATGCTGGCAGCGGCGCTGGCCGATCGGCTGCGATGTCACCTGCTGTCATGCGATGCGGTTCAGATCTATCGCGATCTGAACGTAGCGACCGCCAAGCCGCACGGCGATGAACGCCGTCACGAGTGGGCGCTCGTCGATGCGGTCTCCGCGACGACACACGTCAACGCCGGAACATGGGTGCGGCTGGCCGAAGCGGAACTCACCTGGGCGGCCTCCGCAGGTCGAATCCCGATCGTTGTCGGTGGTACCGGAATGTACCTGCGCGCGCTGACCAAAGGCCTGGTCGAAGCTCCGGCCACCGACCCTGCGCTGCGTGCGCGACTGGAACGGATCGCGGCCCGGCACGGCGTTTCGCGTTTGCACCGTGTCCTGACGAGGCTCGATCCGGCGACCGCTTCAGGCTTGAGGCCGAGCGATCGGCAGCGCTTGATCCGTGCACTGGAGGTGCGGGTCGCGCACGGCCGTTCGCTGTCGCTGATGCAGGGCGGCGGGTGGCGCGGGCCGGATCGATTTCGGGTGATCCGAATCGGCCTTCAGCGCGAACGGGCCGCGCTGTATCGCGCCCTCGATCAGCGGGTCGCGCGGTTCTTCGACGCCGGCTTGGTCGGTGAGACAGAGTGGCTGCTGACCCGGGTCGGCCTCGCGCCCGAAGACAACGCGCTTCGAGCGATCGGGTACCGCGAGGTCGCGGCCTGGTTGGCGTCGACCCCGCGCGGCTCTTTGACAACCTTGATCGAAACCGTACAGCGCAACACGCGCCACTATGCCAAGCGGCAGTCGACCTGGTTTCGCAGCGAACCCAACACCTGCTGGCTCGACGCCGACGATCCGCTACTGGTGGAATCAGCCCACCAACAGATCGTTCGCCAGCTGGGCTTATAATCCCGCCCCATGAGTGAAGAACACGATCTCCAATCGACGCTGCTCAACCGCTTCCAACGCGAAGGCAAGCCGGTGGCCGTGTGGCTCGTGTCGGGGAAGCGATTGATCGGGAGAATCAAGGGGCACGACAGGTTCACGATCGTGCTCGATCAAGGTGGAACCGATCAACTCGTGTTCAAGCACGCGATCGCCACCGTTGGTCCACCGCGCGACCTCACGGCGCCGTGAGCTAACGCCGGAACAGCCCACCGCCTCGAGAATTCGAGCCCGGGTCGGTGCCGACCGACTGGAGCTCCCGCACGCGAGCCTGGAGTCGCTGGATCTGCGTTTCGAACTCGACCCGCTGGGCTTCTAGCGTGCGCGTCGCGCGCTCACGCTCCTCCTCGGCAGTGCGCACCCGCTGCTCGGCCTCGCGGTCGGCTTCGGCGCGCGCTTTCAATTCCAACGTCAGCTCGCGGATGCGCTGATCGCGTTCGGTCAGTTCGGAGCCGTGGCGTTCCTGCAGGTCGTCGTACAGTTTTTCGACTTCCAGGAGTTTGTGTACTCGCGAGTAGTCCGCGTCCGAAGGCATGTCGATCTCCTCGCCCGGCGCATCGGGCTGGCGTTTGGCAGGGAAGAAGAACTTGCGCAGCATCAGGTCGAGGTCGGCAGCGTTGGTCGAGATTTCCATCGCCGTCTGGCGCGTAATCACGCCGTGGATCACCAAGGCCGCCAACGACTGATTCGTCGATTGCATCTGGTGATAGCTGACCGACTTTTCGATCTCCTCGTTCAGCTCCTGGATCGCCCCGTCTTTGATCAGCTTCGAGATCCGCGGCGACTCTCGCATGATCTCCACCGCGGCCACCATCCCTTTGCCGTCGGCGCGCTCCACCAGTTGCAGAGAGACCACCGCCTTGAGCACTTGCCCTAGCTGTTGACGCACTTGGCGGTGCTGCTCGGCTGGGAACATATCGATGATGCGGTCGATGGTTTGTGCAGCCGAGTTGGTGTGCAGCGTGGTGAACACGACATGGCCGGTCTCGGCGGCGGTAAGCGTCACGCCCATCGTTTCCAGATCGCGATTCTCGCCAACCATGATCACGTCAGGGTCCTGCCGAAGTGCGTTGCGAAGCGCCGCTGCAAAGTTGGGAGTATCGGCACCTACCTCGCGCTGCGTCACCGTGGCCAGCCCATCGTTGAGAACGAATTCGATCGGATCCTCGATCGTCACGATGTGGACGAGACGCTTGTGGATCACCTCGCCGAGGATCGCCGCCAACGTGCTCGACTTTCCAGACCCGGTTGGGCCGGTCACGATCACCAACCCTTGTCGAAGCTCGGCCAGTTCCTTGAGGACCTCCGGCATCCCCCATTCATCCAGGGTCGGGAAGAGAAACGGCACGCGACGGAACACCGCGCCGAGAGTTCCTCTTTGGTAGAAGATCGTTCCGCGGAAACGAGAGAGTCCCGGCACGGAATGCCCGAACTCACAGCACAGTCGTTCCTCCAGAATCTCGAGCTGACGGGAGGTGAGAGTGCCGCGCAGGAGCAGGTCGAGCTCTTCAGGACGCAACGGTGCGCCCTTCAGCGGAATCAGTTTTCCCTTGAGCCGAAGTAGCGGCGGGCGCATGGGCCGCAGGTGCAGATCGGAGGCCCCCTGCTGCACCATGAAGCGCAGCAGATCGTCCAGCCGGTAGGTCGTTGCGGGCTCGGGGCCAGCCGAGGTTTGCGTCATCGTTTCCATTCAGCTCAACCGTCCGGACTAGAATCTAGGGCCCGGTCCCGGCATGGGCCAGACCGGGCTTGGCCGGTGCGATTCGAAAGCTCGCGGGCCCGCGCGCATCCGATGACGAGGACAGATGGCTCGACTAGATCCGATCCTAAGGCAACTGACCTTGGCCAATCAGCTGACGCTCCTGAGGCTGTTTGCGGTGCCGGCGGTGGCGCTCTCGCTGTTGGAGGGGGAGACCGGTCTAGCGTTCGGGCTGTTCGTCGGTGCCGCTGTCACCGATCGACTCGATGGGATCGCGGCGCGACGGCTCGGTCAGTCGACTCAGTTGGGAATGATCCTGGACCCGGCGGCCGACAAGCTGATGATGATCGTGACGTATGTGATTCTGTCGTTGCCCGATCATCCCCGATCGTTCCCGATGTTCGAGCTGCGCTGGCACGTACCGGCCTGGTTGACACTCTTGATCGTGCTCCGCGACGTGCTGATCGTGGTGATTGCGCTAGCCCTGTACCTCTCGCACAACCTTAGAAAATTCCCGCCGAGTTGGATGGGGAAGTGGGCCACTGGGTCGGCCATGGTGTGTGCGGCTGTGTTTCTGCTTGGCAACGTGTGGAGCGGCTTGGGAGACGGTTGGTTGATCGCGGGCATTTGGTGGATCACCGCGTTCACGGTTGGCTCTGGCATCGACTACCTGGTGCGCATCCGGCGCGTGTTGCAATCGTTGCCCGTGACAACGGAAACCAAATGAACCGTTTGTCGCCTGCCGCACGGTGGGGCCTCGGATTGCTACTCGCCGCGATTGCGGTGTTCGTGGTGATCAAGATTGCGCCTGTGCTCGCGGCGCTGACCACTGCATTCATCATCGCGTATGCGGTCGAGCCTTCGATCTCGTGGCTGGAGCGACGCCGGATTCCTCGTGCGCTCGGGACGTTGCTGCTGGCGCTCGGGCTGATCGCGGCGATCATCGTCGTCTTCGGGATTGCCGTGCCGCGGATTGCCGACCAGGCCGCTTCGCTGGCGGGCCGCGTCGATACGTCGAACGTGACCGATCCGGAACACTGGCCGCCGGCACTGCGCCAGTTCGTGAACGAGCATCAAACAGAGCTGCAGGAGTTGCAGGTCAGTGCCACGCGGTGGCTGAAGGACAACGCAGCCTTCTTGGCCAAGAGTGTCGGGCGCGGACTGCGTTCGGTGTTCTCGTCCGTCGTCGGTGCGATCCTGGCGGTTCTCAACCTGATCGTGGTGCCGTTCTTCGCGTTCTACATTTTGGTCGATTGGCACCGACTTCGCGCCGCGGCGTACGAGGTAGTGCCGTCGCGCTGGCAGTTGCCGGTGAGCACCATCGCCAGCGAAGTCGACGCGTCGCTGCGCGCATTTCTGCGCGGGCAGTTCGTGGTCAGTGGGATCATGGCGGTGCTGTACGCGATCGGCCTCGGCTTGATGGGGACGCCGCTCGGGGTCTTGCTGGGGCTGGTCGCTGGAGCGCTCAATATCGTCCCGTACTTGGGGCTGGCGGTCGGATTGATCCCGGCACTGTTGCTGGATTTTTTGCAGTACCAATCGCTGTCGCGACTGCTGGGTGTCGTTGCCGTGTTCGTGATCGTTCAGAACATCGAGGGTTGGATCCTCACGCCGCGCTTGGTGGGTAGCGCGGTTGGTCTGCATCCGATGGCGGTGTTGATCGCGGTGCTGGTGGGCGGGCAACTGTTCGGGTTTGCAGGCATTCTGCTCGCGGTGCCGGGGGCTGCGGTGCTGTCGGTCCTGGCGCGTCACGCGCTGGCGGCGGCGCGACGCAACGACCCACCGGTGGAGCTCTCGACCTCGCAATGATTGCCGATGCCTCGACACTCGAACGGTTGGAATGGCGGCGACTCCAAACCACGCTCGCGGAGCGTCCGCGTACGCCGATGGGGCGTGAACGGGCCGATTCACTGCTCCCCGACAGCGAGGCTGCAGCCATCGATCGCGTGCAAGCACGGGTCGAAGAGATGCGGCGCCTTTCGGGCGAACAGGGCCGGCTGCCGATCACGGCGACCGTACATCCCGATGCGACGCTCGACGCGCTGAACGTCGCAGGTCGCACGCTGCCGGCGATCGAGATCTACGACATCGTGCAACTGTTGGTGGTCGCACGACAAACGGCGGTGGTTTTGCGCGGACTGGATCATGAGCGCTACCCGGAACTCGGCGCGGAATGGGCTCGCTTTCCCGACCTCGAGCCGGTGATCGGGCCGATCGAGGGGAACATCACATCGACGGGTCATATCGAGGACACGGCCAGCCCCGACTTGATGAGGATCCGCCGCGAAATTCGACATCTATCGGAAAGACTCACCCGAGTGCTCGAAGGGCTGATGAAGGCCGATTGGACCGGCCCCGTGTTGCGCGATCAGTACTACACCGTGCGCAACAACAGGTTCGTCGTACCGGTGCGCACCGATACGCCGCGCCGCTTCCCTGGGATCGTGCATGGTCACTCCTCGACCGACAAGACGATGTTCGTCGAACCGCTGGAAACGGTCGACATCAACAACGACTTGGTGCGGCTGGCCGAGGAAGAGGAATCGGAGATCGAGCGAATCTTGTCGGGTTACACCGAGTTGCTGCGAGCCTTCCGAGGCGAAATCGAGACGGCCGGCGCGGTGTTGGGCGAGATCGACCTACTCGAAGCGATCGCAGGTTGGGCCGATGCGATCCGAGCCGTCCGACCTGACCTGGTAGAGGGAGGTGGGTTCAAGCTCGAGGACGCGCGCCATCCGCTACTCGAAGAGAGCCTCGCCGCCGTCCGTCCACCGCGCAAGATCGTCCCGCTGACACTCGACCTGCCGCGCGAGACGCGCGCCCTCGTGATTTCCGGGCCGAACGCCGGCGGAAAAACGGTGGGGCTGAAAACGATCGGACTTCTGACGTTGATGGCGCACGCCGGCCTTCCGGTACCCGCCAGCGAAGCGCGCGTGCCGGTGTTCAGCAGGATTTACGCCGACATTGGTGACGAACAGTCGATCAGCGAGAGTCTCTCGACGTTCTCCAGTCACGTGCGCAACCTCGCCGTGATGGTGCGTGGCGCTGCCGCAGGAACGCTGGCGCTGATCGATGAGATCGGAACCGGAACCGATCCGGCCGAGGGTGCTGCGCTCGGGATGGCCGTGATGGAGCGCTTGATGCAGCGCGGCGCTCAGGTCGTGGTCACCACACATCATCAAGGGATCAAGACCTGGGGTTATCGCACGCCCGGGGCCTTGAATGCCGCGGCCGATTTCGACGAGCACACGCTGCGCCCCACGTTCCGCTTGGTAACAGGAGTTGCGGGGGCGTCGATCGGTTTGACCATGGCCGAGCAGTTGGGGCTCGACGCTTCGCTGGTCGAAGCGGCCCAACTCAAGCTCGATCCCGCGGGCGCCGACGCCGCTCGAGCCTTGGATGCGGTGCGCTCACTCGCAGCCGATCTCGAGCGACAGCGCGAAGAAGCCGTGGCCCTGCGTCGCAAGTACGAGGCGGACGAGCTGGCGCGACAGGCGCGCTGGCGTACCGATGAAGAGCGCCGCCGCGAACAGTGGAGCAAGCGCATCGATGATCTGTCTCGTTCGTTCCGCAGCGAGGCCGACAAACTGCTTTCGACCTTGACCGACGTGAAGGAGCGGCGTGCCGTCGACAAGGAGCGCGCGGCGCGCGAACGCGCGCTACGCGAACAGTTCTCGGAGGAGTTGCGGGCAGCGCGGCGCACCGAACCTGCTCCTGAGAGTTGGACGCCGCAAGCGGGTGAGACGGTCTTCATCACGTCGTTGGGGCGCGAGGGCGTCGTGCGCCGACTCGACGGCCAGCGCGTCGACCTGCAGTTGGGGCGTGCGCTGTTCTCGCTCAAACTCTCCGACCTTCGACCGGCCGGCAGTGCCGTTGAGTCGATCGAGATCGAGACCGATCCCGAGCCGCGGCCGGCCTCTGTGCTTCGACGAGTGCCCGAGCTTCCACAAGGAGTGCGCGCCTCGGTGTCGTCGCGCGAGGTCCCACGCGAGTTGAATCTGATCGGTCAACGTGTCGATGAGGCGATCGATCGCCTCGATCACTACCTCGACGATGCGCTGCTGGCAGGCTTGCGTGAGTTGCGGATCGTGCACGGTTTTGGAACGGGCGCGTTGAAACGCGCGGTTCGTGCGCGACTCGCCGAGCACCCCGAGGTGTTGCGGGTACGCGACGGCTTGCCCGAAGAGGGTGGCGGCGGCGCCACCGTGGCGGTGCTGGAGTCGGAGTGAGCCGCACCCGGCGCGTGCTGCTCAGCGTGGCAGTTGCACTCGCGCTGACGGTCTTGGCTGCGGTGGCGTTTCCGATTGCAACACTCAATCTGCTGCGTCGTGTTGTGCTCGTTGGCACCGGAACAGAGCACGGCACCGTGACCGTCGATGGAGAAACGCTGGCGTGGACTGCGGTCGGGCGCGGTCGTCCGTTGCTACTGCAGCATGGGTTGCGCGGAGAATCGACGGTGATGCTGCCGCTGGCTCGCGCGCTCGCCGGCCGCGGCTATCGAGTCTTGATGTTCGACCTGCCGGGTCACGGTCTGTCGCCGAAACCGCTGCACGAAATGACGATCGGCAATGCCGGGAAGCTGGTGCTGGATGCTGCCGAGGCGCTGCGTTTCCCACGGCGGCCCGCGATCGTGGGGCATTCGCTCGGAGGCTGGATCATGGCCTGGCAGGCGCTCGAGTCGCCAGAGCGTTGCGGGCCGGTCACATTGATCTCGTCGCCTGGATACCGCTTTCAGCCACCGCCCTACCCGGTGCTCCTGCCGACGACGGTGAGCGATGCACGACGATCATTGCCTGCGATGTTTGCGCACCCGCCGTATGCACCGGCGCCGATCTTGTGGTTTGCCGTCCGACGCGACCCAGCGACAGCGATCGTGATGCTGCGCTCCGCGCTCTCGGGTGAATACCTCTTGGACAATCTATTGGGTTCGGTCGATCTGCCGGTGCAGATCGTCTTCGGCGCAGAGGATCGGCTGATCCCGCCTGCCGTCGGCCGTGCGATGGCGGCCGATCTGCCGGGTCATCGGTATGTAGAAATCGCCGACGCGGGGCACTTGGTGGTGTGGGAGAAGCCGGAGGAAACGGCCGCCGCGATCGATCGGTTCTTGAACGAAGTCGGCGAGCCAGCCGCCGTCAACTGAAGATCGCAGCCAGCAAAGGATCGAGTTTGGTGACGTCGAAGGAGCCCTTCACCCCACTGGCGGCGCGCGCGATCGGCTGCGTCGGGTCCAGTTGCAGCGCGCGCTGCAATACGGTGCGAGCCTCCGCGTCGAGCCCACTGCGTTGCAGCGCCAAGCCATGGGCCGCGACGAGGTCCGCGCGCTTTGGATGAGCCGTCGCCAACTGTGCGAGCTGCTCGACCGCTTCATTCCGGCGACGCGGATTGCCCAACAGCAAAAGCCACAGATACAACGCGTGCGTCAGCTCGTGGTTTTGTTGTTCCACGCAGCGCTGCAGGTAATCGACCGCTTCGCCACGGCGGCCTTCGGCAATCGCGCGCCGCGCACGCGCGAAAAGATCGCGAGCCATCTTCCCGGGGTCGACCGCGGCTGGCGCTTGCCGTCGCTTGAGCCAGGCCTCACGCGCCGACGAACTGGTCAGCACTTCCTGCGCCTCATGCACCAGACGAAACGCGAGTTCGACCTGCGCGTGATACGCACTCAGTTCCCCATTGCGAAACCGGTCGGGATGGAACCGGCGCACCGTTCGGTAGTAGCCGCGACGGACTTGAGCTGCATCGGCGGTGGCGGTCACGCCCAACAACTTCTCGAGATTCTCGGAGGCGCTGGCCGCCAACCACTCCTTGAGTTCGGTCTCGCTAACCTCGCCCACCGGCTCTTCGACCTCGGTGTTGACCAGGTGTGGTTTGATCTCGTTGAGTAGTCCAACCCTCACCAACACCGCGAGCGTGCGCTCACGCGAGTCTCCACCGGACGCTTCGCCATCGATGAGTCGGGTCGTGCGTGTCGAGTCGACCGCGGCCTCCAGTAGCGCGGTTTCGATCGTGTCGATCGCGGGCTGCACCGACTTCCATCCCGCATACGCAGCGACATACTGCGGCGCCGGTGGCGGCCGGCGCATCGTCGCGATCTTCACCCGCGCCAACATCAACGCCGCATCGAGTGCCGGCCAACGTGCCGGCGGCTCATCACCGAGCGCAACACGTCCTGGCGTGATTCGATAGGTGGCGTCGGTCCAGCCGGCTGTATCGGCAACCATCGCCAACAGATACTCGACAAGCAACCGTTCGATTGTCGTCCCGTCGATCACACCGAGCCGGACGACAGACGCTGCCGTCAACGGGGAGTTGCCGCACGCCAACAGCAACTCTTCCTGTTGCCGATGATCGACAACGGCGCCACCACCTCGAGTCAACCACCAGTCCACGAAGCGATCGTCGCGCGCGTTCGAAAGCATCGCTTGCACGCGTCCATCCTCGAGCACCAGACGGCGCACGAGCTTTTTGTTGGTAAGGTCGACCACCGCCGTGGCTTGGAGCAGTCCGAGTCGCCCGAGCAGCGCGTCGAGCGGGCAGAGCGTGAGCTTCCCCTCGGGCGATAGCTTCAGTTCGGATTTTGGAGCGACCGTCGCCATGCGTCCTGCAGTTCCTCCCGGGAGGCCCCGAAGGCCTGCTCGAAAGCTTCGGTCTCGGATCGCCCTTCGGCCAGCAGATCGACAAACCACAAGAGCCGCGCCCGCGAAAACTGCCCGTCCAAGAACGAAACGAACGACAACGCGGTGGGGTAGGAAAACGGCTCGACATCCAGCGAGCCGGCCGCTGCCGCAGGGCGTAGCGCTGGCTCGTACCCCTTCGGATCGCGGGGTTCCAGCAACTGCGCCAACCCCTCGTGCAGCCAGCGCGGGGCCCGGCCACGCCCTTTTTCGTGGAGCAGCGCGTGTGTCAACTCGTGGCGCAAGACCTTCACGACCGGGGGCGTGATTCGCGTCAGACCGCCAAGCGGGAGGCGGATCTTGCCGTCGAAGAGCCCCAGGACTTCGGGCCCCGATTTGGTGGTCGATGCGAACTGCTCACGGGTCGACAGCACCACGGGGATCGGGTTGCCGGGCCAGGCGTCGAGCTCTCGGGTCAGATCGCGCCACGCATTCTCCAGTTCGTTCGCAATCGCTCGGCCCAAGGTTTCATCGCGATCTCCATCGAATGACAGGACGAAGTGCTGCGATTCTTTGCGCGTGTTGCCGGCTTCGACCTGCAGCTCTCGGCGGATGCGCTCGACACGTTGTTGCAACGCCGCCTCGTCGGGACGGGACTGAAGCGCTGCCTCGAAGTCGATCAAGGCGGCTCCGAGTCGATTGTCGCGATAGAGCAATTCACCGCGCAGTGTCAGCAGCGCGGCATCGTTCGGGGTTGCAACCAGCCCCGCTTGCGCCAGCGACATGGCACGATCCGAGCGTCCCTGATCGAGCAGCAACCATCCAAGATCGGGGCGAGCGACCGGATGGTCCGGCACCAGCTCGAGTGCTTGATTCAGATGATCGAGCGCGGCGTCGCGCGTTCCCGCATCGCGCGCCAGGCGCGCGCGCAAGGTGTGCATGTCGGCCAGTTGTCGCTTGAGTTTGGCGCGCGCGGAGTCTTGCGCTTCGCGCCGGACCGCTGTCGTCAACTCTGCGATGGCGCTATCGAGTTCTGCCGCAGTGGGACGTCGTGCGGTTGGCGGATCGCCCACAGGTGCGGTCGAGTTTGGATGATTGCCTGCTGGCGGTTGCGATTTGAACGACGGCGCATTCTCGGTGGTCTTGTCGATGCGCATGACGTCCGCACGCGGGATGCCGATCGTTCCGGAGTCGGTTTCGTAGTACAACGTCGAGCCTTCGACCCACCAACTGTCGACGACCATCACGTGCCCGCTCTTGAGAATCAAACGATCGGCGTAGACCCACGAAGGGAATACTCCAGCCAATAACAAGACGAGCCCTGTCGTGACGCGCCCGTTGATCAGCGACCCACCACCTTCGATACCGCGACCGGCTGTGGTCGCGTGTTCTGCGAGAAATACTCGGGCACATCACGGACGGCGCGCTCGGCTGACGGCTGATCGGGGTAAACGCCCCAACACAAGCGATAGCAGGATTGCCCCTTCAGTTCGACAGGGATGGCGACGAGGTTGGGGCTTTCCACACTGCGGAAAGCTTTCTCCACATTCGCCGGTTGGCAAGCGACGATGACCTGCACCGTCCAACTACCCGCCGGCGCGGCGGCCAGTCGCCCGCGTCCTCTCCGCGCGATTTCTGTAAGCGATGTCGACGCCACGGTCGCGTTGTTGGGACGGCGTGTGCCAGAAGATGCCGGTGTGACGTGCGATGCGGCGACCGGAGCCGGGCGTTGCAATCTCTCGACGGGATTGGTTGGCGTGGTACTCGCGTGGGTGGTGTTCGTCGCGCCTGCGTTAGCAGTCTCCGGACTTCCGCTCGCGATCGATGGCCGAGACGGTGCCGGAGGAATCGCCGCAACCTGAGACGGCGGGGCTGGCGTCGTCGACGCGGATGATCCGGGCACTGGGCGATACTCGATGGGCGGAGACGTTGTGTGCGGGAGCGTCGCGACATCAGAGATTCCTGATGGCGGATCCGAGCCAGCCTTCAGCGGATCGGGTCTGGCCGAAGGGGTTGTCGCCGGAGCGCTCAGCGCGGGTCTGCGATCACCGCCGTTCTTGGCGACTGTCGAGGCGACCAACTGATCTCCGCTGCCGCGATAGTAGAGAGCGACGGCGAACATCGTGATGATCACGCCGCCGATCAGCGCTGCCGCGAAAAACACTCGACCGGTGCCGGCGCCAGGATCCTCCGCCTCATCGAGAGGCTCGTCGGCGTCGTCCATGCTGATCGGACCCTGATAGCGCAGATCTTCCACTGCCGAACGGACCGGCTGCGTCGGCGCACGTTCCTCGTCGTCCTGAGCCTGAGCGTCCCAGAGCGATCGTTGCTTGGGTGGGGGTGTCAGCTCCCGTCGATCGTTGTTCGATCGCTCAGCTTCCGTTTGGTCGTCATCCGGCTGCTCGTCGTAATCGTCATCGCCGAACAGCAAGGCCCCCGGATCGTCCTCTCCCGACCTGCCAGTCCCGGCCATCGGTGTATCCTCCGCGCGCCGCAGGAGCGCCGCCGGGGCGAATTATAAGCGGGGCGCGGATTTTCGCGGCATGCCGCCGACAGCAAGGAGTACGAAGTGGTCAAACAACGCTGCGATGTGCTCGTGATCGGGGCCGGTGTAGCGGGACTTCGCGCGGCCTTGGAGCTGGCCGACGCGGGGCGCCACGTGCTGGTGGTGACCAAGGATGCGCCGGAGGAGAGCAGCAGCGCGTGGGCTCGCGGCGGGATCGCGGTTGCGTTGAGTGGCGATGAGGACGAACTCACACTGCACGAAGAAGACACGGTGGCTGCCGGAGCCGGGCTGTGCGATCCCGGTGCGGTTCGGATCTTGGTGCACGAGGGGCGCGATGAAGTGCTGCGCCTGATCGAGTGGGGAGCGCGATTCGATCGTGTCGGTGATCACTTCCACCTCACACGCGAGGCGGCGCACTCGATGCCGCGGATCCTGCATGCGGGCGGCGACACCACAGGCCGCGAAATCGTGCGCAGCTTGGTTTCACGTGTGAAAGGGCACCCGCGGATCGAGCGCTGGCCGAGCGCGATGGCCGCTTCGCTCACGATTCATGCAAACACCTGCATCGGTGCCGATGTCTTGGACGCCGACGGTGTACTGCACGCGTTGCGCGCCGCAGCGGTGATGATCGCCACCGGCGGTATCGGGCAGTGCTGGGGCGTGACCAGCAACCCACCGGAAGCGACCGGAGACGGAATCGCGCTCGGACTTCTGGCCGGAGCCGCGCTTCACGACATGGAGTTCGTGCAGTTTCATCCGACCGCCCTGGCCGTCAGCGGGTTGCCGCCGGTGTTGCTGACCGAGGCGCTGCGCGGTGAGGGAGCGATCATTCGCAATCTCGAGGGGCGGCGGTTTCTGACCGATGACGATGCTCGCGGCGAACTCGCACCGCGTGACGTGGTCGCGCGAGGGATCGCGCGCGAGATCGCACGGCAACAGGGTCGCCCGGTGTTGCTCGACCTCAGTGGGTTGGGCGCTGAACGGCTGAACGCACGATTTCCGAGCGTGATGCTGGCGTGCCAGGAAGCGCGGTTGGATCCGGCGCGAGAGCCGATACCGATTCGGCCTGCAGCTCACTACGCGATGGGAGGCGTTGCCACGGACCTCGACGGGAGGGTGTTGCGGATCGCCGGTCTCTTTGCCGTCGGTGAGGCGGCCTGCGTCGGTGTTCACGGGGCGAATCGATTGGCCAGCAATTCGCTGCTCGATGGGCTGGTGTTCGGCGCGCGCGCTGCGCGTGCGATCGTGTCGAGTTCGGAGTCGGGCGTCGCGATCGATGCCAAGGCGGAGCAGCCGCCGCCGTTGGGTGGCGATCCCGCCACGCTGACGCAACTCCGCGCGATCGCCGACCAGTCTCTCGGAATCGTGCGCACCAAAGCGGCGTTGGAGACGGCTCTCGAGCGGCTGGAAGAGCATGTTTCGAGACTGACCCCCTTGACGAACTCTCTGGATGCACGCCGAAGGCTGTCGGTGGCGAGCGTGGCGTTGACGCTCCGCAGCGTCGCTCGCGCTGCGCTGTGGCGTCGCGAGAGTCGCGGCGCTCACTATCGCGACGACTACCGGGAGCGAGACGACGTGAACTACTTGGTGCGGTCGTCGCAACGACTCAGTGGTGAGGTCCACGGGACGCCGCGAGAGTCGACAGCTTGCTGAGGAGTGACAGCGGTCGCCGTCCGTTTTCGAACTGCATACTCTCTCGAGCGTCGGGTCTTTGCCGTGTTCAGCGCAACAACCGCGTTAGTGGATCCTGGTGAGGACGCGACTCCAGCGTGTTCTGACCGGGAACGTCAAGAGCTTCTTTCCGAATGAAACCAAGGCACCGACTCCGGTGGGAATCGGATCCCCGTCACCAACGTCGTATGAATACAGAACCATCGCTGCACGGCCTTTGACCAGCGAGCGCGGCACATAACCCCACACGCGGCTGTCGCTAGATTGGTCGCGATTGTCACCCAGGCAAAAGTACGAGTCGTTGGGAACGAGGTGTTCCGCGAAGTTCTGCGACGGGTCGACGTTCTCCGGCAGCAGATAAGGCTCTTCGATCGCTTGGCCATTGATGAATACGGTGCCGGCCCGCAACTCGACCCGCTCGTTCGGGAGCGCGATCACGCGTTTGATGTAGTCGAGATCGGGATCTCCGGGAAAGCGAAACACGATCACGTCACCGCGGCGGATTTCGCGCTGCCCCAGCCACGAGATCGGCGTGTCACCTGGTCCGGCGTAGATCGCCCGGTTGACAAGCACGTAGTCGCCGATCAGCAGGGTGCCGAGCATCGAGCCGGACGGAATTTGCGATTGCATGAAGACGAAACCGCGGGCCGCCAGCAAAAACAGCACGCAGACGACGATGGTCTCGAGATACTCACGCGCCACAGATTTCGGCGGCGAGGTGTGTGCTGCTGGACTTGCTTTGGTGCTCGTCACGGTGCTCGCTCCATGTCGCTATCGGATCCGCGAAAATATCCGGCTCCACCGGGTTTTTGTTGGAAACCCTACCAGCTTCTTGCCGATCGAGACCCACCGTCGAAGGCCGGTGTTCAGGTGATCGTTCTTGTCTTCTTGGTAAGAGAACCAAAGAAAGAAGGCCCGTCCCTTCACCATCGACCGCGGGACCGGACCCCAGGCGCGACTGTCCAGCGAGTGATCCCGATTGTCTCCCATGCAGAAGTAGGAGTCGGCAGGGACCGTGACCTCGTGGTAGCTGGCCTGCGACTCGGCCGCCTCTCGTCGCAGGTACGGTTCGTCGAGCGGCCGTCCGTTGATGTAGACCACTCCGGTGCGCAGCTCCACACGGTCGCCTGGCTCGCCGATCACGCGCTTGACGTAGTCGACGTCGGGGTCTCCCGGGAAGCGGAAGACGATCACGTCGCCGCGTCGAATCGCGCGCTGACCCAACCAGGCAGACGGGCTGTCACCAGGTCCTCCGAACAGAAATCGATTCACCAAGATGTAGTCGCCGACCAGCAGGGTATCGAGCATCGACTCGGTCGGGATCTTCGACTGCATGAAGACGAATCCCCGCGCGAACAGCAGGAACAACACGCACACCACCACCGTTTCCAGGTATTCGCGCAGCACCGACTTGCGCGGGGCGCGCACCACGATCGGCTCGGCGGCAAGCGGGGGCTGGGTCATTGCGGCTCCAAGCCGGGGATTAAAGCACGCGGCATCCTGCCACGCGGGCAGGTATATTGCCGCCGGTCTTTAGGAGGCTCCGTTGAATCCGAAGTCGAATCGACGGCGATCGGCCGTGGCTGCGCTAGCCGCTGTCGCGCTGCTTTTGTTGGTCGGGTGTGGGACTCAGGGTCCGGCGGGGCGTGAGGCGCGTCGAGGCCCCAACCAACTCCCTTCCAAACTCACCGTCGGTAAGCCTCTCCCCGACGTGATGCTGACCAAACCAGAGGGCGGTCAGGTGTCGCTCTTGCAGAGCGCCCGTGGCCAGGTGCTGCTGGTCGACGTCTGGGCGACGTGGTGCGGTCCCTGCAAGTTCGCTGCGCCGCATATCCAGGCGCTCCACAATCGATTCAAAGAACGTGGATTCACCGCGATCGGGGTGATGGTCGACGATAACGCGACCGAGATCGGGGCGCGCGTGCTTGCCGAGGAAAAGCCGGTCTACCCGCAGCTGTTCGACGATGCGCGTCGACATTTGGACGAGGCTTGGGGGGAACCTGCGGGGATCCCGATCTTCGTGCTGGTCGATCGGGACGGCAACGTTTTGCGGGTCGATACAGGAGTCGGCGATCTCGGTGGGCTCCAACAGGCCGCGGAAGCCGCTGTTCGAGGGCAATCGTTGCCGGCGGCAGGAGGAGCAACGCAATGACTTCGCGCGCCGCTCTTGTGATAGTGCTGGTCGTCGGCGTCGCGGTTGCCACCACGACAGGCTGCAATCGTTCGTCGCTGCCAAGCGATGCGAGTCAACGCACCCTCGTGTTGATGGAGCAGGCGTGGGGCCCGGAGTCTGCCGATACGCTGCAAAAATTCTTGAAAGTTCGGCAGGAGCTGAAGCCGGTGTTCGAAGCGAATGCAGAGGCCATCGAGCAACACTCACTGCGCGAGGCCAGCACGAGGCCGCTATTGATCGGCGCGATCAAAGGATTGTTCGAGTTGCGGCGCGTGGTCGATTCGGAGCTGAAGACTCAGGGCCTGACCATGGACGACTACCAGCGACTCACGATCCTGGTCTATGGGCGTTGGCTTCGTTCGGTGCGCACTGAAGACCCACCCGAAAAGCGAATCACGCGCGTCCTGCAGGAGTTGGAAGTAGCGGTTTCGCGCCGAGTCGCCAACGATCTGTTTGGATCACCGAAGGAAAAGCAGAGCGAGCAGGATCGATTGGCGTCGATCCGACACCAGCTTCAGTTTGTTGCGGCCTTCGGATTGGCAGACAAATCGGCCACGTTGGCGCGAATCGACGGCCCCACCAAATCGTGGTTGGAACAGCACCGGAAAGAAATAGAGGACGCTGACTTCGGACTGTTCGATACGGCGGCACCCGAGCGCACTCGGCCAAAGGTTGCAAAGCCGACGGGGGTGTTGCCCGTACCGTCCGACGAGCCCGCCGAGGGGGCGCCTCCTCCAAAACAATAGCAATCGTGTGCGAGTTGCTGAACGGCTGCGCGGCGAGCCAGCGGCCGGGCGGTGAGTCTGCGACGCGTCCCCGGCAGGGAAACGAGCCGTAGCGGCAGTCTCGAGGCGTCTGTGTCCCAGGAAGCGGCCGGCACGCGATAGACTCCCGCCTGGCCCGGAGGTTTGGTCACGATGCGCCACATGCGCGAGAAGATCGAAAAGGAACTGCAGGCACTCGAGTATGAGTTGCGATTCGAGCTGCCCAAAGAGATCCAAAAAGCGGTTGCGCATGGCGATCTCAGAGAGAACGCCGAGTACAAGGCAGCACTCGAGCGCCAGTCGTACGTCCAGTCGCGCGTTTCGCAGATGCACGAGAAGTTGGCGCAACTGTCGACCATCAAGCTCTCAGCGATCCCTACCGATCGAGTGGCCTTCGGCTCGCTCGTTTCGGTCCGGGATCTGGACAACGATCTGGAATCTGTCTACGAACTGGTCTTCAACGACGACGGCGACGCGGCGCAAGGCAAGATCTCCGTATCGTCACCGATCGGCCGGGCCTTGTTGGGTAAGGAAGTCGGGGATCAGGTGACGGTCAAAGCGCCGGGAGGCGAGCGCGTATTCGAGATCGTCAACCTCGTGACGTTGCACGAGCGCGATAGCGCGGGTGAGTCGACCGATTCAAAACCGTCGACGGATAGCAGCGATGGCGTCTGAGTCGACGATGCAGCGCCCCAGCTTCGCGCTGGGACTGTTTCGTAGCCTGCGACCACATCAGTGGATCAAGAACGTCTTCGTGTTCGCCGCGCTGGTGTTTGCCGAGCGGATGTGGGAACGGCAAGCAGAACTGCTGGCGCTGGCTGCCTTCGCGGTGTTCTGTGCTCTGGCCTCTGCCGTCTACCTCGTCAATGACATCATGGATCGCGACACCGATCGGTTACATCCCGTCAAACGCAATCGTCCGATCGCGTCAGGTGTGGTACCGCTGGCCGTCGGCTGGACGATGGCGTTGCTTTGCACACTGGTCGGAGTGATCGGTGCCTGGAGGCTGGGGACCGGATTCCTCGTCACGGCTCTCACATACCTCGGTCTCTCATTTGCCTATTGCTTTTGGCTCAAGAAGATCGTGATTCTCGATGTGATGGTGCTGGCGTCTGGTTATGCTTTGCGCGCGATTGCCGGGGCGCAGGCGATCGGCGTCAGCATCTCAGGCTGGTTGTTGCTCTGCACGTCGCTGCTGGCGTTGTTCCTGGGATTTTGCAAGCGTCGCCAAGAACTGACCAGCCTGGCGGATGGAGCCGTTGCACATCGTGCGGTTCTCGCCGGATATTCCGAGAAGTTTCTCGATCAAATGATCGCGGTAGTAACAGCCTCGACCGTGATCTCGTACATGCTCTATGCGCTTTCAGACGAGGTAGCCAACAAGTTCCATACCCGCGGACTGGGCTTCACCGTGCCGTTCGTGCTGTACGGCATCTTCCGTTACTTCTACCTCGTTCACATGCGCGGCGAAGGTGGTCGGCCGTCACGCGAGTTGGTCAACGACAAGCCACTCTTGATCAATATCTTGCTCTACGGCACCTCAGTCCTACTAATCCTCTACGTCAAGCCGTAGGAGGTGTCGACGAAATACCTCGCTTCTAAGGCATCTCGCCCCTGCTCAAGGTAGCGCGCCGGTCATTTCAGTAGGCGTAGCGGTGGATGTAGGTGTGACAGACCTCGTGAGGCCGCGCACGGAGGGTTCCCTCGTACAGCGGTCGCATCACCTCGGAGAGTCCTTCTCGCTCTGGAAACAGGCGCCGCTCGAACAGCTCCCGTCCGAAGAGACGTTTGTCGCTGAGTCCCAGGATCATTGCCGGGGTGACTCGCCGGCCAACGCTACTTCTTTCGGATATCCCCTTGGTGTTGTTCAGCCAGACGCGATGCAACAGCTGTCGATCCTGCAGCCCGGACAGGTTCTTGTGATGCGCGATCGTCTCGCGTCGCCAACTGGCCAAGCAATGCCGCGCCAAGCGGTGCTTGTGGTTGATCATCCACAGCGGGTTGCGACCGTTGCGACGCGCCTTGCTCGAGACGGTGCGCCACTCCACCGCACGCTGGGCCCGCAAAGCCTTCACTGCAGGTGGATACGCGGGGTCCTCGTCGGTCCCCAGTTTGATCGTAGCCTGGGGCGCAAATAGCGCGGCCGCTCTCAGCAGCGCCTGCGTTGCCAACGTGCGCCGCGCCCGTGGGTCAGGACGACCGAGGCGTCGGTCACGCTCGGCCCGTCGCCGGCGCTGCGCATCGGTCATCCTCCCGCTGCGGCGCAGTCCAAAGGCGCGCAGCTCGAGGCAGAAGCCGCTCTCGGTGACGAAGATGCCGGTGACCTCGGCCGGCTCGTACTGGCTGCCGGCAAACGAGCGCGAGCCGTCCAGCACCAGCGGTTCGTTCAGGGTACCGGTCAAGGCCCGCTCTTGGCGTTGATGGATTAACAGCGATTGTTTGGCCAACTGCCGCTCGGCGCGTTTGATGGTGGCGACCGCCACGTCGAGAGTGCGAGCCGCTTGGCGCAGCGCTTGGCCGTCCATGATCAGGTGGTAGGCCTTGGTCAGGATGCCTGTCTTCTTCTTCCAGTAGTCGATTGTGAAGGTTGCATCGCAGAACCAGCGACGACAGTCGGAGCAGGAGAACATGCGCACTGCGTGTGGGCTTCGCCTTACGCGTCGTGTGCCGCGCGATTGATAGCGCCAGCCGGAGAGATCGGTGGCCCGATGCCAACGACATTGCTGATTGGGGCAAAACGGCGGTTGGCGGAAAGACATCGGCATGCTCGAGAGGCTCGCATGCTGAACCGAGGGGTGCACCGGATCCTGAGCGCATGTCTCCCTGGCCCGGGAAAGAACAGAAGCAACCGATCCGAGGTATTTCGTCGACACCTCCCAAACCGAGCGTGTGGGACCGCGAGCGGGTCGAGCGGGAGTTACCCCGGCGGCAGTGACTTCTGGCGAGCTTGAAGTTGCGCCTCGAGCTCGGCGCGACCGCGGGTCGCCGCGACCGTATCGAGCAGGTTTCGCGCTGCTTGCAGGCTGCGGCGCGCACCCGCCACGTCCCCCTTACCGAGGTACAGATCGAACTCGCCGACCCGCAGTTGGAACGCGTTGAACCCGGTCAACCCTGGGAGCGTTGCGGTCACCAGAGCCAAGCCGCGATCCCATTGCTTGGTCGCGGCGTACAGTTGGGCGAGTCGCGTCTTCGTGGCGAAGCTCGCGGGAAACAGCGCTGCCGTGCGTTCAAGAGCTGCAACGGCGCGCGCGGGAACGCCTGCGGTTTGTGCGGCGCGCATCAACTCGTTGTCGAGTGATTCTCGTGGCTCGCTGGCGTTCTCACGGCCGGTCACCGTCTCGAGGTACTCGAGCCACTGCCGTGCCACACGCTGGCGTGCGGGCTCGTCCCCGATGATCTGAAAGTACTGCGTCAGGTCGGAGAGCAGATACGAGCGATCGATCGGCAACAGCTCGGTCTGCTCGAACGCCTCTGCCATGCGTGCCGCGAACTGTTTTGCCGCCTCTTCCTGATGTTCCGAGCTGAGCGCGCATCCCAGGCCGGTGGTAGCGACTTTACCGAACGCCGGTGTGCCTCGCAGCGACTCAGCTTCGCGTCGTGCCACGCTGATACATTCCGTCGTGTTTCCGCTCTCCGACAACGCGCGAGTCAGCTCCGCGACCACGCCCGCTCGCCGCTCGCGCGTCCCCACCTTCGCCGCGGGCAGCGTGGCAAGCAACGCGGTCAATCGTTCGGCGGCAAGTCTGGTATCGCCTCGCGCCATCAACGCGGTGGCCTCGGTGAACGTCGCCTGATCTGGATCTTGGTGCTTATTGCTGAAAGCGCGCGCACCATCGTCCAAGAACTGCTGAACCTGCACCACCGTAAGACTGCCGATATGCGAGGCCAGCGCCACCTCTCGCGAGGGGTCGATCACCAACATCTCGGGGATCGATGAAAGTTCGTACTTGGCGAAGAACGATCCGTTTTGCGGCTGTTCCATGTCGATCGAGAGCCAGACGAACCGCCTGGCGTGCTTGCCGAGCGCCGGACTAGGAAAGACGTCGGCGTTCAGAAAGACACAAATCCTTCACCAAGGGCTCCAGATCTTGGCGAACAGCGGCAACTTCTGCGCACGTGCTTGCTGTAACGCTTTGGCATAGTCGTCGTGGATGAAAGAAACACCGTACGTGCTCGCAGCGGTCGCAGCCGTTACGACCGACGTCGTGCCGGCGAGCAGAAGCGGCAGGCCCAGCACCAGACTGGTGGCGAATAGCAGTCGACGCATAGCACCTCCACCGGGACAACGAGATGATGCCTTGGCCGATCGGTTGCGACTGCAAAACGATGTGAATCGTGGGGTGATGGGCGGGGATGACAAGGGGGTGGGAGCCGGTCGACCCGACTCCCACGGGTAATGCACATGTAGTAATCGCTCGAAGCGGGTCTTTTGGTTCCAGGATGTCTCCGTTCTGCGGGCTGCGGCCGTCGGCGCTCGCCGTACCCCCGCATACGCGTTGGGAACGATCTCTATATCGGGCTCACCGTCAGTCTGTGAGGCACGCGACCTCATCTCGAGCTAAGCAACCCACGTGCCGACGGATCAGGGGCCGATTTACCGCGAAGCGTGAGGCGGCAGGTCGATCGGCAAGCGGATTGGCACCAAAACGGGGCCAGCGCTGGCTCTGCAATGAGGCCACTGGGAACGGCGGTGAGCGTGGAAGCGCTGGATCTTGGGCCGATCGTCTCGTCCTGTTGCGGCACGCCGATTGCTGTCCCTGGTACCGATGCTCGAGAACGTTCTGATCGTCGATGACGACTCATCGACGCGAGCCGGATTGAAGATCGTCCTGGAGACGGCGGGTGTGACCGTGTCGACGGTCTCCGACTTGGATGGAGCCTGGGACGCGCTCTCGAAAGATCGCTTCGATCTTGTGCTGGCCGATCTGAGTTTGAGCGGCGCTGCCGGGCGTGAGGGTCTCGCCCTGGTAGCGCGGGCACGTGAGGGTCGACTAAAGACCCCCATCGTGGTGTTCACCGCTCATGGCAGTGAAACGGTGCGCGCGGAAGCGCTTGCCTGCGGCGCGAACGATCTTTGGAGCAAGAGCCTGCCGATCGAGGAGTTGATCGA
>JAXLQU010000002.1:0-264684 GCA_046331425.1 Acidobacteriota bacterium
GAGCGATCTCGGCGTGTTGATGTGCCTGGTCTTTGCCGTCCGGCTTGGTCACGGCGCTCAATATACGGCCCCCGCGCCCCGCAGGCGCGGCGCCCCTGCGGCACCGCATAATGCGCCCCGCATGACCCTCACCCACGCAGATCGGCAGCCCCTTCCACAGCGACTGGTGGCGCAGTGCGCCGCCTGGCGTGGAATCCCGTTTCGGTTCCAGTTGGAAAGCGCAGCAACCGGGCAGGGGACCGGACGATTGAGTGTGATGGGGGTCGATCCGTTCGCGGTCTTGACGGCGACCGGCCGGGACGTCGACTTCTTCCACGCCGGCCGACATCAGAAATACGACGCCGACCCGTTCGACGTGCTCGACGCGTTGCTCGCCGAGTGGCGTTTCGATCGCCCTGACGATGGAGCGTTGCCTCCGATCGTCGTCGGCTACTTCGGCTACGACCTTGGCCGTCACCTCGAACGACTCCCGCAGCGCGCCATTGCCGATCAAGATTTTCCGGACATGGTGTTGGGCTTCTACGATCGCTTCACGAGCTTTGATCATCAGAGCGGTGAAGCGCGCGAGGTCGATCATCGCTTTGGCAAGGCGCCAGCCTTGAGCGGCAGTCAGTACAAGCAGATCTTTCGCACGACGCCGCGCCTGGCGGCAGCGAACTTCACGCGCGACTCTTACTTGGCCGCGGTGCAACGCGCTCAACAGTACATAGCAGCTGGCGATATCTATCAGGTCAATCTCTCGCAACGCTTCGCGGCGGTGTGGAGCGGTGACCCCTACGCGTTGTATCGCAAACTCAGCACAGTCAGCCCGGCGCCGTACGCCTCGTTCTTCGAGCTCGGCAATCGCGCGGTACTGTCGGCCTCACCCGAGTTGTTTCTCGACTTGGACGGTGATCGCGTCATCACGCGCCCGATCAAGGGGACGCGCCCCCGTGGCCAGAATGCACACGACGACGCGCGATTGGCCGACGAGTTGCTAGCGAGTGTCAAAGACGAAGCCGAATTGACGATGATCGTCGACCTTCAGCGCAACGATCTGGGCCGCGTCTGTCTGCCTGGGTCGGTTCGTGTGGTCACCGCCAAGGCATTGGAACAGCATCCGAGCGTCTGGCATCTCGTGGCCACGGTGGAAGGTCGGTTGCTGCCCGGCTCCGGACCGATCGCTTTGCTCCGTGCTTCGTTTCCGGGCGGTTCGATCACCGGAGCGCCGAAGATTCGCGCCATGGAGGTCATCGACGAACTCGAACCGACTCGCCGCGCGGTGTACACCGGCGCGATTGGAATGCTTCCCTTGGATGGGCGCATGACGCTGTCGATTGCAATCCGCACGATGCTGTTGCACGGTACCCACGTCACGTTCCAAGCCGGCGGAGCGATTACTGCCGATTCCGACCCGATCGCTGAATACGAGGAGACATTGATCAAGGCAAAAGCCTTGGCACGTTCGATAGAGTCGTCCCTACTGTAGGCGCCGAGCTACATCGGTCCACTGTTTTGCTACGCCAAAGCAACGTCAGCTCTCTGAGCGATGGAGAACCACATGCTCTCGAAGAAGGTCGAAGCGGCACTGAACAAGCAAATCAACCACGAGTTTCAAACGGCGTTCTTCTATCTCGCGATGTCCGCCTACTTCCGCTCGCTTAACCTCAACGGGTTTGCCGCGCATGCTCGGGCGCAAGCCGAGGACGAGATGAGCCACGGGATGATGCTCAACGACTACGTCGATCGCCGCGGCGGTCGCGTGGTGTTGACCGGGATGCCCGATCCCCCCAAGGGTTGGAAGTCGCCCGACGCCGCCTTGGAGGACGCATACAAACGAGAGTTGGCAACCGGAGAGCACATCAACGCGCTGGTCAGCCTGGCCTTGGATGAACGCGATCACGCCACCAACATGTCGCTTCTGGGACTGGTCACCGAGCAGGTCCAGGATGAAGCTTCGGCCAACGATGTGTTGCAGCGGTTGCGCCTGTTGAAAAACGCTCCCGATGGGTTGTACGTGATGGATCGCGATCTGGAGCAGCGCGCGAGCGACTCGGCAAAGCCCAAGGGATAAGTACTTCTGTGTGAGGGCCGACCGGTTCGGCCCTCATCCAAGAGCGTGATCGGGTGCCGGCGCGCCACGCCGTCACCTAGTTACGACGAGTGGCAGTGCGCGTGGTGAAGAACACCAGCCCTGCGGCGCTGGCGATCAGCACACTCGCCACACCGAGCGCATCGGTCACGCCGCGAAGATCCCACAACAGGCCGATCATCAAACCGGAAGGCACGCCCACCAAGCCGAGCGTCATGTTGTACCAACCGAAGACTCGGCCGCGCGCCTCCGGTGGTGCCAGCGTTGCCACATACGACTTCTCGGCCGGTTCCGCGATTCCGGAGGCGAAGGCATAAAACCAGTAGACCGCCACTGCCGCGAGTGGTGTGACGACCACGGCAAACACCCAGAGCAGCGCAGCCTGCGAGATCCAACCAACCAGCGCTACCGTTTTGGGCGCTAATCGGTCGGCGAGTCGACCTGCCTGCCACGAGACGAGCGCGCGAATCCCGTTGTAGGCCGCGTAGACCAGCGCGACATGCGTCAACGAGAGATGTTCTTGCGTGAGTTTCAACAACAGCAGCATGTCGGCCGGCGTGCCCAGTGCGCGCAGTCCCAATCCAATCAGCAACACGATCACGTCGAATCGACGTGTGACCGGCACCGGACCGATCGCGCGCGCTGTGATCCGCTCCGCTCTGGCTGGTTCGCGCACGCCGATGTACAGCGCCAGCACAGCCAACACAGCCGGCAGAAACGCTAGCGAGAAAATTGCACGCGGAGCGGCTCCCAAGCCAAGACAGAGTGCTGCCGCAAGTGGGCCGAGCATCGCGCCGGTGTGATCCATCGCGCGATGCAAGCCGTAGGCGGCGCCCCGCTGCTCGGGTGCAACGACATCGGCGATCAACGCATCGCGCGGTGCGCTGCGCACTCCCTTGCCGACGCGATCGAGGAAGCGGCAGCCCAGAACCCATTGCCAGACGGGAGCCAGCGCCAACAGCGGACGCGTCGCGGCCGTGATCGCGTATCCGGCGATGACCCACGGTTTTCGCCGCTCGGCTCGATCGGACCAACGACCGGAGAACAATCGAATCAACGAGGCGGTGGTCTCGCCCACGCCCTCGATCAGCCCAAGCTGCAGCGCTCCTGCACCGAGTGTGGCGGTGAGGAACAACGGCATCACCGGTGCAATCATCTCGGAGGAAACGTCGGCGAGCAGCGAGGTGACACCGAGTGCAACGACCGCCGCAGGGAGCTTGGGGCGCGATGACGACATGTTGTGAGGTTATCAGCGATGCCCGGCGTCTCGTATCCGATCAAGGATCGGGCTAGCATGTCGGCCGCATGATCCTGGTCGGAGACATTGGAGGGACGAGCACCCGGCTGGCCCGCGCCCGCGTGGTCGGTCCGATCATCGAGATCGAATCGATTGCCGTGTACTCCTCGTCGAGTTCCCCGCAAGGTTTCGAGCCGTTGCTGCAACGATATCTGCGCGAGCACCCCGGCAGCATCGAATCGGCAGCATTCGGAATGCCTGGGCCGGTCGCCGACAATCGCGTGGTCACCACCAACCTGCCGTGGGAGGTCGACGGACATCGGTGTCCGCGTCGCTGGGAGTTCCCGTTCGGCTGCTCAACGACTTGGAACGGCGGCGCACGGTGTGTTCGTCGTGCCGCCGCACGAGGTCGTCACATTGCAGCCCGGAACGCCGGTGCGTGGGAATCTCGCGGTGATTGCAGCCGGAACCGGCCTTGGTCAGGCGATCATCCTGCGGCAGGGCCACGACCTGGTGGTGTCGCCGTCCGAGGGAGGCCACACCGAGTTTGGTCCGCGCGATGAAGAAGAAGTTGAGTTGTGGCGATTCCTGCAAGCGCGCTTCGGCCACGTTTCGTACGAGCGACTGGTGTCGGGCCCCGGGCTCGTCAACCTCTACGAGTTTTATGCGCAGCGCGCCGGTGACGCGAGCCCGCCGTGGCAAGCCGACGAAGATCGCGGTGCCGCTGTCGCGCGCGCCGCGCAGTCGTCACCGAATTCGACCAGCGGTTTGGCGTTGTCGCGGTTTTGCGCCGTGTTCGGCGCCGAAGCCGGAAACCTTGCGCTCAAGGCACTGGCTCGCGAAGGGGTTTTTGTCGCCGGTGGTGTCGCCAAGAAGATTCTGCCGGCGTTGCAATCGAGTGCGTTCTTGTCGTCGTTCGCGGACAAGGGTCGCTATGCGCCGATGATGCGGCAGATTCCGGTGCGGGTCGTGACCGATGATTTGCTGGCGCTGCGCGGCGCGGCACGCGCCACCCTCTAGCGACGATACCGATCGTCGCTACTTCTTGCGTGGGTTCTCACGCAGGCCCGGGATCTCCCGCTTCGCCTTCTTCGGCTCGTAGTAATCGGGATCGAGTGGGCCGGGCAACAGGTAGGCGGTGACTGGTTCGCTTCCAGGCACCGTGAATGTCAACTGATCGCCGCCGCCCAACGCGAGCCGTCGGCCAAGCAGGCAGCCCCCCATGTCGGGACCGGTCTGTTTGAATTCGAGTCCCTCGAAGTAGCGGTCCAGATCGTTGCGACGAAAACCGCTGCTGACATCTTTGATCGCTTGTTTCAGTGACAGCCCGGCGGGCCACCAATTCCAGCCGAACACAAGATGGTCTTCGTACGCCGGCTTGTACCAATCGTTGCCATCGCCGGTCAGGAAGAAGGTGTCGATGTCGGGAATCAACGGCGGCGACGGGAGTTTCGGAAACGTCTCCCATGTCAGATCGGGCGCCGGATGGGTGAGTGAGAACCGCTCTCCCAAGAGCGTGATCACTTCCCATCGCTTGCCGCCGTCCAGTGCATCGACGCGCGAACCGTCCGGCAGGCGCAACCCGATCTCGATTCTGTTGTGACGCCACTGAACCGCGTCGCTCTCGGTGACGAAGGTGTCGTCTTCCGCCACACGCGAGTTGAAGATGGCCCACTGCCCATTGGGCGCAGCGATCTGAAAACCGCCGGGAGCCACCGTTGTGAAACCGAGCTTGTAGCCCAACGGTGTCGTCACGAAATGCCGATCGGCAGAAACGACCGATCCCGGCAGTGTGGTGTTGAGCAGTCCGCCCTTGAGCGTCAGCGTGAAGCGTGCACCATCGAGGCGCTGCACCGTGATGCTCGTCCCCTCGGGGAGGGATTCGAGATAGTCCGCCCCGGTCCTGAAATGCTGCTCGGCACGAAACGCCGGCGCGATCCGTTCGCGACCATCGTTGGCAGGTGGGTTTGGCTGCAGTTCCTGCGCCCGGACCGGAAGTGGCTGAGCGATCAAAGACGGCAGAACCAGGACGGCAAAGGTGATCCATCGGCGATTTGACATGCCGGGATTGTACGGACCGACGACGCGCCGGGCCATCCGGACGGGACACGCGGCTGCGCTCCGACACCTTCCGCTGGGGGGATGCTATCCTCCGGCCCCAAGGAACGATGATGACTCGCCACGGAAACCGAAGTCTCGACGAGTTGATCCGTCGCGGGCAGGACGCACTCGACGCCGAGGAGTTTCAGGAGGCGGAGGCGTTCGCGCGCCGCGCGATGATGCGCGACCAAGCCTCGATCGAGGCGCGGCAGGTGCTCAGCTCCTCGTTGATCGAAATGGCGCGCTACGAAGAAGCGCTCGAAGTGCTCGACGAGATGCTCACCCTCGACCCCCAGGACCCGGTGACCCATGCCGATGCCGGTGTCTGCTTCTTCATGCTGTGCGAATTCGAGAGAGCCGATGCGGCGCTGCAGCAGGCGCTCGAACTGGACTCCAAAGACGTCCAAGCCCAGTACTGGAAAGGCTTGAGCCTCGAGCGACGCGGTGAGTTCGAACGTGCCGACGAGATGTTCATGCTCGCGCACCAAACGGAGCCCGAAGGATTCCCGCGTCCGGCCCGCATGTCACGTCGCGAATTTCAGCGGGTGGTCGACACGGCGATCGAGGAGATCGACCCCGATATTCGCGAGGAAATGAAAAACCTCACGATCATCATCGACGATCTACCCACGGACGATGACCTCACCGATTACGATCCGCCGCTCGATCCGTGCCTTTACGGTCTGTACGTCGGCGTCCCGCTGCCCGAGCGCAGCAATGCCGACCTGCCGCGCTTGCCGGACACGATCTACATCTATCAGCGCAATCTCGAACGGGTTTGCAGCGATCTCGAAACGCTGCGCAAGGAAATCCGGATCACGTTGCTTCATGAGGTCGGCCACTACCTCGGCTATGACGAAGATGATCTGGCCGAACGCGGACTGGCGTAGACGACCGGGAGACGAGCGGGCGTCACCCTGTACTTGGCACTGCACTCAACGACGGACAGCGGTCAGCAACTCTTCGGTCTTGCGCAACAACGTGTCTTCGATGTTGATTCCCTTGTGCACCACATCTCTGGCGCCCAGAACGACCAGTTGTTGCCATGACGCGCCCAACAGCATCGTTTCGTCGCGGCTGGTGTAGATCAACACCGGAATGTCGTGGCGTGGCAAGGCGCGCAGCACATCGGTCCCTTCGGCGTCGGGCAGCGTCAGATCCAGCACCACCAAGTCGACGGGACGTGTCGCCAGTGCAGCACGGGCCTCAGCCACGGTTCGCACACCGATCGTTTCGTAGGACCGCGACAGCGCCTCGGTTGCCAGACGCAAGAAGAACTCGGTGTCCTCGACAACCAAGACCGTCGGCCGGCGAATCAGTGCGCTCTCGGCCTCGAATCGATGACCACACGCGGGGCAGGCGACATGCTGAGCGTGCTTTCGCTTGGTGTCGCCGGTCGCCGAGCCGGTGTCCCAATCTTCCATCCGCAACATCGCGTCACCGTGCGTGGAGCGGATCACCGGCGGAGGCAGCAACGTGCCGGGAACCCGAATCGCTCCCGTCACACCGTGTGGCGCGGCGCGGAAGCGAATCGCATCGCCGCATGAAGAGCAGGCCACCTCACCGCTCGGTGGAACGGTCGCCTCATGGATCCGTTGCAGGTCCCCGCAGGAGGGGCAGGGGATCTCGATGATATCGATGGCCATCACCGGGCAAGTTGGGTTGCGGGCAAGCTAATTGCCAGCCGATTGCGCGGCGCTCTACGGCAAAAACGGGAGCGGATCGACCGGCTCTCCCGACAGCCGGATCTCGAAGTGGACGTGGGGCGCGGTTGCATTCCCGCTCTGGCCGCATTCGGCCACGATCTCCCCCTGCTCGACCCGGTCCCCGGCGGAGACCCGGTTCTTGCTGTTGTGGGAGTAATAAGAGGTGTATCCATCCTCGTGATCGATGATCACCAGTCGGCCATAGTGGCCGCGTGACCCTGCAAACAGAACGCGGCCGGGGCGCGCCGCTCGGACATCGGTCCCAGCCGCCGCGAGAATGTCGACCCCGGCGTGGCTATGACTTCGGCGCTCCACTCCAAACCGCGATCCGAGTGGCCCCTCGACCGGCCAGATCCACGAGGCTGCGGCGGAGTGGACCGGCTCGGCCGTCGAGCTCCGGGTCTGTTGCGTCGAGGCCAGAACGGGCGACGGCTGGATCAGCGAGGCCGGCGTCAACGACCCGCGATCGGGATCTCGATCGAATGGCTTGGGGATCGTCAGGCGTTGCCCTTCGAAGATCCGCCGCGGATCGGACAGGCCGTTGGCCGCGGCCAACTCGTCGACAGTCACCGCGAAGTTGCGGGCGATCCGGTAAGCGGTTTCGCCGCGCCTGACGATGTGGATCACCGGCGATGCGGCCGCGTTGGATACTGTGTCATCGGCCGTTTCATTTTCGAGAGGAGCTTCCGTGACCGGTCCGTTCGGAGCGATCACACCTTCGGATCGGCGACCACGCGTGGTCGAGCCTTCGGAGTGCGCCGGACCGCCAGTGGAGGCACAGCCTGTCGCCAACAGGGCGGCAAACCACAGCACGCAGCGCAGTCGATTCATCACGGGGAGAGATCGTCCCCAAGGTCGAGCAACGCAACCGTAAAAGCCGAAAGGTCGGCAGGTCCGAGGGCCGCGACTTTGTCGAGCATGCGCTTGGTGCCCGGATCGTTGAACGTGGCTTGTAGGCCGACCGCGGCTCGCAGCACGAAGCCGCAAGCGACCAGATCGGCGGTCGGTCGCGCGCAGAGCGCGAGTGCCTCTCGAATTGCAGGGATCGCAGGTTTGCCCAGTGCGATCAGCGCGTTTGCAGCAGCGCCGCGGACGATCGCTCGATCGTTTCCTCCTGCCATCGACAGCAGGGGCGTGGCCGCTCTTTCGCTCGCGGTGTTTCCCAACGCGGCGCAGGCCGCGACCCGCACCCACGGGTCACGATGTGCCAATGCTGCCGGCGCACGCGTCAGTAGCGACTCGGGGTCGAGCGTGGCGAGTGCCTCGAGTGCGGTTGCGAAAACCTTGCGAGTCAGTTCAGGGTCGGCGTCATCGCGATCCAACCACGTTGCAATCACCATCGCGGCGTCACGCACAGCCAACAGCTTGGCGGCGCGCGCTAGATTCACGCGAGCTTGGGCCGTTGTCGCGCGCGGCATCGCCTCGAGTACGAGCGGTCCTGCGATATCGCGCCGCTTGGCAAGCAGATCGTCGAAGGCGCGCTGCTCGAGTGTGGTCGACACCGTGAGCTTCGAGGCGAGCAACCAGCGCACGGCCGGTTCACCCTCGGCCGCGAGTTGTTTGCGCGCCTCCTCCACATCGGCCGTGTTGGAGCCGACCTGCCAGAGCGCGGCGCGCGCGAACAGCGCTTCGAATTCGGAGGTGTCGGACTGGGACCACGCCTCACCGCACGCCAACAGAACGCAACCAAGCGACAGCGCAACGAGCGAGCGATGCCTCATGGTTGAAGGTCCCATCCGGCGCCCCATTGACCGCGGAGCCAAAAATGGTTGTCCGCCGCTTCACGTCCGGGATAACGATCTTTGCCTGCCAGATCGAGGAAAAAGCCAAGACTCCCACTGCCACGCGCGGCGGCGCCGCTGCCCAGTCCATCGCTGTCTTGCGCGAGTTGATAGATGTCGTTACCGGCAGCATCGACGTAGAGCGCGACCGCGTTTGCGTTGCCGTGTCCGAAGGCTGTGCCGCCGCAGATCGAAAGATCGTTCCCCGCCAGATCGAGCAAGACACCGGTGGCGAGATCGTGGGACGCACCTTGTGCCGGCCCGAACACCGCGGATTTCACATCGTCGCCAGCCAGATCGGCCAATAGTCCCGAAGCCAGATGCACGCCGGCCCCTTGGCCATACTGACCGAGCGTGTAGGCGTCATGACCGTCGCCATCGATCAAGATCCCGAGTGCGTACCAATACCCCACGCCTTGCCCGTAGATGTCAGCTTGATAGCGATCGTTGCCCGCCGCATCGAGCAGCGCACCGATGCCACCGGCGACAGCCGGATAACGCCATCCGAACCCCATCCCTTGTCCCAGGCTCTGCTCGCGCTCGGGATGCAACGGCGCATCTTTGTAGCGCAGGCCCAAGCGGTATGTGTCGTTTCCGCTGCGATCGAACAACACGCCGACGCCGTGGCTGCTGCCGAACCCTTGCGCCTCGCGCGAAGCGATGTAGACGTCATCGCCGCCCGCATCGAGCGCGAGTCCGACACCAAAAGCGGCAGCCCCTTGCGCCAGCGAATCGGCGCGATAAGTGTCGTTGCCCGCGCCGTCGATCAGCAGCGCCGCTCCCAGAAACGCGGCCCCTTGCGTAAGCAATGGTCCGTCGTAGCGATCATCGCCCTGCACATCGCGCAACAGTGTGATGCCCAGCAACGCCCCGCCCGCCGTTCCCCAAGCGTCACCGCGATAGGTGTCGTTGCCGCTCAGGTCGAGCACGGTTACCAGTGAGGCGCCCCCGTCGAGCGGGAGTGCGGGCGCGTCGTACTCGTAACGATCATCGCCGCCGAGATCGATCACGATCGCGTCCTTGACGTGCCAGACGTTGGGTCCACTGCTTCCCAGGTACATGTCGCCGGCAACGGTTGGGAAAGGACCCATCGCGCGCCCTTCGACGCCGGGAATATCGTGACGCCAACCGGTACTCGGTTCGATAGCGGGGCGATTTTCCAAGCAGGTGTCGGATGCCACCAGGAGTGTGAGTGTCGCGCGCGCCAAGGCGCTGCGATCGACGACCGCAGCGCGCAACAGCAGCGCCCGTGTGGCCGCTGCATCGAGGCTGTGTGCTGGATCGACGCTGCTCGGCAGTTGCGGGCGCGCACCGGGAGTTTGATCACCTTCGTCGAGCCAAAGCTGGGGCAGCGAGGCAATCAAGGCATGACGAGTCGGGGGATCCAGCGGCGCCAGCGCCTCACGTGCCATCAAGCGCGCGCGCGCCGCGTCGATCGCCAGAATCGCCAGCGTCGATTGCCAACCGTCGTCGAGCGTCGGCGCGACCTTCGCGATCGCATCCTTTTCGTTGGCCAGTTGCAGCAGTTGGTCGCCCGAAGCGCGATCGTCAGCCAGCCGGTAGCGTTCGTCGGCCGCGACTCCCAACGCATCGAATGCTTGCGCGGCAATCACGAACGCCAATGCTCCGGCTTGATCGAGGCGCGGCGCTTCTTTCACCAATTGCGCCCACGGCTCGGCCGCGTCGACCAACGCTTTGGGTGAAACCAGCGCTGCGTCCACCACCGGCAAGCGCAGCGAGGTGGCGCTCAGATCGCGCGGATATTCCAGGTCGGCCGCGGTGAACCCACTCCTGCGCAGCAGCTTGGAATATGCCTGGTCGACAGCCGAAGGCCACAGCACCGGTGAGGGAGGCTCGGCCGCGTTGGTCCTGACAGCAATCAACGAGAGTGCGAGGGCAATCGCGAGGCGGCGCATCGGCGCGTTATACCGCACCTCGCGCTGTATTTCGTGGACACCCCTTACTTCTTCGCGATTGCCGGATCTTCCATCAGTGACTGAGCACGGGCGACCCAGTGGCGTTGCTCGAGCCGCCGCGCGATCTCGACGGCTCGTTGCGCCTCGGCGCGCGCGCCGGGCCGATCGCCGCGATCGAGCATTACGCGCGCCAGGGCCAATCGGGTCTCGGCCAGGTTGCTGACATCGCCGGCCCGTTCGCGCCACGCCAGCGCCTCGCCGATCGAGCGCGTCGCGTCATCGAAGTTGCCGCGAGCATGTTGCAACTCACCCTGCGCCAGCATCGCCTCGGCCAACATCACCTTGGCGCCCGTGGTGCGCGCGATCGCAAGCTGTTCATCGAGATACTGCTGCGCTTGATCCAACCGGTTCTGTGCGCGCGCGATCGTCTGTGCCACGCCCAAGATCTTGCCGACCATCAAGCGATCGCCCGACTCGCGTGCGTGGGTCAACGCTTCGTCGACATGGGTACGTGCGTCATCCAACGCGTCGCGTCGCATGTAGACGGTCGCGATCAGCCCATCGATCTGTGCCTCTCGTCCGCGCATCGGAAGCTCGACCGCGATCCGATGGGCGGCCTCCAGATGCCGCATCGCCTCGTCCAACGCTCCCAGATCCAACGCCACGATCGCGACGTTGCGCAATCCCGAGGCCTCCAGCGCACGATTGCCGGTGCGCCGCGCGATATCGAGCAACGATGCCGCCATCTCACGAGCCGAGCGCGTATCACCCAACATCCCCTGCAAGGGACCCAACGCGGCCAACACACTGGCCTCGCCCACCGGATCTTCGAGCTCGACATAATCGGTGCGCGCCTCGCCCAGGTGCCCGCGTGCCGCCGTCAGTTCGCCTTGATACAACTCGAGCACACCCAAGTTGCCGAGCACGGCCGCCTTGGCGCGCCAATATCCAATCTCGCGATAGGTCGCCAGCGCTTGCCCGTAGAGCGTGCGTGCGCGATCCAATTCACCGAGCTCACGCGCGATCACACCCGACTGCGTCAGCGCGTCGGCAACGCCCGCGCGATCGCCGGCCGCCTCCGACATCGAGCGCGAACGATCCAGCAGCGCCAGCGCCGGCTGCAGTTGACCTTGCGCGCGTCGTCCGGCGGCTTCGACCGCCAAAGCAAACGCTTCGATCCAAGTGGCCCCCGAGCGGCGCGCCTTGTCGACCGCGTGCTCGGCGGCCGCGGTCTGCCGCTCGTATTGCGCCAAACTCTGCGCGGCGAGTGCCTCTTGCATATCGACCCGCGGATCGTCGCGCAAAGGTGCCGGCAGGCGCCGTAGCGCGACGACGACACTCAACGCTTCCTGTCCGCGTCCGCCGCGCGTCAGTACCTCGGCCAACGACAGGCCGTATTCCAAATCGTCGGGATAGAACGTCCACAAGCTGCGATAGGTTTCGCTGGCGCGGCGCCAGTCGCCGGAAAGTTCCCAGCGTCGCGCCTCGATCAACAACCGCTCGGGGCGCGCCAACGATGTCGACAACTCGGACGCTTTGACAGCCTGTTCCGCTGCGCGGTTGTCGTAGCCGAGTGCCGACCAAGCTTGGGCCAGAGCACCGTGAATCAACGCTGACGACGGATCGGCTTGCGTCGCTTCGGTCAAGCGGTCGCGTGCCGTAACAGCGTCGAAGCGGCGCAACGCAGCGAGCCCTTCGGCGTACAGCCGAGCGGCCTCGGCATTGGCCGGCTGCGAGGCGTGTGCCGCAGCGATCTGTTCGTCGCTGACATCGCCAACACCGAGTGCGTTCCTCAGCTTCGCACCGAGCCGCGATACCAACGAGAACAGTTCCGCTTGACTGGCCTCTTCCGACATCGTGGCGGTGACCTCTCCGCTGGGCAGAGTGATCAGACGCAAATCGACACGCAATCGCGGTGGATCGGCGTTGGCCAGCATCAAGTAGGTGCCGCTGACGAGGGTGCGTGCGCCGAGCGAATCGTGGAGCAGTGCGGTGTGGACACCCGCGGTTGAAACCGTCGTTGCTGTCGGTGCAGCGTCCGACGGTTGACCGAGCACCGCTGCGGAGCTGTCGGCGACCACCCGGACGCGTGCTCCTGCCGCAATTTCGGTGGTGAGCATTTCGGCCAAGGCGGTCTTGAGCCAGGCCGAGTTGGGAGACTCGGAAAGATCTTTCGGTGAGGAGATCGCCACGATCGGTCGGGGTGTTGCTGCGGTGGCGATCGATGGCTGACTCGGCGTCGAGCCTGGCCGCAATGCAACCACGACCCAGATCGTGACCACGACCAAGATCAGGGCGATCAGTGCCGAAGCGGCCATCATCCGTTTGCGCCCGGCGGGGTGCGGCGGCGCCAAGTCGATCGCCGGGTCGAGTGTCGAGGTGACGGGGCCGATCGGTTCGCGATGCGGTTCAACCGCCGGCGGATCGACATACGCTTGGCCACTCGGGGTAACAGTCTGGACCTCGGTCGCAAACATGAACCCTTGGCCCGGCACGGTGACGACATACCGGTGGTCGCCCGCGTGCTCCCCGAGACTCTTGCGCAACCAAAAGACTGCCTGACTCAGGCTAGCCTCGCTGACGCTGGTGTCCGGCCAGAGTCGTTCCAGCAGTTCTTCCTTACTGATCACCGTCCCGGGGCGCTCGAGCAAGACCAAGAGCATCGACAGCGCCTTGGGCATGATCGCCACCGATTGACCATCGAACAACAGAACGCGGCGAAGTGGGTCGGCCACGAACTGGTCGAAAGAGTAGAGCTTGCGTTCCGCAATCGTCATGGTCGTATCGGGTTCTCGATGGGACCAGAAAGATAAGAAGAAATGACCCATCGTCCTAAAGTTTTCTAAAACCCCCCCTTCGTAACGTGTCGCCGAACCGCCGCCAGTGTCCGCAAGGCACTCGATCAGGATTGTCTGACATCAAGACGGGGACAATTGGCGATGGATGTTCGGCTCGGTGGAGCCGGGGAGGATCGATGGTCGGGTCAACGAGAGTTATCAGTGCACTCGCCACAGTGACGACGCTCGGAGCCCTTGCGCTGGCCGCGGAGCCCTCGCGGGTCTCGCTCGCCCGCGGCGTGAGCTTGGCGCCGGCGGCCGGCGTGGCTGGCTCGACCGTCAATTCCTTGCTGCGTGCCGATCTCGATCGAGACGGTCGCGCGGAACTCATCGCTGCCTATCGCGCTCCGCAGGGCGGTGCCGTCGCGATCTATCACCAAGATCATTCCGGCCGATACCAAGACCAGGTACAAGTCTTCACACTCCTGGCTCGGCCCGATTTCCTCGCGGCGATCGATGCGGATGCCGATGGCAACCTCGACCTGGTTGCCGGGACACGCGGATCGGCCGTGCTCGAAGTTTTGGTGGGCGATGGTCGCGGTTGGCTGCAGCAAGCGCGGCCGGTGGTTCTCGGGGGTGCGCTCAGTGCGATGGCAGCGGCCGACGTCGATCGCGACAGCGTGGGCGAGGTCGCGGTAGCGATCGAGTCGAGCGTGCAGTTGCTCAGTTCCACGCGCGGCATCATGGCGGCGTCCCCGATTGAAATCGCGCGTGCCGACAGCAACGTAAACGCGCTGTTGTTTGCACAACTGGACAACGGGTTTGCGCTGGACTTGGCGCTCGCCACCGACCGAAGCGTCAGCGTCGTGCGCGGCAACGAGCAGAACTTCAGCGGTGCAGCAATCAGTTCGACGCTGCTCGAAAGCGCTGTCGGTTCGATCACAGCAGCGAGTTTCGTTCCAGGTCGGCCCGCACAACTTGCGGTTCTGACCGGTGACGGCCTGGTGCAGCTATTCGATGCGCGCAGCGGGCTTCGCGAGGAGCGCCGGCTCGCCGTGGGCACGACTGCCAGCAAATTGACCAGCGGAAAATTCTCGTCCGGCGACGGCAGTGACCTGGTGGTCCTGGGCGACAACTGGTTGCGACTGATAGCCGGCGGCCATGACTTCGGCTTTACCGCCACCGATCTTCCGCAGCGAGGTCGACCACTCGATGCGCTCGCTGCCCCCTCGACGAACGGCGGGCTTTCCGATTTGGTGCTTGCGCTCGATGATGCCGGCGCACCCGTGATCTCGGCGCAAGGCAACGACGCCGCATTCGTCGTGACATCGACCGCCGATACAGCCGATGCAGTGATCGACGGTGTCTGCGACGACGGCGCCGGCAACTGCACTCTGCGCGCGGCGATTCAAGAAGCGAATGCTGCGATTGGCGCCGACACGATCACGTTCAACCTCGGGGCGGGAACGCCGACGATCACGCTGGCCACGGCGATGGTGCAAATCGTCGATACGGTCGACATCAACGGCAACACGGGCGGATCGACGCGGGTCGAACTCAACGGCAATTCGATCACGCAACCGCCGATCTTCCTGGCGGTCGGCAGCTCGGGCAGCGCGATTCGTGGTTTGGTGATCAATCGAGCGGGAACGGCGACCACCGGTGCCCCGGGAATTCGCATCGAGTCGGGCAGCAACCTGGTGGAAAACTGCTACATCGGCACCGACAACGCCGGCGGCAGCACCGTGGCGCAAAACCGCGGTGGCGGCGTGATCATCACCGGCACGGCGGCCACCGGGAACACGATCGGCGGCACCACTGCGGCGCAGCGCAACCTGATCTCTCGCAACTCGCTCGATGGCGTCTTGATCGTGCGGGCGCCACCAGCAACAGGGTGCTCGGCAATACATCGGCGTCGATGCCACAGGCAATGTCGGAGCGGGGAACAGCCGGATGGGAGTCAATGTCACCGGCGGAGCGCAGAACAACCTGATCGGCGACGACACCGCGACGCCGGGAACAGCTCCGGGCAATGTCCTGGCCGGCAACAGCACGAATTCGATTGCGTTCAACGGCAGCACCGTCAGCGGAAACATCGTGCGCGGCAACACCATGGGACTGCGCGCCGACGCCACCGGCACCATCTTCAGCTCGGGTGACGGCGTCAACATGCAAACCGGCACCAACAACAACACCGTCGGTGGTTCGACCAGCGCCGCACGCAATGTCATCGGCGGTCAGAGCAGCGACGGGGTCGAGATCAACGGCGCGTCGGGCGCGGTAACCAGCAATCGCATCATCGGTAACTACATTGGTGTGGGGCTCGATGGTTCGACGACGCGCGCCAACAGCGGCAACGGAGTCTTGATCACCGGCGGCGGGCAGAACAATCGAATCGGCGACGACACGGCGACGCCTGGAACGGCGCCGGGCAACGTGATCGCCGGCAACACCACCGACGGGATTCAACTGGTCAGCAATAGCTCGACCGGCAACCGGATCGCCGGGAACATCCTCGGCCTCAATGCTGCAGGGTCGGTGCGCACCGGAAACCGCAACGGCATCTTCATCAATGGCGCGCAGAGTACGCAGATCGGCGGCCCGACCACGCTCCAGCGCAACATCATTTCGGGTCAGAACGGCACTGGCGTCGAAGGCAGCGGCATCATGCTCAAGACCGGCAGCGGCGCCATCAACACCAAGATCGAAGGGAACTACATCGGCACCGACATCAACGGCACCGTCGCGCTGTTCAACAACAGGAACGGAATCGAGATCAGTGTGGCCAGCGGCGCCTCGATCACGGGGACGTTCATCGGTGGGTTGACAGCGACACCAGGAACGCCTCCCGGTAACGTCGTTTCCGGCAACAATACCGACGGCATCTTCATCAGCGGCGCTTCCGTCACTGGCGTAACGATCCAAGGCAACATCGTCGGCTTGAACGCCAGCGGTAACGCGATCCTGAAAAACAGCTCCAACGGAATCCAACTGACCTCCGGAACGGTCAACAACTTGATCGGCGGATCGACCAGTTCGGCGCGCAACATCGTCTCGGGCAACGCGTCGGGCAGCACCAGTTCGTTCTCGTCCGGGATCAGCATCAACAGCAGCACCACCAAGACGAACACCGTGTCGGGCAACTACGTCGGCACCGATATCACCGGGACGATCGCGTTCACCAACGGGCAGCACGGCATCGTCATCAAGGGCGGGGCCAACGGCAACACGATCGGTGGCTTGACGGCCACAGCGGGTCAAGCGCCCGGCAACCTGATTTCCGGCAACACTGCCAACACAAGCTCTACCGGTGTCTCCGGTTCAACCGGAATCAACATCGATGGATCCGGTTCCAACAACAACATCGTGCAAGGAAACTTGGTCGGCACCGACATCACCGGCACGCTGGCGCTGGGCAATCGTCGCGCCGGCATCTTGGTTTCGCAGAGCGCGAACGCCAACACCATTGGCGGCACGGCGGCCGGTGCGCGCAACGTCGTTGCCGGCAACAACGTCGGTACCGCGACGAGCGGTATCGAGATGTACCAGGCAACCAACAACCTCGTGCAGGGGAATTACGTCGGCGTCGACATTTCGGGCAACGTCAAGCTGACCAACACAGGCGACGGCATCCTGATGACGGATGGCGGCGGCTTCACGAGCGCCACCGGCAACACGATCGGCGGCACCACGGCGGCCCATCGCAACGTCGTCGCCGGCAACGGCGGCGTTGGCGTGCGCAGCAGCGGAGCGTCGTCGGGCAGCGAAACGATCGCAGGCAACTACATCGGCGTCGCGGCCGACGGCGCAACACTCCTGGCCAACGGAAGCCACGGGGTGCAAATCACCAACAACTCCAACAACACGATCGGTGGCACGACCGGCTTGACGGTGGGAGCCTGCACCGGCTCGTGCAACAGGGTCTTTGCCAACGGCGGCGTGGGCGTACGAATCGACAGCGGCACCGGCAACGCCGTGCGCGGCAACTCGATCAGCGACAACAGCTCGCTGGGGATCGATCTCGGTGCGGCGGGCGTGACGGCCAACGACGCCAACGATCCCGACACGGGCGCCAACAATCTGCAGAATTTCCCTGTGATCACGGCCGCCACGTATGACTGCGCGCTTGGTACGTTGAAGGTGGACGGCACGCTCAACACCACGCCCAATCGCACCGGGTTGGTGATCGAGCTGTTCGCGAATGTCGCAAGCGACCCGAGTGGCAACGGCCAAGGTCGCACGTATCTCGGGACGATCAGCGGCATCAACACCGACGCCGGCGGCAACGCGAATTGGACGATCACGGTGACGGGTCAGCAGACATTCTTGTCGACCACCGCCACCGACGGAACCAACAGCTCCGAGTTTTCGGCGACGTTCAATCCAAACTACGACCAGGATGCCGACGGTGTGGCCGATTGCGTCGACAACTGCCCCAGCGTTGGCAACCCTGGTCAGCAGGACTTCGACCTCGATACGCTCGGCGACGCGTGCGATCCCGACGACGACAACGATGGCTTCCTGGACGGCGTGGATTGCGCCTCGCTCAACGCGCTGGTTTGGGACCTACCGGCGGAAGTAAGCAACGTCACGTTCCTGAACGCTTCGAACATCAAGTGGGACAGCCTCCTGGCGCAGGCTGGTCCGGGCACCAACTACGACGTCATGCGCGGCAGCACCGCGGAGTTCCCGGTGGGCAGCGGCGGCAGCGAGGTCTGCTTGGCGAACAATGCGCCGGGCAACAACCTCTCCGCTCCCATCGATCCGCTTGTCGGCGAGGCGTTCTACTACTTGGTGCGCGGTCGCAATGTGTGCGCGACGGGCAGGTACGGAAACCAAAGCGACGGCACACCGCGCACCACCAGCGCGTGCCCGTGACGCCGATGGACTGAGAGGCTGACGAGGAAACCCCAACCGCGGCCGTAACTGGCCCGGGTCTTTCCCCTCCACCAAGGGCCGTTGCCACGTTCGTGGCAGCGGCCCTGTTCTTTTTCATCCGGCGCTTTGGTTTACCGCACACCATGAGTGCCGCGAGATTGGATCCCCAGAACGGCCCGAACGTCACGCCGGGTGAAAGTTCGTGTACCGATTGTTGGGACACCGGCCACGAGTTGTTTGTACAGTTGTGCTCGGCTTCGGGGATGGCGATGAGTTGTAGGGCTCTGCATCGGGTGTTGGTGGCGGTTGGCCTGCTGTGGCCGCACTGGTCTGTGGTGTGCGCCGACGAGCCGTCGGTGCAACTGCTGCGCGTCGATGAGACCGGTCTGGCCTATCGATTGGGGGCTCGTGCCGGCGACATCATCAGTCGATACCAAGAACTCGCCGCACCCAAGCTCGAGCAAGTCCTGGAGCGCGATGATGCCTTGCGACGATGGCGCGGCGTGCCCCTCACACTGCAACGCGGAACGGAGATGATCGCGTTGGAAATGCCGCCCGGAGAGCGAGGCTGGGACGTCGGGCCGCGATTACCGACACAACTGGCCGAACGAGCCGCGCAGGCTCTTACGCGTGCCGCGCAGTTACAAACGGTCAGTCCTGCAGAGGCCGAGAGAATCGATCGTGAGGTTGCCAGCGTCGCCGGCATCAGCGGACATCGTTGGTGGTACGAGGCGATGTCGATCGCCTGGCAGCGTGGTGCCGACCATGCGTCGGCTCAGTCGTGGCTAGAGCAGTTGGATCGCGAGGCGGCCGGCACGTCCCCCTGGGCACGCCGCGCCGGGCTGTCGCTCGGCAAGCTGTATTTGCGCCACGGGGCGTCGGAGGAAAGTGCAAAAGCGCTGCAGCGTGCCCTGACCGCCGCGCGCGTTGGAGAGCCTCCATCGTGCGCGGTGGCGCCGCTGCTGTCGTGGGCCGATCTGGATCACACGCGCGGTGACCTCGTGCACGCCGATCAGAATGTCAACGAGGCCAAAGCGATTGTCGATGCGCTCGCCCCTGACAGCTTGCTGGCCTCCGATGTACTGGCGATGCAGGCGGTGCTCGCTTGGCGGCGTGGACAGGTCGAACCGTATCGGCAAGCAGCGTCGATGGCGCTGGCCCTGCGCGCGAAGTTCGCCCCGGAAAGCCTCGATCATGCCTCGGCGTTGACGGCCGTCGGCGACATGCACTGGGCCCTGGGTCAACTCGACACCGCCTTGACGTACTACCAGCACGCCTTGGAGATTCACCAGCGACTCGTTCCCGGCAACATCGAGGAGTCACGCTCGCATACCAACTTCAGCAAGCTGTACTGGCAGGCAGGCGATTACATCAAGGCGCGCAACTCGCTGCAGGCGGCGTTGGAGATCCAACGCCGCGTTGCACCGGACGGGTTGGACATCGCGTGGACCTACAACAACCTTGGAATCAGCGCCTCCGGTGCTGGCGATTTGCCTGCCGCACGCCGGTATCACATGCAAGCGCTGGCAATTCGACAGCGATTGTTTCCGGGAAGCCCGAGCGTAGCGTACTCGCTGCTGAATCTTGGTACGGTGCTGATGTCGCAAGGCGACTATCAGGGCGCGCGTGAGCATCTCAGCGCGGCGCTGGCGATCGTCGAGAAGATCTCCGCGGAAAGCCTCGACACCGCGATGTGTCTTTTCAGTCTTGCGCAGATCGCCGCCTGGGAAGGGGACACGCAGCGAGCCTTGACGCTGCATCAGCGATCGCTGGCGTTGCGCGAGCGGCAGGCACCCGGCAATCGACACACACGTGAATCGCACACGGCGCTTGGCGATCTGCAACTGCAACTCGGCAACCTCGATCAGGCGCAGCATTACTTTCAGCGCGCGTACGAAATCCAGCAGCAACTCGCCCCCGAGAGCGCCGACATCGCCGCATCGCTCTGCGAGCTGGGTCGCGTCGCCTTCGCTCGCGGCGACTACGAGCAGGCTCGGCGCTTGGCCGATCAGGCCGAGCGAATCGTCGAGCAGCGATCGCCGGGCCACCCCTACATGGCCACGATCCACTATCAGCAGGGACAGGTGGCGCGGGCTCAGGGCCGACTTGCCGAGGCGCGGGCGTTGATCGGTTCGGCGCTCGAGATCTTCGACAAGGATCGCTTCGATGCAGGGGGAGTCATGGCGCGTGCCTACTACAGCGGCCTGGCCGGTGACGCCGAGCACGACCTGATCGACGCCGACGTGGCGGCCGGTGACGTGCCTGCCGGATTCGAAGTGCTCGAGCACCGTCGCGCGCGCGGCATGCTGGAGACAATGGCCGAGGCGACCATCGACTGGAGCGCGCAGCTACCGCCGGCGCTTCGCCATCGTATCGAAGCCTTGCGCATCGAGCGCGATCGGCTGAACTCGGGCAACTCGTCCTTGCCACCGAGCGAGATTGCGCTGCGCTTGTCGCTTCTGGAGAACGAGCAGGAGGAGATTCTCGACGAAGTCCGCGAGGTGGTGCCGCGCTTCGCCGAGTTGGTGTATCCACGCGCTTTGAAGTTCGACGCGATGCTGCAACAGTTGCCGCCCGGCGGGGTGCTGGTGGCGTACTCGATCGGCGCGAAGGATTCGTTGCTCTTGGCGCTGCGGCGCGACGCGGCAGGGCGCCCCGAGACTCGCGCGGTACGTTTGGATCTCACGCAAGACACGTGCGACAAGCGTGTCGATCTGTTGCGCGGCCTGGTTGGCGATCCGTCCAGTGGTGAGATGTGGCGTGCGCCCAGCCGTGCGCTCGGTGCGGAGTTGCTGGGGTCGCTTCACGATTGGCTGATAGCGGCGCAGCATCTGGTGGTGGTGCCCGATGGCGCCTTGCATCGCCTGCCGTTCGGCCTGTTGATCGAGCGCGGTGATCAGCCGCTGGTGATGCAACTTCCCGTCACGACCACACCGTCGTTGACGATGCTGGCTCAACTGCGTGCGCGACCGGAACGCACCTCACGAGGTGCGTGGGTCGGGATTGGCGATCCACACTACGAAGCCAAAGCGGCGCCTCCTGACAGTGCGTGGCTGCGGCGGGGCGCCTCGTTGCAACCACTGCCCGGAACGCGGGATGAACTCACGCGTGTCAATCAACTGATGACCGGCGCGCGCCGCTTGTATTTGGGTCGCGCCGCCACGGAGAGTTGCGCGATCGGCGCGGCCGGCGATGCGCAGGTACTGCACTTTGCCTGTCATGGGTTTACCGATGACCGTTTCCCGCTGCGCTCGGGACTGGTGCTTTCGACCCCTTCGAGGGCGGGTGGAAACATCGACGACGGAGTCCTTCAGAGTTCGGAGGTGCTGGAGCGGATGCGCTTGAATGCCGACCTGGTGGTGCTCTCCGGCTGCGATACCGGAGGGGGATTGCTGCACGGCGGTGAAGGGTTGATGGGCTTGAGTCGCGCATTCTTTGGCGCCGGAGCGCGGAGCGTGGTCGCCAGCCAATGGGCGATCTCCGACGCTTCGACCGCAGAACTGATCGAGCGTTTCTATGCAGGGCTTCGCGATGGGCTGGCGCTCGATGTGGCGCTGCAGCGTGCGCAGCAGAGTTTCGTCGCGCAAGTACGTTGGTCGCATCCGTACTACTGGGGAGCGTTCCAGTTGGTTGGAGCCCGCGAGCCGATTCCAGCGCTGCACGTCGCCCCGCACTCGACAATCGGCGGACGCAGCGCGGCGCTGATCGTCGGCCTTGGTTTGCTCGCAGTGGTTTATGCCGTGTTCGCGGCGAAGATCAAGCAGCCAGGTTAGCGTCAGTCGCCGGTTACTGTGACGCCGTGTCGATGTGGCTCAGCACCGCAGCCATGGCTGCGTCGATCCCGGCCGCAAACTTCGCGAACGTCTGCTCGACCGGAACGTCGGGTACGAGCGTGACCGGATCGCCGTCGACCCGTCGCCAGAACTTGGTCGAGTAGTTGATCACGAGCCCGGAGTTGGGGAGCGACAGTTGCCGCACCTCGCCGTATGAATTCGGTTTCTGGCCGGTGCCCTCGCCGACGAGTGTCGCCTCGGTCCATTCCTTGAAGCTGATGGCGTTGGACGCTGCCGACGAGAACGTGCGTTTGCCGATGAGCGCGAACAGTGTTCCGCGGCGGTTGAGCGCAGGGCGCCGCGCGATGGCACGGATCAACGGGCGCAGCACCGCTTCACTTCCGCCATCATTGCGTCGCAGATCGACGACGAAGCGATCGACCGGTTTCGTGTCTGCGATTTCGAGCACGTCGCGTTGGAGCGCATCGAACGGCTGTGATTTGTCGTCGCGGCATTTGTTGAAAGCTACGTACAGTAGGCGCGCGTCGGGGACGTACTCGTACCAGTAGGGAAGATTCTGGTTTTTCAGCCAGAGTTGGTGCGGGAGCGGGGAGGGGGCCACGGTGACCGCAATGAGCGGGGCCCCTCGCTCGCTTGCCGGCCGCGCTTTGACTTGCAACGTAAACGCAGGGTTGTCGGAGCGTTGAAACGTGAACCGGGCGCCTTCGGTGCTGTCGATGATCTGTTGGCTCTCGAGGTACTCGGCGTAGGACAGCCATCGCGGGAGTTGCTCCTTACGACACGGCTCGTTCTCGCAGCTGGAGAGTTTTGCCAGCGCGCTCTCGACCTGTGCGATGGCTGTGTCATTGATGGCGATCAGTCGCGATCCGATCGCTGACCGGTACTCGGAGGGAGCTGCCAGAAGATAGATCCCGTCGTGAAACGACCAGAACTCGAGCGGGAAGCGGTGCAGATCGTCCCCGACCATCACGACGGTAGTGTGGGCGTCACCCACACTCGCCACGATCTGCATCAGCGCGAAACGGATCTGGAGGTCGGTCATGGTATCGAGCTTCTGCTCGAGTGTGCTGAGCGCTTGTTCGAAGGCGGGGCGCGAGACGGTATGAAACAGGTTCTTGTGCCGTTTTGGGAGTTCGGCTTTGAGGTACGCGAGGTCTTGCTTCCATCGCGCGGCCTCCAGCGCCTGAGCGCCGCCAATTTCTGCGGCGAGAAGCGCGATCAGCACCAGGCTGGCGTGGAGCCACCGCGAGGTATTCAGCCTCGAGGCGCGGGTAGAGTCGTCGAGTTTCATTTGGGCGGCCTCATTCCTCCCCGTCGGTGCGGGAATCTCACCCTAGAACGGGCCAAGGTCGTTCTCGTTTCAGCGTGCTGACGATTTCAAGCAGGATCAGCGCAGCCTCGCGCTGAACGTCGTGCTCTTGACCCGCACGCCATCGGCGGCAACGGCGGTGACCTGCCACAAGAAGCGCTGGCCCGCGCCATACGGTCGCAAGGCATCGCCCGGGACTTGCGCCTCGGGCGATGGCAGTCCGTTGGCGACGAACACGATGGCGAGATGTTCGTCGCTGACGGTGAGATCGTACGTGGCGCCCGGAAGCGCGCTCCAACGCAACGTAAACTGATCGCGGTCGAGCGTGGCGTCGGGGGCTAGTGCCGAGGCGATCGTGCTGTGTTCCACCTCGCGTTGCACCTGGGTTGGAGTGACAGGCTCGACAACGTGTCGCAGCGACCAGCCGCCAACTACCAAGGTGACGGCAGCCGCCGCAGTCGCGAGCCAACGCCATGACGACGCGGCATCGGCACGCGCGGCTGCTGTTGGCTGCTCTGCGCGCGCCACGTTCCATGCCACGGCGCACGCTGGACACGAGGCGACGTGATCGAGCACCGTGAGATCCTCGTCGCTCATCCGTTGGCCGCGAGCTGCCTCCAGCAAAGCCTCGGCCGTCGGGCACGCGCTCGGTCGGGTTGCCGATGCGGTCGGCTCGCGGAAGACGCGCTGCAGCGCTGTGTCGTCCCATCGCGAGTCGCTCATGGTTGCAGTCCTTTTTCTTGCAAACAGTCGCGAAGGTCGGAAAGCCCGCGATAGGTCAAGTGCTCCACGCTCTTCTTCGATTGCGCGAGCATCGTTGTCGCTTCGGAGCTGGAGTGCCCTAACAGGTGCAACGTCACCGCGTGGCGCCGCGCTGGGGCGAGTATCGACAGACAATCGCGCAGGCCGCGATCGATCGCGTTGGAGCGCACGACACGTTCGCCGTCCACGGTTGCAGACGGCGGTGGGGCCTCGATCGCATCGTCGTCGAGCGACACCTCGACCCGCCGGAACTTCCGCCGGATTTCATCGATCAGCGCATGCTTGGCCGTAGTAATGAGGTAGCCCATGGAAACCTCGCCGCTGCGCCCCTGGCGCGCGTACGCGTCGAGTGCGCGTAGCAGCGCACTCTGCACGATGTCCTCGGCCTGATCGGCCAACCAACGCGGGCACCGACGACGCACGATTCCCAACAACTGTGCGCGCACGCCGTCCATATCCGTGTCGTGAATCGCCCTTGGGTCCACCAGCGCCACCTTTGGCCCTTAGCATCGACCGAAACCGGCGCGGAGGTAAACCCCCACCTCACGCTGTTTTTATCAAAAGCGCCTCACCAAATGCGCCCCACCAAGAGCGCCTCACCAAGAGCGCCCCACCCAAATGCGCCTCACCAAATGCGCCTCACCAAATGCGCCTCACAAAAATCCACGTCACCAACAGCGTCGCTCCCCAGCCAGGCCTTCCGTTGCGGCGCCGCCCGATCAACTGGCCAGGGATCGCGGGCGAGCACGTTCGCGAGTTGCCCCGTGGTCACCCACCCCTCCTCGGGTCGGATCGGCGCCCACGCTCTAGACAACGGTTTGCCGGGCTCGATTCCCCACCCATCGACAAACTCACTCGCGACGTTCCCGGCTTGACGGAGGTAAAGCGTCGATCCCTGGGGCGAAGGGTAGGCTTGCCATCTGTCCAACGGGAGGTTTCACGATGTCGCGCCAGAGAGTCGTGATCATGGGAGCTGCAGGTCGAGACTTTCACAACTTCAACGTGCTGTATCGCAATCGGCCCGACACCGAGGTGATTGCGTTCACTGCCACACAGATCCCCGATATCGAAGGTCGCGTCTACCCGGCGGTTCTCGCCGGGGAACACTATCCACAAGGGATTCCGATTCGCGCCGAGGAGGAGCTCGAGAAAATCGTGCGCGATCACAAAGTTGATGACGTGCTGTTCTCGTACTCGGATGTATCGCATCAGTACGTGATGGACAAGGCGGCCCATGTCAACGCCTGGGGCGCCAACTTCACGCTGGCCTCGGCCGACAAGACGATGATTCGCTCGCGTCGTCCCGTGATCGCGATTACCGCTGTGCGCACGGGTGTGGGAAAGTCGCAAACCACACGTTACATATCGTCGATCTTGAAGAAGCTGGGGAAGAAGGTGGTTGCCGTCCGGCACCCGATGCCATACGGCGATCTGTCGCAGCAGGTCTGTCAGCGCTTCGCCGACTACAACGACCTCGACAAGCATCGCTGCACCATCGAGGAGCGCGAAGAATACGAGCCGCATATCGATCGAGGCTTCGTGGTCTACGCCGGCGTCGACTACGAGACGATCTTGAAGTCGGCCGAGCAAGAAGCCGATGTCGTGCTGTGGGATGGCGGGAACAATGACACACCGTTTTATCGGCCCGATCTGCACATCGTGATGGTCGACCCGCATCGGCCGGGGCACGAGTCGTCGTACTACCCAGGAGAATCGAACGTGTTGATGGCGGACCTGATTCTGGTTGCCAAGGTCAACACTGCGGACCCGCTCAAGGTGGTTGCCGTCGAAGGGGCCTGCCGCAAACTCAACTCGCGAGCACGCATACTGCGCTGCGCGTCCGAGATCAACGCGGGCGATCCCGCTGCAATTCGCGGCAAGCGTGTCTTGGTGGTGGAAGATGGGCCAACCCTCACGCACGGCGGAATGAGCGTTGGCGCCGGTTGGTTTGCAGCCACCCAAGCGGGTGCTGCCGAGATCGTCGATCCGCGGCCGTATGCGGTGGGGTCGTTGCGCGAGACGTACGCGAAATACCCGAACGCCACCGGCATTCTGCCTGCGATGGGCTACGGCGATCAGCAGGTGCGCGACTTGGAGGCCACGATTCGCGCGACACCTGCGGATGTCGTGCTGGAAGGCACGCCGATCGATTTGAAGCGGGTGCTTACCAGCGAGAAACCGATGATTCGTGTGACGTACGACCTGGCGGAGCAGGAGCCGGGTGCGATCGAGGATGCGATTAGGCGCGTTGTTGGTTGAGTGGGTTGATCGGAAACGGCCACGGCAAAGATGAGGAGCAAGCTGCGCCGCTGGATCGTTGTTCGTTTGCGTGGTGTGGAGCATCACGGCCGTCGATTCGGTTAGCACGACTGTTCTAGCGCATTCATGAGGCTGGTTCTTCGGCTGGCCGGAGTGACTCGCACGAAAGTCGAGGCGCTTAAGGTGTGCAGATTGGGTAAGCGCAAAGAGAAACTGCGCCGAGGAATCGAGCCATGAAGCCGCTCCGGGATTGGGCTGAGAAGATGCGCCGGGAGGTTGCCTCAACGCACCGCACCGAGGCGTCGCGCAACGGAGTGGTGCCAAGGATCCTCGCCGGGAGGCCACACACTTCACAGAACACCCACACCCACACCCACGCTCATCGCCCGATCACCACAACACGCCGCTCGTTGCGATACCACGCACCACTTCCCGCCGGCCCCAATCGCCAGATGCGCTGCAACGGCGTATCGCCGCTTACATGAAGATAGCCACCATGCTGCCCACGCCGATGATGCGTCGGGCACAGCGCGTCGCCGTTGTCGTGATGATCACTCCGCGCCGCGCGAGCTTGATAGTGCCGGTGATGCCATTCGACCGCCGCGCTGTGCATCCCGGCGCCTCGCAGCGATGTCGTGAGCGCACAAACACCTCGGATCGCGACGCCGAGCGCTTCTCGGCCACGTCGTACGCTGCGCAGAACTCTTCCAATATCGCCAACAACCCCACCCCCGCCGGCAGTCGGCGCGACGCCGTGGAAACGTCGGGCAGCACGCCAAGACGGCAGATCTTCGTCGCCGATCGGCTGCGACCAGTCGCAGCTCGCCGCATCGAGGCTGAGACGTGTCGACGTGCTTCAATGCAACTCGAGAAATCGTTGGCCAATTCCACCGGCAAGCGCAGGCGCATCATGCTCCCCGCCACCGACACCAACGCACCCTCGTCGCAGGCCGCGTGCCCCGCACGCTTCACAGCCGCCAACGTGTCGCCTCGGCCGCAGCGAAGCGAGGCCAGCCACGCTTCATCCGACATCGGCATCGGCGCTTCGGTTCGACCCTCCACCGCGCTGGCCCACAACAGCGCCCGTCTCATCGCGCAATCGCTTCACCGTGCAGGCGCGCAGATGCGACACCCACAAAGCCTCGCACGATTCTTCGACGAATCCGCGGCCCAGAATCTGCAGCACCAGCAGCGCCTTCTCGAGCCCGAACGCTCCATCCAGATACGCTTGCTGCAAGAGCTTGCGCCCTCGCAACGCTCGCGCGACCCGCACGATCCTCGATGGTGGTGCGCCCCAACCCCAACCGGTTCTCGGCATACGATCCGATGCTCGCAAACCCAACTCGCGCAGCGCGCCGTTGTCGCTCATCTCTATCAACAATGCAGCGAGGTTGCATTCGATCGTGTCGGCCGCACCCGCCAGGCACTTCAGTTGCCACAGCACCTCGCTGTCGGTCCCGACGCCCGCGCGCGACATCACCGTATCGAGTAGCGCGAGCACTTCGAGCGCCATCGTCATCGCCGGAAGTTCCATCCCCGACGGCGGACTCTCCGGATCCGACGGAGGATCGACCGCCTGCAACCATGCTTGGAAAACGTCGGGGCTTGTCGCTGGCGAACTCTTCGGCAACCAGACTCTCGATGAACGAGACGACCGTGGCATCGCCCCCCTTCGATTCGGCGATACAGGTCGAGCGCGTTTTCGAACGCAGCCCGCACCGCAGGCGGAACAGGAATGACCCACGACACCCGCGGCAGATCGTCGATGTCGTCCGCTTGCGAGCTAGCGCCTGCGGCCGTGAACTGACAACTGCCATCAGAACGAATCGCCAGCTTCCAACGACTCGCGACTGGAACATTCTTTCCGGTCCGCCTCGGCAAGCATGTCATCGCCAATGACAACACCAACCGTCGCACCGCCCGCGAGCTCTTCACGCCGATCGGATTCGCCAGCCATCGCCGCAACGGGGTCCCGCCTCACGCCGATCGTCACCACACCTCGTCGCAACGGCTTGCTCCATTGCGACCAAGCGCGCCGATCGGCTCGCGATCGTCTGGCTCGCGGACCGACTCGCGCTTCACGCCGATCGGCATCCTCGCAGGCGATCGTCGACGCAATGGGTTGGCTCGCATCTCCACCGCGCATCGCCACAACCAAGTCATCAGAACTCGCGAACTCATCACCAGCAATCGCCTGACCCTCGCGCACCATCTCCCTCAACCGACCCACGCTCAACCGTCGCGCACGCTCGACCCACGCCGCGAAGCGTCGATTCCGTCGCCACCCGCCCCACCAACATCCCCTTGCACAACCCAATCGGCGCACCGCCATCGCCACCCGTCACCGCCACGCGCAACCCCGGCAAGCGCTGAATCGCGTCATGCAAATCGGGCATGCCCGCGCAGCCACTGCCGGTGCGCTCCAGCTGCTCACGCGTGAAATCGTGCAACGACGACCCCGCACAGCGCCACAACTCCCCCTCGACAACCAGCGCACACACCTTCGACAACGGCAACAACACCTGCACGATTGCACCGCAAGTCGAAGCGCAACGGCATCGCGATTCACAGCATCGAGCCATGGCGAGAGCACTGACAACTTGTTCGCACGCGAAATTGTTGTGGACACGCTGCACCCTTGAAGTGCTGTGAAGGTACCAACAAATCACACGAACAACAATCGAAAGTGCGCAATGAATGAACAAATATTCGGACGAGCGAGATGAGAGATACGTCACGCTGCGCAGGTGCATCTGACGCCGTGCGCCTCGCGCTGCGTTCGACCCCGAGGCGCGCAATCGCTGGCCGCGGCGTGATCCTGCAAACACAATGTTGTCATTTGTCTGCGCAATGCTCTGCAAGGAGTGCACCGTTGCGCTGCTCGCGGCCGGACTGGATCCGCATTGGGGACCGATGCATCAACCACGACACGGCCGACCCGCGCTAGCACTTGATGTGATGGAGGCGTTTCGGCCGATCGTTGCCGACAGCGCAGTTGCGACCGTGATCAACACTGGCGTTGTAGTTCCGGAAGGCTTCGTGATTGGTGTCAACAGTTGCGCACTGAAGCCGACGGGGCGCAAGCGATTCATCGAGGCGTATGAGGCGCGCCTCGACCAGATGGTCACACACCCGATGGTCAACTACCGATGTACGCGGCGGCAGGTGATCCGGCTGCAAGCGCGACTACTGGGGCGCCACCTGCGGGGCGATCTCGCCGTCTACCCAGGGATGACAACGCGACGAGCCGCCGCCGGTTTCTCGTGACGTACGACATCACCAAGGACAAGCTCCGCACCCAACTCCTCGAGCTGCTGCGGGGTGGGGTGATCGTGTCCAACACAGCGTGTTCATCTGCGAACTCACCGCACGCGAAAGGGCGCGGCTCGTAGCGCCGGGTGAACGACATCGTGAACCATGAGGAGAAGGCGGGTTCCGATCCCCTGAATCTCCATGTTCGAAAGCACGCGACCCCATTGAAGCAGGATCCTGCAACACACGGAGGAAGTGCTCTGCGCGAGCCGCCGTTGTCGCGCACGCCGCCGCGTCATACACCCTCCAGGTCGTCTCCGGAGCGTCCGCAACTCGTCATAGAGCAAAGCCGGCTGGCCGGCAGCGACCCAACATCGTGGTTTCCAACAGTCACGGCCAAGGGTTGTGTTCACCCCAGCCCCAAGCTCCAATCCCTCTGAAGAAAATCTCCGGGGGTTCGCGATCGTTCGCGGGCAAACCCACAGGCGACACCAGTGACCCAGAAACGCAGCGCCGGTCCCACATCGACGACTCCGCCTTCGGGCCGAGGACGAGAGTGGATCGGCGGCCGATTCGTCTCTCCCATGCAAATCACAGGAGATGCAGAGCCGTATCGGCCCACATGCGTGGCGTGGATCGAGTTGCCTGAAGAGGTCGTGGTCGCGTTCGACCTTTGCCAACCTGACGATGCCTGTGAGGCGCTGGGCAAGGCACTGTTGCAGGCGATTCGGAATCCACTCGTAGGCCGACCACGCAAACCGCAGCGAATTCGCGTGGCCGACGAACACCTTGCCGTCGAGGCCAAGCGCGTGGTGGGCGAGCTCATCCCGGTGACGATCGCCGCAACACCGGAACTGGAAGTGCTCGCAGCCGCGATGCTCGGATCGGTCATGAACGACTCTGCCGAGGAGTCCACCGAGGAGCCTGCGGGTTACTTGGGCGGCGGGCGTGTTTCGCACGACGCAGTGTCAGAACTGTTTGACGCAGCAGATGATCTCGGACTCGCCGCCCCTTGGACGATCGTGGGCGATCAGCAGTTACTCCGCCTCGATATCCCCGCACTGGGTGTCGAGGGGGCGTGTGTCTCAATCATCGGGGCACTCGGTCAGACTTTGGGTTTGTTGATTTTTCCTTCGCATGCTCGCTATGAGGCGTTCGAGAGAGTCGCAACACGGCCGCGGCGCAAATCGTCTCGCATCGATCTAGGCACGAGCTGGTTGTCCTTGACTCTGGTCTCTCGTGAGGAGTTACCGCACGCATGCCGTCGCGAAATCATCGAGCACGGCTGGTCTCCGGCGGACGCAAGCCGTTTCCCTCAGGTCGAGCACTGGACTCGTGACGGCATTCTCGAGCCGCCGTCGGAGAGGGATGTTCGCATCGTATCCGCATGTGCAGCCTCGCTCTCTGCTTTCTTTTCGAGGAACCGAGAGGCGCTCGAGTCGGGAGACGTCGAGCCGATCTCTGAGTCGTACGACGATGGAACCGGCTTGATCGTTCGATTCACCATGCCCTATGAGGCGTTCTCGCTGTTCGATGACGCACATGCAGTTCCGGTCCCGAGTGAAGCGTCGCGGCGCTCGCGCAAGAGCCGCAACGATCGATGTCATTGCGGCAGTGGAAAAAAGTACAAGCTGTGTCATCGCGACGAGGATCGGTCACGAGCATCGGGAGTGATCAATTTTCCCGCCAGGCCAGTTTTCACTGGAGCGCAGACTCGCGCCTTGCCAGAGCCGCCACCCGGTTACGGTCGAGACGAAGTACCGGTGCGAGAAACGGGACCTATCGAGGTTCCGAAACCGGTTCCAACGCCAGGCCGCAATGACCGCTGTCCATGTGGGAGCGGCAAGAAATACAAGCACTGCTGCCTGCTCTCTTCCGAGACAACCGAGTTCAAGCGGCGCCAGGTCCATCGTGCAGCCGAGGAAGTCAGCGTCGCCGCCGCGAAGTTGATCACGCGGCTCGATGTTGCGGATCCTGTCCGAACGCAGGCTGAGGAATTCTGGGAGATCGCCTTGAACGTGGGGATCGACCTGGACGATAGCCCCGAACAGGCCTCGGTCTACGAGCTCATGGCGCCACTGTTTCTGTCGTGGCTGGTTTATTCGTTCCGGCCACTCGTCTTGCAGGAGGGGTCGAAACGCAGGCGTCGGCGCAAGACTGCCGCCGAGTTGTTGCTGCAGCAAGAGGGGAAGCGGTTGGACCCGCTACAGGCGAAGTATGCCCAGAGCGCACTAGCCAGTCCGCTTTCGTTCTGGATCGTCGAGCAAATCACGCCAGGCACGTCGATCGAACTCAGAAGCGCCTTCACCAATGAGCGCACGCGCGTGACCGACACCCTTCTGAGTCAAGACGTTCGACGTGGTGAGGTGGTGTTTTCACGCGTGGTCGCGCTCGATGGGTTCGCCGTGGTAGACGGCTGCGCTGGTATGAGGATTACCCCTGACTATCTCCCCTGGATCCTCGACCTCAAGTACGAGATTCACACCCGCGAGGGGGGCTTGACGCTTGCGATTGCAGATCGGTACCTGCAACGGTCGCTCCGGTTGTACTTCCAGATTTGCGCCGACGTCATCACACCACGCATGCCCATCATGCAGAACACAGATGGCGAACTGCTCGTACCGGTCGAGATGAGGTTTGACCTCACCATCCCGATCGAGGAGGCGTTCGAGAAGCTCAAGACGCTTGCACTCGACATCGGATCGCTCGACGACCTCGCCAGCAACGAGATTCGGCGCGCACCGGACGGATCGATTCGCGAGCTCACGCTGACCTGGGCCAAGCGCGGCAACAATATGCACAGTAGCTGGCAGAACACGTCGCTTGGATCGATCAGATTGAATCGAGGCAGCATCCACGCGGAGGTCAACTCGCATGAGCGTGCACGCCTCCTGCGTCATGAGATCGAGGCGCGGCTGGGTGAGGCCGTACGCCACAGGGCAAGCGGAATCCAGAGCCTCGAACGTGCGCTCCAAGACTCGATCGGTACGGAAGTTCCTGCAGCCGAACCAAGCGAGGATTTCGCCGAGGTGCTTCGCGAGATGAAGCGACAGCACAGCGAGAGTTGGGTCGATCAGAAAATCCCGGCGCTCGGCAACCTGACTCCACGCGAGGCTATGCACGAACCGCGCGCCCGTGAGCGACTCGAGGCGTTGCTGATGGAATTCGAGTGGCGCACCGAGCGGTCCGGGTCCGACAGAACGGGATTCGATCTCGACTTGATCCGAGAGCGATTGGGATTGAATCCGTCTTGATTGGTGGAAGCCCGTAGATGTGGTCCGAGACTTCGCGCGGCAGATGTGACTGGTCCGAGAAGCGGGTCGGTGAGTCCGAGCCGCGAGGCCTCGCGTGATTCGGCGAAGTCCTCGCCATTGCTAGCGCGATCGACGGCGACAACGATCTTCGTACAGCAGGGGAAGATCGCTTGACGTCGTCCCCAAAAACGCTACTAGCCTTAACTTGAAAGCCGGCCAGATGGACCGGCTTCTAGGAGGTTGGTATGAAGCGATCGAAGTACACGACGCATCGCTCTCGGCATACCGCGCACCACGCGCCGCGCTTCATGCACTGCGCTCCAAGCCATCCGACCGCGATCACGATGGGGGTGAAAAGGGAAGTCCGACGCCGACTCTCGCTGCCGGCTTGGAACGAAGATACCTCGCGCGTCCAGAGCGGCTGAGCTCGATTCACAACGTCAGGTCACGGACTCCAGACGCACCTCAGCCCTGCCACGCCTTGGCACCTCCAGGGGTCGACCCCGTGCCACAAAGCGGCCAAGGCCCATATTCCGATAGGGGGACTTCACATCGCACCGGGGGGTGCTGCCATGGCCACAGCTTCTGTCTCGAACCCGCTACTGCCCGTCCGAATGCTGAATGAGTTCGCGTACTGCCCACGGCTCTTCTACCTGATGCACGTCGAGGGCCTCTGGGCCGACAACGAGTACACCGAGGAAGGGCGCAACGTGCATCGTCGGCTGGATCGCGCCGTCGACGGCGTGCTCGACGCACCGGTCAAACGGCGATCCAAGGCAGAGACCGCGGAGGCAGCGCCCGCCGCCGATCTAGCAACCGAAGGAGATGAAGAGCCCAAGATCGCTCGGAGCGTTTCTCTGGGAAGCGAGCGACTCGGAATCACCGGAAAGCTCGACCTTGTCGCCGTCGATGCCGGTGAGGCCGTGCCGGTGGACACGAAACGCGGCCCGGTGCCTGAGAACCCGGAGCGCAGTTGGGAGCCGGACCGCATCCAGATCATGGCTCAGGCACTGCTGCTTCGAGAACACGGCTTCAGTTGTAAGCGTGGCGTGCTGTACTACGCCGGCTCTCGGCGGCGAGTTGACGTTCCGCTGACACCCGAACTCGAGGCGCGAACGCTGAGCATCATCGAGGCTGCACGTACGGCAACGTACTCGCGCTCGCTGCCACCGCCACTGGTCGACAGCAAGAAGTGCCCTGGTTGCTCGCTCGTCGGGATCTGCCTGCCAGACGAGACCAACCTGCTGCGCAGCGTGCCGGCTGATCCCGCCGCTCCCGAAGTTCGCCGCATGTACCCCGCGCGTGCTGAGGCTCGGCCGCTGTATGTTCAGGAGCACGGTGCCACTGTCGGCAAGAGCGGCGAGAACATCATCGTTCGAAAGGAAGGGCAGAAACTCGCTGACGTGAAGTTGAAGGACCTGGCCGAGCTCGTGATCTGCGGCAACGTCACCGTGAGCGAGCCCGCAATACACACGCTTTGCGAAGCCGGCGTCCCGATCGTTCACCTGAGTGGCGGGAATTGGTTCTACGGAATCACCAACGGGATTCAACTGCGCAATGCCTCCGACCGCGCCGCACAGTTCTCTGCTGCTGCCGATCCTGAGCGCTGCGAACGAATCGCCAAGGCGTTCGTTGCCGCGAAGATCACGAATCAACGAACAATGCTGCGACGAAACGGTGAAGGGATCCCCGAGAGCGTTTTCGCTGACTTGAAGCGCGTGGCAGACCAGTTGGATTCGTCGTCCACGCTGGGCGGAGTGCTTGGCGTGGAAGGCGCCGCGGCCGCGATCTATTTCGGGCACTTTGGGAAAATGCTCAGGCCTCGCGCACAGACCATGGCGTTCGACTTCGAGGCCCGCAACCGTCGGCCGCCGCTGGATCCTGTAAACGCGATGTTGTCATTTGCCTACGCAATGCTCTCGAAGGAATGCACCGTTGCGCTGCTCGCGGCCGGCCTGGACCCGTATTGGGGATTGATGCATCAACCACGACACGGCCGGCCCGCGCTAGCACTTGATTTGATGGAGGAGTTTCGGCCGATCGTTGCCGACAGCGCGGTTGTGACCGTGATCAACACTGGCGTTGTAATTCCGGAAGACTTCGTGATTGGTGTAAACAGTTGCGCGCTGAAGCCGACGGGGCGCAAGCGATTCATCGAGGCGTATGAAGCACGCCTCGACCAAATGGTCACACACCCGATCTTCAACTACCGATGTACGTGGCGGCAGGTGATCCGGCTGCAAGCGCGACTACTTGGGCGCCACCTGCGAGGTGATCTCCCGGTGTACCCAGGGATGACAACACGATGAGCCGGCGCCGATTTCTCGTGACGTACGACATCACCAAGGACAAGGTCCGTACTCAACTCTTCAAGCTGCTGCGGGGGTGGGGTGATCATGTCCAATACAGCGTGTTCATCTGCGAACTCACCGCACGCGAAAGAGCGCGGCTCGTGGGCCGCGTGAACGACATCGTGAACCATGACGAGGACCAGGTGCTGTTTGTCGACTTGGGTCTGGCGGCGGAGGAGCCGGCGACGGTCGTGGACAGCATTGGACGTGCGTACGAGCCTCCGAGTCAGGCGCTTGTTGTGTGAGAATCACGGCCCGGGAGGCGTTGCGAGCGGCCTGGTGGTGGAGAAACTCCAGGAGCCGCCCGAGGTCTTTGAAAACACGAGGTTTAGCGGGCGCTGGTGGCGAGTTGACTCCCCGGATCGGCGACCGCTGTTGTTCGGGCGGAAAGCCGCTCGAAAACTGAAGTACAAGTGCCAGAAAAAAGGCGGGTTACTATGCCCTCCATCTCCGCGTTCGAAAGAACGCGGCCCCATTGAAGCCCCGTCCACATTCGCGTTGGATAAAGTCTGTGGCGCGGATCTCCGCGTTCGAAAGAACGCGGCCCCATTGAAGCTAGGTACAGGTGGTAGTCGTCAGGCACGTTCCAGAATCTCCGCGTTCGAAAGAACGCGGCCCCATGAAGCAAGGCAAACTCGCTGCCGAACGCAACCTCGAGGATCATCTCCGCGTTCGAAAGAACGCGGCCCCATTGAAGCGAGTCCTTCTGCGAGAAGCGTGGTGGAGCCCCAACCGGATCTCCGCGTTCGAAAGAACGCGGCCCATGAAGCGCCGCGACCCCCCACAGCGCTATGCCAGTTATGCCAACATCTCCGCGTTCGAAAGAACGCGGCCCCATTGAAGCGTCGGCTCCGGGCTGGACGCTGTGCGGAGCAACGGCAGATCTCCGCGTTCGAAGAGAACGCGGCCCCATTGAAGCACGTCGGAGAGGTCGGCAAAGACTCGACGGTGGTGTATCTCCGCGTTCGAAAGAACGCGGCCCCATTGAAGCGTCTTTCCGCTGGTCGCTGGCTTTCGTCGGCGTCTGGATCTCCGCGTTCGAAAGAACGCGGCCCCATTGAAGCCCTTCTTCCTTGGCGTCGTGGAGCGTCTCGGCGTCGATCTCCGCGTTCGAAAGAACGCGGCCCCATTGGCTTGATGAAGTTATACTCGCCCGTGGGATCTACCATGATCTCCGCGTTCGAAAGAACGCGGCCCCATTGAAGCGCATCACCGGACCACGTTGGCAGCGGCAGCTGATCTCCGCGTTCGAAAGAACGCGGCCCCATTGAAGCTGCAAGGGAGCAGCTCTCACTTGAGTTCAGATGAGTATCTCCGCGTTCGAAAGAACGCGTACTAGCCGACCGGAATGCCGGCTATGCAGTGAGTTCTTTCCGATCTCCGCGTTCGAAAGAACGCGGCCCCATTGAAGCCGGCCAGAACTCGACATCGGCGCCGCGCTCGACGCCGATCTCCGCGTTCGAAAGAACGCGGCCCCATTGAAGCGGCCCTGCGCCCGGTGAACGCCTGCCAACGGCGGACCATCTCCGCGTTCGAAAGAACGCGCGCCCCATGCTACTCTTCCTTCGACTCAATCTTCCGCGCCTGACTCGATCTCCGCGTTCGAAAGAACGCGGCCCCATTGAAGCCCGCGATTGGAATGTCCGCTGCGGTTGGTTCGGCCGATCTCCGCGTTCGAAAGAACGCGGCCCCATTGAAGCGACCGAGAGTTACGCGGTTTTGCGTCGCGGCGCGGTGATCTCCGCGTTCGAAAGAACGCGGCCCCATTGAAGCTCCTTGTGACGCTCGAGCGCGACGTCGGTCTCGCTATCTCCGCGTTCGAAAGAACGCGGCCCCATTGAAGCTCGCAGGCCGCCGCCGCCGCAGTCGGACCGGGGACATCTCCGCGTTCGAAAGAACGCGGCCCCATTGAAGCGCGTTGCCGCCGTAGAGCAGGTTGGTGACACCGAGATCTCCGCGTTCGAAAGAACGCGGCGGCTCGGAGTCGAGTGATCCACGTACGGATCTCGCTGAACATCTCCGCGTTCGAAAGAACGCGGCCCCATTGAAGCCCTCCGACGCGGACACCACGAGTCACCGGCGCACCCATCTCCGCGTTCGAAAGAACGCGGCCCCATGAAGCGGACGGTCCCTTCCGAGCAGCAGAAGTGCTCAGCGACATCTCCGCGTTCGAAAGAACGCGGCCCCATTGAAGCGTCCGGACCATCGATCGTCCGATGGTCGCTCGCGCGATCTCCGCGTTCGAAAGAACGCGGCCCCATTGAAGCTGCAACAGGCCAGCGCTCGACGACAAGCCATCGCCAGATCTCCGCGTTCGAAGAACGCGGCCCCATTGAAGCCGGTACTCGGCGGTGCTGCATACGTCACGGACAGTATCTCCGCGTTCGAAAGAACGCGGCCCCATTGAAGCGCCGCTCACCTGGGAGTGCCCATCGATCACTTCTTCAGATCTCCGCGTTCGAAAGAACGCGGCCCCATTGAAGCGTATCGGTACAGGATCACCTCACGATGGAGCGGCGACATCTCCGCGTTCGAAAGAACGCGGCCCCATTGAAGCACTGTGCTCCACGCCATCGGATCACCTCACGCCGAGATCTCCGCGTTCGAAAGAACGCGGCCCCATTGAAGCTTCCGTTCTCGTCATGGATAATCCTTTGTAACCGTCGATCTCCGCGTTCGAAAGAACGCGGCCCCATTGAAGCCCGCTGATTGCGCGCGCGCTGATACGCCTGCGCGTGTATCTCCGCGTTCGAAAGAACGCGGCCCCATTGAAGCACCGCTCCGCCGCCGCGGGATGCAGTGCCGTTCCCGGTATCTCCGCGTTCGAAAGAACGCGGCCCCATTGAAGCGCGCTCTAGATCGTCCATGACCAGAGCGTAGTCCTCATCTCCGCGTTCGAAAGAACGCGGGTGCCGTCTCTTCCTTGCCATCAGTTCCTCCCTCAGGGGAGGGACTCTTCACGATTAGAGTGTCAACTCAAACAAGGGGGACGGGGTACCACAGGCCATACAGGCTCTGCTGCAATCATCACTTCCAAGCTCAATCGCAAGCACCAAGACGAACCGACCTGACCCGGAGCCGTAGCCAAAACGAGAAGACCGTCGCTTCGCTCCGACAGGTGATCACGATCAAACGGGAGCAGTGATCACGATGACCGGAATCGCCATCGTGAGTTAGAATGCCTGCGGAAATCCTGACCATCGAGGAGGTCGCCACGTTACTTAGACCCGCAGCGAAGTCCATCGATGCCTTTGTCCAGGCCGGCAAGGTTGCGGCGTTCAAGCTGTGGGGGCACTAGCGCATCAGACGCACCGAACTTGATCGGTGGGTAGACGCGCAGCCGCGCGATAGGGGGGGTGGTCGTGGCGAGTAAGAAGGCGCCAGCTTCTGTCTCGGATGCGGGTGACCCGCAGGCGGTGGACTGGCTCCGGGGTGCGCTCGGACTCAATGCAACGCAAGCGCCGTTTCCATGGCAGGTCGAGCTGCTTCGACGTTTTCTCCAAGACGAAGCTGTTTCTTCTATCGACATCCCTACGGGCCTCGGAAAGACGGCCGTCATGGCCGTGTGGCTCGTCGCGCGAACACTCGGAGCAGCGCTGCCGCGACGCCTCGTCTACGTCGTCGATCGTCGGGCAGTTGTCGATCAAGCGACCGAAGTCGCCGAAGCACTCAGCGCCTGGGTGGCGAAAGAGCCCCGTGTCGCAGACGCCCTGGGTCTTGACGATCGCCCTCTGCCCATCTCGACGCTGCGTGGCCAACATGTCGACAACCGCGCATGGCTTGAGGACCCATCGTCGCCCGCGATCATCGTCGGCACCGTCGACATGGTGGGCTCTCGGCTTCTCTTCTCGGGCTACGGCGTCTCCCCGAAGATGCGTCCCTACCATGCAGGGCTCCTCGGCGCGGACGCGCTCGTCGTTCTCGACGAGGCCCACTTGGTCCCTGCGTTCGAAGATCTCCTTCGACAGATCGAGCGTGGAACCGACACGTTCGGGCCGAAGGAACTCTCCCTTCGCGCGCTGATCCCGCCGTTCAGACTACTTCCGCTCTCGGCCACAGGACGCCAGACCGACGCTACGACGCTGACTCTCTCCGACGACGATCGAAGAGACGAGATCGTCAAGCAGCGTCTGACCGCGAAGAAGAAGCTGAGCACCGTAGATATCACCAACGCCGCGGAAGCCACCGCCACCCCGGCTGACGTCAAGAATGCTGACGATGCAGACGAGGCGACCAGGAGGAACGAGGGCCACAAGCTTGCCGGTGTTATCGCTAGGCAGGCATGGGAGTTGACGAAGCAAGGCTCGGCACGGGTGCGTTGCCTCGTGTTCTGTAACGCGCGCAAGGACGCAACCGTTGTCGCTGCCGAACTACGCAACCTGGCGAAGTCGGCCACCGGGCTCGAGCCCACCATCGAGCTCTTCGTCGGCGGACGCCGCGTGAAAGAGCGCACCCAAGCGCGCGATGCTCTCGCCCGACTCGGCTTCCTCGCGGGCAAAGCGGTGAACTTGGAGCGCTCGGCCTTTCTGATCGCAACGTCGGCCGGAGAGGTCGGAGTGGACCTCGACGCAGACCACATGGTCTGTGACCTCGTCGCGTGGGAGCGCATGGTCCAGCGCCTCGGCCGGGTGAACCGGCGAGGTGATGGAGATGCGAATGTCATCGTCGTGGTGGACAGCGAGCCCGCGCCCTCTGACACCACGACGAAGGCCCTCGAGAAGAGGGAGGTTTCCAACGACGCGAAGGGACAACTCGATGAGTTGACGAAGGAGCTTAACGCACTCCAGGATGCGAAAGCCTCCGTTCCGAAAGGCCAGAAGAAATCTGCCGACGCCAAAGCTGCCGAGGAGAAGCGCAGGCAAGCCGAGAAGGACCTGAAGAAGTCGATTTCCGCGTGTCAGAAGCGCATCAATGCTTTCAAGGACGCGGATGCGAAGGTCGTGGCGCGCCATGAGGCCGCGGCTGCGCAACATCACGCCCTTCGCGCGTTGCTCACGGCGGTCGGAGAGAAGGGTAGCCTGAGCCCTGACGCCCTACTTACGCTGCGTGACCGCCTAGACCTCGCCGATGCACTGCGCGCCGCAACGACGGTCGAGCCGCTTCGGCCCGAGCTGACGCGCCCGCTGGTCGAGGCGTGGTCGATGACTTCGCTTGACGAGCACCCGGGACGGCCTGCGGTCGATCCGTGGTTGCGCGGCTTTCGTCCGAACGATCTGCCACAGACCACGGTTGTCTGGCGACGACATCTGCCCGTGCGGGCTGACGGCTCCTTCGACGTGAAGGCGGCAAAGCAATTCTTCGAGGCTGCACCTCCTCATACGAGCGAGCAACTCGAGACTGAGACGCACCTCGTGCTCGAGTGGCTCATCAAACGCGCAGCGGCCACTAGCAAGGCCCCGGGCGATGTGGTGTTGCAGGGTGCGCAGAGGGTCGTCGCGATCGCCCTCGGAGGGCGCGGCGAGCCGAAAGGGTGGCGCACCCTCAGCGAGATCACCTTCGCGAAGAGCCAAGGCAAAAACGAGAACAATGAGGCTAAGAAGGCTCGCGAGCAACGCGTGAAGGAACTCGAAAAGCTCTTGGTCGGAGCGACGCTAATCATCGACGCGCGCCTTGGAGGACTCACTGACGGCCTCCTGAGCGAACAGACCGACACGACCGCGGAAGCCTCGGACGATGGCTCGTCGATGTGGCTCGGTCGCCCTGACGTTGCGGGTGTGCCCGTGACGGGGTTCCGCATCCGTGTATTGGGTGCTAACGAAGAGGACCAGTCAGCGTGGCGAACGACGCCAGGAACCGGATGGGGACGACGCCATTTGTTTGTTACGAACGTAGCGGACGGTGAGCCATCTGCGGCGCTAGTGATCGAGGGGTGGTCGGGCGACGCCGCGACGGAAGATGAGCGCGCTGAAGCAAACCGTCCACAGCAACTCAATGAGCACCAGAGCTGGGCTGAAGGCTGCGCGAGGCAGATAGCCCAGCGTCTTGGCATCGAGAAGGATCCTTGCGCGGATCTCATCGCTTTCGCAGCTCGTCATCATGACGAAGGAAAGCGCGCCGCGTGGTGGCAGCGTGCGTTCAAGGCCCCCATCGATGGTCGCCCTTACGCGAAGACGAAGGGGCCGATCGACTTCGACCTCCTCGACGGCTATCGACACGAGTTGGGCTCGCTGCCGTACGTGGAGGCCCACGACGACTTCAAGGCGCTCGGCGCGGACGACCAAGATTTCGTTCTCCATCTCGTAGCGGCGCATCATGGTTTCGCCAGACCCATGATCGGCACGAGCGGCTGCGACGATGCGCCACCGTCGATTGTCGAGGAGCGTGCGCGGGCGGTCGCGCTTCGATTCGCGAGGCTCTCGAGGCGATGGGGGCCGTGGGGGCTCGCATGGTGGGAGGCGCTGCTCCGCGCGGCAGACCAGACCGCGTCGCGCCGCAACCAGCGGACAGCGACAGCGCGGAAGGATCTGCCGTGATGACACATACGACTGCATCCATCCCCGTCGACCTCAAGAGCCCGGGTCAGGTGCTCGCCTGCGTGGGCTTCATCGAGGCGGCAGAAGTACTGCTGGGCGGGGTCGAGGCGCATTTTGATTGGAGCGACGCGCAAGCGAAGTTCGTGCTTCGCGCTGACGGTAACGAAAACCCGTTCGAGGTCGTCCTTGAGTTCTTGTCGAAGGCGAAGATCAGCGAACTGACGCCCGTTGGCTACGTCGAGGGTGGTGCAGCCGACGGTGACGACAGTGAAGAGGAAGACGCCACGCCCAGCGAACCTGAAGACGGTGATGAGTCCGACGACGACCCGGGCGAGGTGCTAGGGCGCGTCACGACCCCAGCATTTCCTTTGGGCGAAGGCGACCGGAATGCACTTCCCGTCCAGCTCGTGCACGAAGGACGTTGCCTCACCGTCAGTCATTGGGCCGACGGCTCGTCGCGGGACGACTTCAAGCTTTACTCGGGCAACCGCTCGGCCAATCGCATCGCTACGCAGATGCTCCAAGGTGTGCGTGCGAAGCTCAAGAAGAACCAGTCGAGCGGTGACCTCAAAAATCGAGGGTTGCAGCAGCTTTGGCGGGAGAACCGAGCGGCGCTCCTGAAGGCACCGTTCGACTTGGTCACGCCGATGGGCGGTAGCTTCAACTTCGATCCACGCGGCGCCTGGACCGCGATCGACGCGGGCTACTCACCAAACACGCAGAAAGACGGCATCGCGGCCTCGCCGGTTGTCGAGATCCTGGCAGCGATCGGGCTCGAACACGCGCGCCCTGACCAATACGAGACTCGCGAGGTTCGTTACGCAGTCTGGGGACAGCCGTTGCCGCCAATGCTCGCGCGCGCTGCGCTTGCAGGCGCCGGTGTGAAGCTGTCGGTGCGCCGGTTCCAGTTCGAGCTCGATCTCTCCGGCAAGAACAAAGTCACGACGTTCGCACAAGAGGAGACCCAACCATGACATCGAAGGCCGCAGAAACCACCACTCCGTCGTTGAGCGAGGAGACCACCAAGCTCTTCGATTCTTGGCTCGCCAGCGAGGGGCCAGTTGCTCTCCGTCTGCGCCAGAAGCTCCGCCCCGTCGAGGCTGATGAGAGCGGTCGCGGCGTCATCTTCCCGCCGACCTATGCCGACATCGGCTACAACATCGATACGCTCGCGGACGGAACGCGCGTCGCGACGATCGACACGGTCGGCTCGCAGGCTAACCGTCTGGAGCCGATCTTCAAGAAGGCAGGTGAGGGGCAGCCCGAGAATCCGCTTGCGAGCCTCGTTCCGCAGATCGAGATCGTCTTGCACAAGGCCGGTGGCAAGAAGGGAAAGAAGAAGGAGACCGACGCGGCGGGCGAGGCCGACGCAACTGAGCACGTCGAGAAGCGTTCGCTCCTCGACCTCGCGCACCGCAGTGCGGACGCCGTCGTGCTCGCGAGCCCGACGCTTGCGCCTGAGATCGCCAAGGCATTCGAGGCACTGCGCAGCAAGGGGAACGCGGCTCCGCTCGCAGCCATCGCGCCGACCTCGCTGGTCTTTGGTGTGTGGGATTCGCGTGGCGGTACCGGCGAGAAACGACCTCGCTTGGTTCGCTCGATCATCCGCGCCTGGGACGTCGAGGTCCTTCACAGCGCCGCACAGTTCAACTCGGTGTGGAAGGCCCTGAGTGAGGAGCAGCAGAAGGAGCTCGCTGACGAGGAGAAGAAGAAGGGGAAGCTGGAGCTGTCGGCGGTCGGCCTGAAGGACGCTCCATCCACCTTTCGAAAGACCGACAAGATCCCGCAGTTCGTCGCGGGGGCCCCGAACCCAGAAGCGCGCGTACTCGGTGGTGTCCTCGCGAAGGGGGCCATCGAACGCGACGTCACGATCAACCTCGTCGCGCTCCGTGGCATCCGTGGCAAGGACGCCGCCGAGACGACCGAGGTTCAGAAGTACCTATTGGGTCTCGCCCTTCTAGCGGCCACGGTCGACCTTGAGTTGTTCCTCCGCGAGGGATGCCTGCTCCGTTACGCGGACCAGGCGGACAAGTGGACGGCGGTACCACGCCGCGGTGAGCCTGGCGACGCAGACCAGGTGACGCTCCCAAAGGATCTCGTCGCCTATGCGACGGCGGCAGCCGCACCGTTCAAGGCGAAGTGGCCTGATGGGCTGAAGAAGGACGGCGCCCCCGTCCTCGAGCATGAGTTCGACATAAAGAAGGCAAAGGAGCTGCTCGCGAAGAAGAAGGACGACGAGACACCGGCGACCCCCCCGGCATGACGCACTACCTGACCATTAATGTGCGCGCCCATGAGGGGCGGTACCACGGAGCAGGCGACGAGCTGCCGTCGCCATTTCGCTTGTTTCAGTCGCTCATAGCGGGCGCCGGGATCAGCGGACCGCTCGACGATCATACGAAGAGGGCGCTCGTCTGGCTCGAAGGGCTCCCGGATGCCCCGCTCGTCGCGTCACCGCGTCTCGCGCGAGGTCAGACGGTCACGATGTTCATGCCGAACAACGACCTTGACAAGTTCGGCGGCGACGTTCGGAACATCGCGAAGACGCGTGGTGCGCAGAAGGTCTGGAGGCCGCGGTATTTCGACGCGTCGGTGCCATGGATCTACGCGTGGCCCTTCGCCAACGTTGACGAGGGAGACACGCACGCCAAGAAGATCTGCGCGCTCGCCGACAAGCTCTACCAACTTGGGCGGGGTGTCGACATGGCCTGGGCCTGGGGTGACCTTCTCAACGAAGCCGCGCTCGAAGCGCGGCTCGCAGAGTACAACGGCGTCGTTCGGCGACCGAGCGTGGGCGATGGCCTTAAGCTCGCATGTCCGAGCGAGGGTTCGTTCGAGAGTCTCGAACGCCGATATCACTCTCCGAGATTCCGGACCGAGAGCGGCCAGCGCGTCTTCGTCCAAAAGCCGAAGCCGAGTTATCGACAGATCACTTACGAGAGCCCGCCTGTTCGCCACGTCTTCGAGCTTCGAACTTCAACTGACTCGGAGCGTCGTGTTGCGTGGCCCCTTGTGGGCGCCTCGGCGCTCGTCGTAGCGGCACGTGAAGCGGCGCGCGCACGACTGTGCAGCGCCATGCCGAATCGGATCCATGATGTGGAGCTACACCTCGTGGGTCGTAAGCCCGATGGTACGAACGCGGTGCCTGCTGAGAGTCGCGTGCGGATCATCCCAATCCCATCCATCGGGATGCACTATGCCGACCGCGCGATTCGGCGTCTCCTCGTCGAGATCCCTGCGGCGTGCCCGCTTCGCAGCGAGGATGTTCGCTGGGCGTTCTCGGGTGCGGAGCTCTTCGATCCAGACACCGGCGAGGTGAAGGACGTGCTGCTGTCGCCATCAGACGAGGACGACATGCTCCGGCACTACGGCGTTGGCGCCGGGGCGCGAGTGTTCCGGTCTGTCACGCCAGTGGTACTCCCCGAGGAGGGCAAGCGTCGGCGCATCGAGCCTACTCGAAGGCTCTCGGAGGCCAAGCTTGGCCTCGAGCGCGTCGTAGAGATTTCGGGAGCGAGAGCGGCAGTCGTTCAAGCGCTCCGTCACGCGGGCGTGAGCGCTCCAGCGGAGAGCGTTCGCCTGCAGCGCGAGCCTTTCGAGGCGGCCGGCTCTCGCGTCGAGCCGTTTGCCGAGGGAACACGGTTTGAGAAGGAGCGCCTCTGGCACGTCGAGATTACGTTCGGCGTCCCGGTCGAGGGCCCGCTGTTGCTCGGTGATGGGCGCTTTCTCGGGCTAGGGCTCATGGCACCAGTGAGAGATGTTGTGCCGGGGGTACATGCACTCGTAATCACTGAGGGCCTCGCCGGTCACGCCGAGACGCTCGATGTTGTACGAGCGCTGCGCCGTGCGGTCATGGCGAGAGTGCAGTCAACTCTCGGCACGCGCGAGCGGCTCGCACCGTTCTTCAGCGGTCACGCAGAGGACGGCGCCCCTGTTCGGCGGTCTCGAACTTCGCATCTCTCGTTCGCCTTCGAGCCGGACTCGCGAAGGCTACTCATCCTCGCTCCTCATGTGGTCGAGCGACGCGCGCCGATGTCTGATGAGCTCGACCACCTCCGCACTCTTGATGCTGCGCTCGTAGGGTTCTGCGAGCTGCACGCGGGGTACGCTGGAGTCTTCTCCGTTTCCCCTGCTGCGATCGAAAAACTCCAGGACTCGCTCTTCGGGCATTCGCGCGTGTGGAGGACCATCACGCCATACGTCGTCACGCGCCATGCGAAGGGCGGCGCAGCGACGGAGGCACTTGCAGCCGATGTCCGCGCGGAGTGCCGTCGCCTCGGACTGCCCGAGCCCAGAGTGGAATCAAGAAACGTTCGGGGCGCATCTGGGATTGGACTCACGGGCTACGCGACGCTGTTTTTCGAGCGGCGCGTCGCGGGACCCCTAGTGCTCGGACGAACTCGGTATCTCGGAGGCGGGTTCTTCCGCCCCGACGAGGAACCCAACCAACCATGACCGCGCCCTTGAGGCGGACGAGATCTTCGCAAGGGCGAGCGCTACAGGATCGTTGCCGGACGGCGCGCAGTATCACCTTGCGACTTGCGCAGCATAGCTACCGAGCATGCTGCTGCGGGCAGTGCCGCTTCGTTCCCGAAGTTCGCTCAGCGCGCGCTCGCTCCCATTGAGTGACCTTCCGCAGCGATTGCCTGCATTCCTCAGTTGCCGCCTTGGAATGACGGGCCCCGTCTCCAAGTGAGCCACCCCAGAAACCCGAAGCCAACAATTAGTTGACATTCCCAGCCCACCTGCGTACACCCCTCCCGGCGCCCTGGGCTCGTCGCTCCTCCTCTCTCCTCGTGACCGCAGGTAGATCGCGTCCCAGTCGCCAGCGTTCGGAATCACTCGGAGGCCAGGAACATGAAGCTTGTCCCGTCGCGCGTCTTGCTCTCTCTCCTGTCCTCTTTACTACTGCTCACGAGCGGACTGGCCCTCGCCGGCAACGTCACCAACTCGGGTGACGATGGCCGTACCGGGTGGTACCCCGATGCCGGCTATATCACGCCGGCAATCGTCAGCTCGCCATCGTTCGGACAACGCTGGAACACCACGCTCAACGGCCAGATCTACGGGCAGCCGCTCGTCGCGATCGGGCGGGTCTTCTATGTCACGCAAACCAACTGGGTCTACAGCCTCGACGCCGATACCGGAGCGATCCTCTGGTCCAAGAACCTCGGAACACCGTGGAACTCCGCCGATGTTGGGTGCAACAACATCGCCCCAACCGTCGGCATCACCGTGACACCGGTCATCGATGACGACACCAACGTCATGTACCTGGTCAACAAGACATACGACGCCGGAATCGGCGCCAGCTACATGCACGCTTTGGACTTGATTTCCGGTGCAGAGAAGCCGGGCTTTCCGGTCAAGATTCAAGGCAACGCGCAGAACAGCCCCAGCCAGCCGTACGACAGCGTGCATCAACACGCGCGCGTTGGGTTGCTGTTGATGAACGGCGTGGTCTATGCCGGATTCGGAGCGCACTGCGATATCGGTCCGTGGCAAGGCTGGGTCTTCGGTATCGATACGAGCGGCCAGATCAAAGCGCGATGGACCAGTCGCGGTGCGGTCAATCAAAACGGCGCGGCGATCTGGATGTCGGGGAACGGTTTGGTGTCGGATGGTCCAGGGCGAATCATCTTTGCCACCGGCAACGGCGGCGGACAGACCGTGGCGACGCCTGGGAATACACCGCCTACGAACTGCGGTGAGTGTGTCGAGCGACTCGATGTTCAGCCCGATGGAACACTCATCGCGAAAGACTTCTTCTCCCCCTGGAACGCCGCTGGCACCTTTGCGCAAAACGGCCTCGATCTGTTCGACCTCGATCTCAGTTCGAGCGGTGGCGCCGTGATGCCGCAACCGTACTTCGGGACCACGACGTATCCGCACCTCATGGTTCAGGCCGGCAAGGAGGGTTATCTGTACCTTCTCAACCGCGATGATCTCGGCGGCTTGAAGCAAGCGAGCGCGACTTCCGACAAAGTAATCCAGCGACTCGGCAAGTTTGCAGGTGTTTGGTCGCGACCGGGTGTGTGGCCTGGCGACGGTGGCTACGTCTATCTCTCGGGCAATGGAGCGCAGCTTCGCGGCTTCAAGTACAGCGTCGACGGCAGCAACAAGCCGGTGTTGACGCAGACCGGAGTGTCGCTCGCGACGTTCGGTTACGGTAGCGGCGCACCGGTGATTACGAGCGATGGGACGCGTGCCGGTTCAGCGATCGTCTGGCACAGCTACTCGCAGGATGATTCTGGAATCAATGCGGCGCTACGCGCGTACGACCCGGTTCCTTCGGGAACCAACCTGATTCTGCGCGCCAGCTTCAACATCGGAACGATCGCCAAGTATCACAATCCAACGGCGGCTCGCGGGTTGGTGTTCATCGGGACACGCGATGCGCATGCAATTGCCTTCGGCGGCCCGCCGGCTCAGCTCACGGTGCAGAAAGGGGTCAGCGGCATGATCCGCTTGTCGTGGAGCAGCAATCTTTCGCCTTACACACTGCGCCGCGCCAACGATGCTCGTTTCCGCACCAGCCCGTCGACGCTGGTCGATCATCAAGCACAAACCAGCTTCGATGATCCGGTCGCGGATGATGGGAACAGCTACTTCTACTTGGTGAATTGAGGAGCGTTCTTCACTAGTTAGAGTCCCTTCAAGGCCTCACGCCCCGCCTTGACCCGCGCATCGTCCTCGCCTGCGGTCGCGGCGAGCGCGGCGACGCCGTCTTGCAACAGCGACTTGGCCTCGGCGGTGCGCAAACCGCGCGCGACTAGATGACTCCCGAGCGCGATCATTGTGCTGGCGGTGTTGGCGTCCTTGTCGCCGAACGCCTTGCGCCGGATGCGCAACGCTTCCCGAATCTGCGCTTCGGCACCGACTCCGTCGCGGCGCGCGTCGAGCACGCCAGCCAGCGCCATGGTGACGTACGCGAGATCGGGGTGATCGGGCCCCATCCCGCCGCGCATCAAACCGATTCCCTCACGAAGGGCTGCTTCCGCCTCCGCGAGTCGATTTGCACGCGCCATCACCGTCCCCATGTTGCAGTACGTACGACCGACCGTGGGATCGTTCGGTCCCAGCGACTCTCTGCGGATCGCTGCGACGTTGCGCAGCAGATCGATCGTTTTGTCGGTCTGACCCTGTCGGAAGTAAACCGCTCCCAGGTTCTCGAGTGCTACCGCGACTTGCGGGTGTTTGTCACCCAACATCCTCTTGTCCTGCTCGACGACTGCTTTCAGCATCGCCTCGGCGCCGGCGAAGTCCCCCTTTTGCATACGCACCAGACCCAAGCTGTTCTGCGCGTACGCGAGCATCGGGTTGTCGGGCCCCAGAGTTTTCTCGAAGAGCTTCGTCGACTCCAAGCACGCCGCCTCTGCTTCGTCGAACTTCCCGCGTGTGGAGAGAATGTCGCAGAGCACCTTCAGGCTCTCGGCCATGTAGTACGTCGGCGGGCCGGTTTGCGAGCGGCCAACGTTGATCGCTTCGCGTATCGGCGCCTCGGCCTCGTCGATCTTCCCCGAGAAATAGAGGGCCAAGGCGAGGTCATCGAGTCGTTCCGACAGCCGTGGATCGGTCGGATCCGCGCCACGCTGTGCCTCGATTCCGGAGCGCGCCGCTGCGATTGCGTCCTCGTATCGGCCGGTCAGATGGAGCAACCGGCTGAGCCGGCCCCAACTCGTCGCGGTGTCGGCGTCGTTCGGTCCAAGATGCTTGACGCGCAGCTCGATCGCACGGCGAATCAGCGGCTCGGCCTTCTCGTATTCGCCGAGATTCATGTACGTTGCCGAGATCGAATCGAGCGTTGCCGCCGCGACCACGGGCTGCGAGGTGAACTGCGCCTCGATCCGTGGGATCGATTTTTCGAGCGCCTCGAGCACCGTGATCTTCCGCTCTCCTCCGGCATACGGGTTGGGAGTTTCGAGCGTTGCTTGCAGGAACTGATTGATCGCGGTCGCTTTTTCGGTTTCGGACTTGGCGCGGTCGCGCTCTTCGGCGATGCGCCTGGCTTGATACGTCATCGTCACGGCGGTCCCGAGCAGCAGAACGAGCAGCGATGCCGCGAACGCGGTAGGGAGCGGATTGCGCCGCACGAGCTTGCGGAGTTGATCGACGGTGCTGGGCGGCCGCGCCAGGATCGGTTGATCGGCGAGGTAGCGGTGCAGGTCATCGGCCAGCGCGGCGGCACTGCTATATCGATCGTCGGGATTCTTCTCGATCGCTTTGCTGACGATGGTTTCGAGGTCGGGGTCGAGTCGTCGCGCGCCCTTCCACACGTTGCGCAACGGAACGGGGCGCGCTTGGTCGATGGTGCGCAGCGCCTCGAGGATCGACATCGACGACAGCGCATGCGGGAGCATCGACGAAAGCATCTCGTAGAGGATCACGCCGAGCGCATAGACATCGGTGCGCAGGTCGATCTGTTCGGGAATCCCGCGCGCTTGCTCGGGGCTCATGTAGTTGAGCGTTCCGCGGATCGCTCCGACCTCGGTCACTTGGGTGACGTTGACGTCGCCGTCGGTGATTCGTGCCAGACCGAAGTCGAGAATCTTGACGTGCGATTCGACGCTCCCTGACTCCGAGTGACTGCCGGCGTGCGTTGCATCGCCGACGATCAGATTCGATGGCTTGAGATCGCGGTGGATTACGCCCCGTTGATGTGCGTAGTGGACCGCCTCGGCGATGCCGGCCAGCAGGGAGAGTCGTCGCCGAACTTCATCGGGGTCGAGTGTCTGCCGCTCACGCAGGTGCTCGGAGAGTGTGGCGCCGCGAACGAGTTCCATCGCGAAGTAGTGGCGACCCTCCGCCGTGCGCCCCGAGTCGTAGATCCGCGCGATCATCGGATGCTCGAGCCGCGCCAACACCTCGACCTCGCGGCGGAACATCGCGAGCTGAAGCTCGCTGATCGACGCCTCGCCACGAATCACCTTGAGCGCGACGATGCGTTTGAGCGACTGCTGCTCCGCTTCGTAGACGACTCCCATGCCGCCGCGACCGAGCAGGCCGAGGATTCGGTAATCGCCGATTCGATCGGGCAGCTCGGGCGCGACCTGTTCGCGCTCCTCGCCGAGTTGCGTGGCGTCATCGTCTTTGGAGTGAGCCGCAGGGACCAGCTTCGTTTCCGGTAACTCTGGGTCTGGTCCGTCCTTCTCGATCATCCGACCTCGTCTCCCTGGCAATGACGAGCGCGATCATACACGCCACAGGTACTGCCCACGCTCACACGCTCGAATCGATACAGCCCAGCGAAACACAGAGCCTGGTAAGATCCCGGCGCCTTGGAACACACACTCGTCGCAGGGGATGTCATATCCCACTACCGGATCGTGGGGGCGCTGGGATCCGGCGGCATGGGCGAGGTGTACCTGGCCCAAGATCTCACCCTCGAAAGGAGCGTCGCCCTCAAAGTCCTCCCGCCGAGCCTCGTCCGGAATGAAGAGCGACTCCGTCGCTTCGTGGTCGAGGCGAAGTCAGCATCGTCGCTGAACCATCCGAGCATCGTGACGATCCACGAGATCGGCTCGGGCTCGATCGAGCGCGACGGGCAATCGCTGGAGTCGATCCACTTCATCGTGATGGAGCGGATCGACGGGCACACGCTGGCCGAGGTGATCCACGTCGACAAGGAAGATCTGCGACGCCTATTGGGATATCTGGCCCAGGCGGCGGACGGCATCGCCAAGGCGCATGCGGCCGGGATCGTTCACCGCGACCTCAAGCCGGGGAACATCATGGTTTCGCGTGACGGCTTCGCGAAGGTGCTCGACTTCGGGCTCGCCAAGCTGATCGAGTCCAGAGCGGCGGACCCGCAAGCCAGCGCTGCGCCCACCCAGATCGATCAGCACACGGGCGCAGGAACGATCGTCGGCACGGTCGGCTACATGTCGCCGGAGCAGGTGCAAGGAAAATCTGTCGATCACCGCTCCGACATCTTCTCGTTCGGCTGCATCCTCTATGAAGCCGTGACACGTCAACGCGCGTTCGAAGCCGACTCCGCTGTCGACACGATGCACAAGATCCTCCACGACGCGCCGATCGAGTCGCACCAGTTGAATCCGAAAGCTCCTGCCGACCTGCGCCGCTTGGTACGGCGGTGCCTTGCCAAAAACCCCGACCAGCGCCTTCAATCGATGAAAGACCTGGCGATTGAACTGCGCGAGATCGCTGACAACTACGAGTCTCTTTCAAACTCGACGAGTTCGGGAAGCGGTGTCAGCAGCGTGGGTGTCGCCGCCCGGCCCACGAGGCGAAGTGCGTGGCAGATCGGCGCGACGATCGTTGCAATTGTCGTGATCGCGGGGCTGGCGATCAGCCTCTTCAGCCTGATTCGTTCTCGCGATCCCCAACCTGTCGCCGCGGCGCCGGCTGCCGGCCTCAAGCGCACGAGCATTTCGGGGCGCGAAGGGATAACCGGCGTGGCGATCTCCGGCGACGGACGGTATCTCGCCTATCCGATCGTCTCGTCAGAATCGACATCGATCTGGGTCCGTCAGATCACGACGGGGAGCGAGGTCCAAGTCGTGCCTCCGCGCGAGGTGGGCGTGATATCCCTTCGCTTCTCGCCCAATGGCGACTACGTCTATTACATCGTGATCGAGCCGGACCGCCCGGGCCTGACAACACTCGAGCGGGTGCCGACACTCGGCGGTCCGACGCGCAAGCTGTTTTCCGATGTCGGTTATGGATTCAGCCTGACGCAAGACGGTAAGAGCGTCTGCTTCGTCCGAGCGAAGACCAAGTCAGCAGAGACCTCGGCGATGGTGCGCGACATCGAGTTGGGTCAAGAAAAGACACTCGCGACGGTTGCCGCGCCGTTGGACTTCGCCTGCCCTCCGGTGTTGTCTCCCGACGGCAAGACTTTCGTCACGGCGATTCACACGGCGGAGAAGGGGATCCACGGTCAGTTCGCTGCAATCGACGCAGCGAGTTTGGCCCAGACCCGATTCGGCCCCACCGGATGGGAAGTTCGCAGTTCGGTTTGGCTTCCCGATGGGAAGGGGATCGTGACCTCGTCGTTTCGGTATGGCGAGACCGAGGCGGCGCAACTGTTCTTCATGTCGTATCCCGAGGGACGCCACCAGAGGATCACGAACGACTCCAACGACTATGTCGATCTCGATCTAACCTCGGACGGCGCGACGATCTCCGCCCTCCGCGCGGTCAGGGTGGCGAACGTCTGGAGCACACCCATTGAAGGGAAGGCCAGACCCAAGCAACTCACCTTCAACGCCACCAGCGACAATGCGGTTGGCAACTTCGTTTTGGCAGGCGACGGCGCGATCGTTTTCACCGCCCCAGCCGATCATCACAACCATGTCTTCACGATCGCGCCGGATGGGCAGAATCTGCGGCAGCTCACCTCAGGCACGAGCGATGAGTCGATCCAGAGACTGCTCCCCACGGGCGATCTCGTCGTGACACGCATGGGGGAAGATCGCACCGCGCACATCGCACTGGCGGATCGTGACGGGGGCAATCCTCGACCACTCGTGCGCGGCAACGGGGAGTGGTTCATGGATCTCAGCCCCGATGGCAAGACGTTGATATACCTGCGCGTCGATACGCCGCGCGCGCTTTGGGCGGTGCCGGTCGCCGGAGGCGAATCGCGCAAGATTGCATCCGACTTCAACTTTGGCGCTGTCGTGTCGCCGGACAGCCGCTTGGTTGCCTATTTGGCTCCACAGGAACTCGAGGGGAGCTCTCCAACGACGTGCGTCGTGGTGCCGATCGAAGGGGGAGCGCCGACCGCGACGTTCACGTGGCCAACGCAATCCTCGCCACCGAAGTGGACGCCCGACGGGAAGGGGCTTTCGTTCCTCGTCGCGAAGGACAAGTCGAGCAACGTCTTCCTTCAGCCTCTGGCCGGCGGACCGCCTCATCCTGTGACGCGACTGACCGAGGGCTGGATTGGCGCCTACCTCTGGTCGCCCGACGGAAAGCGTCTCGTGTTGCAACGCACGCTCGCGAACGTCACCAACCTGTGGAGTGTCGGCACCGACGGGCGCGCGCCCGAGCCGATCACCGATTTCCCGACCGGTGCGTTCTTCGGGATCGATATCTCCAAGGACGGGAAAACGCTCTACTTCAATTACGGCAGCGAGAGTAAGGACATCGTGCTTCTGAACAACTTCCGCTAGCCGTGTTCTCGGATCGTGGCCAGATCTGATTCAAGTGGGGTGGAGCAACGCCGAACAGGCGTCGATCGCACCAGCGTGGTGCTTCCCTTGCACTCCCGGTGTGGCAATACTCTGCCAGCTCTTAGAGCGAGGTTTCTCGCGTCGACAAGAACAGCAACCGCGCGCCGCACGTGAGCCGGAGAGGAAGACGCCGTGAGTGCAAGTCAGTTGAAACGTGTGCGGCGCTTTTGTTTGTCTTTGCCCGAGACGAGCGAACGCCTGTCGCACGGCGAACCGACATTCTTCGTGAACAAGAAGGTGTTCACGATGTTTGCCAACAATCATCATGGCGATGGCCGCGTCGCCGTCTGGCTGCCGGCGCCCGAGGGGGCGCAGCAGGCGCTGATCGCATCACAACCCGAAACGTTCTTCAGGCCACCCTACGTCGGCGTTCGCGGTTGGGTTGGTGTGGAACTCGAGAAGATTCGCGACGCGGATCTCGAACTTCACATCCAGGTGGCATGGAGACTGGTTGCGCCGACGCGGTTGACCCGCGGGGCTGCGGTTGGGGTTACGGTCGAGGCCGAGGGTGGCGTCGAGGCGGTGGTCGAGAACGCAACCAAGGTTCAAATGCAGGCCAAGGCCGAGGGTGCGGGCAAGCGCAAACGCCGCTCGGCGCCCGCTCGCACGTCGCGCGGGAAGCGTCGCTGACATCTCGGCGCGGTGCGCAGTGACGCTCCACGAGAGCGGTCAGTCGCGACGCGTGCTCGCACGAGCGGTTCTGTGGCGACGCGCGCTCGGGTTCTTCGCCCGGCAGTCCTGCGTGGTCTGTATCAAGGAAGCGAGGGGATCGTCAGCACGTCCTGCAACCGTGCTTGCGGCGCCTCGATAGCGACACCACCGCGTTGACGGAGTTCCAGCACGAACTCGGCGTGGGTCGTCGTGCGCGATAGTCCGGCTCGCGTGGCGGGTGTTTGAGATAGCGGTCCAGCAGTCGAGTCGGCATCGACCAGCAGCGTGGTCGAGTAGTAGAAGACCGCGCGCGGTTTGTAGATGCACGAGCCGCCAATCTTTCGATCGTCAATAGTCAGGTCGGAGGTGCCGCGTTGCTGTACGTTGGGCAGGCCGCAGGCGACCAGTCCCGCGATCATCCACGACGACAGCGCATTGAACGACGAGCGAATTCCGGGTAACCCCTCGGCGGGCAGCACGACACTGACCACCAAGTTCCCGGGATCGAGCACCACGCTGCAGCCGCCGCCGGCGCGTCGTGTGAGTGGGACCTGATCGGCAAGACAGTCTTGGATGTTCAGTTCCAAGTGCGGCCTGCTGCCGCTTCCGAGCACCACTTCGATGCGCGAAGGGCGGGAGATGCGCACCCTTGGTTGCGCGGCGGCGAGTAGATCGTCGTCGTTGTCGTAGAGGCCGATCGGCAGGCCTTCGTTGCGCGATGTATCCAAGGCGCTCATCGGACCGCGCCGATCGAGGTAGGGAAGTCTGCAATCGTCGCTGGCTGTTTCAACGAAGTCGTTTCCGCCGGATCGAAGCGAGGCGGCGCATCACGGTGCGTAGAGGTCGATCACGCGTTGAATCGCACGCCGGCAGGCGGCGCAGAATCCGCCCTCAGTTGCGCGTGAACATGATGCAATCGGCTTGAGAGCGATAGTAGCCGGTCGACTCGTAGTTGGCGCCTTCGAAGCTTCCAACCACCTTCGCGTGTGCGCCGGCGCCGAGCAGTTTGATCGTTCCAGCGAGTTCCTCGCGAAACAGCGCTTCCATCTCGCTCTCCGGTTTGCCGGCGGCGCGAATGGCGCGACGTCAGGCTTGAATCTCGCGCTGGTACGTCTCGAACGGCTGCTTGTCCCACGGCGCGTGGGGCGCGGCGTGTCGGCCGCGATGAGGTCGTTCCACTTCGGCGTCGTGGCGTTGGCGGTGACGTTGGGCTCCCACGGCTCGGGGCGTTCGCTGCCGGCCGTGTAGGCAACGTCCGAGGTGTAGTACTCGTCGGCCAACCCGGCGAAGTGATGACCGAATTCGTGCACGAAAACGTACGGTGTGAATGCGTTGTCGGCCGCGACGGTGGCGTACAGGTTGAAGATGCCGCCGCCGCCGTAGGTGCGGGTGTTGGTGACGATCTCGACGAACTCGTACGGCGCAGCAACAACGATCTCGCGCCAACGTTTGTTATCGAAGCTCAGCAAGATAACGCTCGGAGCCGAAGGCGTCGTAGGTTGCACGGGCCGGTGAGTGTCCGGTAGGTGCCGGAGGACGGGCGAGCGACGCCGCTCTGCGCGGCAGGGACATCGATCGCCCAGACGTTGAAGCGCTGCTGGTTTTTCCTTGAAGGGGACGCCTTGAACAGTTCAGCAGTGAGACGCCGAGCATCGCTGTGCCACTTGCTCATCTCGGCTGCGGTGTAGCCGTCGCCGATCAAGAGCCAGGTCGACCTTCTGTGCCGATGGGCCGTTTTGCTGCACAGGCCAGACCGTGACGTCGGGCGGCAAGCAGGCCGCTGCGATCGATCAACGCATCGGTGGGATCGAAGCTGTAGCTCCACAGTTCGCGAAACCCGCGCGCTCGACGTCGCGCTTCTTGACGATGACCTGCGCGCGACGCACTGGCCGCGGGAAGCGCAGCGATTCGTGAAACGTGCGACGGACCGTGCGCGCTTCGTCGGTGGTCTCCCACTCGCCGTAGATGCTCGCGAAGCCGCGCAGAAAACAACAGCGCGTTGGACGGCAAGTCGCGCACCTCGAACAGGTACCTGCCGAGATCGGTCTCATCGATGGTTCGGCTCAGCGGCCCGGGCCAGCCCCCTCGATCGCCAACCCATCGAGCGGCAGCAACTCCTCCGTCGCCGACCCCGTGTGAAAGAAATCGACCCTCAACGTACCCGGAGTTGCCGCCACAACCGCCGCCGCCATCAGCACCACGATTCCCATCGCACCTCCCCAATCCGAGGATCAATCCGGGGACGGTATACCGATTCAAATCGGAGACGCCAACCCTAATCAAATCGGGGACGGCATACCTATTTCGCTGAGCCACGCCGGCCGGCGTAGCTCCGGCGAAATGGGTATGCCGTCCCCAGAGTGATCCCCGAACCGCGTGGTCCGCGACGGAAATAGGTATGCCGTCCCCGAATTATTTTTTCTTGGGGACGTGGACGCCGTGGCCGAGGGCGACCTCGGCGGATTCCATCAGCAACTCGCTGAGCGTTGGATGCGGGTGGATCGTGATGGCCAGGTCCTCCAGCGTGGCGCCCATTTCCAGCGCGAGCGCGGCTTCGGCGATCAGGTCGGAGGCATGCGGGCCGACGATGCCGGCGCCGAGTATCAAGCCGGTTTCAGGATCGCTGATCAGCTTGGCCTTGCCATCGGTGACGCCCAGTGTCTTGGCGCGACCGAGCGCCATCGCGGGGAAGCTGGCGACGTTCACCGTGCGATTGGCCTGCTTCGCTTCGGTCTCGGTCAGGCCGACCCACGCCACCTCTGGATCGGTGAACACCACCGCCGGAATCGCGATGTTGTCGAACGCTGCGTTGTGTCCTGCGATCACCTCGGCGGCGACCTTCCCCTCGCGACTCGCCTTGTGCGCCAACATCGGTCCGTGCGTGATGTCGCCAATCGCGTAGATGTGCGGCACCGAGGTCCGCTTCTGCGCGTCTGTCGCAATGAAACCGCCCTTGTCGACAGCGATGCCGGTCGTCGCAAGCCCAATGTCCTCGGTGTTCGGCTTACGGCCTACGGCCATGAAGACCTGCTCGAACTCGAGTGTCTTGCTCGCGCCGCCGGCTTCGACGTTGACATGAAACAGCTTGCCGTCGTGCTTCAGGCCGGTGACCTTCGTCCCCAACATCACCGCTTCGAACTTCTTCTGCGCACTCTTCAGCACCGGCTGCGAAAGATCGGGATCGCAGCCGGTGAGCAGTTGATCGAGCACCTCGACCACCGTGACACGCGAACCCAAGCCGGCATACACGAATCCGAGTTCCAACCCAATGTATCCACCGCCGATCACCAAGAGGCGCGGCGGAACCGTCGGAATATCGAGCGCTTCCTTCGAAGTCCAAACCGGCAGCCCCTCCGCCATCGGCAAGCGCGCTACGCGCGACCCAGTGGCCAGAATGCAGTGTTTGAACTTGATCGATGAAACGTCAGCCCCTTCCAACGCCAAGGTGTTTTTGTCGGTGAACCGCGCGCGCCCTTTGATCACCTCCACGCCGCGGTTTTTCATCAAGCTGGCGATCCCTTTCGTGAGTCCATCCACCACCGTCTCTTTCCACTTCAGAAGGCCGGCCGGGTCGACCTTCACGTCGCTGAACGACAGTCCCATCTTCGACGCCACTTCCGCTTGATGCTTCAGCTCCACGGCATGGATCAGCGTCTTGGAAGGGATGCAGCCTTCGATCAGGCACACGCCGCCCAAACGCGGGCGCTCTTCGATCAGCATCACTTCCTTCCCCAGATCGGCCGCGTGCAAGGCCGCGACATACCCACCCGGGCCGGCACCGATCACCACGACTTCCGTTTCTTGGCTCAGCGATCCCATCACCATCGTCGTTACCTCGTCATCAACCAGTAGAGCGGATCGGACAGGCGGCGAATGATCTCGTTCATGAACCGCGCCGCATCGGCGCCATCGGCCACGCGGTGATCGAACGCCAGCGTCAGCGGCATGATCGTGCGCACCACGATCTGGCCGTCGCGCACCACCGCGCGCTGCGCCGCCTTGGCCATGCCGAGAATCGCGACCTCAGGGTAGTTGATCGTGGGGAACAACCCGGTGCCGCCGAGCGAGCCGACGTTCGTAATGGTGAACGTTCCGCCGCGCAGGTCGTTGACCTCGATCGATCCAGCGCGTGCCTTGGCGGCGACCGCTTCGACATCGGCCGAAACCTCGAGCACCGACTTCTCGTCGCACCCTTTGATCACAGGCACGATCAACCCTTTCCCCGAATCGACCGCCACGCCGAGGTTGTAGTACTTCTTGTAGACCAGTTCTTCGCGATACGGGTCGAGCGATGCGTTGAACATTGGATAGTTCTTCAGCGCCTCCACCACCGCCTTCATTACGAACGGCATCAACGAAATCTTGCCGCCCGGTTTCCCCGCGAGTTCCTTGCGCATTCGCGCGCGGAATTCATCGAGCTGTGTGACGTCGGCTTCGTCCATGTGCGCGACGTGCGGCACCAGCACCATCGAGGTGACCATTCGCTTGGCCACCTTCTTGCGGATCGAACGCACCGGCTCGCGCTCGACCGGGCCGAAGGAGGCGAAGTCGGGCATCGCCTCCAGCTCGAGGTAGGGGATGCCCGAGACATTGCCGAAGGCCGCGGGTGTCGATGGCGCATCGCCGGCGGCGTCGCTTGCGGCCGATCGAGTTCGCGCTGCGCCACCACCGGCCGCGAAATTTTTCAGATCGTACAGCGAGATGCGACCGCCCGGACCGGTCCCGGCGACCGTGTGAATGTCGATCCCCATCTCGCGTGCCACACGTCGCGTCGCCGGCGCCGCGGCCACGGGGCCGCTGCGGCGGATCGCGCTCGCGGGTGGGGCAGGGGTGCTCGCGACCGGAGCCGCCGCGCGAACCGTTGCGCTCGCGACAGCGGGCGTCGCGGCGGCAGAGGGCGTGGGCGAAGCCGCCGTGCTTGCAGCGATCGCGCCCGACGCCGCATCGTCGATGACCACAATCACCTGTCCAACCGCGACGGTGTCGCCGACGTTGCCGGCCAAGGAGACGATCTTTCCGGCGCGCGGTGAGGGGATCGTTACGGCGGCTTTGTCGGTTTCGACATCGACCAGCGGCGCATCTTCCTTGATCGTCTCGCCCACCTGCGCGTGCCACTTCAGAAGCTCGCCCTCGTGAATCCCTTCGCCGAGGTCGGGGAGTTTGAACTCGAACATGGTGTTGCCTCCATGCGTGTCAGAACCTTTTTCAGCGGCCGAATCGAAACTCCAGCATCGACCCCGAAAGCCACTATCCGCCGATCAATACGCCAACGTTTCGGCAATTCCTCGTGCGATTACCTGCGGCGACGGAATGAAATGCTCCTCGCGGCCGAAGTACGGTGTCTGCACGTCGTAGCCGGTGACGCGCTTCATCGGTGCCTGCAGGTACATCAAGTTGTGATCGTTGGCGCGCGCCAAGATCTCGCTCGCAATGCCGAACGAGCGGGGCGATTCCTGCACGACCACCACCCGGCCGGTCTTGCGAATCGAGGCGTCGATCGTCGCCACATCCAAAGGCGAGAGCGTCAACAGGTCGATCAACTCGATCTTGGCAACCATCGCCGGCTGCAGCTCAGCGATCGCGGAGAGCGTCGGCCGCATCATTGCGCCCCAACTGATGACGGTGACGTCGGTTCCTGGGTGCACGATCTGCGCCTTCCCGATCTCCATCACCTCCGGCTCGTCCGGTACCTCCTCGCGGAAAGCGCGGTACGAGCGCTTCGGCTCCATGAACACGACGGGGTCCGGGTCGCGAATCGCCGCCACCATCAGCGCGCGCGCGTTGCGCGGTCCGGAAGGTGCGATGACCTTCACCCCCGGCATTGCCGTGTACATCGACTCGCGCGCCTCCGAGTGATGCTCCAGCGCGCGCACGCCGCCGCCATACGGAAAGCGCAGCACCAACGGCACCGTCTGCTGACCCTGCGTGCGTTGCCGGTAGCGCGAGGCGTTTCCTTCCAATTGGCCGAACGTGATGTACGAGAAACCGTCGAACTGGATCTCGGCAACCGGTCGCAGTCCGGCGATCGCCATGCCGACAGCGGTTCCCATGATTCCCGATTCGGCCAACGGTGTATCGAGCACGCGCCCTTCACCGAACTTGTGGATCAATCCGGCGGTGACGCGAAACACGCCTTCGTCCAACCCCACGTCTTCACCCATCACCACCACCGATGGGTCGCGTTCCATCTCTTGATGCAGCGCCAAGTTGATCGCTTGCACCATCGTCATCTGCGCCATCAGGCCTCCTTCGAAAGGTTCGCCAGATACTCGGCGCGCTGCTCTTCGATCACTTGATGCTTGGTTCCGAAGACGAAGTCGAACGTGCTGTCGGGCTTCTTGGGTTGCGCCATCGCCGCTTCGTACTCCTTGACCCCGTCATCGACCTCACGCGCCGCCGCTTCCTGCAGTTTCTGCTCGGCCTCTTCGTTCCAGAGCCCCTTGGATGTGAGATAGGTGCGAAATCGCGGCAGCGGATCTTTCTTCTCCCACAGCTTGACCTCGTCGTCGCTGCGGTACTTGGTGGGGTCGTCGGCGGTGGTGTGCATCAGAAGGCGGTACGTGACGCATTCGATCAGGGTGGGTCCGCCACCGCTCTTGGCGCGGTCCATTGCCTCTTTGGTCGCTTGATACACCGCCAAGGCGTCGTTGCCGTCGACTTGAATCCCTGGGATGCCGGCGGCGACCGCTTTCTGCGCAATCGTTTGAGAGATGGTTTGCTTGCGCAGTGGTGTAGAGATCGCCCACTGGTTGTTCTGGCAGATCAACACCGTCGGCGTTTGCCACACCGCCGCCATGTTGAGCCCCTCGTAGAAATCGCCTTGCGAGGTGGCGCCATCGCCGAAGAAGCACAGGACTGCCGAGCCCTCCTTGCGATACTGCAGCGCATAGGCAATCCCAACGGCATGCGGAACCTGCGATCCGACGATGACTTGAATCGGCAGCGTGCGCTCGAGCCCGGGGTAGACGTTTCCTTCCTCGAATCCGCCCCAGTAGGTAAGCACGCGCGAGAACGGCACGCCGCGCATCAGCATTCCGCCGAGCTCGCGAAACGCCGGCACGAACCAGTCGTTCTCGTCGATCGCCATCGTCGCGGCGCACGAGGCAGCTTCTTGTCCGGTCGACGGGCTGAACGTCCCCATTCGTCCCTGACGCTGGAGCTTGAGCATCCGGTCGTCCGCGACCCGCGCCAACACCATGGCGCGATAGAGGCGAAGCAGTTGCTCGGAACTGAGCTTCGGTTCGAGCTTCTTGTCGACCTTCCCGCTCTCGTCGAGGATCGACAAGTTGGCGATCGAGAAGTTCGCAACTTCTTTTAACGGCATCGGGCACTCCTGAGGCGTTCGTGCAGCGCACGTGACGCGAAAGTGTCAGTGAGGAGGAAGTGTGATTTCCCCTTCAAAACGCACGAAGGCTACATGCGTTTAGAGGGGCGAGCCATGGCGGAAGTAAGACGAAGAGATTACGGCGACGCGGTAGGCTCTCGCGATTCCACGGGGGAGACCTCGACAAGCAAACCGCCGGTCCAGCGGACGATCGCGTTGTAGGCGAACGAGCCGATAAGTCCACCGATCCAGCCCAAGATCAGACCCAAGATCGCATAGAAGAACGGCACGAAGATCAGGACCACCGCTTCAGACATGCCGAGGCCCCCGAGACCTCCGAAGGCCGCTCCCGCGGCGAACACGATCAACATCAGCGGCACGACAATCAGAGCGATCACCAACATGATCGTGCCGTAGACCAGGGCGGCGATATTGGCGGTTCGCAACGGATCGAGTCGCTTCAGTTCGTACTTCATCAGTGGGCTCTCCGGACGCCGAGGATAGCCCGGTCGCGGCTGCTCGCGGATTGATCCCGGTTCCGTCTTTTGAAAGAAGGTTGTCGAAGCGTCGCCGGGGCGGTACACCTTCGCGACCTTGGAGGGGTCCTCGATGCGCGTTGGCTTCCTGGCCGTGCTGTGCTTGTTGTGCTCGTTTGTGCTGGCGTCCGCCCAAACCTTCGTCGATACCGGCCACACGGTCGCGCTCGATGCGAAACGGGGCGCGGACAAGCGGGTCGATTACGCCTCGCTGCTGACGCTGGGGCCGTGGGATGACCGCAACTACACGTTGACGCTGGAGGACCTGGCGATCCTGGCGCCCAACGAGGCTGAGCAACTCGCGGCGATACCCGCTTTCTTCCGTGTGGAAATGCGCAAGGCGCAGCCGGGAATGCCTCGCACCGGGCCAGGTCAATACCCGCGTCACGCGTTTCCGATCTTCATGCAGATGTTCGGTGGGTACACCGTCGACGGGGTCAAGTATCGCCGCGCCGAACGTGTCGGCGATCGCTACCTTGTCGTGCTCGACCCAACAGCGACTTCCAACGAGCCGGACGCAGGGCAGGACTTCGTTTCCGGCGAGGTGCGAATCAGCACGCCGGTTGGCGGCGCTGAATCGGCGATCAAGATCAGCCCTGTCGACCCGAACAAGGTAATCGCCGGCACGATCGGACCGGTCACCAATCAGGACATGTGGTACTCGACCAACGGCGGCAGCACCTGGACGCGTGTCTCGTTGCCGCTCGGTGGATCCGGTGGCGATCCGGCCGTCGACTGGTCGTCCAACGGCAGCTTCGCCTACACCACCACGCTGGGTAACTGCGGATTCAGCGGCTGCCAAGTCTGGTTTTATCGCTCCGCCAACGGCGGCCAAACATGGACGAGCCTCGAGTCTGTGACGCCCGGTGACCCGCGTCGCGAATTCGGTTCCGGCGCCGACAAGGAATACATCCATGTCGACAAGGCGGCGGGATCGCCGTTCAAGGATCGGATCTACATCTGCTGGCATCAGAACAACGTGCAGTTCTTCGCCCGCTCCGCCGACTCGGGCAATACATTCACCACATCGTCGTTCCCCACGACCAGCGATGAGCGAGGCATCGGCAGCGACATCGCGACCGGACCCAACGGTCACGTCTACTACATTTGGCCCGGGATCAATAACAAGACGATGCGCGTGCGCAAGTCGACCGATGGCGGTGCGACCTTCAGTGCTACCTCGACCGTGATCGCGAACACGCAAGACTCCTACGACTTCGCGTTGCCGGCGATGGAGAGCCGTCGCGCCTTCATGTATGTCTCCGCCGATGCCGATCTCGGCAGCGGTCCATTCGGCGGCAGCATCTACGCGGCCTGGACCGACAACACCGGCCCCGAACAGAGCACACCGGCCAACAATCACGGCCGAATCCAAGTCGCACGCTCTCGTGACGGAGGGGCGACCTGGGCGGTGAGCACTCCGCACTCTACGACCGACCAGCTGACCGTCGATCGCTTCCACCCCTGGCTCGGAGTCGGCGCCAATGGCGTGGTGCACGTCGTCTACTACGACACCCGGCGCGACCCCAGCCGCAACTCGGTCGACCTGTTTTATGCCTACTCCACCGACGGTGCGGTCACGTGGTCGGCGCCATCGCGCGTTACGACCGTGCAGTCGCCCAACATCAGCGACGGGTTCGAGTGGGGCGATTACAACGGCCTCGACATCGTGCTTAGCAATCTGATTGCGATCTACACCGACAATCGCAACGAGACCGGTGTGGGTGACTCGCCCGATGTCTACGGTATTGGGATCACCCCGGGCGGCGCCGCCGTGTGCGGCAACGGCACGATCGAAGCGGGTGAGGCCTGCGACGGCGCGAATCTCGGCGGGCAATCGTGTGTCACACAGGGATGCAGCGGCGGAACGCTGAGCTGTTCCGCGGGCTGCACCTCGTTCAATACGTCGGCTTGCGTCGGGTGCGCGGGGCAAGGTGCCGGCACGGTTCCTGACGGCCGCTTTACGGCCGGTCCACTGCTGAACGTCACCAAGTCGGGCGCCAACATCACGCTGACGTGGGGCGCTGCCTGCGGGTTTGCAAGCGACTACGCAACCTACGAAGGGGACCTGGAAGTGTCGAATAGCTTGCAGCAGCGATTCTGCTCGAGCGGCGGCGCGACCACGGTGACGTTCACGCCGGCGGCGGCCAATCGCTATTACCTCGTGACACCGCTGAGCGGCGGCAACGAGGGTTCCTACGGCAAGACGAGCAACGGCGTCGAGCGCTCCCCGGCGGCAACGGCCTGCGTTCCACAGATCATTGCCGTCTGCCCTTAGCCGTCGCTCGAGCTGAAAACAAATCGATTTCCGCCCTGCCTCGGGCGGAAATCGACGCGCAAGCTCGGTATCGTTCCCAGAGCGCCTGCCAAACGGCGCGCTGAGGGGTACCGAGAGGGTGAACTCCAATCAAGCGCCGAACGTTTCGCGGCCACGACGACTCGCGTCGTTGGCAGTCTGCGTCGCGCTCGCCGCCGCGGCAGCGACCGCCGCGGCTGCGCCTCTGAGTGTCCGCCGATACTCCACCGATGACGGCTTGCCGGCGCACACCATCAACGCAATTGCGCAAACCTCCGATGGATATTTGTGGCTGGCAACGGCAGGAGGCTTGGCGCGATTCGATGGCCAACGCTTCACGGTGTTCAGCACGCAGAGCGGACTGCCCAACAATCGCATCGAGGCGTTGGCGGTCGATCGCGATGGTGCGCTGTGGCTGAGCCCGGAAGAAGGCTACGTGATGCGTCGCGACGGTCCCCGCTTCACGCACGTCGCCAGAGCCAAAAGCTGCCGCCAACTGGTGTTCGACCACAGCGCCAAGTTGTGGTGCGGGTACGAGCGCGCGCTGCAACGACTCGATGGCGACTCATGGCTCGACGCCCCCGTGACGTTGTCCGCGAACCCGCAGCTGACGGTCGATGAGAACGGTGTGGCGTGGGGAGTTCTCTCCGATTTGCACCCGGCACGACTCGACGACGGACGAATCGAAGCGCTGCCGTTTCAAGGCGACGTGACCACGCGCCTGGTCCGTTCGCTTTCCGATGGCTTGATACTGTTCTCGCGCGTCGTCGCCGGAAGAACGGAGGTCGTCGATGCCGACGGGCGCGCACGTTTTTCGATTCCGCGAGGCGATGACAGTCGCGCTTGGTTGATCGACCGTGACGGCGCGCTCTGGACCACCACCGGCGAGGTGCTCGAGTTGTGGTTGCCGGCGCGCGAACAACCGCTGCTGCAGTTGATGCTCACGGAAGCGGGAACGGTGACCGGCGCGTTCGAAGATCGCGAACGCAACGTCTGGATCGGAAGCACGACCGGTGGCTTGTATCGCGTGCAGCGAACCTCGTTTCGTTGGTTCGGCGCCGCGCAAGGGATGCCGCTGGAGCGCGTGTGGTATTTGCGTGAGCTGTGGCATGGACCGCTGGTCGTTTCGCAGGGCAAGGCCAGCGCATACCGATTGGACGGCGATCGCTTCGTGGTCGATCCCGATCCACAACTCGAAGCGAACACGGTGAGCTACGACGTCGGCCCGGATGGGACCGAATGGCGCGGTACCGCGACTGGAGAAGTGCTCGTTCAGCGGACCGGTTCGACGCAGCGATGGGTGCTCTCGCCCACCGGCACCGAGCCGACGATCGGTGTTGCCGCCTCGCGATTGCAACCGGGTGTCGTTTGGGCGATCACGCCCAGTGCGTTGTTTCGTGTCGAGCCGGGCGCACCGTCAGGGAACGACGTGCAACGTGTGATCGACGGTCTGGCGGTCACGCACTCCGTGCTCGAAGACACACAGGGTGCGGTCTGGGTCTCGACACAAGCGGGGTTGCATCGCTGGCTCGGCAGCGAGCACACCGCGTTCACTGCCAAGGATGGTGTGCCGATCGAGCCATTGCTTCAGATTCACAAAGATCGGTCCGGCACGTTGTGGATCGGAAGCTACGGCGGCGGTTTGGTCCGCAGCAAGAATGGCCGCTTCGCGGTGATCGGTTCGCGCGACGGGCTGAGTGAGGATGTGGTTTCTGCGGTACTCGAGGACGATGCAGGAAACCTGTGGATGGCCGGCAACCGCGGCATCCAGCGCGTCAGCTTGGCGGAACTCAACGCGCGCGCCGAAGGCACGATCGCTCGCGTGCACGCGGTCGCGTACGGGCGTGACGCCGGTTTGATCAATCCAGAGGGAAGCGGTTACCCCGGCTTGAAGACCGGCGACGGACGACTGTGGTTTCCAATGCTCACCGGCTTGGCGGCGATCGATCCGAAACTCGCGACCAGCGTCGACGCACGTGCGCCGCAGGTGGAGATCGAACGGGTGGACTGCACACCCGACCGCCGTCTCATGGTGGAGTACGCGGGCCTCAGCCTGAGTGCCGGCGAGCAACTGCGCTATCGCTACCAACTCGAGGGTTTCGACACCGAGTGGATCGACGCCGGCCCATCGCGCCAGGCGATCTACACCAACCTGCCTCCGGGTGACTACACGTTCTGCGTGCAGGCGGCGGTCGGTGGATCGGACTACACACTCGAGGCGGCGTCGCAGTCGATCTCGATTGCGCCCCGCTTCACTGAAACGCGTTTGTTCTATGCGCTCTGCGGGATCGCGGTGCTGTCACTGACGTTTGTTGCCGTGCGTTGGCGAACCGGCGCCTTGCGGTCGCGCACGGTCGAACTCGAGCGCGTGATCGAGGCTGTCGACCCGCCCCGAGCCCCATTGCAGGGGAGCGACTCGCTTGATTTCGCCAATCAGCCGGCAGACGCGACACCGGCGGGCGATGCTCCGCGATTCGCGGAGCAAACGCAGAAGTTGCCGGTGATACGCGATGCCGAAGTCGAGGTCGCCGCCGGCAACGAAGACCTACCTCTGGCGACGCAAGAAGCGGTCGAGGCCAGCTCGGTCGCGACCGGTAGTGAAGCCGCGATTATCGACCCGGCTGCGGCCGATTCGATGGCGCGTGAGCCGATCGCCGCCGAGCCGGTTGCGAGCGAGCCGGTCGCGGCCGATTCGACCGCGAGTGACTCGATCGCTGCAGACGAACCCGTCGTCCTCGTCCCGATCAGGACCGTGCTGCTGGTGGATGACAACGCTCAACTGCGCGCCTTCTTGCGGACCCATCTCGAACCGCGATTCGACGTGGTCGAGGCGAGCGACGGCGAGGATGGCTTGCGCGCCGCGCAACAGCACCGACCCGACCTGATTCTGACCGATGCGGCGATGCCGATGATGGACGGCTTCGCGCTCTGCCGCGCGCTTCGACACGACCCATCGTTGAAGCAGGTGCCGGTGATCTTGTTCGCCGAGCGGCCCTCGGCAGCGTCACCAGCGCCGCAGTCGTCGGATGAAATCGATGTGGCGGCCGATCTTTACCTTCCCAAGCCGTTTCAACCGAGTGAACTGCTCGACGGCATCGACGCACTGAGTCGGACGCGCCGCCGCCCCGCGCCCGGCGTGACATAAGCGACGCATCACCCGGACGCGCACTCACCGCCGCTTTCAGTGCTGTGTGGCAACGTTCTCGATGGCGTCGCGATCGATCATCTCGATCCGCTTGCGGCCCAAGCGAACCCAGGAACGAGCGGCAAACCCTTCGAGAATGCGGCTCACGATCTCGCGTGACGTGCCGAGGTCATCGGCCAACTGCTGATGCGTGGCCTGAAGGAACGGGTCGCTGGAAGCGAGCAGCAGGCTCGCGACGCGCTGCTCGAGAGGCGACGCGGAGATCTGCGCAACGAGCTGCACCATCTCGGCAACTCGCGATCCCACGGCGTCGAACAGCGCCTGTTGTAGATGACGCGAGGCCTCGCGCAGAACGCGGCACTCGCCGATCGGAATCAGCAGCAGGGTCAGGTCTGTATCGGCCAATCCCCGTGCGTGCGCCGTGCTATGGGTCAGCACGGCCAAGCTGGAAATCAAGCACAACTCGCCCGGCACCACGCGATACAAAAGAATCTCTCTCGCGTTTCCAGCCGGCACCACGACGCGCATCGTCCCCTCCAACACGAGCGGGAACGCCTGGCATGGTTCACCCGGTTCGAACAGCGCCGTCTGCGCATCCAGACGCATCGTCCGGGCCTGGGCCAGAAGATCGACGGAGCGTTCGTGAGGCATCTGCTGCAACCACGGGTAGCGGGCGCGAGCGACTTCGATCGATTGACTACGTGTCATCACGGGCACGGTCCTTCCTCGTCGGTCGTACAACGGGAGTCCCGCAGTGCTGTACTGATACACCGGCACGGTCAAGAACGGCCCCGACCCGCGGCGGAGCCTCGAACCAAGTCGCGCTCGACACGGGTGCGCGTGCCAACCGAGCGGGCCATCGATGGAAGAGCGAGGCGAGACGATGGCACCGGACGGCGATTGCTCGTTGGTCAGGGCGGTTGCCAGGCAAAAAAGCGGCTTGCGGCCGCTTGGTTTTGCCTGCGGCGTGATTTTGCTTGCGTCCAGGAGGGGTTTCGCGGCACAACCTGTTTCCATGCGTCGATCCAATTCATGGCTCCCAACCCTGTTCGCTCTGATTCTCGCTAGCGGTTGCGCCACGCTCACCGAGCAACGGCGCGCGTCGCGTGAGGAACCCGACCAAGACTCGTGGTTCATCGCACAGCGCCTTTCGCTCGATAAGGTGATCCCGGTCGACGTGCGCCGGCAGGAGGTCGATCGACTGCTGCGCCGCGACGATTCCTCACCCGGCGTGTGGACCAACGTGGGGCCCACCAACATCGGTGGTCGCGTTTCGTCGTTGGCGATCGGGCGGGATGCGCTGGGAAACGAGCTGCTGTGGATGGGAAGCGCAGCCGGCGGGGTCTTCAGTTCGGCCGATGGCGGGGCGACATGGCTACCGCGGTTCGACACGCAGACCGCGCTATCGATTGGAGCCCTGGCGGTCCATCCAACCGACAAGAAGATCGTGTTCGTCGGCACCGGTGAGGAAGACCTGACCAGCGCTTCGTACGACGGCGAGGGGTTGTTCAAGACAACCGATGCCGGCGCGACCTGGAGCTATGTTGGCTTGGCCGAAACGCGACGGATCGCCAAGATTGCGATCGACCCGTCGAATCCGCAGCGAATCTTCGTGGCCGCTGGTGGCGGTTTGTACTCGCAGGACAGCAATCGCGGTTTGTATCGAAGCGTGGACGGCGGTGTGAATTGGACCAAGGTCTTGTACGGCGATATCGATGCCGGCGTGATCGACGTCGCGATCGATCCGTCCAACACGCAGCGCGTCTACGCGTCGATCTGGCAACACAGTCGCGCCAACAACAACACCGTGTGGGGCGGGACGAAGACGGGGTTGTATCGCTCGCTCGACGGCGGCAGTACTTGGACAAAGTTGAGCGGCGGATTCCCGACCGGATCGGTGGGACGAATCGGAATCGCGATCGCTCCATCGGCACCGGCGACCGTGTACACCTCCGTACGGCAGACCAGTGGGCTTCTGCAAGGGGTGTACAAATCGACGAACAGTGGCGATACCTGGACCCGCGTCGATCTCAATCTCGCGGCCTCGACCGCATCGTTCGGCTGGTGGTTTGGACCGATCTATGTCGCGCCCAACGATGTGAATAGCGTCTACTTCTTGGACCTGAACATCATGAAGTCGAGCAACGGCGGCCGTAACTGGAGCTCGATCAGCAACCCGCTGCACGTCGATCAGCACGCCCTGATCGTCGAGTCTTCGACCGGGCGGTTGTTGGCCGGCAACGACGGCGGCTTCTACAAGAGCCTCAATGGCGGCAGCAGTTGGACGCGCTTCACGAGTTTGCCGACATCGCAGTTTTACGACATCTGCACCGATCAACAGAGCCCGCAACGTCGTTTCGGCGGCTTGCAAGACAACAACACCGTGCGCACCACCACCGGCGCCGCAGACGATTGGCAGGCAGTGCTCGGAGGCGACGGCATGGAGTGCGAGGTCGATCCCGCCGATTCCAATCGCGTGTTGGCGGAGTCGCAGAACGGCGGAATCAACCGATCGCTCGACGGCGGCAACAGCTTCTCGGATGGAACCAACGGCATCGATGGTGCCGAAAACCGCAACTGGGTCACGCCGATCCGGATCGATCGCAACAACACCAGCACGGTTTACATGGGGGCGCAGAAGGTCTATCGCTCGACCGACTTCGCGGCGAGTTGGAGCGCCATCAGCCCCGACCTCACCGCCAGCACGCTTCCGACGGGGAGCCCCATCAAGGGGACGATCAGCGCGATCGGTGTGTCGCCGGTCGATCCGCAGGTTGTGTGGGCCGGCACCGACAACGGCAATCTGTGGGTCACCGAGAACGGCGGTCTGTCGTGGTTGAAGGTCAACCCCGCGAGCGATCCGACCTATTGGTACACGGAGGTGACGGCCGATCCGTTCGATCGACGCACCGCCTACGCGACCATCAGCGGCTACAAGCTCGGCAGCAGGGTTCCGTATCTGCGCAAGACCGTCGACATGGGAGCGACCTGGAGTGACATCTCGCCCGGCTTGCCGGCCGTGCCGATGAACTCGGTGATCGCCGACCCGCTGTTTCAGGGGCGCTTGTTCGTGGCCAGCGACATCGGGATGCATGTCACGCACGACGCCGGCAACTCGTGGCAAACACTCGGCAGCGGCGTGCCGTTCATCGTGGTGCACGATCTTCAGATCAACGAGTCGTCGTGGCGCTTGTATGCCGGGACGCATTCGCGTTCGATCTACGCGTACGATCTGCGCCAACTCCCGCAACAAGACTTCGACGGCGACGGCGCCGGCAATCTGGATGATTGCGCGCGTAACGACGCGAGCATCGGCCCCGGTGTTCCCGAAACCAATGACGGGATCGACAACCAATGTCCGGGCGATCCGAATTTTGGGATCATCGACGAGTTGAGTGCGGCAATCGGGTTTTTCTCGCAGGACAAATCGGCGTTGAGCTGGGGACCGCAGGCCGGTGCCACGGCGTATCAGGTGGCGAGATCGGGGAGTGCGCAGTTCGTCGGCGGCTGCACCTCGCTCGGGACATCGAGCGCCTCGGTCAACGATGCAGCGTTGCCAGGTAGCGGCGCCGCCTACTTCTACCAGGTGCGCGCCACCGCACCGCACATCGGGAGCTGGGGGCGTAACTCGGCGGGGACCGAACGCACCATCACCTGCCCATAGGCAGTTCGACGCGACTTGTGATCGTGGGAGCGCGTCAGTTCAGATCGAGCGCGTACTCGGTGAGCTCTTCCAAGCTGACGAACTGCAACGTGCGCTTGTGCGTGGCGGTCAGTATCACCTGCGGGGCGGCGCCTGCTTCCAGCGCTTCCTTCCAACGCGAGGCGCACAAACACCAACTGTCGCCCGGTTTGAGTCCGGCAAACCCGAACTCGGGTCGCGGCGTGCAAAGGTCGTTGCCTCGAAAGCGCGAGAACTGCAGAAACTTCTCGGTGACACGAACGCAGACAGTGTGAACGCCGTGATCGTCCTCGCCGGTTTCGCAGCGACCGGTGCGGTAGAAGCCGGTGCGCGGGTTGTCGCAGCAAAGTTCGAGCGGTCCACCGAGCACGTTTTTTTGTCGCGGATCCATCGGGCGCCTCCACTGTGAGGGACATAGTCTGCCGCAGGGTCGCGCCGGCCGAACCCTGCGAACGTCACACGAGCTTGCATGGGTCACTTCAGTACGTCGAGGTCATCGCGGCACAAAAAAGAGGGCGACCGATCGGTCGCCCTCGTGTCAGGGTTCGATGTCGGTGCGAGCGGCATCCGATGAGTCGAGTCCGCGTCGCAACGGGTCAGCCGGTGCTCAACCTTTCTTCTTGGCGTCCTTCTTGCCCGTTGCCGGAATCGACTTCTTGGCGTCGGCGCGAGCCAACTCCTCGTCGATCACCTCGGTGAAATTCTCCAGTGGTACGGCGCCGTTGATGAATCGGCCGTTGATGAAGAACGCAGGCGTTCCGCTTACACCCGCCAAGTTGCCGGCGTTGAAGTCCTCGGACACTTCTTGTGCGCGCTTACCGCCGTCCAAGCACTGATTGAACTGATCGGCGTTGAGTCCGAGGTCCTTGGCGTACTGCTTGAGGTTGTCGACAGCCAGTGCCGTGTTGTTGGCGAACAGCTTCTCGTGCATCTCCCAGAACTTCCCCTGTTCGTCGGCGCAACCGGCCGCTTCTCCGGCCTTCTGCGCGAACTGGTGGAAGCTCAGCGGGTAGTCGCGGAAGACGTAGCGGATCTTGCCGGGGTACTTGGCGAGCACGTCGTGCACGGTCGGTTCGACACGCTTGCAGAATGGGCACTGATAGTCGCTGAACGCGATCATCGTGATTGGCGCGTCGGCAGGGCCTTGACCGGGATCGTTGTCTACGGACACGGTGGCGCGGGGCGGGTCGAGCAATACGGCCACCGACGCCGCTTTGCGCAACTCGCTGATCATGTCGCCATACAGCTTGGCGCCTTGTTGCTGCTTGAGATTTTCTACGAGGCGCGGCTTGAGTTGTTCCAATGTTTGACCGCCGGCGCGTGCCTTGACCTGCTCATAGAACGCCGAGATCTCTGCGTCGGTCGGTTCGGTGAGCTTGGAATCGATCCGGTCCTTCTCGTACTCCTCGGGGGTCTTGCCGGCCTTCTTGGCGGCTTCGGCCACGAGTTGATCGTTGATCATCTGATCGAGCGTGTCTTTCAGGACCTTGTATTCCTGAGCGCGAACTTGGGCCAACGACGAAGCGGCCTTCTCGTTGAGCTCTGCCCGTGTGATGACCTTGTCGCCGACCTTCGCGGCGACCTCGTCGTCGGCAAAGATCGGTGCGGTCAGGACGCCCGCCGTCACGAACGCGGTGGCAAATAGAGTGGACAGCTTCATCGCTAACTCTCCTCAAGCGGCCATGCGTTGGCCAGTGGCTACCCCAGAACCCGCAAGAGGCTAACCTCCACCCCCCGCCTCGGCAAATCGCCCCTAATTCGTATACCGTCCCCGAATTAGAGGGCTGACGATGGCGGACGAGATGGTCTTGAGGGCGCATCCGGTGATTGCAGCCCCGGCCGGGCCGGTGGTGCTGCTGATACTGGATGGGGTGGGAGAGGGGCGGCATGACGAGTGGGATGCGGTGGCGCAGGCCCGCACGCCCAACTTGAATTGGCTGCGACGGCACGGGCTGCATCGGGAACTCAAGGCCCACGGTACGGCGGTCGGTCTGCCGTCCGATGCCGATATGGGGAATAGCGAGGTTGGTCACAACACGCTTGGTGCGGGGCGGGTCTTCGATCAAGGCGCCAAGCTCGTCGATCTTGCGATCGAGAACGGTTCGATCTGGGGTGCGACCTGGCAGAAGCTGGTGTCGCGAGTCAACGCCAACCGCTCGACGTTGCATCTGATCGGCTTGCTCTCCGACGGCAACGTGCACTCGCACGAGCAGCACGTCTTCGCGCTTCTGCGGCGCGCCGATTCCGAAGGGGTCGGCCGGGTACGGATCCACATTCTGACCGACGGTCGGGATGTCCCTGGCACCTCGGCGCACATCTATGTCGAGCGACTCGAGCAGGTGCTGGCGTCGCTGAATCGACCGGGCCAGCGCGACTACCGGATCGCCAGCGGCGGCGGTCGCATGATCACGACGATGGATCGGTACGAGGCCGACTGGTCGATCGTCGAGCGCGGCTGGCAGGCTCACGTACGGGGTGCTTGTCGACCGTTCCCCAACGCGATGGCGGCGATTCGAACGTTTCGCGAGGAGAACAGCGGTATCGGCGATCAGTTCCTGCCGGCCTTCACGATCTGCGACGACGATGGCACGCCTGTCGGGCCGATCGTCGATGGCGACAGCGTGATCTTCTGGAACTTCCGCGGCGATCGAGCGCTGGAGATCTCGCGCGCCTTCACCGCCGAGAAGTTCGACAAGTTCGCGCGCGACCCGCGCCCCGACGTGCTGTACGCCGGAATGATGATGTACGACGGAGATCTCAAGCTCCCCGAACTGTTCTTGGTGTCGCCGCCGGCGGCGCAACGCACGATGGGCGAGTACTTGGCGCGCAATCGTGTGACGCAGTTCGCCTGCTCGGAAACGCAGAAGTTCGGCCACGTCACCTACTTCTGGAACGGCAACAGAAGCGGCATGTTCGACGAAGCGTACGAGCGCTACGTCGAGGTCCCGTCCGACAAGCTCCCGTTCGAGCAGCGCCCTTGGATGAAGTCGGCCGAATGTGCCGACGAGACGATCCGCGCCATTGCCGATTCCAAACTACGCTTCGCGCGGATCAACTTCGCTGCCGGAGACATGGTGGGTCACACCGGCGATCTGGAAGCGGCGGTTGCTGCCGTGCAGTCGATCGACCTATCGATAGGGCGCGTCATGAAGGCGGTTGCCGACGCGCGCGGAACGTTGGTGATTACTGCCGACCACGGCAACTGCGACGACATGGTCGAGCGCGACAAAGACGGTTCGCCCCTTTACGGTGCGGACGGCAAGCCGTACATGAAAACGGCCCACACCCTGGCGCCCGTTGCGTTTACGGTGTGGGATGCAGGTGGGCGAGATTTGGCGCTCGATGAACACGCCGGACCTCGCGGATTGGCCAGCGTGGCGGCGACGCTGACCGAGCTATTAGGGTTTTCTGTCCCTGACGATTGGGAACCGAGTTTGCTCGCCGCCGGCAAGCGCGTGAGGCGTTAGCGTGAAACCGATCGACACCAAACTGGTGCCCGGATTCATCGCCGCGATGCCGCAACTGGATGATCCCAACTTCAAGCGGGCGGTGGTGTTGCTGCTGCGCCTCAACGAAGAGGGCGCCTTGGGGTTGGTGATCAATCGTCCGTCCGCGATGTCGGTTTACGAGCTGTGCGAGTCGCAAGGGATTCCATGTCACGTCGACCGTCGCGAACCGGTAATGGTTGGCGGGCCGTGTGAGGCGGAGTCGCATCTGTTGGTGTTGCACGGCGATCGGCCGCTGCATCCCGAGCAACACCCGGACGAGATCGTGGTTGCCCCCGGGATCCGGTTGGTCACGGCCCGCGATGGACTCGGTCAGTTGGCCGAGCGCCCCGCCGCGAGACTGCGCTGCTATCTCGGGTACGCCGGTTGGGGACCGGGTCAGCTCGAAGACGAACTCACCGAAGGGACGTGGGTGCCGTTGCCTGTCGATCAAGCGCTGATCTTCGAGGAGCCGGCACAGAACATCTGGGATGCGGCGCTGCGGATGGGCGGCATCGACCCGATCACGTTGATCCAACCAAGCGGTGACGTGAACTGACGCGAATCAGACCCCGACGCGATCGTGCTCTTCGCAACGCAACACTTCCACGGTGACGTGCGCTAGTTCCGAGCAGTGTTCGAGGCGCTGCTTGTACTGCTGTGGCGTCTTGGGCTGGTCGGCGACGACCGTCGCGATACACGCAAACTGCCGGCGCGCGACCCGCCAAACATGAAGATCGCAGACTCGTGCATCACCGTCCGATTCGAGCGACGCGCGGATCTGCTCGACGAGTGGAAGGCCCATCTCGCGATCCAACAGCACGCGACTGGTTTCGCGCATCAGGCCGATGGCCCAGCGCGCCACCAGCGCCGATCCGACGATTCCCATCACCGGATCGAGCCAGACCCAGCCGAATGAGCGCGCACCGAGCAGCGCCACGATCGCCAGCACCGACGTCAGCGCGTCGGCCAGCACGTGCAGATACGCTGCCTTCAGATTGAGGTCGTGGTGCTCGCCGCTCGGTGTGTGATGGTGATCGTGCGCGTGGTCGGGCGACTCCGCGTGAGAGTGATTTGGTGCGCCGTGACCGGCGTCGGTATGGTCGTGTTTCAGCAGCAACGCGCAGACCACGTTGACCGCCAGTCCTACTGCCGCGACCCACAGCGCTTGGTCGTAGAGCACAGGCGAGGGTGAGATCAAGCGAGCGATCGACTCACCCACCATGTACAGCGCGACGATCGCGAGCACGATCGAACTGGCGAACCCACCCAACACCTCGATCTTCCAGGTACCGAAGGCGAAGCCCGGATCGAGCCGATGCTTGCGAGCCAACGCGTACGCCATACCTGTGATCCCGAGGGCGACGGCATGCGTCGCCATGTGCCAACCGTCGGCCAACAGCGCCATCGAGCCGAACCACCAACCGCCCAGGATCTCGGCCAGCATCATGGCGCTGGTGAGCGCCACCACGATCCAGGTTCGGCGCTCACCAAACGGGTTGCCGACTTCGAAGTCGTGATCGTGGGTCGGCGTCGGTTCGGGGACGTGACGATGCATTCGGGCTTGGCTCCGTGACCGGAATTCTAGGTTGCAATCGACTCCAGCGGCTGCGGTTAACTTCATCCATTTGAGTCACTTGCTGTTGCGGATTACCAGCTCACGGGGTGGCGTGACAATTCGGGTGCCGCCGCTCTCGTTCGGGGTATATTCCCGCTGGCGTTCGAGAGGAAGGTCGGGGCGAGTCGGGGACGTCCTGCCGAACTTGGGACAGGGAATCATCGTTGAGGTCACGCGTGCCGCCACTGTTTCGAATCGTCCTTTTCCTCGCGGCGAGTTGTGCAGCCGTGTGGGCTGGCCCTGTCGCAGATCCGCTCCTCACACCCGACCTCCAGACTGCCGCAGCCAAGACCGCGGTTGGCGAGTTGGTTCCCGTCTTGGCGGTGCTCGATTTGTCGGCGGCCGGCGCGACGCCTCCCGAGGTCGACCCCAATGAATTGCCGCCGGTGTGGTGGCTGAAACAGCGCGCTCAGCGCGCGGGGGCTGCGGTCAGCGACTATCTCGCGCAGGCCGAACTTCTTGGTCAAGCCAAGAATGTCCGATTGCTGTGGGTTGCCAACGTCGTGCGAGCCGACATCGATCCGTCACTCTTGGCCACGCTCGCGCAACTTCCCGGCGTGTTGTACCTGTCGCTCGACGTCGAGGTCGCTAACAACGAGTGGAACGACGGAGATCAATCGGGCCCCAACCTTTCGGCCACGATCAACCAATCGTTGCGCGACCTGAAAGTCGACAAGGTTTGGCAGATGGGGTACACGGGCAAGAACGTCGTGATCGCACACGTCGACACCGGCGTGTTTCGCACGCACCCCGACCTGGCCGATCACATCTGGAACAACGCCGACGAAATTCCCGGCAACGGAATCGACGACGACAACAACGGCTTCATCGACGACGTCCGTGGCTGGAACTTCAAAGACAACAACAACAACCCCAACGACTGGGACGGCCACGGCACGCTGACCGCTGGAATCTCGACCGGTGACGGTCACCAAGGGACGCAAACCGGCGTCGCGCCCGATGCAGAACTGATGATCCTGGCGCGGGGAACGACAGAATCATCGATCTGGAGCGCAATCCAATACGCCATCGACAACGGCGCCAGCTTGATCCAGCAAGCGGTCACCGTTGCGTGGGGAGATTCACCGCGACCGAACTATCCGCAGTGGCGCACCGTCGGCGAATCCGAATTGGCTGCCGGGATCATTCACATCAACTCGGGAGGCAATCGGGGTGCGAGTCAGGCACAGCACCCAATCCCATACAACGTCAGCGCGCCGGCAAACAACCCACCGCCGCGCTTGCACACGGCCCAAAGTCTCATCGGTAGACTCGGTTCGACGCTGGCAATCGCCAATATCCCGGTCGGCGGCAACACCATTTCGGGAACGAGTCCGTTCGGTCCGTCGGAATGGACCGACATCAAAGGCATCGTCGATCCTTCATACCCCTACGTGATGCCGTCGCAGTTTCGCGATTACCCGTATCAAGGCGGGGCCCAACAAGGACTGTTGAAGCCCGACCTGACCGCCTACGGTGATGGCACGACATCGACGAGTGGACTCTCCGGCTACGGCACGCTCAACGGCACCAGCGCGTCCAGTGCGCACGCGGCGGGAATCGTGGCGTTGATGCTGGAAGCCAAACCGAATGCGACACCGGCACAACTCGCCGAGGCACTGTTCGCCACCGCCGTCGATCGCGGGCCGGCCGGCTGGGACAATCGCTATGGAATCGGACTGATCGACGCCGAGAAAGCGGTTCAACGATTGCTCGATCCGTGTGCCGGCCAGGGCGGTGACGTCGATGCCGACGGCATTTGCGGCAACCTCGACAACTGCCCCACCGTCTCGAATGCGTCGCAAACCGACACCGATCTCGACGGCAGCGGTAACGCCTGCGACCCCGACGACGACAACGACACGGTGCTCGATGGCAGCGACAACTGCCCGCTGATCGCCAACACATCTCAAGCGAATGCCGACGGCGACTTGCTCGGCGATGCCTGCGACAGTTGTCCCAACGATGCGCAGAACGATGTCGACAGCGACGGCATCTGCGGCAACCTGGACAACTGCCCCACGGTGTCGAATGCGTCGCAAGCGAATGCCGACGGCGACTTGCTCGGCGATGCCTGCGACCCCTGCCCGATCGACGCGCAAAACGACAGTGACGCCGACGGCGTCTGTCAGAACCTCGACAACTGTCCCGCTGTCGCCAACCCAACGCAGACGAATTCCGACGGCGACGCTCGTGGCGACGCCTGCGACTGTGCACCGGGGGACGCCGCTGTCTTCACAACCCCCGCAGCGCTCGGCAGCTCGGTGCTGTTTGATACCGATCACAAGACCTTGACCTGGAGCACCCAAGCGGACGCTCAAAGCTACAACGTCTACAAAGGGCGAATTTCAGCCACGGAAGGGTTTTATCGGCATACCTGTTTCGCGCTGGGCGTGACCTCTCCCTCGGCTCTGGACAACAGCGACCCTGCACTCGGGCAGGTTTTCTACTATCTGGTGAGTGCTCAGAACTGCTTCGGAGAGAGCTCGCTCGGCAACGCCTCCAGCGGCACCCCCCGTCCCAGCTCCGATGCTTGCCTCGATGGCGACAGCGACGGCGTGCGCGATCTGCTCGACAACTGTCCTGTTCTGTCGAACACGGGCCAAGAGGACGCTGATCGCGATGCACAGGGGGACGTCTGTGACACCTGCCCTTTTGCTAATCCAGACGACGCGGATTCCGACGGAATCTGCGGCGATCTGGACAACTGCCCCTTAGTTTCCAATCAATCCCAATCGAACAACGACGGCGATGCACTCGGGGACATTTGCGATCCCGACGACGACAACGATGGCGCGTTGGATCTTGCCGACAACTGCCCGCTGATCGCCAACCCGACGCAGGCCAATGCCGACAACGACTCATTGGGCGATGCTTGTGACCCGTGTCCCGGCGACACACTCAACGACGGCGACGGTGATGGGATCTGCGGCAACCTCGACAACTGCCCGAGCGTGCCCAATCCGACGCAAGCCAATAGCGATGGTGATGCTCTGGGCGATGTTTGCGATCCGTGCCCTGCCGACACGATCAACGACAATGACGGCGATGGCATCTGCGGTCTGGTCGACAACTGCCCCTCGATTGCTAACCCGAGTCAAGCCAACAGTGATGGCGACGCACTCGGCAACGCGTGCGATGCGTGTCCCCTCGACCCACTCAACGACATCGATGGCGACGGAATCTGCGGCAACCTCGATAACTGTCCGAACCTAGCCAACCCAACGCAAGCCAACGCCGATGGCGATACCAAAGGCGACGCCTGCGACTGTGCACCGACCAACAGCGCGATCTTCCAGAGTCCATCGACCGTGGACAACTCGGTGCGAATCGGCGCCAACAAGCAAACGATCACCTGGAACGCTCAATCCAGCGCGTCGAGCTACAACATCTACAAAGGGAGGGTGAGAGCGGGTGGCGATTTCAGCCATCACACCTGTCATCAACTGGGGCTGACCACTCCCAGCGGCAGCGACTCGTTCGTGCCTGCCAGCGGCGAGCTTTTCTACTACCTGGTCGGTAACGAGAACTGTTTCGGCAAAGGCTCGCTCGGACAAGCCAGCAGCGGAACGCCGCGCGCGGCCCCCGATGGTTGCCCCGACGGCGACACCGACGGCGTGCGTGACCTCGTCGACAACTGCCCCACCGCCAACAACCCATCGCAGGTCGATTCCGACCGAGACGCTCTGGGCGATGTCTGCGACATCTGCCCACTGGACGGACTCAACGACCAGGATAGCGACGGTCGCTGCGCCAACGTCGACAACTGTCCGACGATCGCCAATGCCAGCCAACTCAACGCGGATGGCGACCTGTTCGGCGATGCCTGCGATGTCTGTCCGCTCGACGCGCTCAACGACAACGACGCGGACGGCGCGTGCGGCAATCTCGACAACTGCCAGAACCTGGCCAACCCGAGCCAATCCAACGCCGACGGCGACATCAAAGGGGACGCCTGCGATTGTGCGCCGAACGATGCGACGGTGTTCGACAAGCCCGCGGCGCTCGACAACTCGGTGCGCTTTGCAACAAACAAGACCTCGTTGACATGGACCGCGAGGAGCGGCGTGCAGACATACAGCGTCTACAAAGGACGCGTCCGTCGCGCGAGCGACTACTACCGGCACACCTGTCACCAACTCGGCCTCACCACCAACAGCGCCAGTGACAGCACGCTGCCGGCGGCGGGCGAAGCGTTCTATTACCTGGTCGATACCGAGAACTGCTTCGGCAAGGGCGGATTTGGAAACGCGAGCAACGGCACGCCGCGCCCCGCCTCCGATAGCTGCCCCGATGCCGATGCCGACGGGATTCGTGATCTGGTCGACAACTGCCCGACCGCCAGCAACGCGTCGCAAGCGGATGTCGATCGCGACGGCACCGGCGATGCCTGTGAAGGCGGGATCGATACCGACGGGGACGGTGTTCCCGACAGCATCGATAACTGTCCGCTGGTCGCCAACCCGACACAGAAAGACACCAACCACGATGGCCAGGGCGATGCCTGCGAAGACCTTACCGGCGATACCGATGCAGACGGGGTACCGAATCAGATCGACAACTGCCCGACCGTGCCGAACACGCCGCAAACCGACATCGACGGCGATGACACCGGCGATGTTTGCGACACCGACAAAGACGGCGACAACGTGCTCGACGGCAGCGACAACTGCCCGTTGAACTTCAATCCGACACAAGCCGATCTCGATCTTGACGGCGTTGGTGATGCCTGCGATACCGACGCCGATGGCGACACGGTGTTCGACACCATCGACAACTGCCTCCGTTTGGCCAACACCGATCAACTCGATTTCGACGGTGACAACAGCGGGGACGCTTGCGATAACGACGACGACAACGATGGCGCGCTCGAGCCGGGCGACAATTGCCCGCTTGCCCGCAATCCCGATCAAGCGGATGCCGATAGCGACGGTACCGGCGACGTCTGCGAGCGTGACGGTGTACCGCGCATCTCGATGGTGAAGCGCGTGCAGGCTTTCGGTGCCTGGTTCTCGATGACACCGTATGAGGGGGCGGCCACACTGTTGCAGACGCGCTGGCGCGTCAGCACCGCGGACGGTGCCGCCTTCGATGCGAACGTAATCTGGGATGTCACGCAGAACGTTGTGCCGCTCACGGAGATCCGTGCGCTGTACGCAGCCAAACGCGAGAGCGGTCCGCTTTATGTGCGGGTGCAGTACCAGGACGCCTCGGGCTGGTCACCCGAGTCGCCGAGCTATCCCTTCACCGGCGTACCGCTTCCACCGGAGACCGGCGCGCTCGGCGCACGCCCTGGAGTTGTCGAGTTGTACGACACGCTCGATGGCCCCGACGTCACACAGCAGACGCGTCCCGACAATCTCGATCGGGGTGGCTTGTTCTGGTCGGCCACTCTGTCGGAACCGACACAGATTACGAACCGCTATTTCGCTCTCAAGAGTCGTGGCGCCGAGCATCCGCTCTCGGGCGCACGCGCGCGCGCGCAAACCGCGCTGGTCCTTTCCCAGGCCGACTCCTACGTGGAGGTAACGGTCAACCCGCAATCGGCCAACTCCGACTACGACTTCAGCTTCGGGCCGCGTTCGAGCGGCGTGGGAAACAGCCATCGGTCGTATCGCTGCAAGGTCGAACGTCAGACGGGCGGCCGCGACACGCTGCGTTTCAACAAGTGGTACGACGGCGCCAAAGGAAACACCGTTGCGAGCGTCGATCTGACGTTGCCGCCACCGCCGTGGTCGTTCCGGTGCGAAGTGACCACCGAAGGAGCGAACGTCCGCTTGCGTGCGTACTTCTGGAACGGCAGTGCCTGGGAACTGAAGACCCAATTCCTCGACAACGGTGCCTCGGGACAGCCGAGCTGGGACGGGACGCCGCGCATCCTGTCCGCAGGCCGCGCGGTGGTCAGTCACGAAAAGGAAGGGAGCGACCGCTTCGAGGAAGTGAAGGCCGGGCGCATTCTCCCCTGACGAGCGTTACGCCCCGCGTGGATCGAACAGGTAGCCGCGCGCGCGCACCGTTTGGATGTATTTCGGCGCTTCGGGGTCGTCCTCGATCTTGGTTCGCAAGGCGCGCACGAAGTTGTCGACGGTGCGCTTGGTGCCGCTGTAATCGCTACCCCAAACCTCTTCCAAGATCTTGCCGCGACCGAGAGCTTTGCCCGGCTGCGACAAGAAATATGCGAGCAGATCGAACTCCTTGGGTGTGAGGCGCAGCGGCTCGCCCTGTCGTGTGGCGGTGCGAGCCGCCAAGTCGACCACGAGTTCGCCGACGCGCACCGTTTCCGGCGGTCGCACGCGCCGCAGGCAAACCGCCACGCGAGTCAGCAGCTCACCCAGATCGAACGGCTTGGTCACGTAGTCGTCGGCGCCGCTGCGCAAACCGCGGATCTTGTCCTCGACACTGGTGCGTGCCGACAAGATGATCACTGGAATCAGGTGACCCTCGCGCCGTGCATGTTCCAGTACATACGAGCCGTCGAGTCCAGGCAGCATCAGATCGAGAATCATCAAGTCCAACGATTGCTCACGCACGATTTTCAGCGCGTCCTGCCCCCGAACGGCGGTGAGCACTTCGTAGCCATTCTTGCGCAGAACCAAGGCCAGCCCGTCGCGCAGCGACGAGTCGTCTTCTACTACCAAGATGCGGGCGCTCATGCTCGTTCCAGTGGGACGCTGATGTAAAAGCGTGTGCCGCGGCCTCGGCGAGGCATCGTGGCCAGACGGCCGCCGTGGGCGCGGGCGATCTCCTGCGCGATCGCCAGACCCAGACCCAAACCGCCGGGGTCGGGGCGATCCGGAGCGACATAGCGAAAGAACGGGTCGAACAAACGCTCGCCGACATCCGGCGGCAGGCCTGGTCCACGGTCGCAGACCGAGAAGATCACGCGACGCTGGAACGACTGAACCGTCAATTCGATCGGGCCGTCCGCACCGGCATATTTGATGGCGTTGTGGACCAAGTTGGCGATTGCCTCTGCAAATGCATCGAGATCTCCCGAAAAGATCGCGTCAGGGTGCCGTACCCGCAGCTTCAGTTGTGGCGGATGAGCGGTGAGGGTCAAGACGCGTTCGACCACCTCATGCACCGCGATCGGTGCGCGGCGATAGAAGCTCTTCGGCGAGCGAACCTGTCGCCAGGCCAACAACCGCTCGACCAACTCCTGCATTCGCCCCGTCTCGCGACGGATCGCTTCGAGCGAGAGACGCGCATCGGGGTCCTGCTGCTCGGTTTCGAGAATCTGGGTATGAAGGCGGATCCCCGCCAGCGGTGTGCGCAGTTCATGACTGATGTGCGATAGGAACGTCTCTTGGATCCGGGCCAACCGAGCCCCCCGCCGAGCCAGAAAAAACAACAGAAACGACCCCGCGATCACCGAAACCGCGAACGTCACCACCAGGATGCCGAACACAAGCTCACGAACTTCCTGCCGCGTGATGATCGCGACAATCCCCAGAGCGGTCAGCACGGCGTTGGGGAGCACCACCACCAAAAGCAGCATCCGCACGAGCCAACGCAGGTTGACCTGCAGCGGGTCGCCGAGGGGTCGGCGCTTGTGTGGTTCGGCCGGGGAGGACACGTCGCGATTGTAGGCAGAGCGCGTCCGATCCGACACCGGGCCACTTCGATCCCGATTTCAGATGCGGGGAGCGGTGAAGCCGGTTTACAGTGCGACCAGAGATCGGGAGGACCGCGTGACTCGTTCGAGGCTTGTGGCACTGACATCGACCATGCTGTTGTTGGGCGCAGATCTTGCGTTCTCACACCCCGGCCACGGCGAGTCGGGGCAGGGCGGTACAGCAAGACACTATCTGACCGAGCCGTTGCATCTGGTGCCATGGCTCTTGATCGCGGTATTGGCCATCTCGACGCTGGTCTACCGGCGCAGGCGAAACGCGCGACGTCCGTAGCGCCCTTGTCACACATTGGTCGGGATGTGACCAGTGAATCGGTCGTATTCCGTCCATTACGGCCAGTTGTCACCACGCTGTGACCCCTTCGTAGCACGTCGTTCACGCCTGGAGCTTTTGATGGCCACGGCGAAAACGGCAGAGATGCCTACGGAGGAGTGATGAATCGTGTCTGTCAGTCATGGCGCCGCGCGAGGCGCGCCACCATCACCGTGCTCATGGCGCTGGTATCGATCGCAGCCGCACAAGCACAGGGCTTTTTCTATCAAGAGATAGCCAAAGACGGCCGGATCTTCGTGTTCAACGACATGGCGGCCTACGACAACTGGGTCAAGACCGGCGATGCCGGAAAGTCGATCGTTCGGATCGGCGCCGGACCGAACGGCGAGACGATGGTCTTCGACACCGAAGAGGCGATCCACCTCTACAACTTCAAACACAACGTCCCCGGCGAGGTGATCAAAAAGCCGGCGCCGCCCTTCGCCCCATCGATCGCTTGGAAGGACGGCAAAACGACTTTCAGCTTCGAGAAGGCACAGATCGTGTTGTCCAACCGAATCCAGGTGCGCTACACGCTCAACGATCCGGAGGACGAGACCAAGAACGCCAAGGGCTCTTTCAGGATCCGTCGCGCCAAGACCAAGTTCGAGGGCTGGGTCTACGTCCCATATTTCACCTATGAAGCCCAATTCGTCTGGACCGATCAAACCACTGGACCGGTGGAGTGGCTCTACTTCAACTACGACGTGACCAAAGGGCGCAATCTGTTCAACGTCAAAGCGGGACAGTTCAAGGTGCCGTATGGCCGCGAGCAACTCACCTCATCGGGCTCGCAACAGTTTGTCGATCGTTCGCTGGTGAGTGACGAGTTCGCCAAGGGGGGCGATCAGGGAATGCAGTTCTCGGGCGGGCTTTTGAACAACAAGATCGATTGGCGTCTCGGTGTCTTCAACGGCAACGGGCGCAACAAGAGTGAGAACGACAACGTCCGCTATCAATACGATGCGCGCGTGACGTACCAGCCCTGGGGTGATGTCAAATACTCCGAGAGTGATTTCGAAAGCACCGATCACCCGCTCTTGGCGATTGCCGGGCAGTGGGAACGGAACAACTTCACCGACACTCTGGCCGACGACAGCAAGAACTTCGACCAAACCCAGTGGGGCGGCGATGTGGTCTTCAAGTTCAAGGGCTTCAGTGCCTTCGGCGAGTATCACCGACGCACCCGTGAGCCGCAGCTGCCCGGCGTCGATGTCGACTCCGACGGTCTGGGGCTTCAGGTCGGGTACTTCTTCATCCCTCAGAAGTTCGAGGTCGCGCTGCGCCATGCCGAGTACGACCCGAACCTCGATCTGGACCGCAATACGCGCACCGAGGACGGCTTGGCGCTCAACTGGTTCATCAACAAGCACGCGCTAAAACTCCAGGGCGACCTGCGGCGGGTCAAGGACGAGGCCTTGGTGGCGAAGGTCGATACCACCACGGAAGCCAGGCTCCAACTGCAGTTCATCTTCTAGTCTTCGGACCACGGAACAGGAGAGGGCGGAGGCCGGCCGGCCCCGCCCAGACCTGTCACATCGTCGTCACTCGAGCCCCCTAGACTCCCTGTCATCGGGGCTACACCGGGGCCGGTTGTTCACACCGTTGTCGCAGGAGCGTCACAGGCGGGTGACTTGCACCCGTCGGAATGGACGGCGATGACGGGTGGAAATCACGGTCGAAAAGGAGACCTCGAAACATGAAACTCACGTCACTAAGCAGCGTGCTTTTGTTGGTTGCCGCCGGAAGTACCGCCGCGCTCGCGCAAGCGGTCGTCGTCGACAAGTTGATCCCTCAATACAAGCCGAGCTCCGGTGTGTCGGGCAGTTTGAAGAGCGAAGGCTCCGACACCATGAATAACGAAATGACTCTTTGGGCCGAGTCGTTCCAGAAGTTCTATCCCAGCGTGAAGATCGAGATCCAAGGCAAGGGCTCGTCGACGGCGCCGCCTGCGCTGGAGGCCGGAACGGCCCAATTCGGCCCGATGTCGCGCGAGATGAAGGCGGAAGAAGTCGACAAGTTCGAGAAGAAGTACGGGTACAAGCCGACCTCGGTGAAGACTTCGATCGACATGCTGGCGGTCTACGTGCACAAGGACAATCCGTTGCAATGTCTGTCGTTGCAACAAGTCGATGCGATCTTCTCCAAGACCCGTCGCGGTGGTTCGTCGAAGGAGATCAAGACCTGGGGCGATCTGGGGCTGAAGGGCGAATGGGCCAACAAGCCGATCAGCCTGTACGGACGCAACAGCGCTTCGGGGACCTACGGGTACTTCAAAGAACACGCGCTGTTCAAGGGTGATTACAAGGACAGCGTCAAGGAGCAGCCCGGTTCGTCGGCGGTGGTGCAGGCCGTGGCCAGCGACAAGTTTGCTGTCGGCTATAGCGGCATCGGCTACAAGACCGCCGACGTGAAAGCAGTGTCGATCGCCGCCAAAGACGGCGCTGAGTGCGTCGCCGCCGACATCGAGCATGCCTACAACGGTACCTATGCCCTGGCGCGCTTCCTCTATATCTACGTGAACAAGCAGCCGAACCAGCCGCTCGACCCGCTGCGCAGTGAGTTCCTTTCCTACGTCTTGAGCTTCCAAGGGCAAGAGGCGGTTACCAAGGACGGTTACTTCCCCCTGACAGCCAAGGTTCTCGAGGCGGAGCGACAGAAGCTCGGACTGAAGTAAGGACTACCGATTACGGGAAAGGCATGAGCGGAGCCGAAATCTCAGCGGGGCCGGGGCGACGAACGCGCCGGCCTCGCAAGACTCGCAAGGCGGTGGTGCTGGTCGATCGCATCACTACCGCCGTGATCAAGGTGGGTGGTATCGCGGTGATCGCCACGGTGCTGGGGATCATGGTGTACCTGACCGCCGTGGTCTGGCCGTTGTTCCGCGGCGCCCAAGTCGACCAACGAGCCGCGTTTACCTTGCTCGATTCAAGCCGGCTCGAGAACTTGATCGAGGCGCGCGTCGATGAGTATCGGGTGATGGGAAGTGCGCTGACCCGATCGGGCGAGTTGACGGTCTTCGAAGCGCGGACCGGCAAGGTACTGACACAACGGCAGGCACTGGCGCCTTCAGCAGCGGTGACGGCCGAAGCAAGTTACGGCGACGGCCGCTTCGCCTTGGGTCTTGCCGACGGTGGCGTGTTACTCGGTCGCCTCGACTATTCCACGTCATTTCTGGCGCCGGCCGACATTTCCGCGGCGATGCGCCGTTTGCCTGCCGGTGGTCTGCTCGACGATGGCGAGAGCGTGATCGAGAGGAGCCCTCAGGGAGAGTTTCGACGCGTTGCTGCCACTCTCGAACTCAGCCCGCCGCTGCCGATCGACGGTTCGAATGCCGCCGTCACGCTGATCGAGTCTCGCCGCAACGGCGACGACACTCGCCTCGCCTGCTTTCGTAACGATGGGAGCTTGTCGATTGCGTCGGTGGAGTCGCGCGAGGACATGGCGACCGGGGCACAGCAACTGACCACTCGCGTGACGCCGATTCCGTTACCCGCCGACCGGCCGGCGGCGGAACCTGCGTTCGTGTTGCTCACCGCCGCAGGCGATCAGCTCTATCTCGCTTGGCCGGACGGCACCACGCTGCGATGGGAGCTGCGCGGCGAAGCGCCCGTCCTGGCCGAACGCGTCGATCTTCTGCCCGATGCCGGTACCGAACTGACGGCGCTCGCTTTCATGAGCGGTGAGCAGTCGTTGGTTGCAGGCGATTCTCGCGGCGGTCTCTTCGGGTGGTTTCGGATTCGGCGAGAGGGTGCGGGAGTCGATGGATTCGCGTTGGTCCGCGCCAAGGAGTTCGAGCCTTCCACATCCGCAATCCGTTCGATCGCTGTCTCATCGCGCGACAAAACCTTTATCGCTGGTGACGAAAGTGGCGAGATCGGAGTGCACTACCTGACCTCGGAGCAACAACTGGCCCGAGCAGCGTTGGTGCCGGCGGGACCGATCGCAGCACTGCAGTTGGGCAGCAAGAACGACGCGATCTTCGCGTTGGCACGCGATGGTCACGCGGCGCTGTACGATCTCACGAACCCGCATCCTGGAGTCACCTTCAAGAGCATCTTCGGCAAGGTCTGGTACGAGGGGTATTCCGAGCCGACATACACTTGGCAATCGTCGAGCGGCACCGACGACTTTGAGCCGAAGTACAGCCTGATCCCGCTGATTTTCGGGACGATGAAGGCCACGCTGTACGCGCTGTTGTTCGCCGTGCCTGTTGCCCTGGGTGCGGCGATCTACACCTCCGAGTTTCTCGACCGTCGAACCCGCGCCGTCATCAAGCCTGCGATCGAGATGATGGCCGCGCTGCCGAGCGTGGTGCTGGGGTTTGTCGCCGCGCTGGTGATGGCGCCGTTCGTCGAGCACTGGACCACGGGCGTCGTTGTTGCCTTCGTGGGCGTGCCTGCGGTGGCGCTCGGCTTCGGTTATTTATGGCAGGCGTTGCCGGCACGCTGGACGCTGCGCTGGGAGGGTTGGCCGCGGACGATCGTGATGATCGTCGTGGTTGCGTCCGGCGTCGTGGGCTTGACACGGATCGGCACGTTGCTCGAGCGCTTGATGTTCGACGCCGACTTCAAGGGTTGGCTCAACGGCACACACGGCACCGCGACTCCCGGCTTGGCGCTGATGATCTGGCCGCTGGCGATGGCGGCGATGGTGGTTGCCGATCGACGCTGGATCGAGTCGCGATTCAGTGATCTGCAGCGACGCATCGGTCGCGAACGCACCGCCTTGCTCGAGCTGTCGAAGTACGTGGCGCTGGTTGCACTCTCGATGGGATTGGCGGCGCTGCTGGCGTCGCTCGGCGCCACCCTCGGACTGGATCCTCGCGGCTTGTTGGTCGGAACCTACGTTCAGCGCAACGCACTGATCGTTGGCTTCACGATGGGGTTCGCCGTGATTCCGATCATCTACACCATTTCCGAGGATGCACTGACGGCGGTTCCGACATCGCTGCGGTCGGCCTCGCTCGGTTGTGGTGCTACCCGATGGCAGACCGCGATTCGCGTGGTGCTGCCGGTGGCGGTGCCCGGGATCTTCTCGGCGCTGATGGTGGGGCTCGGTCGTGCGGTCGGCGAGACGATGATCGTCTTGATGGCCGCAGGTAACACGCCGCTGATGAGCCTCAATCTTTTCGACGGGCTGCGCACGCTCTCGGCGAACATCGCGGTGGAACTCCCGGAGGCGGTCAAAGGCGGGACGTTGTACCGCATGTTGTTCCTGGCAGCGTTGACACTGTTGTTGATGACCTTCTTGATCAACACGGTTGCCGAAGCGATTCGCCTGCGATTCCGCAAGCGGACGGCGGCACTGTGAGCAGCAACGCCAAAGCCGCAGGGAGTCAGCCCGCGCACGAGGTTCCGTCCGAGCGTGGAGAACTGGCCGAGCACTCTCAGTCCTCATCGCGGCGCAAAGGCTCGACGGCGCGGCACACATCGCTTGCGGCCCGTGGCGAACCGTATGTCTGGTTGACCGGAGCAGGGTTGGGCGCAGCCGTGCTGATGATCGTCGGGCTGTTGTCGATGGTTGCCGTACGAGGCGCGACCACGTTCTGGCCCAAGCCGATCATCGAGTTGACGTTGAATTCGGGCGAAAAAGTCCTGGGTGAGGTCACCCGCTCCGAAAGTTTCGCGGTAGCCGCCGAGCAACTCTCCGAGTTGCCCGAAGCGACGCAAAAAACCATCGCCGACAACGGAGGCCGAAGCCGACGCCGCTTGATTCGTACCGGCAACTACGACCTCTACGGCGACGATTTCAAGTGGGTACCCGACTACCTGGTGGCGTCGGAGCGAACACCGCGCGACGCCTGGCTGCTGGAACGTCGCGAGTGGGGTCCGGCATTCGGCTTCCCTGAACAGTTGACACAAGGTGACGGCACTGCGGTGACCGGCCCCGACGCGATTCGATCGCTCTGGCCCTCGGTTCTCGAGCGGCAGCAGAAAAACTTCGAGCAGGTTCGCCGCTACGAGAAGTACGAAATCGGCAACGTCAACCGCGAGCTGGAGGCCGCGCGGCTCCAGGCTCGGCGCATGGAATTGCAGCACGGAGAAGGTTCCGCCGAGCATCGGCAGGCGGTTGAAGAGGCGGCGCGCACGGAAACACGCGTGCAACCGGAGTTCGATCGTTTGCGCACCATGATCGACGACCTCAGAGCCGACGAAGAGCGTTATCGACTCGTGCTGCGAGAGGCCAACGGCAAGTTGGTGCCCGAGAGTCCGAGCCGTGGCGAGTCGCCACTGATGGTCGCCCAGGTCGTGCGTGCCGTTGCTGCCAACCAACTCGGACCGATGCAAAAGCTCGGTGTTTATCTTTCGCGCTGGAAAGAGTTCCTGACCGACGAGCCGCGCGAAGCCAACACCGAAGGGGGCGTGCTGCCGGCAATCTTCGGCACACTGCTGATGACGCTGTTGATGTCGATCGCGGTCGGGCCGCTCGGAGTGCTCACCGCGCTTTACCTGCGCGAGTACGCCAAGCAGGGGACGCTCGTGTCCGCGGTGCGGATCGCGGTCAACAACCTGGCCGGTGTGCCGTCGATTGTCTTCGGTGTCTTCGGCTTGGGGTTCTTCTGCTACGTCCTGGGGGGCAAGATCGACGAGCTGTTCTATGCCGAGAAGCTCCCTTCGCCCACGTTCGGTACGGGCGGCATCATGTGGGCCTCGCTGACGCTGGCGTTGCTGACCGTCCCGGTCGTGATCGTGGCCACGGAAGAGGCGCTGGCGGCGGTGCCGCGCAGTTTGCGCGAAGGTTCCTTCGCCTGCGGCGCCAGCAAGTGGCAGACCATTTGGCGCATCGTCATCCCGCGAGCGATGCCGGGGATCATGACCGGTTTGATACTTGCGATGGCTCGCGGCGCGGGGGAGGTTGCGCCGCTGATGATCACCGGCGTCGTCAAGTTGGCCCCGGAACTGCCGGTTGACGGGACGTTCCCGTTTCTGCACTTCGAGCGCAGTTTCATGCACCTCGGTTTTCACATCTTCGATGTCGGCTTTCAGTCGCGCAATTCAGAAGCCGCCAAGCCGATGGTGTTCACCACCACGCTGCTGTTGATCACCGTGATCGCTTTGCTCAATATGGCGGCGATCCAGTTGCGCAACCGCCTCCGCCGCCGCTACAAGTCGGCGAGTTTTTAGAGAAGCGACGAATGTCGACGAGGGCCCTCGTGAGTGACGCGCAGATCAGGCCGGTGAGTACCGACGATGCGGCCATCTCGGCAGGACAAGCCGACTTGCCGCTGATTCATCCCGAGGTCTACGCCGAAGACCCTGTACTCGAGATCGAGCGGTTCAGCCTGTTCTACGGCGCGAACCAGGCGCTGCACTCGGTCACCATGCCGGTGGCCCGGGGCAAGGTGACCGCCTTGATCGGACCGTCGGGCTGCGGCAAGTCGACGCTGATCCGATCGGTCAATCGCATGAACGACTTGGTCGATGGCGTGCGGATCGAAGGCGAGATGCGCGTCAACGGCGACTCGGTCTATGGCCCACGGGTCGATGTCATCGACCTGCGCAAGCGAATGGGGATGGTGTTCCAGAAGTCCAACCCGTTTCCGATGTCGATCTACGAGAACGTGATCTACTCGCTCCGCATCGATGGCATCAACAAGCGCAGCCTGTTGGACGAGACAGTCGAGAGATCGCTCAAGGGTGCTGCGTTGTGGGAGGAGGCCAAGGATCGGCTTCACGCCAGCGCACTGGAGCTGTCGGGCGGCCAACAGCAGCGGCTGTGCATCGCTCGCGCCATCGCCGCCGATCCTGAGGTTTTGCTGATGGACGAGCCGTGCTCTGCCTTGGATCCAATCGCCACCGCGAAGGTCGAGGAATTGATCTTCTCGCTGCGCGGTGAGTACACGGTCTTGATCGTGACCCACAACATGCAGCAGGCCGCCCGCGTCTCCGACTACACCGCATTGATGTACCTGGGTCGTTTGGTCGAATACGGCCCCACCAAAACGCTGTTCCTGAAGCCGGGCCGCAGGCAGACCGAGGACTACGTCACCGGTCGCTTCGGGTAGGCGGTTGAGGGTAGAGTCCCCGACCCATGGAACGCACACTGCGGCACTTCGAGGAGTTGGAAGAGAACCTGTCGCAGCGGTTGAGCGAGATGGGACGGCTCGTCTTGGGTTGCCTCGACGACGCCGTCACGGCGCTGCGTGCGCGCGATGCGCACTTGGCTCAGGACGTGGTGCGTCGCGATGCGAGCATCGATGCGCTGGAAAACGAAATCGACGATCGTTCCCTCGATCTGATCTTGCTGCACCAGGTGGTGGCGGGCGATCTGCGGTTGGCGCTCGCCGCCGCAAAGCTATCGCCTGAGTTGGAGCGGATGGGTGATCTTGCCTCCAGCATCGCCCTGCGTGCGGCGGAGCTTGCCGGCGAGGCTTCGCAAGCGCCGCCCGCGGGTCTGTTTACGATGGCCACCAAGGTGCGCGCGATGGTGCAAGACGCGCTGCACGGTCTGATCACTCGCGATGTATCGTTGGCGCGGGCGGTGATTGGCGAGGAGGACATCATCGATGCCACGTTGGAGTCGCTGTTCCGCGCTTCGCTGTCGTTCATGATCGAAGATCCCCGCGCGATCCGCGCCTCGCTCCGGCACGTGATGATCGCCAAGTACTTGGAGCAGATCGGCGATGGCGCGGTGGCGATCGCAGAGCATTCGATCTACCTCGTCGAAGGCCGCAACGTCCGGCATCACCATGGACGGTGACGTTCGGATCTGGCCGCAGGGCTGTACGCGGTTTGCCGTTCGTGACCCGAGGCTTGTTGCCCGTGGCGATCTACCGCGCCAAGTCCCGCAGCGTCGCGAGTGATCGTTCGGTTCCTTCCTGCAATGACGCTCCACCGGAACCGGAGTGCAAAAAGTAGACGCGACTCTCGTAGCGCTTCAGGCACCGACGTGCCTCGTTGGTATGTGGCGCCTGGCGAATGCAGGCCTCGTAGTACTGCTCCGGGAGAAACGCTTGGCCGGGGTCGGCGAGCAGTTCGTGGGCCATTCCTCCGATCCGCAGCGCCTCGGCCGCAGCGGTTGCTGTTGCTCCCGCGGCGAGCGCGCTGTGAGCGCTCGCGCTCGCTCGCAAGAACAACACGTCTGCATCGTGATCCATCGGGAACTGCTGCTGCGCGAGCGCGGCGTCCAACTGCTTGCGCGCGGATGCCAACCAGCGGGCGGCGTCACGCGGCGCGTCACGCCGTTCGGCACTCCAGGTGGTGATTGTCTTTCTCCACGTCTTGAACCGCTCGACCAGGAAGGGCGGTGCTCCCGGTATCGCCAACGCCGCATCGAGCAACTCAGCAGCACGCTGCGGATCGCTCTGGACCCCAACCGCAACATCGAGCCCGCGCCGCACAGCGCGTTGCCAACTCAGCACTTGGTGCGCGGCCAGATCGGGATCGCGCACCAAACCAAGATAGATCTTCAGAGCACGGTCGAACTGCCGGGTTGCGGCGAAGTAGTCGGCACGCTCCGTTAGGCCAAGGCTCGGGGGCGGTGGAGACGGCGTGAAGGCCGAGTGATTCGATCCGTCTTTGCTGCGCGTGTGACAGGCCACGCACTGCTCGATGGTGCTGCGCAGGATCGCGCGCGCGGCATCGTATTGCTCGGCCTTTGCAGCGACCACGGCTTGCTGGGCCTGACTGACCAACGAGGCGCTGAAGATCGCGAGGGTCGGATCGACCCCGCTCGCCGGTTGCGTCGCGTCTGCGGGCGCGATCGTATGTGCCAGTGCAGCGAACTGCTCACTGGCGGTGCACAGCGTGGCGATGTCGGCGGTGGCCGGCACATCCGTTCTTACCAGTACCGACAGCAGCCGTTCGAGCACCTGTGTCAGCGCCTGCATCTTCACCGAGAGAACCGAAGGCTCGTCCTGCGTCCAGGTCACTCGATCGGCGACCAAAAGCGCGAGTGGCGCGGCAACGAGCAGCAACCAACCTCGGCTCGGGCGATGACCACGCTTCGTGTTGCTCATGGCTTGGCTCCCGGCTGTGGATTGGGCGGCAACGACTGGATCGATTCGAGGTAGAGCCTCAACTGCAAGATCCGCCCCCGTACCATGTCCTCCTGATCGGCATCGCTGCCGACCTCGCGCAGCGACAAACCCCAGACCGGCATCTCGCGCGCACCGTGCACCCTGCGCGAATGCCGCGTCGATGACACTCATCACGGGCAGCAGCAGGTCAGCGTGGACGATTCGAGAGGTTTGCATCGGACCTCCGTGATCAGCCTAGCCCCATCGCTCGACTCGCTGAGCAAACCTCTGTCAATCGGGCGATGGAGCAGCGGCTCGTCGAACACCACGGCAGTTGAACGGCTCCTCGGTCAGGCTGCGGTGCCGAGTCTCCGCGCCTCTTGCGGCACCCGTCAGGGACAGAGCGCCGGCCGCTCCGAGCCATCACTCCTGGCGCCGAAAGTCCCGGGGCCGCCACACCCGGCGTCACGCGCTCGCACCAAGTACAGGTAGCCGTCACCCGCGGCCGGTATCGAGAGGTCGGTAAAGACGGTTTGCGTCAGCCCGGTCGCCAAACAAGCACCGAAGTCCTGCGTCGACACGAGCGAAGACAGCGCGCCTCGCGACAGGTCGTACCCATCCGCAAGCGTCAGGCTGGTCCAAAGCAATGTCACGTGGTCTTGTAGGTCCAGCGCCGCGACCTCACCCGGTCGACCCTGCGACGGATCCAGCGGTGCGCAGTCGAGTGCGTCCGCGAGCGAGTCGTTGTCATCGTCCGGATCGCACGCGTCGCCGAGAGTATCCAGGTCGGCATCGCCTTGCGCGCCGTTGGCCACGGTCACGCAGTTGTCGTTGCGATCGGGCACACCGTCGGCATCGGCATCGTCGAGAACGATCCTGCCGGCCGACACCTTGAGCACCCAATTGTCTTCGTCGAACAGTACGTCGGTCGGTGCTTGAGCGGTGTCGAAGGTGAAGTCCTGATCGAGCTGATTGTTGTCGACCGTTCGTCGCTGGTTGCCGGAGGGAAGAACCAAAGTAACCTGCAACGGCATGCGAAACAGACCCGCGTTGGTCTGTATTTGTCGCACGCGCAGCGTGGTTCGGAACGTCCCGGCGCCGCGATCGGCGACCGCAAAGCCGTACTGGTAGTCAGGGCTGTTGACACCGTACACCCACTGATCGAAGAACCACTGCAGCGACGCGCCGTGCCGCGCTTCGAGCGTCGCTTGGTATTGCGCGGTGTTGCCGACGCCGTCCTTGTGTGCCGCGTACCAGTCGCGCCAAGCCAAGAAAAACGCGGTGTCGCCAAGTACCCAGCGGGACATGTGGTTCACCCACGCCCCCTTGTCGTAAACGGTCGTGCCGAACAGATCGAGCGGGTTGTAGACCGGCCCATCGAAGCTCGAGCGATAGAAAGAGTTCATGTACGCCTTGTAGTTGGAAAAACCTCCGATCTGCTCTGCCCACAGACTCTCGGAGTAGCTGGCGAATCCCTCGTTCAGCCAGACGTCGCGCCACGACTGTGGGCTGACGGAATCTCCCCACCACTGATGCGAAAGCTCGTGAGCAATCACGTAGTCGTTGCCGTGGCCGCCATCGACCAACAGGTACCCGTAGCTGGTGTTGGTGCTGTGTTCCATCGCGCCGCTGAACGGGAAGGTGGAGTGACCGTACTTATCCTCTACGAACGGGTACTCACCGAACTTCTGCGCGTAAAAACCGATCATCTGCGGGGTCGGCTTGAAGCTCTCTTGCGCTTCGGTTCGCAACTCGCTGTAGACGTAGTGTTCAACCGGCATCGTGCCGCCGGCGAGCGGCGTGTACGTGTCGGTGACCTTGACGTAGTTGGTTCCGGCTACGCTCACCAAGTAAGAGGTCAGCGGGTGGGTTGGTTTCCATTTGTAGCGTTTACGACTGTTGGCCAGATTCTCGGTACCGATCAGCTTGCCGTTGCCGGTCGCGATCCAAGTCGACGGAACGGTCCACCATTCCTCCACCATCGCCTTGTCGTCGGGGCGGTCCTTGCTCGGCCACCACGTGCGTGCGCCATCAGGCTCGGAAAGCGACCAGACCATGTTCTTTTGACTGGGGGGATAGATGTACTTGTTCCAACCGAACGAGCCAAAGCCGGTCGATTGCGGCACGCCCGAGTAGGTGACCTTGATTTCGAACGGCTCACCGGCGCCAAAGCTGCGGTCGAGCGTAACGTCCAGCAAGTTGCTGCCTCGCGAGAAAGAGAGTGGTTGTGTTCCTCGAACGACCTGCGAAACGGTGAGGTTGTCGAACAGATCCAAAACCACGTGTGTCAACCCAGCGCCCAACGACGTGGCGCTGATCGTGACCGAACCGGTGACGGTCTGACTGGATGGAATGAACTCCAGGTCGAGGAAGTAGCGCGTCACGTCGAAGAGGTCTTGGTTGGCATCGGCAGCGAGCTGTTTGGGGGATTGCGGCCCAGGAAGCAACGGGGCGTTGGACCCTCCTTTGCGTAGTGCATCGCGCTGCGCCTGTGTCGGAATCGGAGGGAGCGGCGTTGGTGACTCGGCGCCGACGGTCGTGACGGCCAGCAAGAGGCAGCTTGAAAACAGTAACGAACGAGCGCGGGAGTTCATCGGCGGGCGACCTCCAGAAAACGACGCCGCACTATATACGCGCCCCGGCCGCCGCCGAACAGACCAAACGCTCGAGCACTCGCTAACCGGCGTCCTTCAGTTTTCCGAAGCGTCGCTCGCGCCCTGAAAACTGCTCGACCGCTTCGGCGAAGCTGCTCGCATCGAAATCGGGCCAGAGCGTCTCGGTGAAGACCAGTTCCGCATACGCCGATTCCCACAACAAGAAGTCGGAGAGACGTTGTTCGCCGCCGCTGCGGATCATCAGGTCGACATCGGGAGTCGGATCAGGCGAGCCGACAGCGGTCCCCAGTGCTGCAGCGAACGCTTCTCGCGAAACGCAGCCTCGAGACGCCAGACTCGCGGCGGCGGCCAGCAGCGCGTCGCGGGCCGAGTAGTCGATTGCCAAGCGCACGTGGATTCGCGTGCCTGACGCGGTGGCCATCTCGCTGGCGGTGATCGCGGCGCGCAGCAGCGGGCCCAATCGATCGCGGCGCCCAATCACCGACAGGCGCACGCCGTCGGCGATGCAGCGTTCGGTTTCGTTCGACAGATACAGATGAAACAGCCGCATCAGCCCATCGACCTCGGCTTGCGGTCGCCCCCAGTTGTCGGCGGAGAACGCGTACAAAGACAACGTTTCGATTCCCAGCCCGGGTGCGGCTTCGACCGCGCGACGCAGGGCATCGATACCGGCGCGATGACCTGCCAGCCGTGGCCAGCCGCGCCGCGTGGCCCATCGTCCGTTGCCATCCATGATGATCGCGGTATGTGTGGGAATCTTCGTCGGTGACACGGCAGTTTCTCCTAGTTGACAAGTACTTTGACATGCAAAGTATGAGTTCAAAAAAAACCGGAACCTAGCTCGTGCCCACTCAAACGCGCTTCATGGCGTCGATCAGTGCTCCCATGTGATCGAGATACTTCGCGAGGGCTTTGTGTCCGAGCGCCGTCAGCTTGAACTCGGTGCGCGGAACCCGCCCTTCGAAGCGTTTGATGCAAGCCACGTAACCGGCCTCTTCCAGCTTGCGAGCATGCACGCTGAGGTTGCCGTCGGTGGTTCCGAGAATCTGCTTGAGTTCGCCGAAGGCCAACGCGTCGTTGGCGGCCAGCGCGCTGACGATACCCAATCGGATTCGCTCGTGGATCAGTCGGTCGAGGTTGGACGCTTCCGCGGCTGCGGCGATCGGCGTGACGCGTTTGCCTTTTGTGCTCCGCTCGCGTGCCGTTACTTGGCTCTTAGCCACCGTGCCTCCTTGCGATGTACAAGCCGAACGCGATGTGCAATCCGCCGAAACCGAGCGCCATGAAGGCATCACCCCACGAGGAAGGAGACCACAACGCAGCGGCGCCCAGCACCATGAACAACGCCCCCATTACCGGAACGGACGCCACCGAGTGCATTCCGCCGGTAATCACGGCGGCCCCGTAGAGCAACAGCCAAACGCCAGGAATTGGACCGAACAGCCCGGCGCGCAGCAGCACAATCGTGAGTAGCGCACCGGCCAGCAACGGCGGCGTCAAGCTCATGAGAAATCGTCGACCGGGGCCGCTGAAGAGTGGCAACCCGGCGGCACGCGCCTTGTACGCCATCGCGATCACCAAAATCGCCATCGCCAGCAGCGCTTCGAGCGCCCAACTCAGCAACCAACTCCACACGTCTTCGCAACGCGACGCTGCCAATGCCGCGAACAGCGCCGTTGCCCCGATGGCGGCGCCACCCCAGCCCGGAACCGCGGTGAACGAGCCGGCGTTTTCCATCGTGCGACGGATGTATCGCAGATTCTCCAGGGCATGACTGGAAAGCAGTGTGGGCGCGGGCTGGTCCACTCGATGATCCTCGAACTTCGGCATCGACCGGAAAGATACAGTCGAAACTAGGCATCATCAAGTACTTTGCATCGCAATGTGTAGACTCATCGTATGTCACTGCCGCTGGTGATCGCCAATCCTCACGCTGGTCCGCGCTGGCGACGGGCCCGCATCGCCCGCTCGCTGGCCGAAGCGGCGGCCGCCGGCCGACTGGAGTTGATCCAGACCCAGACACTCGATCAGGGTCGGCAGACCGTTCGCCGCGCTGCCAATGAGGGGCGTCGCGTGGTGGTCGTCGGCGGCGACGGAACCCTGCAATCGGCGGTCTCGGGCTTTGTGTTGGCGGCGGCGGACGCGCCGCCCGAGGCTCGACTCGCGCTCGTGCCGGCCGGGCGAGGGAACGATCTGGCTCGGAGCCTCGGTATCCCTCGCGGATTCGGCCCGGCGTTGCGGCTCGCGTTGGAGGGCCAGACGAGTCGGCGGCTCGATGCCGGGTTGGCCAACGTCGATGGTGTGCAGACCGTGTTCGCCAACGCGCTCGGTATCGGATTCGACGCGGCGGTCGCGGTCCGCGCGAAGCGCGTGCCGCTCTCCGGATTCGCGGCCTACCTTGTCGCCGCGCTGGCGACGCTGGCGGGCGAACCCGGACCGTGGCCACTGCTGGCGTCGATCGATGGGGTCGACCAGACCGCCTCGTTCTCGCTCCTTTCTTTGGGAAACGGCTCCACCACCGGAGGCGGCTTTCGGCTGACTCCGGACGCCGATCCGACCGATGGCCGTTTGGATTTCTGCGCAGCGGTCGGTGCAAGGCGGCTCGAGTTGTTGGGTCTGTTGCCGTTGGCACTGTTGGGCCGCCACCGCAATCATGCGCGGATCACTCTGGGCCGCTGCGAAACCGTGGTGGTGGAGGCCAGGCAGGGCGTTCCGGTGCACGCCGACGGCGAGGTGCTATCCCCCGACGCGCGACGCATCGAGGTTTCACTGCTAGCCGGCGCACTCAGCATCGTGACAGCCGAATAAAGCTTGCTAGGCTAGCGGCCATAGTCGTATCTGACCGAGGCAATTCGGCCGGCGGGAGCGCGGGGAGGGTGGATGTCGCAGGGGACCTTACGAGAGCGGCTCGAAGCGCTGGTGATTGCGCGCTCGCGGATTCAACTGCGGCAGGTCCGCGACGACGACACGCTCAACTTCGAGCTCGGTTACGACTCTCACGCGATGCTCAACCTGCTGCTCGATATAGAAGACGCATTCGGCATCGAGGTGCCACCCGATCGTGTACCGGAGTTGGTCGGGAAGCGATTCGACGAGTTGCTCGCACTCGTCACCAGTTTCCAGCCTGCTCGTGAGCCGGCCCCATGAAGGTCGCCTTGGTTCGCGACGACGGCGCCGCGCCGGTCGGCAACTTGGCAGACCGGGTCGCTGAATCACTTCAGGCACGCGGCCATTTGATGACTCCGCCTTCCGACGACATCGATCTTGTGCTCAATCTGACGAGCGCACCGACGGCCCGCGTCAACTATGTGCGCCCTAATTCTTCGGTGTTCGTTGCATCGCTGATGCGCAGCGAGGACGACTCGGCATGGTCCGATCTGGAAGCGCTCAAGCGCGCCACTTACGCGGTGTTGGTGAAGACTCTCTCCAACGTGGTGGTGCATGAGGTTGCATCGGGACCATTGGGTGGCGTTGCGTACTTCATGACGCCTGAACTTGGATTCCGTACGCGAGCCAACGATCTTTCGCTCGCCGATGCGATCGTCGACTATGTCACCCCGTTGGCCGGCGCGCGGATGGTGATCGAGAACCGTCTCGACGAGGATTTGGCACCAAAGCTGTGGGACGGCGATGAGAGCGCCCTCGAGTTGATGAAGTTCGGCCGACGACTGGCCGGCATGAATTTGCTGCCTTCCGTGTTCGACATGCGACAACTGTTGGACGAACGCGAGCTGCGGCTGGCAATGAAGATCTTCGGGCTGAAACAGCTCTCCTACGGCAACCTCTCGTGCCGATGCGATGCGCGCAGCTTCTGGATGTCGGGGCGCGGCGTCGACAAGGGGAACATGCGTGTGATCGGTCGCGACCTGTTGTTGGTGAAAGGGTATGAGCCGAGCTCGCAAACGATCCTGCTGTCGGTTCCGCCGGGGTGCGACCCGACAGCGCGCGTTTCGGTCGACGCGATCGAGCACTACAAGATTTACGAGGCCCTGCCGGAGGTCGGTGCGATCGTGCATGTGCACGCGTGGGTCCCGGGCACGCCGGCAACATTGCAGAGCTGGCCATGCGGTTCGGAACAGTTGGCCGATGAGGTGCTCGGACTCGTGTTGGCAGCCCCCGATCCGACGCGCGCCATCGTCGGTCTGAAGAATCACGGGTTGACGATCACTGGGCGCAGCCTGGACGAAATCTTCGCACGCATCGAAGGGCGCTTGGTGCAAGACATTCCTGCGCTGGACTAATCAGCGACGTCGGTCGGGAGTCGGTATGACGGGGCCACACGATTTCAGGACGCTGGTCGATCTGGTCGATCGACTGAAGATCGCCTCACCCACTCATCGGATGGTGCTGATCGATGCGCGCGGCGTCGAGACCGCACTGACTTGGCGCGAGTGGCACCTGAGGATTCGTCATCACGCCGCTTGGCTCGCCGCGCAAGGAATCGAGCAGGGCGATCGTGTTCTGGTTTGCCCGACCAACCATCCTGACGTGTTGGCGAGTTTCTTGGCGCTGTTTTATCTCGGGGCCGTACCGATCTCCGTAAGCGGTACGCAAATGGGCCAAGCGCCCGGTAGCCAGTTGCCGTTCGTGGCCGGACTCGTCGTTCAAACCGGGGCGCGCGGCGTCTTCACGCAACCCGAACTCGTCGGTGGCAACGACGTCGACGGGCTCATTCCTCCCACGCACTTGATCGACTTCGTGCCGAGTAGCTTGGCGCTTGGAGAGCCTCCGGCGATTCAACCAGCGGCTACCGTCCGCGAGGACGACCTTGCCTTCATACAGTTCAGCAGCGGGAGTACGTCGTGGCCCAAGGGTGTGAAGATCTCGCATCGAAACGTCATCAATAACATCCGACTTCTGGTGGAATCCGGTCAGCGCCGATCCGACGAGACCGTCGTCGCATGGTTGCCGCTTTATCACGACATGGGATTGATGGGGACGTTGCTGGCGACGCTCTGGCACTGCCCAACCAACGCCGTGATTCTCAGCCCGATCCGTTTCCTGATGCGCCCGTTGAGTTGGCTCAGTGAGTTGTCACGCTACCGCGCGCGCATTACCGTCTGCCCCAACTTCGCGCTCGATCTGTGTATCGATCGGATCCGCGAGGAGGATCTCGTCGAGCAGCAGATCGACCTATCGGGGCTCGAGATGTTGTTTGTTGGTGCCGAGCCGGTGCGACCCAATTCGCTGCGGCGGTTCTACGAACGATTCAGCAACCATGGACTGCGCGCGAATACGCTCTACCCCGTCTATGGACTGGCGGAGGCGACGTTGATCGTAACCTCACCGGCGCCCGGCGAGCCGATCGTGACCCGCACGGTCCACGGGATCGAGGTCCCTTCCGTGGGGCGCTCGCTCGGTGATTTCAAGGTCCGTGTCGTCCGCGACGATGGGACCGATTGCACCGCCGATGAGACGGGAGAAATCTGGCTTCAGGGGGCGAGTGTCAGCGAGGGGTATCTGGATAGCGACGCAAACGTCGAGCTGTTCCAGGACGGATGGCTGCGCACCGGTGATCTTGGCTCGCGCGATGCCGAGCAGCGGCTGTACATCACGGGACGGGTCAAAGATCTGATCATCGTGAATGGCAAGAACTATTACGCTCACGACATCGTGGCCGACCTTGAGGAACTGCCGTTCTTCGAACGCGGCAAGGTGGCGGTGTTCTCGACGGAATGCGGCGGTCACGAACAGATGATCGTGATGACGGTGCCGGTGGGACGGATCTCGCCGGCGGTGCGGGTGAAGATCGCGGCATTTCAAGCCTTCCTGAAGGTCGGAGGCCCCCGCGGCTGGCTCAAGGGGGTTGCGGCCGATCAGATCGAGCCGTGGGTCGACAAGTTGATCAGCTCCGACCGCGCCGATCTCACCAACGAAATCAAGCGGTATGTGCTGGCGCGGTTCGGTGTGCCCGTTCATGACGTGGTGTTCGTGCGAAAGATCCCTCGGACCACGTCCGGGAAGCTCAAACGCGACGCGTGTGAGCAGATCTATCGGGAACAGTCAACCGCCCCTCCTGCCGATGAGTGATCGGCCTGGCTTCCCAGTCGCTGTCACACGGAATTGACATCGTTGTATCAGCGACTAGCATTCCGGCCCCAGACGCGCCCAGCGGTATCTCGGGCCGGAGGCCGGGATGAACTTCTTTCAGGCGGCGATCAAGTGGATGCTGCCGAGCGAGCAACACTTCTTCGATCACACGGATGCGGCCGCCGATGCAGCACTTCGGGCCGGACATCTCCTGGTCGAGTTGTCTCGCGTGCAGGGACGCGAGCAGCAGTTGGTGCTGGTGGAGCGGCTACGAGATGCCGAGCACGACGGCGACGAGGCGATGCGGCGGATGTCGGAGGCACTGGACAAGACCTTCGTGACGCCTATCGATCGGGAGGACCTCTACCTGTTGGCCTCCTCCGTCGAGAGCATCAGCGACTTCGTCTGCGCCACCGCCAACCACCTCACCGTCCACAACCTCGAATCGTTTCCTGACGGCGCACAGGAACTCGCCGATCTGGTGGGGAAGGCGACGCAGGAGATTCACACCGCGGTGAAGCTGCTTCGCAACAATCGCGACGACGAGCGAATTCGCAAAGCGGTCCGCTCGCTTCACTACATCGAACACGAGGCCGACGTGATCTTCCGGCTGCGCTTGGGTGACCTGTTCGCCAACGAGAAGGACGCGATCCAGCTGATCAAGAAGAAGGAGTTCTTGGAAGGGTTGGAGAACGCCGTCGATCGCTGCCAGAGCGTGGGAAAAGTGCTCGAGAACATCGCGATCAAGCATGGGTGAGGCGGCCATGCAAGTCCCGACCCTACTGGTCGTGGTGATCGTGACGGCCCTGGTGTTCGATTTCATCAACGGGTTTCACGACACGGCCAATGCAATTGCGACCGTTGTCTCGACCGGCGTGTTGCGCGCGCGCACGGCGGTACTGCTGGCTGCGGTGTTGAACGTGGCGGGAGCATTTGCAGGAACGGCCGTTGCCACCACGGTCGGAAAGGACCTGCTCGACCCCAAGATCGTGACGCAGCACCTGGTGCTCTCGGCACTGGTAGGTGCGATCGTCTGGAACCTGATCACATGGTGGTTCGGATTGCCGTCGTCATCGTCGCACGCGCTGGTCGGCGGATTGTGTGGCGCGGCGCTCTTTGCCTCCGGAAGTGGAGCCATACAGCCAACGGGATTGGAGAAGATCTTGATCGCGTTGATCTTCAGCCCGTTCTTCGGTTTTGCTGCCGCGTTGATCACGATGGTCGGGACTTTCTGGGTCACGCGCCACGTCCGACCGGCGACGATCAACAGCGTGTTTCGCAAACTGCAGTTGGCCTCCGCATCGTTCATGGCGTTCTCGCACGGCACCAACGACGCGCAGAAGACGATGGGCGTGATCACGATGGCGCTCGTGCAATTCGGCGGCACGTATCAGGCTGGCGGGAAATTCCAGGTGCCGCCGTGGGTCGTACTGGCCTGCGCCGTGGCGATGGGTTTGGGAACGGCGTGCGGCGGTTGGCGGATCATCCACACCATGGGTCAGAAGATCTTCAAGTTGCGCCCGATCCACGGCTTCTGTGCCGAGACCAGCGCCGCGGCGGTGCTGCAGGTGGCGGCCCATCTCGGATTGCCAACATCCACCACGCACTGCATCACGGCAGCAATCATGGGTGCCGGCGCGACGACCCGCTTGTCGGCGGTTTCCTGGGGCGTCACGCGCAACATCCTTTGGGCGTGGGTCCTGACCATCCCGATGTCCGCACTCGTGGCCGCTGTCTGCTATGCGTGCCTGTCCGCCGTGGGTCTTCGCTAGCGGTTGCTCACACGCGCACGAGCATCTGCTTTGCCAATCGACTGTGTAACCAACCGATGCCGCGAGCCAGATGTAGCGTCACGAACAGCATCATCCCGCCGAAGAAGGCGAGCGGAATGGCGCCGAGCCAGCCGACATCCAGCTCGAAGAACACGAGCTCGAGGTGCACGGGGAAGATCATCGCCGTGACGGGAGCCACGATCAGGCCGATCGAGAGCGCCAGCAGCGTCGTCATGAGCGTGAAGTACACGACTCCAAGCGGCAGTTGCAGCAGCATGTACGCGATCGACGACCATGTGCGTCCATCACTCAACCACCAACCGATCCGATGCCAAAGCGAGCCAGTGGGATTCATGGTTTGCGGCCGGCGCGGCATCCGTTCGCCGAGCAACGCTTCCACCAGCCGGCCCTCGACGAACGAGATCGCTCTGACCGCCATCAGAAAGCCCAAGGTGATTGGAATGCCAAAAATCAGAATCGCGGTCCCGAGCGACAACGCCAATCCGAACACGGCGAACGAGAAGAAAAAAACGCCCGTGACCAGCGCCAACAACGCGTAGAGCACGGCGCCGTAGGTGCGCGGTTCGATCGCTACTCCGAAGAAGCGCGCAATCCAGGGCCGCGATTCTCGACGCGCGCCTGCCAACGGAGTCATCACTCTCGCCACACGCGCGTCGGCATCGCGATACGCGGCAGCCACCTCTTCTGGCGCGCCGAAGCGCTCCATGATCGACGGCAGTGCCGCAGCGCGCTGGTCATCGGCGACATCCACAAGCGCTCCGCGCAGATGGGCCTCCGCATCGTTGAGCGCGTCCTGGATCAATGCAGCGTCGCAACCGGAGAGAGCACGACGCAACTCCTCGAGATACTGCTCGATCGTCAGCGGGTTCATCGGTTTTCTCCCTGATCGGTGACAGCGGTGCGGCCAGCGAGCACTTCGTCGACAAAGTCCCGAGTACGTGTCCAGGCGTTGGTCCAGGCCTGAAGCGACTCGCGCCCCTTGTCGCTGATCGCGTAGTACCGCCGGGGCGGCCCGGAGACGGATGGCTCGACCAGGCTTTCCAACATCCCTTGGGCTTCGAGGGCGCGAAGCACCGGATAGAGCGTGCCTGCCTTGATGAGCGGTTCGCGTCCATCGGTGGTTTCGAGTTGCTTGGCGAGTTGGTAGCCATAGATCGGTTGCCGGGCCCGCTCCAAAAGGGCCAAAAGCACGAGCGAGACGGTCCCGGCATTCAGTTCACGCTGTAGCTTTCGAACGCTTTCATCGCTCGTCACGAAGGCCTCCCGCGTTCCAAGTAGTGCGTGGGGCATAGTACTGTGAAGTTAGTAGTAGTCAAGACTTTCTATTAGATAACGGAAGATTTTTCCCGATCGCTACAATCACCGGCTGGAAATGCAGATCTTCGACACTCATCGGTTTCCGATGCCGCTGCCGGCCGGACATCGCTTTCCCGAGTCCAAGTACAAGCTGCTGCACGACCTGGTGGCGAACTCATCGAGTCTGAGGGGGTCGACCGAACTGCTGATTCCGGTCGCAGCGTCGGCGGCTCAACTCCACTTGGTGCACACGGCGGATTACGTCGAGGCGGTGGAGCAAGGCACGGTCGAGGCCAGCTCGTGGCGCCGGGTGGGGCTCCCTTGGTCGCCCGAATTGGTGCACCGTTGCCGCCGTTCGGTGGGGGGAACCGTGGCGGCTGCGGACGCCGCGCTTTCGGCCGGAGTCGCAGCCCATCTTGCCGGCGGAACCCATCATGCGTTTCGCGACCGAGGGGAGGGATATTGCGTCTTCAACGATGCTGCGGTCGCGGTTCGAGTACTTCAGGCCCAGCGCCGTATCGGTCGTGCGGTCGTCATCGACGCCGATGTCCACCAGGGGAACGGAACCGCCGCGATCTTCGCCGACGACCCCACGGTCTTCACCTTCTCGATTCACGGCGCCCGCAACTATCCGTTTCGCAAAGAACGGAGCGATTTGGATGTGGTGTTGGCCGATGGGACGGGGGACGAGGGGTTCATGGCGGCATTCCGACCAGCCCTGGAGGCCGCGCTGCAGCGTTCGCGCGCCGATCTTGCGATCTATGTCGCGGGCGCAGATCCATGGGAGGGAGATCGGTTGGGGCGATTGTCGCTCGGCGTGCAAGGTCTTCGAGAGCGCGACCGTTTCGTCTTCGAAGCGGTCCAAGCACGAGGCCTACCGGTTGCGATCGTGATGGGGGGCGGCTACGCACCGCAACCGATCGACACGGCAAGAATTCACCTCGCAACGATCGAGTTGGCCTGCCGAATGTGGTCCCGAACCTAGATCAAGAGCACCGCGACACGAGCGGTTCGACAAAGGGGCTGCAGGATTTCTCGAACGAAGCGGAGGCTTCTATGCGCTCGGAAGCGAGATTGGCTCATCTGGCAGTGCGTTGGACGGCCCGCATCTTGGTAGCCGTGTTGGCGATCACGGTCGTCGCGATTCTCGTCGACAAAGGACTGCCGGCCGTCGCATCGATCTCCCCGAGCGTCGTGTTGCAGTCGATCGCGTTGCTCGCGATCGTCGTCGGCCTGGTGGCCGGCTGGCGCTGGGAGTTGGCGGGCGGCGCCGTGGCTCTATTTGGTACGGCGCTGTTTTGTACGGTGGAGTGGTTCGTCACCGGTCGGCTGCCAAACGCTTTCGTTTTTGCGCTGGTGGCGTTGACCGCGATGCTGTTACTGATCGCGGGGTGGTGGCATCGAACTCATCCAATGACAGCAGCGCCGCGTGCCCGCCTGTAGACTGCCGCGACTGCGAGGAGCTTCGATGAACGCCAAAACCGTAGTGGTCTATTCGCAACCTGGGTGACCCCCCTGCCGCACAGCGAAGGAGTTTCTTTCGCGACATGGCGTGGAGTACATCGAACGCGACGTGAGTCGCGATCGAAACGCCATCGACGAACTGATCGGGCTGGGATTCAACTCCACACCCGTGATTCTGGTCGATGGGGCGGCGGTGGTCGGATTCAACGAGAAGCAGTTGAGGACTCTGTTGGAACTCGGCTGATCGGCCGCGCCGCAAGCCACACCAAATTGTTTGACAGCGGTGCCGAGCGACGGTAGCTTGCCCGCACCATGAAGCGATTGCTCGCCAGCATCAGCAGCACCGGCCATCACCATCATCACCACGAGGTGGGGCCAGGTAGCGTGTAGGCGCGCGAGTATCGCGACAAACACGACGCCGGCCCCGCAAGGCCGGCGTTTTCGTTTCTTGGCCAATCCAAGAGCGCCCGCCTTTCGTGACCGGCTCCGAACGAATCGAGGAGCCAGTGTCGGACACGTTGAGAATCGGGTTACCCAAGGGCCGGATGGAAGCCGGAGTCCAGCAGTTGCTGTCGGCTGCTGGTATTCGAGTCGCCCCATCGGCTCGCAACTATCGTCCGCAGATCTCGCTTCCGCTGGCGGAAGCCAAAATCCAGAAGCCGCAGAACGTGATCGAGATGCTGGCGATCGGGCGACGCGATGCCGGTTTCGCTGGCGCCGATTGGGTCGCCGAACTTGGGGCTGAGTTGGTTGAGGTCCTCGACACGGAACTCGATCCGGTTCAACTCGTCGCTGCGGCACCCGAGTCCGTGATGTCGGAGGGCCGGCTGCCGCGTCGCGCACTGGTGGTTGCCTCAGAGTACGAAAACCTCACGCGCCGGTGGATGCGTGCACACGAGTTGGACTCGAGCAGATTTGTCAGAAGCTACGGCGCCACAGAGGTGTTTCCTCCGGAAGATGCCGACGTGATCGTCGACAACTCGGCGACAGGTGCGACGCTCAGAGCCAATGGGCTTGTGGTAGTCGATCGATTGCTGGAGAGCTCGACTCGGTTGTACGCCGCTCCTCAGGCCTGGGAGCAACCGAGCAAGCGCAGGCGCATCGAGGACCTAGCGGTCCTGCTCCGCAGCGTCATGGAAGCGCGTCGGCGCGTGATGATCGAAGTGAATGCTCCGACCGATTGCCTCGACAGTGTGGTTGCGGTGCTTCCCGCGATGCGCCAGCCCACGGTTTCGCCGTTGTCTGGCGAGGGAGGATTCGCGATCAAAGCGGCTGTGCCGCGCGATCAACTCCCAACGCTGATCCTCGCGCTCAAGGCGGCCGGCGGCAGCGACATCGTGGTGGCGCCTTTGTCGCAGATCGTCCCATGACGACGATCGGGCCAGAAGCGGTACTCCCGCTCACGCAGACATACACACCGCGCACGTTGCGCGCCAACCTGGTGCCGCTGGATCACAACGAGGGGCCGGCTCCGTCGCTCGATCTGTTGGCCATGCTTCGCGATGTCGAGCCCGAGTTGTTGCGCCGCTATCGGACACCTGCGGTCCTGGAAGCCGAGATCGCGGCATCGTTCGGACTCGAGCCTGACTGCGTGCTCGTTACCGCTGGTGGCGATGAGGCGATCGATCGTTGCTGCAGAAGTTACTTGACGGTGGGGCGGACGATCGTCTTGGCGCAGCCGACGTTCGAGATGTTTGCGCACTATGCGCGCTTGGCACGCGCGGAGATTCGCACGGCGCTCTGGCCAAGCGGGCCGTTCCCACTGAGTGCAGTGCTCACCGAGATCGAGAGAGCGCGAGATACGACAAGACTGATCCCAGTGGTTTCACCCAACAATCCAACAGGAGAGACCGCTTGTTCATCCGACCTGCACACACTCTCGCAGCAAGCGCCACGTGCGCTGATCGTGGTCGATCACGCCTACATCGAATACGGCGGTGAGGACCTGACGCGCCAAGCGCTCGCGCTGCCGAACGCCGTCGTGCTCCGGACCTTCTCCAAGGCGCGCGGCCTGGCCGGATGCCGGGTCGGCTACACGCTCGGCCCGCCGCCGGTGATTGCCGTGCTACGCGCAACGGGCGCGCCGTATCCGGTTTCTTCGCTGTCGTTGGCGCTGGCGGCACGACAGTGGCGTGATGGCGCCGAGGTGTTGAAGCAAACGGTGCAACGCACCTGCCGCGAGCGCGAGGCGTTGCAAACGCTGCTCGCGGCGCGAGGGCTTGTCTGGCGCCGTTCATCCGCCAACTTCGTAACGTTCCAGCTTGGGCGTGGGGCCGCGCCACTGGCGGCGCGAATGCAGACCTTCGGCTACTCGATCAAGACATTGGGCGGATTGCTCGAGGGGTGGGTGCGCCTCTCGCTTCCTTGCGACGAGACGATTTTCCAATCGCTGATTCAGGCACTCGCACAGTCATTGGACTGCTGCGCCAATGGAGACGCGCCATGACCCCACGATCTGCTTCCTGGCAACGCCGTACCGGCGAGACATTGGTGGAAGCCTCACTCTCGCTCGATGGGGAAGGTCGCAGCGAGATCGCGACCGGCATCGGGTTTCTCGATCATCTGCTGAGCGCGTTGGCCAAACACGCGCGCTTCGATCTGACGCTGCGCTGCCAGGGCGATCTGGTTGTCGATGACCACCACACCACGGAGGATTGTGCGCTGGCGCTGGGTACCGCGTTGAAGCAGGCGCTGGGGGATGCGCGTGGTATCCAGCGCTTCGGGTCTGCGTATGCACCGCTGGATGAGGCACTGGCTCGCGCCGTCGTCGACATCTCGGGAAGGCCCTCGTCGACACTGTCGTTCGAATTGCGCCGAGAACGAATCGGCACGCTCTCCTGCGAGATGATCCCACACCTGGTTCGGTCGCTGGCGCAATCGGCCGGTGTCACGGTTCATTTGGACGTGCTGCGCGGCGACAACGATCATCACCGGGCAGAAGCCGCATTCAAGGCGCTGGCGCTGGCGTTGCGCGCCGCTGTGTCGCGGCGTGGCGATGATGAGATCGCATCCACCAAAGGGGTGCTCGAAGGGTTCGGGACATGAGCGTCGTGATCGTCGATACCGGGATCGCCAATGTCGCTGCCGTGCGCGCCGCGCTGGCGCGTCAGAACGTCACCTCGGTTCTGACGCGCGACGCCCGCGTTGTGCAGCAAGCCACGCAGTTGATCCTACCGGGCGTGGGATCGTTCGCCGCCGGTGCCGGCGCGTTGCAAGCGGCCGGGCTGATCGACCCGCTGCGAGAGTGTCATGCACGCGGCGTACCGATGCTGGCGATTTGCCTCGGACTTCAACTCTTGTGCGAGGGGAGCGACGAAGCTCCCGGGGTGGAAGGGCTAGGAGTGATAGCAGGACGCTGCCGACGACTCTCTTCCACCGTGCGCTTGCCTCACCTGGGCTGGAACTTCGTCGAGCGTGACGAGCGCTGCGGGCAACTTGCGTCCGGATACGCAGCCTTTGCCAATAGCTATGCATTGTTGGAAGCACCGCGTGGCTACCACGCAGCGCGCACACGGCACGGCACATCGTTCATCGCCGCCGTGGAACGCGACCGCTTGCTCGCCTGTCAGTTTCATCCCGAACTTTCGGGTGCATTTGGGGCGGAGCTGCTCTCGGCCTGGTTGGAGGATCGGCGACCGACGGTTGCGCCGATCGTGCCACGCGAACTCGGTGTGACCCGCCGGGTCATTCCGTGCCTGGATGTAAGAGACGGTCGCGTTGTGAAGGGGACTCAGTTCGAGTCGCTGAGGGATTCCGGCGACCCAGCACAACGCGCTGCGCTCTATGCCGAGCACGGGGCCGATGAGCTGGTGATGTTGGATGTCAGCGCTTCCCAGGAAGGGCGACTGGCCACGCTCGAAACCGTCAGGCGCGTGCGAGCCGTGCTCGACCTGCCGTTGACCGTTGGCGGTGGTGTGCGCAGCGTGGAGCAAGCGGCTGAACTGTTGGCAGCCGGAGCAGACAAAGTTGCCGTCAACACCGCGGCCGTTCGCGAACCCGGCTTGATAACGAGATTGGCGCAACAGTTCGGCCGGCAGGCGACCGTCATCGCGGTCGATGCACGCCGCCAAGCGGCGAGCTGGGAGGTGGTCGTCAACGGCGGCAGGCAGTCCACAGGTCTCGACGCTGTCGAGTGGTGCGCTGATGCTGTTCAACGCGGTGCCGGGGAGGTATTGCTGACCAGCATCGACTGCGACGGAATGCAGCAGGGCGCCGATGCCGCAATGATCGCAGCGGTGTCGCGCCATGTCCCTGTGCCCGTGATCGCCTCGGGGGGCATCGGCAGCGCCGCACACGCGTTGGTTGCATTCGGAGCAGGAGCCGACGCCGTGTTGGCTGCATCGATCTTTCACGACGAAAAGACAACGGTTGCTGCGTTCAAGCAGGCGCTCCACGACGGTGGCGTGAGGATTCGCCAATGATCGTGCCAAGCATCGACATCGTGAACAATCGCGCCGTGCAATGGCGCGAAGGTCGTGAGTTCGTGCTCGATGGTGGCGACCCGTTCGAGCGATTGGAACAATTCGCCGTATGCGGCGAGGTTGCCGTGGTCGACCTCGATGCGGCGCTCGGTCGCGGCGACAACAGTGCGCTGATTCGAGCGATGGTTCGGCGGGCGCCGTGCCGCGTTGGCGGTGGAATCCGCACGCTCGAGTCGGCCCGTGCCTGGCTCGATGCCGGCGCGACTGCGGTTGTTGTCGGGACGGCGGCGACACCGCAATTCTGCGCCGCGCTCCCGACACAGCGGGTGATCGCCGCGGTCGATGCTCGCCACGGCGAGGTGCTGGTCGACGGCTGGAGAAACGGCACCGGCCAACACGTGCTCACGGCGATCGAGCGCTTGGCGCCGCATGTCGGTGGTTTCTTGTTGACGCAGATCGAACGCGAAGGGCACATGGCCGGCTTCGATCTCGAACTTCTCGAGCAGGCGCGAAAGGCGGCCAGCGGTCGCGCGTTGACGGCGGCGGGCGGAATCTCGACAGCGGAGCAGATCGCGACGCTCGATCGGCTCGGCATCGATGCGCAGGTTGGGATGGCGCTGTACACAGGCGCGCTGTCGTTGTGCGATGCGTTCGCGGCCCCGTTGACGAGCGATCGGCACGATCGATTGTGGCCGACCGTGGTGTGTGACGAGGCCGGGCGTGCGCTGGGCCTTACGTACAGCAACGCGACATCGCTGGCCCGCGCACTCACCGAACGCCGAGGGATCTATTGGTCGCGTTCTCGCGCAGACCTGTGGGTCAAGGGGGAGAGTTCAGGCAACGTCCAGGAGTTGATTCGCGCCGATCTCGACTGCGATCGCGACGCGGTGCGATTTCTCGTGCGCCAAGGCGGATCGGGCGAGTTCTGCCATCTCGGTCGCCGCGGTTGCTGGCCCGGCCCCTTCACGCTGCGCGATCTGGAGCAGCAACTGGCGCAGCGACGCGGCAGCCACGATCGCTCATCGCGCACGGTTCAACTGCTGGAGGATTCTTCGCTCCTGGCGGCGAAACTGCGCGAGGAAGCGAATGAGCTCGGCCAGGCGGTCGACCGCGATGCCGTGATCCACGAGGCGGCCGACCTGATCTACTTCACGATGGTTGCCTTGGCTCGTCAGGGCCTGACGTTCGATCTGGTCAGTACCGAATTGCAACGACGCGCGTCGATGGTTTCGCGCCGGCCGCTCGCACCGAAGGAGCTCCAGCCATGAATTCACAGATTCTCCCGGTTCGCTCGCTCGAGGCGTTGTTGAAGCGTCGTGTTGCAGCGGTCGATCTCGAGGCGCTCGCGACGATCGAGCCGATCGTCGCCTCTGTGCGTGCCGACGGTGAGCAAGCGTTGAGGGCCAGTGCAGAGCGATTCGGTGATCTCTCGGAGCAAGGGGAACTTTGGCTCGGGCCGCCCCAACTGCGCCGGTCGCTGGAGTCGCTGCTGCCGGAAGAACGACGGCGACTCGAACGCGTTGCAGAACGAATCGTGGCCTTCGCGCGGTTACAGCGCGCCTCGATCGTCGATACCGAATTGGCATTGAGCGGTGGGCGCGCCGGCCAACGGCTGGCGCCAATCTTCGCCGTCGGTTGTTATGCGCCGGGTGGGCGCCATCCGTTACCGTCGACGGTGCTGATGACTGCATTGACCGCACGGGTCGCTGGAGTGCCGAACGTTGTCCTGGCGAGTCCTCGTCCGACGCCGCTGACACGCGCGGCCGCTGCCATCGCGCAGGTCGACGGCTTGCTGTGCGCGGGCGGCGCCGCTGCGATCGCGGCGATGGCGTACGGGGTGTCGCCCGCACCGCCCTGCGATTTGATCTGCGGTCCAGGAAACCGCTATGTGACCGCTGCGAAGTACTGGGTGAGTCGCGATGTTGCGATCGACATGTTGGCGGGCCCTTCGGAGTTGGTCGTGGTCGCCGACCAAGCCGCCGACGCCGACTGGGTCGCGGCCGATCTGATCGCACAGGCGGAGCACGATGTCGATGCGCAACCGGTGTTGATCGCGGTCGACGAGTCGACGGTCGAGCCCGTTCGCAGGGCTCTGATCCAGCAACTCTCTACTGCCCGCAACGCCGAGACGGCGCGAATCGCACTCGCGCGTGGTGGCGCGATCGTCGTGAGCGACATTCAGCGGGCGGCGCATTACAGCGATGTCTTGGCCCCCGAGCACCTTGCGCTCCATCTGGCGAATGCAGCCCAGGTCAGCTCGCTGTTTCAACACTACGGCGCGCTGTTCGTCGGTGGTGCCGCGGGAGAGGTTCTCGGCGATTACGGGGCGGGACCCAATCACACGCTCCCCACCGGTGGTACCGCCCGCGCCCGCGGCGGGTTGTCCGTTTTGGACTTCTTGCGAGTGCGAACCTGGTTGGCGATCGATGATCCAGAGGCGGCAAGAGAGCTGTATGAAGATGCGATCTGGCTTGGCCGAGCAGAGGGGCTGACCGGGCACGCGCATTCTGCAGAGCTGAGAATCAGCCCAACAGCATTTTGAGCGCCAACAACAGGGCGCTGACCGCGAAGATGATGCGCAGCGTGCGGTCGCCGCTTTGGAGCACCACCTTGGCCCCGACCCAGCCACCCAGCGCATAAGCAACGCTCAGCACCACGGCGGCGCTCAGATCGATCGCCTCGCTACCAATGAAGATAGGCAGTGCAGCCAACTGAATCGCCAGCACCACGATGATCTTGTAGGCGTGCGAACGGACCAATGTGAATCGCTCCAGCCCCGCCAGGGCGAAGACGATCGGAAATCCCACGCCGGCCTGAATCAACCCGCCATACGCTCCGATCCCGAAGAACGAGAGCAGTGTGAGCCAACGATATCGGTGTCCCAGTTCGGGTTCGACCGTGCCTCCTTTTGGGCTCAGCAACACCACCGCGGTCATCGCGATCATCAAGCCACCGAGTAATTTTCGGAACGTCAACTCGGGGATCAAAACCGCGAGCCACGCGCCCAGCAGCGCCGAGGGGAGAGCGGCCAGCGCAATCGGAAGCGCCAGTCGCATGCGATTGACACCGCCGTGGCGGAACTGAGGAATTGCCGTGAGGTTTTGCACGACCAACGCCACACGATTGGTGCCGTTGGCAACTGCAGCCGGGAACCCCAGCACGATCAGCAGCGGAACGCTGAAAAACGAGCCTCCGCCAGCCGTCACATTGAAGAACCCGGACACCATTCCGACACCGAAGACGGCGAAGAACTGGAGCGGGGAGAAGGAATCGAGCGCGGGGGTCATCTGTGAATCGTAACAGGCACCTGTTGCTCTCGTCGCTCTGCCTCGTGCACCATCAGCGCAACAGTTCCATTTCGGGGGCATCGTGTCCAACGTTCCACGCCACGTTTGGGTCGTCGATCCACAGCCGGATCATGCCGCGCTGCAGCGCGAGGCGCTCGAGTTGTCGTTTCCGCATCTGCGGGTCGAGACGTTCGCAACACTTCCGAATCGTGACGCCGAGTCGCCGGACCTGATCGTGATCGACCAAGAAAGCGACGGTGTTGAGCGACTTGCTTCCGAGTCGAAGTCAGGCGCAGCACAGCCGGTGATCTGGCTGGCGCGCGAGGGGCGATCGGCAAACGAACTTCGAGGCCTAGTGCTCGACAAGCGCAATAGCGGGATGTTCTTCGACACGCTCGTTGCGGCGGTGGGCCGTGCGCTCGACGGCTCGTCCGTCTCGACGATTGCGACGCAAATTCCGGTACAGCCAGATTCGAGCGGCGGGCCGGCACAGACTGCTGCCGTGGCGAGCCTGCTGTCGGAAGCTCGCCACTCACTGGAGGATCTGCAACGAATCAATCAGCTGCTTGCGCAACGGTTGAGCGCCCAGATGATGGAGGCTCGCTTGGCCTCCGCGCAGTCTGCGGTATTGCATCGCACGACAGGAGTGCTGTTGCGGTTGGAGCGGTTGCTCGATCGGCCCCAGCGTGCGCACTTCGAAACGCTGCCGCTCGATAGTTGGTTGGCGCTTCGTTCGAGTACGTGGTCGGTTCTACTCGGAGCGAGCGCACCGTCACTGACGATCGATGTCGACACGTGTCCGTGGGCCCGGTTTGCGCCGTCCGCGATCGGCAACCTGCTCGATGAGTTGCTGACCTGGTTTGCTCACAAGGGCGCCCTTGCTCCCGAGGTAAGGACTGGCTGTTCTTATCTCGATCAAAGCTATGTGGAACTCCATCCCGGTGCCTCGCTCGGGTGCTACGTGCGCCTGGAGGTGGAGAGTGGGTCCTGGAGCGAGAAGAACGACTTGCCGGAGGCTCTTGCGAATACAGCGATCGCGTTGGCGCGCGCGCACGGCGGCTACGCTGAGATCGCCGCGGAGCGCGTCGTACTGCTGCTGCCGCAGGTGCCGCCAAGGAAGAGATCGACAAGTCCGTCCGTGCTGGTCGTCGACCCCGGCTGCAACTGGCTCTCCGAGTTTTCGGCTGTGCTGCGTGGTCTTGGAATCGAGATCGCGATTTGCGGTTCGAACGCCGCCGCCGAAGCGCTGCTGTCTGCTGGATGTCGCTATGACCTGGTGTTGTTCGATCAGGACCATGCGAAGCGAGGTGAGGGGAGCCCTCCCGATTCACAGCAGTCGGACGCTGGCTCACAGAGCGCGGTGGCGAGCATGCGACGTCTCATGACGGCCGATCCGCTGGCACGGTGCCTCTGCGTCACACCCAATCTGTCGCCCAGCGCGTTGCGCGAGATGATGGCCGCCGGGATGTACGGTTACTGCCCCAAGACACTGGCTCCGCGACTCGTCAGTTCTTGGTTGCATCCGATGCTGGTGCCGCTTCGCTGATCGACGCTCGATTGACGAACAAGGGCGCCAACGGCTGATACGGTGGACGTCCTTCGGCCCCACTGCTGGGAGTTGCGGCCAGCTTGCTGAGCGCCTCCATCCCAGCGACGACGCGTCCGACGACCACCACCTGACCGGTCCATTCGGGGCGTGGCGCAAGCAACAGCGAGAGATTGGGCCAACTACCACGGCCGCCCGCCCCGGTCAGTGAAGGTTCGAGCACCACAGCGCCCGCCAAGATCGGATCGGTGCTCGCCTCGAACGGCACGATGCGATGGATGGAAGTTACCGGCCCGCGGACCATCACCATTTCGCCCGCGTGGGTCATCGGGATCGCCGCACCATCGAAGAAGCCAAGCCGCGCCAGGTTCACCAAATTCCGCGCGGCGACCGGTGCCTTGACGCTGTCGAGTGAGATCGCGATCTCACCTCCCACGGTCGCCAAGGTCAGGATGTAGTTCTTCGTGGGGTCGAAGCCCGCGATCATCTTCAGCGTGGCGGTTGCTTCGAGCGCGCCGTTTTTGAAAGTCAACGTGTAGTCGCCGGGTTGCTGCAATGCCGGAAACAACAGCGCGGCGTCGAACGCGATCCCGACAAACCCACCGGGACCGAGATCTTTCGCTTTGGTGGCGGCAAACTGCTCCGGCTTGATCGGTTCGTACGACTTCCCGTCGGGACCTTTCAGGCGCAGTGACTTGGCGAGTTCATCGCCCGCTGGAATCGGCGACCACTTGTCGCTCAAGTTCTCGACGGTCAACTCACCGCGCACGATCTGGGTTGCTTCGAAACTGGTCTGTGCCATCCGAATCGACACACGCAATCGCGGCGCGGCCGCTTTCTCTTCGGCTCGGAGCGATCCAAAAGCGGCGACAGCAATCAGACCGGCGAGCGACAATCGACCGAGCAACGCGACCCGCATGCAACACCTCGCAGAATTGGAAGAAGTCGGGAATGCTAGCCCGGATCCCGCGAGCGCGCCGCGGCTCTGTCTGTTAGAGCGGCCGGTGGTCGCCGCTCGGAAGCGGGGTGCGTGCAAATACCAGAACACCCACGCGCTTCGCTCCCGCGGAGCGCAAGGCGGCGGCTGCGGAGCGCAGGGTCGCCCCGGTGGTGGCCACGTCGTCGATCAGCAAGATCGAACGCCCCGCGACCGATTGCGGTTCAGCCGCGAACACACCACGCAAAGCCTGAACTCGGGCCTGTGCGTCGCGCCCCGTCTGTGGCCGCACGCTGCGCCGTTTCCGCAGTGCGGTACTGCACGGGACTCCGAGTCGTCGAGCCACCGCGTGCGCAAGACGTCGCGGAGCTCTGCGGCGCGGGCCCCATCGCCATGGATCGGGTGGAACCGGAACGATGAGGTCGGGGCGGAAGCGTCCTCGCCATCGCCATGCGATAGCCATGCGCGCGGCGAGCGGTTCGGCGAGATCGAGCGCTTCATCGAACTTGAATCGCCGATGGAGCGTGATCGAGTGTCCCTGATAACGAGTTGCCGCGACCGTGTGCAGACCGCGCGCACCGGCCAGGTCGCGCTGACAGTCGGGACAGTGTGCCGGCCCCACGACTCGAGGCAGCGGAAGATCACACACGCGGCAGGATGGCCCGCAATGCGGGGCGAGCTCTCCCCAGCATCCAGGGCAGATACCTGCAATTGCTTGGCCCGGTAGATCGCGTTCGCAAAGTGGACAGGGTCCCGGGAATACGAGTGCAAGCAACGCACGCCAGCTCTCGCGGCACTCTCGTCGCCACGACATGCACTCAAAGCCCGCGATAGAGAGGTGCGCTCGCCGCGGCCTTGCCGGTATCGATTGCCGACCAGCGGGTGCGAATCGTGCCGAATCCACTGCAGCGTGGACACCGGGCACTCCATTGGGTCAGTTCGGTTCCGCACGCCCCGCAGGCAGCCAACGGGACCGCGCGATCGCCGCTATCGAGAACGCTTCGGAACAGTTGCGCGGCGCGACCGGTATTGCCGCGCCGCTCTTCGGTGCGCGCCAGGAGTACCGCCACCAGTGGAGGATGCCCTTCGTTTTCGTAGATCTGCTCGAAGCGCTGCGCCGCTTCGTCGAGCATCTCGAGTCGCAGATATAGCTTCCCAAGTGCCAGGCGCGCCGCCGACTGCTGAGTGCCCCCCGCCACCAACCCGCGAAGTGTCGAGATCGCGTCTTCGGGGTGTTCGCGTTTGAGATCGATCGAGGCCAGCGCATCGAGCAACGCCGGTTCGCCGGTCGCCTGGAAGCCGCGCACCAGGGTCTCGCGAGCTTCGGTGATTTCATCGGCATCGACGTGAAGCTCCGCGGCCAGCATCGCTGCGGGGACGAAGGTCGACTCGTCTTTCAGCACCTTCTTCACGATTCCCATCGCCGACCGAAGTTGTCCAGCCGCTCGCCGCGATCGGGCCAACTCTGTCCGGATACCTAGGCTGGTGAGTCGATCGTCGCTGTTGGCACCGCGCGCCTTTTCTCCGAGCGCGTCCAACTTGCGAGCGGCGGCCTCGGCCGCAGCCCAGTTGCCTGCCTTCATCTCCAGGTTGCGAAGACGCCTCAAGGGACCGACAGCACCTTTGGGGTTGGCATCGATAAGCGCGAGCAACGCTCGCCGTGCCTCATCGAGATTTCCCATCTCGAGGTGATCGAGTGCCAGAGCGTGACGGGGCTCGTGATTGACGGGATCGATCCGTTGCGCTCGTTCGTGTGCGGTGACCGCTTCAGAAGCCCGCCCGGTCCGGCGCAGCGCATCGCCCAGGTGCATCTGGACGTTGTAGTCGCTGGGAAGCAACGAAGCCGCCTCGCGGAACGAGATCACCGCCTCGTCGAGTCGTTCCTCACGTTCGGCCTGGATGCCACGATCGAGCGCCCGTTGGGCGGCTTGTTGATGTCGGTTGGACCACAGCGCCACGAGTCGCGTGGCAGCGCCTCGCCCCGTACCGGTAAGTAGCGAAAAGACGCCAATCCCGATGCCGAGTGAGAAGGCGCCGAGCACCACACCCCAAATTGGGACCGACCGCCCGAGGAGATCCATCGGCTGTTCCAGCGTGGCCCGATTGGGCAGCAGCAGAAACACCAACAGCATCGCGAGGGCGAAGAGAAACAAGACGCTGAGAAAAGTGCGGAAACGCATCGCGGGGCGAGACTACGGCGGGGGCATAGCAGGGTCAAGCCTAACGCGCAGCGATCCGATGCGACACTGGGAACGGAGAGTCAGTGACGTGCGTACGGATGTCCGGCCCCGTTCGCTAGCGCACGGTAGATCTGCTCGAGCAGCACCACCAAGGCAAGCTCATGCGGGAGCGTCATCGGGCCGAGGGAGAGTCGGGAAAAAGCGCCTGCAATGATCGACGGATCCAGACCGTCCGGACCTCCGATCAGAAACACCACGTCCCCGCGTTCGCGCCAGCGCATCAGGCGTGAGCCGAACTCGACCGAGCTCAGCGCGTCTCCGCGGCTGTCCAACGCGATCGCGACGTTTCGATCGCTCAGCGAGGCCATCAGCGCGGCCGCCTCATCGCGTTGGCGTTCGGCGGGGGAGTTCCTTCGGCTGGCCGGCACCGCGGTCCGTTCGATGGGAGCGTACCGAGAGATTCGAAGCAGATAGTCATCTTCGATATCGCGCAACGGGCCACGCCGCGTACGCCCCACGCTCAGTACCTGAAAGCCGCGGCTCACGCCGAGGGATCCACTCCGAACTGGGCCAACGGGACCTCCGAGGCGTCGCCCCAGAGACGTTCCAAGCTGTAGTAAGCGCGGGCCTCGTCGCTAAAGACATGCACCACGAAATCGCCGTAATCGACCAGCAGCCAGCCGGAGCGAGGTGTGCCCTCGGATTTCAGCGGCTTGCGCCCGGTCGACTCGCGCACTTCGTCGACCACGGTCTCGGCCAGAGCCTTGAGTTGGCGATCGGAACTGCCGTTACAGATCACGAAGAAATCGGTGAAGGTCGATTTGCCGCGCAGATCCAGCACGGTGATTGCGTCGGCTTTCCGTCCGCCGAGAGCCTTCACCGCGGCTGTCAGAGTGTTTTCGAAAGGTTCGCCAAGTGTCATGAGGAATGGCCTTCTCCGTGGTAAAGCCCGCGCTTTCTTATGTAGCGAAGCACAGCAGGGTGAATCGAATCGTGTGCGTCGCGTCCGCGCTGAAGTTCCTTTCGAATCGCGCGCGCGGCGTGTGCGACCAATGGCATTTCGATTGCGGTCGCGCGTTCATCGGAGCGCGGATCGAGCTTGTGCGGGCCCGTGGCTCCGAGGCGCGGAACGACCGCGAGGTGTGCTGCAGCACGAATCCCTGCTGGATCTTTCCAGTTGTCGAGGTCGTCATAGGTATCGGCCCCGATGATCAGAAACAGTTCCACGTCGCCTGATTCCGCACGTACCTCGCGCAATGTATCGATCATGTACGACGACCCACCGCGCCGGATCTCTCGTGCGGACGGAATCATCGCCGGATCGTCCGAAGTTGCCAGCGTCGCCATTGCAAAACGATCGAACGCGTCGGCGGCCGGTGCGCCTCGATGCGGCGGCGTTGCCGACACCACCCACTCCAGTCGATCCAGATTCAGGGCTGCGAGAGCGGCGCGTGCCACGGCGCTATGCCCGTAGTGCGGCGGGTCGAACGTGCCGCCGAAAATTCCGATCCGTCGCGGCATCGTCACGAGCGATTCGCGCTGATCGGTCGATGGACGAACGAGTCCATCAGCCGGATCAGTTCTTTGATGCCCTGGCCGCTGGCCGATGAGATTTCCACGATCGGCAGGTTTCTCTCATGCGCGGCGGCGCGTAGACGGTCCAGTCGGCGTCGATCATCGAGTGCATCGAGCTTGGAGGCGACGATGAATCGTTCTCGTTCGGCAAGATCCGGGCTGTAGAGCGCCAACTCGCGTTCCAGAATTTCCAGGTCGTGTACCGGGTCGCGCTCGTTCCCGGACGAGACGTCGGACATCATCGCCAGTGCGCGACACCGTTCGACGTGCCGCAGGAATCGATCTCCCAGGCCGCGCCCTTCGTGCGCACCTTCGATCAGGCCAGGGATATCGGCAACCACAAAGCTGCGGTAATCGCCGGCATCGACCACGCCCAAGTGCGGAACCAGGGTGGTGAAGGGGTAATCGGCAACCTCCGGTTTCGCAGCACTGATACGAGAGATCAACGTGCTCTTTCCTGCATTTGGAAATCCAACCAGGCCGATATCGGCAAGCAGTTTCATCACCAACTTGACGTCGAGTACCTCGCCCGGCTCGCCCGGCTGTGCAAATCGAGGCGACTGCCGAACGGAGGTCGAGAAGTGGGCGTTTCCTTTACCGCCTCGCCCTCCGCGTGCCACTTCCCAGCGCTGACCTTCCTCCACCAGGTCTGCAAGCAGGCGGACGCCGTCGATGTCGAACGCCTGCGTGCCGAGCGGTACGAAGAGAACAAGGTCGCGACCATCCCGTCCATGGCGATTGCTGCTCTCGCCGTGCCCGCCAGGCTCCGCGTCGTAGTGCTTCTTGTGGCGATATCGAAGCAGCGTGTTCTCGCGACTGGTTGCTTCGAGGATGACCGATCCACCCTTGCCACCATCGCCGCCTGCCGGTCCGCCCCGAGGGACAAACTTCTCTCGGCGCCACGCGATCATCCCCCGGCCGCCGTCACCGGCGCTGAGTTTCAGCGTGACTTCGTCGATGAACATCGTGTGATCTGGACGCGTGAGGAGCGCCGCTGCGAGAAGGAGTACGGCGATCGGCGGAGCGGACGGCGACCCGGGCGATCAAGCCCAGGTCGCGGGCTGGTCAAGCCTGTGCCGACTCGACCGTGACGTACTTGCCGAGGCGTCCGCGGTCGCGGAAACGCACGGTGCCGTCGACGAGTGCGAACAGCGTGTCGTCGCTGCCGCGACCGACGCCGTCACCGGCCTTGATCGGGGTTCCGCGCTGACGGACCAGAATCGAACCAGCGCTGACGACCTGGCCGCCGTACCGCTTGGTACCGAGCCGCTGTGCGTGAGAGTCGCGACCGTTCTTGGACGAGCCGCCTGCCTTTTTATGTGCCATGAGTTCAGCCTTCGATCGCGTCGATGTGAACCAACGTGTACCACTGACGATGGCCGCGCATCCTGCGATATGTCTTGTTCCTACGTTTCTTGAAAACCATCACCTTGCGATCGCGAAGCTCGTCGATGACCTGTCCGCGCACGACCGCACCGGTGAGCACCGGTGTGCCTACCCGAACGCCCGCTTCCGAGCCGATCATCAGCACACGCTCGAACGTGACCGCCTCGCCCGCGGCCTTACCCAAGCGATCAACGCGGACATGGTCGCCAGGCGCAACCCGATATTGACGGCCACCGGCCGCGATAACTGCAAACGCGCTCACGGAAGTTTCTCCCAAACTGATGAGCCGAGGATTCTAGGGGGGGCTCATGGGCCTGTCAACGAAATCAATGCGGCGTCCGCGTGGGTCGAACCGATCGTCCAAGAACCGAGAAAACCGATGGCCCCGCCTCGCACGGCCTGGCCCGCGAGGCGGTTCAGGGGTCGCCAAATTCGCGAAAGCTGATCGAAAGTACCGCGCTTCTGGATACGCTCAGACCGGTTCAAGCCACCGTCGGCTCGAAGTCGTAACCCAGGCGGTCAGGCGGGAGTTCCCGCACGCAGACGGGTCAGCGCCTGCTTGGCGAGCGCCTTGAGGGTGTCCATCACGCCGACGCCCTGTGGGGCGATCGCCTCGAAAACAGGCTCATCCTTGACGCGCAATGCCCGTTCCAATTCCTCACGAGGCATCGCGGTCGGCAGGTCGCGTTTGTTGAGTTGCAACACATACGGGATCGACTGGAAGTCGAGCCCGTTCTCTTTCAGGTTCAGCAATAGATTGCGCATCGACTCCATGTTGGCTTCGAAGCGCGGGGCCTGAGAGTCGGCCACGAACGCGACGCCATCAGCACCGCGCAGGATCAGTTTGCGAGAGGCGTCGTAGAAGATCTGACCCGGCACCGTGTAGAGCTGGAATCGAGTTTGAAAACCGCGAATCGAACCGAGATTGAGCGGGAGTAGATCGAAGAACAGCGTCCGCTCACTCTCAGTCGCCAAGGAGACCATCTTGCCCTTGGCTTCATTGCCGGTGTTTTCGTAGATCCACTGCAGGTTGGTCGTCTTGCCCCCCAATCCGGGGCCGTAATAAACCAGCTTGCAAGTGATCTCGCGGTTCGCGTAGTTGATAAAAGGCATCGTCGGGGCTCGTCAGTTGAAGAGGGAATCGATGTCTTCGTCGGTGATTTCGGACAGCCCACCGGGGCCATCACTGCCGCCGCGTGGGTTCCGCGAGCGCGTCAGCATGTCGTTGAACACCGACTCCATTTCGGGAGTGATCTGTCGCACGCGTAAGCGCACCAGCCCAAGCGACGAACGCTCATCGAACGCTACCAACAGGATCCCGACGTCGCCGACCGAGGAGAAGTAGAGGTGCTCGCTGTCCCCCTCGTGGTACATCGAACTGAAGGTCCGTTCTCCGATCATCCGCGCCAAACCCTCGGTCGCCGCAACGTTCCCGGCGGCCAGCGAAGCCAGGGCCGTGCGATCGACGTCGGGTAACTCGCCGGTCGTGGTCAACGGCTGGCCATTGCGGTCGATCAGCGCGATGAAGCGCGCGTTCGCCTCTCGCAGCAGACGCTCCGCCAACCGCGTGATGCGGCGGAACTCCTCTTCATGAAGAATCAGATCGCTCACACTCATCGATGTGCCAAGCGCTCCGTGCCGGAGGGGTTCCGGCATGTGCGCGGAATGTAAGGCCCGGAAAGTGCCGCTGTCCATCGACGTTGTTCTTCGGCGGCACAAATCGGCCCAAACGCCTGTCTGCAAAGGACTCCAACTAGTCGGAGAGGCTCCGGCGGCCCTCCAAAGCGCGGCTCAGTGTGAGCCCGTCGACGTAGTCCAGTTCACCCCCGACGGGCAGTCCGGTGGCAGGTCGTGATACCAAAACCCCCGATCCGGCGAGGAGGCGCGCCAGATAGAGCGCCGTCGCCTCCCCCTCGACGGTGGGGTTTGTTGCCAGGATCAACTCCCGGGTCTGGCCATCGGTGGCCCGTGCGATGAGAGGCTCGATTCGCAGCTGGTCAGGCCCGATCGCTTTCAGGGGCGAGATGGCGCCGCCGAGCACGTGGTAGAGCCCGCGATAGACGCCCGTGCGCTCGATCGCCGCCAAGTTGTCGGCCTGCTCGACCACGCAGATCACGCTTCGGTCCCGTCGCGGGTCCTCGCACACGGCGCAGAGCTTCTTGACGGGGGCGAGGTTCCCGCAGACCGAACAGGGTCCGAGTGCATCCGGCAATCCCGCGATGACCTCCGCCAGCAGCTTGGTGTCGGTCGCCGATTGGCGAATCAAATGAAACGCGATCCGTTGAGCGGACCGTCGTCCGATGCCAGGGAGCCGCGACAACAGCGCCACCACGCGCTCGACCGGCTCGGGCAGTTCGCTCACGCGACTAGAGTCCAAAACCGGGAGGAAGTCCGAGTGAACCCATCATCGCTCCCATGCGCTTCTTGGTCTCGCTGTCGACCTTCTGACTTGCATCGCCGAACGCGGCGAGAATCAGGTCGGCGAGAATCTCAGGGTCTTTTTCTTCCATCACCTCCGGTGCAATCGACAAGGCGATCAGGTTCTTGCTTCCGTCGAGTGTGACCTTCACCGCGCCGCCGCCCGCCGAACCATCAGCCTGCAGTGCAGCGATCTCGGCCTGCATCTGTTCCTGAGCCTTCTGTGCCTTGGCCAACATCTTGTTGAGGTTTCCGGGAAACACGTCATTCCTCCTGCGAATTCAACGGTTGTCCATCGAGTACAACAGCGCCAAACCGATCGAACAACTGACGCACCGCGGGGTCCTTGCGCGCTTTTTCCAACACTTCGCGTCGCGTGACCGAATGTTGTGGTTGTGGCGGTGCATCGCCGGTGTCGACATTCAAGGAGCTGAGGCTTCTGCCCGCCAAGCGGCGAATCGCTTCGTCCAACACCTCGCGGGTCGCTGGATTGAGCAACTTGTCCTTCCAGATTTCCTTGCCGGGCGCGAGCACGAGTCGCAACCCACCGTTGGCGTCGAGTCGAGCCTCACGAACCGCGTTGAGGTAGGCAGCCATTGCCGGTTTGATCTCTCCGGCGAGAGCGATCAGATGCTGTCGAAATGAGTCGCCGGCCTGAATCGCGATACCGGTTGAACGATCAGCAGATTCCGCGGTCGTGGTTGTGCTCGTGCGCGGGCCTGACGGCGAATCTGAAGCAGGGGTCGGAATTGACCCAGACCGTTGACGAACGGCCGGTGTCGCGGGAGAGGTGGGGGCCGATCGATGAGGTGCCGCGCCGCCGGCAACGCCAGTTTCCAATCGGTCGATCAGCGTAGCCAGATCGGAGAGATCCGCGAGTTTTGTCATTCGAACGGCGGCGAGATCGAGCAGCGCGCGCGTCGGCCCGTTTTGGCGAAGTCGACTCTCGGTCTCATCGAGAACCTTGCCGAGCCAGACCAACTGTTCGAGCGAAAACAGCGCTGCAGTTTGGGGATCGATCTCGACGGGCAAAGGAACTTCTTTGCCGCCGAGTGCGAGATAGATCGCCAGTTGGCGCACTCGCTCCAGCGTTTCTGCTGCGAACGACCGCAGATCCTGGCCTTCCTCCTCGATCTCACCGATCACCGCCAACGCCGCGCCGGCATCCGAGCCGCCCAGCGCGCGCACGAACCGACCGATCGCCTCACCAGGAATCAACCCGAGCGCTTGACGCACAGCCGCTGCGTCGATGGTATCGCCCGATAGCGCGCGCACCTGGTCGAGCGCCGACAAGCCATCGCGCACCGAACCGTTCGCGGTCTCTGCCAAGAGCGCCAGCGCTTCGGTATCGACGCTGAGCTGCTCACGCTTCGCTACGTCAGCGAGATGGGCACGTAGCTGTGCTGCAGGAGGGCTCTTGAATGCGAAGTGCAGCGCGCGCGATTCGATCGTGGCAGGGATTTTGTGCGGCTCGGTCGTGCAAAACATGAAGACGCACCATGCCGGCGGCTCTTCCAGGACTTTCAATAGGCCGTTCCAAGCGGCCGTCGAGAGTTGATGAGCTTCGTCCAGGATGAAAAGCCGATAACGGTCGCGTGACGGAGGGTAGAGCGCTGCCTCTCGCAGTTCCCGGATGTCGTCGATCCCGGTGTGCGTGGCCGCATCGAGCTCGAGGACATCCATGTTTCTGCCCTCGCTCACCTCCCGGCATGGAACGCAGTTGTCGCAGCAATCGACGGCCGGGCCTTGTTCGCAGATCAAAGACTTGGCGAAGAGTCGCGCGATGGTGGTTTTTCCGATGCCGCGTGTCCCGGAGAAGATGTAACAAGAAGCCACATCGCCGGATGCCGCAGCTCGTCCCAATGCGCGTACCGGCGTTTCCTGCCCAAGCACCTCAGCGAAGCGTTGCGGACGATAGGTGCGGGCGAGCGGCCTACGTGCCACGACAACCTCCAGTGCTTCGAATGAGTGGGGCTCGCTAACCCCGACACACCCGACGGTCCGCTTACCGCTGCTCCCTTCCGGGCCTGACGGGGTTCACGGGATCGTGTCGCCGAGGGGCGAGCCCCATAAGTTAAGTGATGAAACGGGAGCTACGGAACGAAAAATCTGGCGGAGGGAGGGGGATTCGAACCCCCGGTACGGTTTCCCGTACTCACGCTTTCCAAGCGTGCACCATAAGCCACTCGGTCATCCCTCCGTCGCGGATGATGCCATAGCGGCGCCAAGCCGCACCAGGCGTGCGCCGGCACGTCATCGTCGGCGACGGAAGAACTCGCGCAATAGATCAGCCGATTCGGCGGCGAGAACTCCACCCTCGAGTTCCACACGATGGTTAAGACCACGCAAGCCGACCGGAACCGAATTCCACAGTTGCGCTGCGCCCACTTTCGGATCGGACGCCCCGAATACGACGCGCCCGATTCGCGCATGCACGGCAGCCCCCAAGCACATCAGGCAAGGCTCGAGCGTCACATAGAGGACGGTGCCAGGAAGTCGCGCAGCGCCGATGTTGATCGCCGCCTGACGAATCGCCTCGATTTCGGCGTGCGCCGTCGGGTCGTTGGCCGTCAGCGTGCGATTGTGCGCGACCGCTAGCAGACGATCTGCTTGCACCACCACGGCTCCAACGGGAACCTCGTCCTCGAGTGCCGCACGCCTCGCCTCGTCCAACGCGCGCTGCATCCAGACGCTGTCGTCAACGCTCATCGCGGCGGGCTCGTCGAAGGGACTGACGTCGGGTCGAGATTTGGTGCGCCCGAGAGGACTCGAACCTCTAACCTCTTGATCCGTAGTCAAGTGCTCTATCCAATTGAGCTACGGGCGCCCGGTCTACCGCCTCCGAAACAACCTGCTGTGATCGTAAGGGAGGGGCGCTCGGCAGGACCCGCCCGAGCAGCGCGGTACTCTAGGCGAACCAAGCCGCCTGCGCAACGCAGAAACGCGCACTCTTATCCACGCGCGAATGCTAAGAGTGAGACAACACAACGGCCGCACAGATGGCGGCCGTGAGAAGACGAAACTGTCCTGGCGAATCGACCTCAGCGCATTCCGACGATGACGCGACGGGGCCGGTCGATATTGCCGCCGGGAGCCCCTGGATGTGTTCCGGCGTTGTAGCCCTGGGCCGGTCCAATCACTGCCAGAAACTCCTCCTGCGAGAAGGTCTGGATCGTCGGCGACTCGTAGCCCTGAGACTGGCCGTTATTTCCGTCCGGTTGAATGTTCATGTCTGTCCACCTTCCCCTTGCGGTTGAAACGCGCGTGACGATCCCCGTGTAACCCTACTCGTCATCGCTCACTGCTGGCCTGATTCCCCACTTCCTCGGAGACCCAGACGATGATGTCCTGAGACTCCATAGAACTAAGCGCCTGCTCAACGTCGCTCTGCACTTGGCTCAACGGTTGCTCTGGGAAGAGACGGGTCACCTCGCTCGTGATCTCGTCCACCCGATGCGTACCGTCGCACATCTGCCAAATGCGTCTGGCTGTCGAGTTGAGAAGGTGGACTAGCCGGCGGCGCTCGTCGTAAATGAGCAACTCCGATTCCAGATCCACGCTCTTCAAGTCGACGCGCGCTTGGGGTCGCACCGCTGGGCCCTCCGCCGAGGAGAATAGCCTGAAGTCGGTCCGAATCCCGAGCCGCCGGCGGGCATGGCTTCCATGGTTCTCCAAAAAAGGCCGGCGCCCACCGTGTGGTTGAGGTACGCCGAAGCGCCCCTCCCGGCAACTCAAATCGTCTGGCTCTCAACCTCGAGCGTTCGAATTTGACCGAGGATTTCATCGCGTATCGACTCTGAACTCCGGATTTCCCCAGGGTCGGCGGCTGAACATCGACGCTCGGGGCTGGAGACCGAGTGGCGGGTGCACCCGACCGCTCCCCACCTCCCACGGAAAGCCTCTTGGGGCAAGGGTTTTCCTGCCCGCGATGGCATATGCGGTCTTTGCAGGTATGCTTTGAACCAATCGGATTGGGTCGCTCTAAACCGAAAGGGAAGTGTCTAGGTCCTGAGCACTGGGTGTGGCGTTCGATGGCAAGCTATCGAACAGGCCGAAACAAATCGAAATAGTTACGACGGTCTTCGGAACTTGACTTTCCGGATGGCCGGGCCTAGCCATCCACTCTGGAAGATTCGGGTAACAAGGACGCGTTACGGGGAGACTCCACACACAGCGACAGGCTGCGGGGAGTAGGGGACGAAATAGGAGGGTGTGGGAGATGCGGCTGACCTCTGTGGCCCGCGCCAAGGGTGAGTTGTCCTTGGTGCTCCCGTTCGTTCGCGCAGCCTTGATGCTGAGCGCGGTGATGGTTGGTGTCGCCCAATCGGCAGAACCGCCCGCCAACACACCGCCCGCGCGCTCACCTGCGAGCAAGGCTGAGTACCGCATCGGCGCGGGAGACACGCTCGGCGTCTACGTGTTCGAGGACAAGGTGACCCAAACTTGTCTGGTCAGGCCCGATGGCCGGATCACCATCCCGCTGGCTGGCGACCTAGTGGCGGAGGGCAGGACACCCACCGAGCTCGGTGCCGAGATCAGTAACGCACTAGCCAAATACCAGCAGGCGAGCGTCACCGTTTCGGTGACCACCATCAACTCGTATCGCGTCTTCATGCTCGGTCAAGTGAATGAGCAAGGGATGCTCGAGTCGCAGGTACCGATGAGGCTGTTGCAAGCGGTGAGTCGGGCAAGGGGGCTCAATCCGTTTGCGTCCAAGAAAATCGTCGTGATGCGCGATGGCGCTAGGGGGCGCGAGCAAATCGTGATCGACTACGAGAAGTTACTTAACGGCAAGGCACCCGAGAGCGATATCTGGTTGATGTCCGGTGATGTGGTGGTGGTCCAATGATGCGCCGTTTGGCTCTCCTTGCGTTGCTCAGTGCCGCCGCGGTTGCCATTGCTGACGCTGCCGAGTGGCGGTTCGAGCCGGTGGTGACGCTGAGCGCTCAGGACAACAGCAATGTCCTGCTTGTCGACGGCGAGCCACAGTCCGACAAAGTCGCCTCGGTTGCGGTCGATCTGTCGGCATCGCGACGCACCGAACGCGCAACCGTCACGATGAGCTACACGCCGGAGCGCGAGCAGTATCAGGATCTGTCGGAGTTGGACAACACCTCTCACGCGCTGCGACTGGGTGTCAACTCTCAGCTCTCCCAGCGCACCGCTTGGGATGCGAGCCTCTCTTGGGTTCGGCGCGAGCGCTCCAGGCTGTCGTTCGACGACACCACTCAGGACTTGGTCGCGTTGCCACGCACACGCTACGACACCATGGCCGCGAGTTTGAACGGCAACATCGAACAGAGTCCCCGACTGCGCTGGTTGTGGGGCGTCGCCGCAGCCACCACGAAGTACGACGACACGGCGGTGGAGTTCACCGATCCAGCTGCCAACGGCGGAAGCCCATCGGACCCTTCGGCGACGAGCGCATTTACCTTGGAAGATAGTCAGGATCTAGGTGTGCGCGGCGGGATCGAACACGACCTCAGCGAGTCGTCGCGCGTCCGCGGTGAACTGCGCATCAACCGGATCGACGAAGGGGCACGCGGAGAGCGCGATGTGCGCCGTGTGTTGGGGGGATGGACCTTCGGGCGCATCGAGCGGTTGCAAGTCGACATATCTGCGGGTGCTGCCTTCAGCAAACTGCGCGACCCGGGCGAACTCACCAACGTCACCGCAACCTCGGCGACCGACACCGTTGGCTCGGTAACGGTGCGCGGCACGGTCGGGGCGAGAGGGCAGCTTACGGCAGGGATAGGTCGCGATGTCACCAACACGTTGGGTGTTTCGGGCGCGTCGCTGACCGACTCGGCAACCATCGGCTATCTGCACCCGATCGGGAGGTTCTCCGAATTCAATCTTGGATTGCGCTACGCCGATCGCACGCCACTGGACGATAACCAGGCATTGGCGCGCTCGAAGACCAAGGCGTATCGCGCCGAGTATCGCGCGGCGTTCAATTCACACTGGGCATTGGTGGTCGCTGGCGAGAAGGTCGATCAGTCCTCGAGTTCGACTCGACAGTCCTCCGGCGCCGACCCAAGCCCGACGCTCGACACGACCCCGCCAGCAATCGACTACCAGATCTTCACACTGGGGATCCGTTGGGCGCCGCTGTCCCGGGGCGGTTGAGGAACGCCGATCGTGCAGAACAACAGCGCCGTGCTCAAAGAGTATCTGGACATCCTCTTCCGCCGGAAGTGGTGGATCGTGGTGCCCACGATCGTCGGGATCATCTTTGCGGCGGCGCTCTACATGAAGTTCCCGAAAAAGTACAAAGCTCAGACCCGCGTCATGGTACGCAGTCAGCAGATCTCCAAAGCGCTGATGAATCCGACGGTCGAACTATCGACAGAGCAGTTGGTTACCGAGATCGGGGCTGCCATCACCTCCGAGTCGTACATGGAGGCGCTCGACGACCAACTGAAACTCGTGGGATCGCCTGGCGGACCACGCGACCTTTCCGAACTCACCAGGTTGGTCGACGACCAAAAGCAGCTCGACATCAACATTCGCAGCCGGTACTTCGACCTCGGGATCCAATGGAACGACCCTCGCACCGCTGCTGCGGTCGCCAATGAGTTGGCGAATATCTACATCCAAGCGTCGAAACAGATTCGCAGCGATATCGCCAACGAAGCACTCGACAACCTGACGCGGCGGCGCGAGCAAATCCAAAAACGACTCGAAGAGGTGCGCGGGCAGACGCAGCGCCTGCGGGCCGAGCACGCGTTCGAACTGCAGGACTATCAACCGGCCAATCTTCAGCAGATCCAGACCAACAACAACGAGATCACACGCCTCGATCGCGAGATCCGCGACGCCGAGAACAAAATCCAGGAACTCGATTTGCAGCTGCGCGCACCGATGGTTGTTGCGCCCAGCGAGTCACCGAGCGACGCGCGTTACGCCGAGATGGCGCAGGCCGAGTCGGACTTGGCCGCGATGAGAGATCAGGGAAAAACTGACGAGCATCCCGATGTGAAGAAGCTGCTGCGTCGCATCGAGCAGTTGAAAGCCAGCCTGGGAGTGACCGATGAAGCCGGCGGTACGCAGATAACACCCTCGGAATTGGCGCGCCAGCAGTTGGAACAGCAGCGCTCGGCGCAGATCCGCGAGCGTGACGCGTACCGTGCCCAGCGCCAACGACTCACCGAGCAAAACTCTGCGATCCAATCGCGCATACAGAACACACCGCGTTGGCAGGTCGAGCTCTCGAAATTGGAGAGCGAAGAGCAAACGCTCGCCCACGACTTCGATGATGCGAAGAAGAAAGAGAATGACGCGCTCACCGGCACGCAGGTCGAGGCCTATGAGTCGGCGGAGAAGTTGCAAGTTCTCAACAAGGCGCAGCCGCCGCGGGATCCGTTCTTCCCTGATCTGAAGTTGTTCCTGCTGATGGGCCTGGCGGTCGGTGGCGGTCTGGGTATCAGCTTGGTCCTGCTCTTGGAGGTCTTCGATCAGTCATTCAAGAGCGAAGAGCAACTTGCGGCCTCGATCGACCTCCCGATTCTGGCGGTGATTCCCGATCTCACGCGTGCCGAGAACCTCAAGCGAGGTACAGGCGTGCGCAACACGAAACGCGCTGACGTACGCAAGGGAGCGTTATGAAGCGCGATCGCCCGCCGGTCGTCGGTGTTCCGATCGCCAGCGAGGCGAGCGGAGCGATCGAGTCGTCTCGTCGTGCGCCCAAGGACTTGGCTCCCAGTCCAATGTTGCTGCCGCTGGTCGATCCGCGCTCACCTGTTACCGAGCGCTATCGCCGCATGATGACGCACGTAGATCACCTCGGTGCACGCGACGACCATCCGTACCGCATGATCGTGATGACCTCCAGCCGCGAAGCCGAGGGCAAGACCCTGACGTCGATGAACCTCTCGCTGGTGCTGGCCGAGGATCGCGATCGCAAGGTGTTGTTGATGGATGTCGACCTGCATCGGCCGCGCGTGCATCATTTCCTGCTGTCCAAACCGAAACTCGGTTGGATGGATGTGTTCGAAGATCGCGCCGAACTCGACGCTGCGTTGGTCGACCTGAATCAATCGCGACTCAAGTTGCTCCCGGCCGGTCATCCCCCGGACAAGCCGGCCGAAGTGATCAAATCCGAGCGATTCCGACGGCTGCTGCGTCAACTGCGCGATCGCTTCGATGCAGTTGTCATCGACGCACCGCCGCTGATGCGGTTCGTGGATGCCAACATCCTTAACTCTTATGCCGACGGCCTGATCTTCGTGATTCGCGCCGGGCTGACGTCGCGCCAAATCGTGCGCAAGGCGCTCGCTCAGGTGACCACCGGTCGCGTGATCGGAACGGTGCTCAACGACGTTCGATACACATTGGTCGATCGTTATTACTACCGCTACGACGAGTACGGTGGGAGCTACTACGACCGTGAAGAACGTTGAGACCATTCCCTATGCCTTGCGCGTGGTGGCTCTGGGAGGAGGCACTGGGCTTCCCGTTGTGTTGCGCGGCCTGAAGATGCTGCTGTTTCCCGAAGGGACCGACGATAAGGATCGCCTGACGGCGGTCGTCACCGTTACCGACGAAGGCGGAAGTTCCGGACGGTTGCGCGAGGAACTGGGGATGATCCCGCCGGGCGATATTCGCAACTGCCTGGTGGCGCTCTCGCACAATGAACCACTGATGTCCCGGCTATTCCAAACCAGATACCGAAGCGGCGAAACGCTCGAAGGTCACTCCGTCGGCAACCTGATCCTGGCAGCGCTCGCGCAGGAAGAGCCCGGCGGGTTCTTGGCCGCGGTTCGCCTCGTCGGCGAGGTGCTCAACATCCAGGGGCGCGTACTGCCAAGCGCTCTGGCGCCAGCGCGCTTGGTGGCTCAGTTGTCATGCGGCAAACAAATTACCGGTGAGACCTCCATCGCTGCAGCAGGCGAGCGTGTCGAACAACTGCGCCTGTCGCCGGCGAACCTAGCAGCCACACCGGGCGTCGCCGAGGCGATCGAGCGAGCCGACATCGTGGTTCTCGGTCCCGGTAGCTTGTACTCCAGCATTCTGCCCAACCTGTTGGTGCCCGAAATTGCCGCGGCGTTGAAGCGAACGACGGCGCTGCGACTACTGGTCATCAATGCCATGACCGAGCAGGGAGAGACCGGTGGCTACACCGCTGCCGAGCACGTCCGTGCCGTGTGGCGACATGCCGGCGAGGGGACACTGGACGCCGTGTTGTTGCCGACCGATTCGATCCCGGAATCGACGCTCGAGCGCTATCGCGAGGAGCAGGCCCAGCGCGTCGCTCCCGATGATCCGGAGATCGATTCGCTGGTCTCGTTGGTAGCGCGACGCGAGCTGCTGCAAACGATGCCCAAGGTTCGACACGACTCGCTGCGTACAGCGAGCGGGATTCTTCAAACCTATGCGGCGTGGAGGAGCACCGCCTCCCCATCGACGCAGGTTCGCGCGCGACGAGAGGCTTGAGCATGCGGCAGCGATTGCAGAGCGGAACGCTGGTACTGGCCAAGGCCGGTGTCGATGCGTTGCTGTTCGCGGTCGCGATGACAGCCGCGTACTTCTTGCGTTTCGGCGCACCGTTCCCCACCAACTCACTCGAGCAGATGGTGTTTTGGCTGCCGATCGTAGTTGTGGTGAAGGTTGCGATCTTCGCGGCATTCGGATCCTACGGAACACTCTGGCGCTACGCCTCACTCGACGACATGGTGCGGTTGCTGCAATCAGCGGCCGTCTCATCGCTGGCTCTTCTGGCGGTTTGGTATGGCCGCACCGTAAAAGTTCCGCAGGGCGTGGTTGCGCTCGATCTGATGCTGACGCTGATGCTGTGCGGCGCCGCACGCATCGCGCCACGTCTGATGCGTGAGCGGATGGGTACGGCGCAGAGCCGCTGGCTGTCGCACATGCTTGGCCGGCTGCTGCCCAAGGGATTGCACCGCGGTGCACGTCGCATCCTGATTGTTGGCGCCGGCGACGCGGGCGAGAGCCTGGCGCGAGAAATGGCTCGCAATCAAAAGCTCGGCTACCAGTTGGTGGCGTTCGTCGATGACGACCCCGCCAAGAAGGGGCTGCACATTCACGGCGTGAAAGTGCGCGGCACCCGTCACGATATCCCGCGGCTGGTCGAGCAACATGAGGTCGACGAGGTGTTGATCGCGATTCCGTCGGCCACGGCAGAAGTCATCCGCCCAATCGTCGACATCTGCCGAACCACGAGCACCAAGCTGAAAATCCTGCCCGACCTGGCGAGCCTCGTGCACGGTGCGCCGCGCATGTCGGATGTACGTGACCTTCGGATCGAAGACTTGTTGGGTCGACCGAAGGTCGAATTGAATATCGACGAGGTCAGCGCCTACCTGCGCGGCAAGCGGGTGCTGGTCACCGGTGCAGGAGGCTCGATCGGTTCGGAGTTGTGCCGGCAGATTCTGCGCTTCCGCCCGGCGGAGATTCACCTGTTCGGCCGCGGCGAGAACAGCATCTACGCGATCCACCAGGAACTACAACCCAAGCGTGGTGATACCCGACTGGTCGAAGTGATCGGCGACGTAATCAACAAGCACAAACTGGTCGAGATTTTCCGGCGATTCCAACCGGAAATCGTGTTTCACGCCGGCGCCGACAAGCATGTGCCGCTGATGGAACTCAACCCGGATGAAGCGGTGCTCAACAACATCCTCGGCACACGCAACGTGCTGGAGACCTGCAATCAGTTCGGGGTTGAGCGGATGGTCTGCATCTCTACCGACAAGGCCGTCAACCCAACCAGCATCATGGGATGCTGCAAGCGTGTCGCAGAGATGTACGTGCAGTCGGGTCGCTATCGCAACACGATCGCCTGCGCGGTGCGATTCGGGAATGTGCTCGGCAGCCGCGGGTCGGTGATTCCGATGTTCCAGGCGCAGATCGAACGTGGTGGACCGGTGACGGTCACGCACAAAGAGATCCGCCGTTACTTCATGACCATCCCCGAGGCGGTGGCGCTGGTGATCCAGGCTGCGGCGATGGCGCGGGGCGGCGAGATCTTCGTACTCGACATGGGCGAACCGGTCCTGATCGACGATCTCGCCCGGCGCGTCATCCGTTTGCATGGGCTGGAGCCGGACAAAGACATCCCGGTCGTTTACGTCGGCATGCGCCCCGGCGAGAAGCTCAACGAAGAGCTGTTCAGCGGGCGCGAACCATCGCAGGCGACGGCACATCACAAGATCTTCAAGGTTCCGGCGCCGGCAGAAACCACGCCCGGCCTCGATGAGAAGGTCGCGAAGCTGATTCGCCAAGCGGTCGACATGGATGACCTCGCGATCCGTCACACACTGCGTGAGGTCGTCCCCGAGTACCAACCGTATCTGCCGCCCGAGGTCCAGTCGTGGACCGCGAAGCGTCAGAGCTGAGTGCGACCGCGATGAGCCGGCGCCGACGTCCATCCAAGTTGCCAAGCGGCCAACCAGGCCGCGATCACAACGCGTTTTCCGGCAACCAGCAGCCGACGCCACAGAGGTGTGCCGAGCACCGCCAATCGAGCTCTCTCGAAACGCGGGTTGGCGATGAACTGCGTTACGACGTGCAGACGGCGATGCAGCAGCCAATAGCGCACGGCATGGCGCACGGGACGCCAATCGGCGGGCGGCTCATGGAGAGGGAAGGATCGCACTCCAATTGTGTCGAGGCGTTTGCGGATGACTCCCAAGGGGGCCAGCGAAGCTGCGGCAGGCGCGACATCGGTGCCCAACATCTCGCCGCAAAGATCCAAGCTCAGCCGAAGCGCCAAAGCCAGGCCCCGTTCATTCGCCAAACCGGCGACACGGTCCCAGCGGATTTCTGCCCCACTCCGGATCAGTCGATCGAGATCGATCAGTCGTTTGAATTCCGTAAACCCACTTCGCAGCAGGCTGGCCGCGACGTGCAAGACATGGCCATCGGGGTGAGGACAAGGAAAGCGATTGATTCCGACGATTTCTCGAGCATCGAGCAGAAGATCGTCCGCGTTGAGCCGATACGGTTCGTCGGGGCGCACGAGACTCCAATGCAGTTCCACGCGCGGGCGGCCAACGCCTTCGAGGATGAAGTGGAAGTGATCGCGACGGTAAACCTCGAGCAGCGCTGCGGGGACCGCATCCTGGTATCCGAGGGTCAGCAGCAACCGATGAGCCGCGTCACGTTGATCAGGGCGCACCAGCAGATCGAGATCACGGAAGGTTCGGACTCCGGGGCGCGGGTAGATGCTACGCGCCAGTGCGGCTCCCTTGAGAACCACGGAAGCGATGCCGTTTGCGGTGAGCGCGGCGCAAAGGCGCTCGGCCTCCACCCAACACAACGCTTGATGGCGCGCCTCGCGGATGAGATGCCGATCGAGTTCTTCTCGCACCGCGGCGGGCGCACCCGCAGATTCGCACACCAAGGCCAGAAGCCCGAGCGAGTCGGTGTCGGCAGCACGCTCGAGCAAGGCAGGCCACGCATCGGCAGGCACCGCGAGATTCGCGTCTGGTTCGCTCCGGACCAAGGCTTGCAGAGTGGCAGCAACGAACACGAATTGGCTCTTCGGAAGGGAAGGGCTTTATAGCACGAACCATCAACGGGGAAGACCGGAGCGGCCCGCTCCGGCAACAACAAGGAAGGGAGACAGAGCACATGTCTACGACCGAAATGACTGACCGCGAGGAAGAGATCCTCACCAGCCGCGAGGCGCAAGAGTTCCTCAAGATCGGCCGCACGAAGCTCTGGGAGTTGACCAAGAGCAAGCAGCTACCGGCCTATCGCGTGGGTTCCGGACGCACCTCGTCGTTGCGCTACAAAAAGTCCGAGCTGTTGGCTTGGTTGGAGCGCAACCGGGTTCAGGCGTGAACCGACGATTCACCGAGCAGTACGAAGCGAGGGTCGCAGCTCGCCACGGAAGGGGTGCGTCATGATTCGGATCGGCGTGATTGGCGCCGGCGCCTGGGGCATGAACCACGTCCGTAGTTTCGCGGGAGTGTCGGAGTGCAAACTCACGGCAGTCTCCGATGCGCGGCCGGAGGTGCGTGGGAATCTTTCGCGCAACTACCCCAACCTGAAACTGTTCGAAGACGGCATGGGTCTGATCGCGTGTGAGGACGTTGACGCAGTCGTCATCGCCACACCGTCACCCTCGCATGCGCCGCTGGCGCAAGCGGCGTTGCACGCCGGAAAGCACGTCCTGGTGGAGAAGCCGATGGCACTCTCGGTGGCGGACGCGGAAGCAACCGTCGCTGCTGCCGAGAGAAGCGGCAAGGTGCTGATGGCGGGGCATCTGCTGCTCTATCACTCGGCCGTGCTGTACCTGCGTCAGTTGATCGACGACGGTACGCTCGGCGAGCCGCGATACGTCTACTGCGAGAGAGTCAATCTCGGCACGATCCGCAAGGACGAGAACGCCTTGTGGTCGTTTGCGCCGCACGATCTTTCGGTAGCGGCGTTCTTGTTGGGCACCGACATCGCCGACGTCTCGTCGCGCGGTGCTGCGTACTTGCAACCCAACATCCACGATGTGGTCTTTACGAATGTCCGTTACCGCGACGGGCGCATGGCCAACATCCACGTGTCGTGGCTCGACCCGCACAAATCGCGCCGAATCGTGTTGGTCGGCACCAAGCGAATGGCCGTTTTCGACGACATGTCGGCCGAGAAGGTCCGTGTCTACGACAAAGGAGCCGATCGCGTCCCAGCCGCGGTCGGTTACGAGGAACATCTCACCGTGCGCTCGGGCGACATTCTGATTCCCAACATCAAACTCGAAGAGCCGCTGAAGGTAGAGGCCAAGCACTTCCTGGCCTGTATCCGCGAGGGTAAGACCCCACGCAGCGACGGTCAGAATGGCCTGACCGTCGTCAGAATGCTGGAAGCGGCGCAACAGTCACTGGATAAGGGCGGAGCACCTGTCCAACTGGCTTCTTTGGAGGTTCGACTGTGAGTACCGCCACGACGGGGTTTGGCAGCAGCGTGATTCATCCCAGCGCACAGATCGGCCCTGGCACGGTGTTCGGCCACGGGTGCGTTGTGCATGCCGGCGTCAAACTCGGGAAGAATTGCCAGGTCGGTAGTTATGTCGTGATCCACGCCGACACGGTGCTCGGCGATGAGTGTCGCGTCGACGATCATGTCGTGTTGGGTAAGACGCCAATGCGCGCGGCCGCTTCGGCGATCACAACCATCAAGGAGCTGCCTGCGCTCACGCTCGGCAACGCCTGCCTGATAGGTGCGCACGTCATCGTGTATCGCGGCGCACAGATCGGCGACAAGGTCATGCTGGCCGATCAAGCGACCGTCCGTGAGGACGTCACGATCGGCGAGATGACGATCATCGGTCGTGGGGTGACGGTCGAAAACAAGGTCACGATCGGCCGTCGCTGCAAGATCGAAACCGAAGCCTACATCACGGCGCTGTCGTCGATCGCCGAAGGGTGTTTCGTGGCCCCCGAGGTGACGTTCACCAACGACAACTTCCTGGGACGCACCAAGGACCGATTCAAGTACCACAAGGGGGTGACGATGGAGCGTGGCGCTCGGATCGGAGCGAACGTCACGGTGCTGCCGGGAAGGACGATCGGTGCTGACGCCTTGGTGGCTGCCGGCTCCGTGGTATCACGCGATGTGCCGGCGAAGACGATCGTGATGGGCTCGCCGGCCAAGCCGTTGCGCCCGGTCCCCGATGACCAGCTCCTGGATAACCAGGAAGGCTGGAAATAGGTTCCGCGGGGAGCCCGTCACCATGTGCGGCATTGCCGGGATACTCGACCGCCGCGGCGATGCCGTGCCGCAACCAGCCGAGTTGGCGGCGATGATCGCAGCGGTGCGGCATCGCGGCCCCGATGGTTTCGGATTGCGGCGCGACGGTGCCTGTGGACTCGCGCATGCGCGCTTGTCGATCATCGATCTGTCGACCGGCGATCAACCGATGTGCAACGAAGACGGCTCGGTCTGGATCAGTTTCAACGGCGAGATCTTCAACTACCTCGAACTGACGCCAGTGTTGGAAGCGCTCGGTCATCGGTTTCGTACCAAAAGCGACACCGAGACGGTCGTTCACGCGTACGAGCAGTGGGGCGATGCCTGTGTCGAGCGCTTGAATGGGTTCTTTGCCTTCGCGATGTGGGATTCCAAACGGCAGCGTTTGTTGATTGCGCGCGATCGCCTGGGAATTCGCCCGTTGTTCTGGACCGAGCGCGGCGGACGTCTTTACTTCGGGTCGGAACTCAAGTGTTTGCTGGCAGCGGGCGTGCCTGCGCAGTTCGATGCCCAAGGGATCGACCAGTCGTTCACGTTGTGGACCACTGTGGCACCGCGAACGGTGCTCGACGGAGTTCACGAGCTTCCTCCGGGCCATCTCTTGATCGTCGAGCCGGGCCGTGCGCCACGCGCGGTGCGTTACTGGGATGTGCCGGAACCCGCTTCGCGCGAGACCCAGATTCGGAACCTATCGGCGGCGAGCGAGGAACTGCGCGCGCTGTTGGAAGATTCAATCAAGCTCCGCTTACGTGCCGACGTGCCGGTCGGTGCCTACCTCTCGGGCGGACTCGACTCGACGGCTGCCGTTGCGATCACGCGCGCGGTCACCGCAGCATCACTCGAAACGTACTCGGTGGCGTTCGCCGACAAGGACTACGACGAGCGCGTCGAGCAGCAGGTCGCCGTGCGCGCGTTGGGCACGCGGCATCACCAGATCGAAGTCGACTACGCACAAATCGCCGGCGCGTTTCCGAGCGTGGTTGCGCTGGCCGAAAAGCCGCTGATGCGCACCGCGCCAGTACCGCTTTACCTACTGGCCGGATTGGTCCGCAAGAGCGGCATCAAAGTGGTGCTCACCGGCGAAGGGGCAGACGAAGTCTTCGGCGGCTACGACATCTTCAAAGAAACCAAGATTCGCGCTTGGTGGTCGCGCCGCCCCGAGTCACGGCTGCGCCCCGCGCTGCTGCGCGGGCTGTACCCGTTCGCCGTCGGATCGCAGGATCGTGCCGGCGCCTTTTTCGAGGCGTTCTTCCGCGAGGGGATCGACGACGTCGAGGACCTTGGATTCAGTCACCGGCCGACGTGGAGAAACGGTGCAAGAAACCGCGCCTTCTACGGCGAGATGTTGCGTGGTGCGCTGCAGGGCTACGACCCGACCGAGGAAGTACTCAGCGAGTTCAGCGCGGCGCTGACCGGACGCTCGCCGCTGGCTCGCGCCGAGTATCTGGAGTTCAAGATCTTTCTGGCCGGGCATCTGTTGGCTTCGCAGGGCGATCGCATGAGCCTGGGTCACGGCGTGGAAGGCCGATATCCGTTCCTTGACTATCGGGTCGTCGAGTTCGGACAACGGCTGGCGCCGAGCTTGAAAATGTTGGGGTTACAGGAAAAACATCTGCTGCGCCGAGCCGTGGCCGATGTCGTCCCACCTGAGGTCTTGTGGCGCCGCAAGCGGCCGTACACGGCGCCCAATGTGCGTTCGTTCTGCAGCGGGTTCGGCCGCGATCTGGCGATCGAGCTGCTGAGTCGCGAAGCTGTCGCCAAGCACGGTCTGTTCGATCCGGTGCGGGCCGAGACGATTCGCGACAAGGCCTTGGCTAGCGGAGCCCTAGGAGAACGCGAGAACATGGCGTTCATCGGCATGCTCTCGGCACAGGTGCTGGCCCACACGTGGTCGCGCCCGGCCGCGACGAGCGACTACGATCCAGAGCTTTTCCCCGAGCGAAACGTCGGGGGCACGACAGTCAGTGCAACGTGATACTACGGAGGCAATAGTGACGATTCAGCAAGAGGTCGAGCAGTTCATTCGCGACAACTTCTTCTACGAGGGAGAACCGTTGAGTGCGGACACATCGTTCATCGAGAGCGGAGTGATCGATTCGACGGGCGTGCTCGAGCTCGTCGCGTTTCTCGAAGACAAGTACACGATCAAGGTCGGCAACGACGAGATCACGCTCGAGAACCTGGGAAGCCTCGGCCGGATCGAGGCGTTCGTCACGCGCAAGCGTGCCCATGCCAAGGTTTGAGATTTCGGCAAGATCGTCATGCGACCGCGCGTGCGAGCGTCGAATCGACGCCGACTCTTGGCGTTTACCGGGCTGACCGCGATGGCTACCGCCCAGGGCGGCGACGGTGTCGGCAACATCTGGAAGGCGTGCGGCGACGGACCGCTGCCGACCAGTACTGAGATTGCAAGCCGGATCACCCTGGCCAAGACCGGATCACCCGAGCGCAATGCCCAGGCGACACTCGGTGCGTGGGGCGGCGCCGAGTCGTTGATCGGCAAGCACGATGTCGTCGTGATCAAACCCAACTCGCAGTGGTATGCACAAGGGATGACCAACACGGATGTCTTGGTGGCGTTGATCGAGTCGATCGTGTCGCGTCAGGGAGGTTTCACGGGTGAGGTGATCGTCGCCGACAACCATCATTGCCGTGAGGATGACTCGCGCGGCTGGACGACCGCGACGCCCAACGGAGACGTCAACCTCAACGGCGTCATCGCGCATTTTCGAGCACGCGGCGACGCTCGCGTTGGGAAAGTCCATTGGCACGACGCCGGCCCGAATCCAAATCCATGGCAGTTCGACGCCGGCTGGGGAACAAGGGTCGATGCACCGGGCAGCGGTGATGGTTACCGCTGGCAACTCGATGACTGCCACGTCACCGATGGCGGCAACAAGTGCGCGATGACTTGGCCGGTTTTCACGTCCCCTGTCAGCGGCGATCTGATCGATCTCAAAGATGGGGTCTTCCAGAAAGGTAAACCGAGCGGTCGTGCGTTGCGGCTGATCAACGTTTCGTCGATCAATCATCACAGCCGCTACGGCGGCGTGACGGCGGCGGTCAAGAACCACATGGGCCTGGTCGACATGACATGCGGCTTTCACGGTACGGAGCCGGAGGGCTACTACAACACGCACTACATAGGGATGAAGCGTTCGCACAGCGCGTGGCGCTGGGCGGATAGACAGGCGTCACCGATTCGCCGACTCGCGCACTTTCTGCTCCCCGAGCACGCAACACTCGATTTTCATCACACAGGTGGGGCGCTCGGACATTGGATGCGCACGGTGCGGATGCCCGATCTGCACGTCGTTACCGCGGAATGGATCGGATGGGGATCGCGCACGGACCGCAGCCTGTCGGCTCGGCCCGGTGTGACGCTGGCAGCACGAAATCCGGTCACGCTCGATGCCGCGGCCGCGCGCGAAACGCTCCTTCCGGCGACCGTTGCTGCCGGGGCCGCCGGCCGGCCGTTTCTCCCCTACAACGACGTCGACAATCGCGAGGGGCCGTTTCGCAGGTTTCTCGAGGCTGCACGCCGTGAGATCGGCGGTACGCTCGAACCGGGCGATGCCCAGATCGTTCGACTGAGCTGACACGACGATGCGCATCCTGTATTTCGTGCAGTATTTCAACCTGCCGCATGAGCCAGGCGGATCGCGGCCGTACCAGTTTGCGCGGGCCTGGACTCAAGCCGGGCACGAGGTGACGGTGGTGACCGGCGCCGTGAACCACAAAACGCTCTCTGTACCCGAGCGCTATCGCGGCAAGCTCGTTGCGGAAGAGGATGTCGACGGTATCCGCTTGTTGCGCGTTTGGTCGTACGCAGGAATCCGCGGCAGTTTCAAGAAGCGCCTGCTCAACTTCGGAAGCTATGCAGCGTCGGCTGCACTCGTCGGACTATTCAAAGGCGGCCGGCCCGATCTGGTCTATGCATCGACGACGCCGCTCTTGGTCGGACTACCGGGCGTCGTGACGTCACACTGGCGTAACGTGCCGTTCGTGTTCGAGGTTCGCGATCTGTGGCCGCAATCGGCGGTCGTGGCCGGGATCCTGCGGCCGGATAGTCTGGGAACGCGACTCGCTGCGGGGCTCGCGCGCTACTTCTACGACAGTGCGGCGCGCTGCGTGGCGGTCACGCAAGGGATCGCCGACGGACTCCACAGCGAAGGGCAAGCGCGCGAGAAGCTGCTGTTCGTGCCCAATGGCGTCGACGATTGGATGGTCGACGCGGCGCGTCGCGGAGCGGCGCCGCGCCGAGAAACCGGCGACTTCGAGATCGTCTATTGCGGTGCGCACGGGAAGTGGAATGGATTGGGGCAAGTTCTCGATGCCGCTCGTTTGGTGCAGGAAGATCCGTCGATTCACTTCCGTTTCATCGGCGATGGTGATGAGCGCGAAGCGCTGATGAATCGCGCACAACAGGAGGGGTTGAGTCGCTGCCGGTTCGAGGGTGCGATCCCCAAGCAAGCCGCCTTCGAGGCGATTCGCAGCGCGGGTGCGAGCGTGGTCGTGACCTGGGCGCATCCGTTTCAACGGATGGTGCTGGCCAACAAGATCTTCGACTACCTGGCGGCCGGCCGCCCGGTGATCGTCGCTGCCGAAGGGGAAATGAAGACATTGGTCGATGACGCCAGGTGCGGCATCACCGTGCGCCCCGAACAGCCGCAGGAACTCGCGGCCGCGATCCGTCGCATGGCAGCGCTGTCTGCCACCGAGCGCGATGCGATGGGCCAACGAGGTCAGAACTACATCCTCGAGCGATATCAGCGCGCCGACCTTGCCGACCGACTCCTGACCGAGTTTGCCAAGCTCACCGGACAACCGGCGCGGCTACGCCCGCGAACGACCGCGGCCGACGCTCCTCGGCCACAAACGGTGCGCTCATGAGTGCTGTGAAACTGCGCTGGAGCGCGTGGTTCGAAGAGCGCACGGTCACGTTGCCGCTGCCGCCCGGATGGCAGGTCGATGTTTGTGACATCAACGATCGCGAACGTGGCCCTTCCTTGGGCGAGGCCCTTTCCCATCCAATCGCACTCCCGCCGCTGAGCGAAATGGCGCGCGGTGCGCATTCGGCCGCGATTGCGGTGGAAGACATCACGCGACCAGCCGATGCAGCCCCCGCGTTGGAAGCGCTCCTCGATCTCCTGGCTGCGGCCGGCATTCCTTCCGAGCGGGTCACCGTCGTGATCGCGTTGGGTGGACACGCGCCGATGCGACTGGACGAATTGCGCTTGAAAGTAGGCGAGGCGGTGCTGCAGCGTTGCGACGTGATCAATCATCACCCCTATGAAGGGCTCGTCGACCTGGGTGTGTCCAAGAGCGGCATCCCGATCAAGATCAATCAGCGGTACTACGAGGCCGATATCAAGCTTGCGGTGGGGTGCGTGCTTCCGCATCCATATGCCGGCTTCGGCGGCGGTGGGAAGATCGTGTTGCCCGGCATCGCCGGCATCGAGACACTGGAGATGAATCATCGGCCGGCGGTCACCGGATTGTCCGGCGCGGGACTCGGTGTCGTGGAAGGCAATCGCGCACGCGCGGAGATGGAAGAGATCGCGCTCGCCGCCGGGCTGCACGCGGTGCTCAACATCGTGCCCGGCAGCAAGCGTCAAGCGCTTGGGCACTTCTATGGCCATCCGATCGCAGCGCATCGTGAGGCGGTGGCCTTGGCCCGTCGCGCCTATGCCGTGACCGTCGAACCGGGCGCTGATGCTTGCGTGCTCAACGCGTACCCGAAGGACGGCGAGATGCTGCAGGTTGGCAATGCCTTCAACGCCTATCGTGGCTGCGATCCGGCGCCCGTTCGGATCGGTGGCACGGTGATCGTGGCGGCTGCGTGTCCGCAGGGTCGCGGGCATCACAGCCTGCACGGCCCCGGGATGCGCTTGTATCGTGATCCCGTGAAACGAAGCTATCTCGACGGACGCGAGACTGTCATCTACGCGCCCAGTGTTTCTACCTTCGATGTTCGCAAATCGTTCTGGCCTGGATATGCGCATGCCAGAACCTGGGACGATGTGGTCGCGACGCTGAAGCAGCGCCATCCCGATGGTGGCCGGATGGTTGTGTTTCCAAACGCGCCACTGGCGCTGCCGGTCACCGTTGCCAAGCCGGCGCTCGAACGCACATGAGCAATCCACGAATCGAGGCTTCGCTCAACTCGATCTACGCGCGCGTTGGCAAGCGTGTGCTGGATCTGTCGATCGCGGCCTTGGTGTTTGCGGTCTTCGGCATTCCGATGCTCCTGATCGCTGCGCTGATCAAGCTCGAGGATGGTGGACCGGTGCTGTATCGCCAGGAGCGGGTCGGGCGCAATGGCGTGCCGTTCGCGCTCACGAAGTTCCGCTCGATGTGCCTCGATGCCGAGAATCAGGGCGCTGGAATTCTGGTCGAAGCCAACGACAAGCGAATCACCCGGATCGGTGCGTTGATTCGCAAGTTGAGCTTGGACGAGTTGACCCAAATCTTCGATGTCGTCCGCGGCGACATGAGCATCGTTGGACCGCGCCCCGGCCTGCGGTATCAGGCCGAGCTGTATGACGACTTCCAAAAGCAGCGACTGCTGGTACGACCGGGCATCACCGGTTGGGCGCAGGTGAACGGACGCAACTCGATCCGTTGGCCGGAGCGGATCCAACGCGACATCGAGTACATCGAGCGTTTGTCGCTCTGGATGGACCTGAAAGCGATTTTCAAAACCATCCCCTCGGTACTCGCCGGCCAAAACCAAATCGCCGATGGCGACTACTGGAAACAACGTCGCGCGGAATTGCAGGCCCAGGACCGACAACAAGACAGCCACGAGAAGGTGTCGCGATGACGGGCGGTTTGATCTTGGTCGGCGCGGGAGCGCATGGTCGCGGCACGCTCGAGATACTCAAGGCGCGCCGCGCGGCTGGGCTCGCTGCGCCCGCGTGTCTCGGTTTCGTCGATGACGATCCGAGCCGCCACGGCACGCAGGTCGACGGCCTGCCGGTCTTCGGGCCACTGCAGTGGCTGATCGAGCGCGCCAGCGAACGGCCGTTGGTGATCCTGGCGCTTGCGTCTGCTCGCGCGAAGCAAGTGCTAGCGGCACGACTCGATGCCGTCGGCGTGCAATGGGCGCAGGCGATTCACCCATCGACGCAGGTGGCGTCGGGCGTGACGTTCGGCGCCGGCGCGATCGTCAATGCGGGCGTGTGCCTCGCGTTCGATACCAAAATCGGTCTGCACACCACACTCAACCTCGGCGCGACGGTGGGGCACGACTGCGTGGTGGGCGACTACTCGACGATTGCGCCTGGAGTGAATGTTGCCGGTCGCGTGATGATCGGCGAAGGAGTCGAGGTTCAGACCAACGCGACGATCGTGCCCGGCGTGAGACTCGGTGCCTGGTGTCGGATCGGTCCAGGCAGCGTGGTGCTGCGCGACGTGACGGAAGGTGATGCTGTGTTCGGCAATCCGGCGCGGCGAGTCCCACCCACCGAGACAGACTCGAGACAGGCATGAGCGCCCTGGCACAAGGAATTGGTGTGGGCGTCGCCGCGAGCCTCGGCGCGATCGCTGCCGCGGCATCCGGTGCGGGGCCGTTTGCGTTGGGCGCCGTGGCTGCTGCAACCGGATTGACGCACGCTGCACTCTGGCGTTTGCGCCCCACCAAGACGCCCGTCGTCATGCTGCACAGCGTGGTGGGTGATCGGGCCGGCCGCCCCGGCGCTTTCAGTCTTTGGTGTCCGCCTGCGATGTTCGAGGCCTATCTGCAGTACTTGAAGCGACGCAGGTATCACACGATCACGTTGACCGAATTGCACCAACACCTCGAGCATGGAACCGCGTTGCCTTCCAAGCCGATCGTCCTGACCTTCGACGACGGGTATCTCGACAACTGGGTCTACGCCGCGCCGCTGCTCAAGAAATACGGATTTACCGGAACGGTGTTCGTGCCCTCGGATTTCGTCGCGCCCGAGGAACGTGTGCGCCCCACGATCGAGGATGTTTGGGCCGGCAAGCTGAGCGAAAGCGACTTGGACGTCTACGGATACATGAATCGAGCCGAACTGCGCGCGGTGGCGCAGCAGGGGGTGCTCGACGTGCAATCGCATGGTCGAACGCACACCTGGTTGCCGTACAGCGAATCGGTGATCGAGTTTCATCACCCCGATCTCAAACTCCGGCACCTGCGCCCGACATGGTGGAACGCGTTCCCCGAGCGCAAACCGTATTGGTTTCAACGCATCTCGGTCGATGACCTGCCCTGGGGTGCGCCGGTGTACGAAAACAGACTCGCGCTCGCCGCACCTGCGGTTCAACCCGACCCAGGGTTGTCGGCACATTTGATCGCCTTCACCGCCGAGCACGGCGGTCGAGAGTTTTTCCTGCGCCCCGACTGGCGCCAACAACTTCAGCGGCAAGTCGACGTCTATCGCAGTGAAGCACCTCCGTCGGCCAAGCCAGAAAGTCAGGAAGAATTCCGCGCCCGCCTGCGCTGGGAACTGGAGGGGTCTCGTCTGGCGCTCGAAGCGATCACCGGAAAGCCGGTTCGTTTCATGTGTTGGCCCAATGGTGGAACATGCGAGCAGGCGTTCGAGTTGCTCAACGAGTGCGGCTACTGGGCTGCAACATTGCCCAGTCGTGCGAAACAACCCAACAACAACATCGGCACCAGACCCGATCGAATCGGTAGGATCAGCGCTACCAGTTTCTTCCGGGGGACTACCACACCGCTCCCGTGGGTCGTGAGTTTTGCATTGAAGGTCGAGCGCAATCGGGGCAACCACTATATGGAACTCCCGATCAAAGCGATCTGGCTGTACCGAAAGTTCGTCAAGCCAGGCGGTGTGACACCTCCGGGAGCAGAAGAATGAGCCTCAGACATCCGATCGCCACCTTCGTAGACCGCGCTGTTGCGTGGCGCGGCAAGCGTCGGTTCCCTCGGTATTTGGCCGAGTTTCGTGCGATGGAACGTTGGGATGCTCAGACCTTGCAGTCGTGGCGATTCAAGCGGGTGCAAGCGTTGATCGAACATGCCTACAAGACCGTCCCCTACTGGAGTGAGCAACTCGACCGTCTTGGTGCCAAGCCGGGCGACTTCACAGCGCCTGAACATGTGCGATTGCTACCGGCTTTGACCAAGGATCTGATCAACCAGTTGGGCGATGCGCTGATCTCACGCGACCCGGTGCGAAGCCGCATCAGTTTCAACTCGACCGGGGGCTCGACCGGAAAGAACGTGTGGTTCCTCTTGGATTTGGAAACTCAGGATCGACGTCGTGCCGCCGGGCGACTGACCGAAGAATGGGACGGCGTCGAACCCGGCACGCGCACAGCCACCGTATGGGGAGCCTCGCTCGATGCCAAGCCGTCGCGCGCCGCGCAGTGGTATGACAGGCTCACCAACAAGCGGTTTCTTTCCGCGTACGGCGTCGGCCTGGAGAAGGTGGGGGAGTACTACGCCGCCTTGTCGCGCTTCAAACCCGACGTGATTTCGGCCTACCCGTCGCTGCTCTTGCATCTGGCGCGGCAGGTCGGCAAGGATCGTTGCCGAGCGCTCGGCGTGCGCCTGATCTACACCTCGGCGGAGGCGCTGTACGAGCCTGTCCGCGAGGAATTACAAGAGTTGTTCGGCGCCGCCGTGCGCAACCGCTATGCATCTCGTGAGTTTGGAATGATCGCCAGCGACTGCCCGCACGGCGGTGGACTGCATCTGATGGACATGCGCCTGTGGACGGAGACGATCCCGCCGATGTCGGTCGATGCACCCGGCGAACTGGTAATCACCGACCTCGACAACTACACCATGCCGCTGATTCGCTATCGAATCGAGGATACCGCACGCTTTTCAACCAAACCGTGCGACTGCGGCCGCTCGTGGACCAAACTCGCGACGGTCGACGGGCGGGTGTTGGATGTCATCGTCACGCCCGACGGGCGTGCCTTCGGCGGAACATTCTTCACGCTGACGCTGCGTCCGTTCGATCGGTCGATCACCCAATTCCAGGTGATCCAAGAGCGGGTCGAGCACTTAACAGTGAAGATCGTGCCCGGCGTCTCATGGGACCTGCGCAAGCGCGCCGAGGTCCTGGAAACGCTCAACCGTCAGTTGGGCGGAGGACTGCAGATCGATCTGATCGAAGTTGGCGAGATCGCGCCGCTGCCGTCCGGCAAGCGGCGTTTCGTGGTGTCGCAGATCGACCCTCTTCAGCGCGCCACGCCGGTCTAGGCCCGAACTCAGCGCACCGCCCCAAAAACCCCACGGTCAGACTGTGACAGGAGCTTTACGCTGGGTTCTTGACCGATCGGTACGAAATCCGCATATTCCGAACCGATCAGTACAGAAAGGAGCCGCCGATGGCCCGCCCCAAAGAATTCGATGTCGACAAAGCGCTCGATGCCGCGATGGAGACGTTCTGGGAAAAGGGGTACGAGGCAACGTCCGTCTGTGACCTGACCGAGCGAATGGGAGTGCAGAAGGCCAGTTTGTACGGGACCTTCGGCGACAAGCGACAACTGTTTCTGGCCGCGCTCACCAAGTACGCTCGAGACGATCATCGTGAATTGAAGCAGCACTTCGCCGGCGCGCTGTCGGTGAAGCGAGCGTTTCGCGAGCTGTTCGCCGAGATCGTTCAGCACACGACCTCGGAGCGCCCTCAATCGGGTTGTTTCTGCGTCAACGCGGCAACCGAACTGGCGCACCACGATACCGAAGTGGCCGAGCTGTTGGATCAGCACTTCCGGGCCGTGGAGCGGGTGTTGAAAGCGGCGATCGAACGGGGACAAGTTGCGGGCGAGATAAGGGCACGCGTGGACGCTGGACTCGTTGCAAAACACCTGACGGTGACGCTCTTGGGAATGGCCGTGGCGTCCAAGCTCGGAGCGGGAGAGCGAAGGATTTCCGACAGTGCGAAGGTTGCATTGTCATTGCTAGATGCATAGCGAAACCTTTACCTAATTCTGGACCGAACGGTACAAAATGGAGGCGTGTCGATGAGCACATTCAGCGGCAAGGTGGCTTTGGTAACAGGCGGAACATCCGGTATCGGAAAGGCTACGGCGCTGGCCTATGCACGCCACGGCGCCAACGTGGTGGTCGCGGGGCGACGTGAGGCAGAAGGGCAGCAGGTCGTCGATGAGATTCGGCGCAACAACGGCGACGCACTCTTCGTCAAGACCGATGTGACTCGCGAAACCGACGTGGCGCGCCTGGTAGTGCGCACGCTCGAGCAGTACGGGCGGCTCGATGCCGTGTTCAACAATGCCGGACTCGACGAAGTGATGGGCGCGCTGACCGAAAAGACCGAAGCGCAAGCGCGGCAGCAACTGGATGTCAACGTCCTCAGCGTCTTTCTGTCACTAAAACATCAGATTCCGGCGCTGGTCCAATCAGGGGGCGGCGCGATCGTGAACAATGCGTCGATCGCCGGGCAGATCGGCATGGCAGGTGTTGCGATGTACGTGGCCAGCAAACATGCGGTGGTAGGAATGACTCGCGCGGCAGCCTTGGAACACGCAACCGCCGGGGTTCGAATAAACTCTGTCTCGCCGGGAGCCATTCAAACCGATATGTTCCGGCGTTTCGCCGGGGAAGAGACCAGCGAGCTGGCCAAGATGCTGGCCGCCGCACATCCGATGGGACGGGTCGGCCGTCCGGAGGAAGTTGCCGAAGCGGTGTTGTGGCTGACGTCACCGGCCGCATCGTTCGTCACCGGGCAGGATCTTGCAGTCGATGGCGGCTACACGGCGCGCTGAGCGCGGCCGAGAGGAGCGAGAGAAATGAAACGACAAGCCTCTGCGCAGTGGAATGGCGACCTGAAGAGCGGACGCGGCACGTTGACGAGCGACAGCCATGTGCTCAACGACACACCCTATTCGTTCACCAGCCGGTTCGATCACGGTTCGGGGACCAATCCGGAGGAGTTGATCGCAGCGGCGCACGCCGGCTGCTTTACGATGGCGACCTCGGCAATTTTGGGCCGCGCGGGGTATACGCCCGAGTCGCTCAATACGCGTGCGACGCTGAGCCTCGAGCAGGTCGACGGCAACTGGACCATCACTGCCGTCCACCTTGATCTGACCGCCAAGATTCCAGGAATCGACGCCGCGAAGTTCCAAGAGATCGCCGCCGACGCCAAGCTCAATTGCGTTGTGTCGCGAGCACTCAAGGCCACACTCACGCTCGAGGCCCGCCTCATCGCATAACTGGCCCTTGTCGCCGGCGGCGCCCGAGCGATCGATTCGCTCGAACCGCACGCCGCTTCTACTCACGAGTACCGAGGTTTCACCGATGCGAAGTTCGCTACGCTCTCTGTGTGTTCTGGCCTTCCACGTAGCAGGTGCTCAGGTTGTTGCCGCGCCGCACTTGCACGCGGCCGAAGCAGCGGTCTTCGTGGCGGGCCCCGCGGTAAGCGGTGCGCTGCGGGTGGCCCCCGTCGCACTTTCCGTTCAGAACGTGGAGCGATCCTCGCGCTGGTATCGACGGATCCTCGGGTTTCGGATCAAAGCGTCGCACCCGCAGTGGCGTTACCAGGCGCGTGCCTCCGAACAGGAGGGCGTCTGAGTGCCTACGTTGCCGACGAAATCGCCCCCTTGATTCAACCCATTCAACAGCCATTGGAGAGAGAACCATGAATAACGCATCACTGTTTCAACCGGCGCGCTTTGGTGCGCTTACGCTGCGGAATCGCGTCGTGATGGCGCCGATGACGCGCCAACGTGCCGAGACGAATGTTCCTAACGAGCTGATTCAGGAGTACTACCATCAGCGCAGCAGTGCCGGCCTGATCGTCACCGAAGCGACACAGAATTCGCCACGCGGTGCCGGCGCCTTGCGCACACCGGGAATCCATAGCGAGGCGCAAGTGCAAGGCTGGCTGGCGTGCCGTCACCACGCGTGTGCATGAGGCGGGCGGCAGCATCGTGCTGCAACTGTGGCACGCCGGACGCTCGTCGCACCCGTCGATCATCGAGGGAACCACTCCCGTAGCGCCGTCGGCGCTGGCGGTGACCGACGCTGAATTCCACACCGCCCACGGCAAGGAGCCATACCCACTACCACACGCATTGGAGCGTGAAGAGATCGCGCCGATCGTCACGCAGTTTGCCAAAGCGGCGGAGAACGCACGGCGGGCGGGCTTCGATGGTGTGGAGTTACATGCCGCCAACGGATACCTGATCGATCAGTTTCTACGCGACGGCTCGAACCACCTATTACGACATGCGCGATTCCGATCCGGCCAACACCTTCGGCTATGCGGTCTCTCAACTCAATCGATTCGGCTTGGCGTACCTGCATCTCAGCGAGCCGATCGCCGGGCCGTTCATGGTGCCGGGAGAGCGGATCTCGTCCCAGTTGAGGCGACTATTCAGTGGTCCACTCATCGTCAATGGCGGCTTCGATCGCGACTCGGCGGAGCAGGCTCTTGTCAGCGGCGATGCCGATGCCGTGGCGTTCGGCGTGCCGTTTCTCGCCAACCCTGATCTCCCGCGTCGCCTGCAGGCGAGGACGCCGCAGAATCTGCCAGACTTCAGCACCTTCTATTCGCCAGGGCCGAAGGGATACGTCGACTACCCTGCGCTGCTCTGAGAGGCCGATCGATCGGTGACCCGTGGGGCGGGCTTCGCCCGGCGTGGAGTGGCGGCGAGGCTGGCCGGACTCGCCGGCTTCCGATTGCGGACATAGATTCATGCCCGTGCCGAAACCCGCCCCATCGCTGCGAATTCCCGCGAACTGCGGCCAGACCCTATGATCCCCCGATGCCCGTTCGCGTTCTGCTAGTCACCGGTAGCCTGGGCCCAGGCGGCACCGAGTTGTCCGTGGTCGGCCTCGCCCGCGGTCTCAATGCACGAGGCCGTGCGTTGCCGCACGTCGCGGTGCTTGGTTCGGCAGGCAGCTATGGGCCGACGTTGCGCTCCGAGGGGATCGTGGTGCATGAGTTGGGAATCAAGGGCGCGTTGCGCACGCCGGGTCGTTTTCGCGCGCTGCTCCAGTTGGCCGACATCGTCAGGCGCGAGAAGATCGGGATCGTCCACACCTTTCTGTTCGATGCGGATGTCTACGGAATGCTCGCGGCTCGAATCGGAGGGCCGTGGAGCGTGATCACCACGCGTCGCGCGATCAAGAAGGGCAGGCCCTTGCACCTGCTCGGGTATCGCCTCACCAACGGGTTCGCCGATCGGATCGTGTGCAACTCGGAAGCGGTGCGTGAGTTCACGCTGAAAAAGGAGAACCCGCCAAGCGACAAACTGCGGGTGATCCCCAACGGCGTCGACTTGGATCGGTATGCGTGTGGCGCACGGGAGCCGTTTCGCACCCGGTTGGGGATCGCACCGAACACGTTGCTTGTGGGCAGCGTCGGAACACTCTAGCCGGTGAAGGGGCATGCGCTCCTGTTGGAGTCGATGATTCCCGTACTCGCACGACATTCGAACGTGACCCTTGCTTGGCGGGCGAGGTAACGCGCGACTACGGCGAATCGCTGCGCAGCAAGGTCGCTGCGCTTGGTCTGGCCGAGCGCGTGCTGTTTCCCGGAGTGATCGAGGATGTGCCGAGCCTCCTGGCCGCGCTCGACCTGTTCGTGCTCCCCTCGCTCTCGGAAGGAATGAGCAACGCCTTGATCGAAGCGATGGCAGCCGGCAAGCCGATCGTCGCCACGAGTGTCGGCGGCAACGCCGAGAATCTCGACCATGGCAGTGCGGGGATCCTCGTTCCACCCAGCGACGCAGGCGCCCTGCGTGCAGCGATCGAATCGATGCTGGAGAATCCCGAGCGACGAGAACGATTCGCGGCACTGGCCAGCGCTCGAGCCCGCAGTGAATATGCCTACGCACGCATGCTGGATCGCACCGAGCGTCTGTATTCGGAGTTGGTCGAGGAAGTGTTCGGGAAGATCTTTCGCGAGCGATTGGAACTGCCCGCTCCGGCGACCCCAGATCTGGAACCGACAGCGCGCCGGTGGCCGCGATGAGTGTCGGTGTGGAAGAGCCGAAGTCAGAGTTGCCGGATGCCGCCACACGACGACCCCAGAGCGTTGCCGTCGCCGCACGCCAACTAACGGTCAGTCTGCAGCCGATCTCCGAGTTGCAGTCGGACTGGACCGAGCTGTTGACGCAAGCGCGAGCCTGCAACGTGTTCAACAGTTGGGAATTCCTTGCCACATGGTGGGAACACTTTCGTCGCGACCGCGAATCCCGGATCTTCGTCGTCTATGACCAAACGAGACCGATCGCGATAGTGCCGTTGTGCTTGCAGTCTCGCCGCGGTCGCTTCGGGCGCTGGCGCGTGCTGCGCAACATCGGCTATGGCGATGTCGTCAACCCCGATTTCTTGGACGCCTTGGTCGTACCAGGCAGAGAGGACGAGGTGGCGGACGCCGTGGCGCCGCTTCTGTTGGCCGATCCCGCCTGGCAGTTCATCGAGTTGGGAGAACTCGATGCACAAGGATCGATGCAGCAACTGGCGCGACGCTGGGAAACGCACCACGGCCTGGTCCGTCGCATCGATCCGAAGTCGACTTGCCCGTATGTTCCGTTGCCCGCGTCGTTCGATGCTTTCTTGGCGGCCCGCAACAGTCACTTCCGGCAGCAATTGCGACGCTATCGACGTGTGATCGAGCGCGAGCTCGCGGTCGAGTGGAAGCGCGTCGGTTTGGACCTGTCGATCGAGGATGGGATCGCTGCGCTGACCCACTTGCATCAGGAGCGAATGGAGGCCACCGAGCGCGGCGGCAACTTCAAGAAGAGCGATTACCAGGCGTTCCATCGCGGGTTGGCGGAACGGCTCGACCGATCGGGAGCGTTGTTCTTTTGGGTGCTTTATTCACGCGGCGAGCCGATTGCGACCCACTACGGATTTCTGCACGGAACGACCTACTACGGCTACCAGATGGGCTTCACGCTTCGCCACCATCGATACTCGCCGGGGCACTACATGACCGGTGTCGTGATCGAGAAGCTGATCGGTCTCGGAGCGCGAGAAATGAACCTCCTGCGCGGAACCGACAACTGGAAGTTCCGATGGACCGAGACGGTACGCCAAACGATCAACATCTCGCTGTTGCGCCCGACTGCAGCGTCGCGCTGGGCCTTCAACCGGGCGGGGCTCTCCTTGCCACCCGCTTTGGCGCTGCGCTTCTTGATCGGGCGTGAGAGCTTCGAGGAACTCCGCCGCGCGTGGACATCGTGGCGCGCACCGTCGCTCGAGCCCGCGGCCGAACACAAGCCCGAGACCAGACACGAGTGAGCGTTCCGCTGCGCGTCGCGATCGTGCAGGGTCAGTTCGGCCAAGGCGGTGCCGAACGGCAGGTGTACGAGTTGGTGCGGCGGGTCGATCGGAGTGTGTTCGACGTGCGTTGTGTGGTGCTGTCGCCGGAGCTCGATCCGTACGGACCACTGTTGCAGCGTGCTGGGATCGAGGTGGTTGGATTCGATCGGCACAGGACCTGGGATGTCGGCCGTGTACTTGCGCTACGCCGCCTGCTTCGCTCGTGGGGCACCGACGTGATCTACGCCGTGGGGCATGCCACCGCTGCGCTCTGCCAATTCGCCCGCTTCGGCTGCGCTGGCATGAGGCTGGTACCGTCGATTCGTTCCACCGTGATCAAGCATCCATTTCCGAAGCCACAGTTGTATCGCTGGATGTTTCGTAGCGCACCGGTCACGGTGGTCAACTCCTTTCGCGGTGCAGAGTTCTGCCAGCGTGAGTTCGGTCTGCCAACACACAGAACCGTGGTCGTCGGGAATGGGATCGATCTGGACGCGCTCCGGTCGGAGGCTGTCGCCGAAGCCGATGTGCGCGCGTCGCTGAATCTGCCGCACGACGCACCTGTGGTTCTGTTCGTCGGCAAAGACTCATGGCAAAAGCAGCCGCAACGATTCTTCGCGGTCGCCGAGCGCGTCGCGGCGGCGCATCCCACAGCGCAGTTCGTTGCCATCGGCTGGAGGTTGGGGTCCGAGGATCGCGGGCGACTGGGCGTCACGAACTCTCGTATTCATCTGCTCGGGCCACGCTCGGACGCTGTTGTCTGGATCAAACAGGCGAGCGTTGTGGTGATGACGTCGGAAACGGAAGGGTGCCCCAACGTCGTGCTCGAAGCGGCGGCGCTCGGTACCCCGATCATCGCCCCCGATGTTGGCGACGTAGCGCGGATCTTCGGTGTCGAGGCAGCGTCGCGGCTCGTGCGGCAGCAGGAGGTCGCCGACTATGCGCGCCTCGTGCTGCATGCGTTGGCCGATGGCGAGGAGCAGCAGCGCGTGACCGAAGCCCTATCCCACCGCGTGAGAGCCGAGTATTCGATGGAGCGTATGGTCTCGCGCACGACCGATGTCTGGCGTGAAGCGGCTGGGCGAGTCCAAGGTTGAAGTCTGTCGCGGCAAACCCGGTCTACAGAACGCCGGTCACCGCGATCGCTTGAACAACGCCTGGCGCACCAGCCACGCCGTCAACAAGATCAGGTACGGATCGACCGTCGGGATTCGATATCGCTTGCCGGCAAAGATCGTGAGCGTGATCAACATTGTCGACACAATTGCCGTTCCGCAGATCGCCAGCGGCAACCACTCTCGGCGCACGATCAGCCACGCTGTTGCGAGCAAGCCTCCCACCAAGATCAATCCGTAGGCCGCGAACGGAACGGTGCGGACCAGCCCGCCACGCTTTCCAAGGTTGCCTGCCAGATTGAAATCGAGCCAGAAGTCGCGAAGATCCCCAAGTTTCTCTTTGGCGTACTCGCCGGGGTAGTGCTGAACAAACCGCTTGAAGTAGTCCTTCTGCTCCTGCTCGGCTTGCCGCTCCGGAATCGGCAGCACCGCGATCGATGAATCCTCGATCGTGTGGTAGTTGTAGCCGAAGTCCTGGAGTTGAGTGATCTGGTCCTTTCCGGGCAAGCTCTCGTAGAGGTTCAATCCGGTGTAGGTCGTGATGAATGTCGGTCGTCCGAATAGCAAACTGTTGCGTGCGATCCAAGGGGAGACCAACAGCACGGCAAGCAGCGCCGCCCACAACAGCGGTTTGAGCGCCGCCCACTGGTTGCGCACGAAGCCGAGCGTGCCGGCCGCCATTCCCACGGCAAGAAACGGCAGGAACGTCGGGCGGCACAGTGTGGCCAAGGCGGCAACCACGCCGAGCCACACGATCCGAGAGCGTGTTGCGCCACGCTCGAGCAGGAGCGCGGCCAACCACAGCGCGCCTACAGCGAGCAACAGGAACAGCCCCTCGGTCATGATCGAACCGGCGAAGTAAATGGAGAACGGGTAGAGCGCGAGTCCCAAGCCCGCCAGCAATCCGACGCGTTTGTCCCAAAGCAGATGTCCAAGACCAAACAGCGCCAGAGCGGAGAGCGCGCCGAACAACGCTTGGATCAGGCGCACGACCAGGAAGTTCTGCCCGGCAAGCGAAAACACCGAGGCCAAGAACCAGGGGTAGACCGGCGGTCGGAACGCGCTGGAGCGCGTTCCGTAGCCAAACAGATGGTGATCGACGAGCGTCTGGGCCACGTCGACGTAGGCCTTGGAATCGAGCGTGTTGTCCGACGAGTACGCGCTGCGATAACTATCGGCCGGCATCGGGATGACGAAGGCAACACGTACCGCCAACGCTACCAAGAAGACTATCCAGGCACGTTTCCGAACGTCGTCCACGAGGTAACGCCTCCCGGCGCTCGTGCGCCGGGTGCGAGGATACCTGTGGCGGGAGCGAGCTGTGAAGAAAACCGAGCGCGAGCCTTGGAACGATCAGCCGACCCAAGAGCGCGGCAGACGGAGTGAATGCCACCAAAAGAAAAGGGCCGAGCGCACTCGGCCCCGATCTGGCATCGCGCGGCGGCGCGTTGGTCGCTACTTGGTGTCGGTGCGAACCAGCCCACCGACGTCGCTCGGCGGCGTATTCGGTGTGGCGTTGGGAGTGCCCTGGGCGCTCACGCCGCTCCCGTAGTTGGGCACCGCGTCGTAGCTGAACGCCGCATAGAAATAGGTGGTGCCGTTGGTCAGGCCGGCGTGAACGCATTGATCGGCCGAGCCTGCCGGCCCCTGCTTGTCGCAGGCCAGGGCGCCGTCGCTGGCGCTGGTCGGCGTGCCGCTGGTCTTGTAGCGAATCATCGTGCCGCGCGAGTCGCTGCTGACGGAGTGCGTCCACTTCAGCGTGAGCTGCGTATCGCCCGCGGTGGTCGTGAAGTTGGTCACCGCAGCAGGCGGTGTCGTATCGGCCCCACCTTGGTACTCGACGGCGCCGATGTCGCAGCTCCCATCGCTGCGCGGGTTGCCGTAGAAGTCTTCCTTGGGACAGGGGTATGTCGCGTTCGGCGCACCGGCGTTGACACCCCAGTTGGTGGCCAAAGGTGTGTAGTCGGTGCGGTCGCCGTCATCGACGGTGTAGTCGACGAATCGTGCATCGGCACTGTTGAAGTGCGTGCCTGGTGTAGCTCCCGCACAGCCGTCCTTGCAGACCACGATCGAATTTCGTTCCTGAGAGTAACTACTGATCACCTGCGAGAGGCTTTCGTAAACGTTGGGCCGCCCCCAGATGCGCGGTGAGGTCGGCGCCGCTCCTGCGCCGTTCGCGTCGTCCGCGTAGTACACGAACATGTTGTAGTCGCTCTGGATGGTGGCCGGATCGGTGGTCGCGCCGCGCCATACGACGGCCATCGAGGTCGATGTCCACTCGCTAAGAAACACGTTGTTGTAGAGCTTGCCGCTGCCGCTGCCGCTGGCATCGACACCGAAGCGCGCGTGCAGCGCTTCATTGGCGACCCCCTCCAGTGCAAAGGTGTTGTTGGCGAAGATCACGTCCTTGCATGATGGGTCGGTGGAACTGGCGCGGGTGAAGGCAGCCACGCCGTCGGACGTCAGCTCGGCGATGCTGTTTTGCACCAGGATGTTGCAGGTGACGTAGCTCCCGCCTTCAGGATGTCCCCAGTACGGCCCATGTCCTGGGTCGTACAGCGCGGTACCGTCTTTGAATCGATCGTTGGTCTCGTCCCACAGATCGACATTCCCGTTGCAGGTCGAGCCATCGTTGTTGCCGTCGCCCGTCTTGTTGGGGTAGTTGCGATGAAAGTACGCGCGATCGAACACGATTCGATCGTCGTTGGCGGCGCCGCGCATGCTGTCGCAGTTGAAAACTTGATTGCCGGTGCCGCGCATCTCCACGTCGTAGAACTTCATACCCGAGACGGGCGAATCGTTGGCTTCGGGCGAGCAGTAGTTACCGCCCCACGCATCGATATGTTCGAACTGTGTGTCGGTCGAGCCGGCCGATCCACCGGCAGTGGAGAAATACCAACGCACCTGGCCACTCCAGACTTGCAAGTTGGAATAGCGCGCGTTCGAACCGCCCAGCAAGAGCGCTTCCGACGGGACAGCGCCGCTGCCCCCCGTGCCGTGGAAGCCGCCATCGATCGTGAGATTCTCGACGATCACGAAGTTCTTGCGCGCATCCAGCATGATGCTGGCGGACAGCTGACCCTGGTCACCCAGTGGTGCCGCAAGTGCTGCCTGCATCCGATAGTTCGCAGGGGACTTTGCGGCAGCGCAGACACCGCCGCCGAAGCAGTCGGAGTCGGCCAGGCAGTGCCTTCCTGCGCTCGATCCGCCAGAGCAGAAGCGGCGCGTATGGACATAAACTTTGGCGGCGCCCGACGTGTCATAGGAATACGAGCCAGGAACCGACGAAACGTTGAAGACGTGCGTCATGTTGTCGCCGGAGGGGCAGACGTGGCGCTGCGCCTGTTCTGTTCCATACGAAGGATCGACGCTGCTGGAGCCCAATCGGTCGTACCCTTCGATACCGTTGTTGGTCGGCAATCGGTCGCGATCCCAGGCGGCGAAGTTCCAATCGCGGATCCCTTTCAGCATCACGCGGCAGGTGTTGCCGCTGCCGCAATCGCCGTCGGCCGTGCACGATTTGTTGTTGTCATTGGAACACCACTTGGCGCGCCACGCCTTGGCGGCATTGTCGGTTCCTGTGATCGTCGACGGATCGTAGGACCAAACATCCGCGTAGGTACTGTCTTGGGTCCACGTCACCGATGTGGGCGCGTCGACCCAATCGCTGAACACGACGTCGGAGGGTGCCGCACCTTGCCCAGAAACAACCACGAAGTTGGCGACATCGAGCGTGTCGGAACCACCCGATGTGCTGGTCGCGCCACGATAAGGTTCGGCCAGCGTGATCGTCGAGCCACTCACCGAGGCGACACGCGACCACGAGAACCCATAGCCGCTATCGCACTGCACGTAGTCGCCAGGATTGACGGTGGTCGGTATGGCGCTGCCACAACCGATGCTCGTGGTCCCTTTGGTACAAGTGCAGTTGGACAGAAGATTGTTGCTCTCCAGCGCGCCGGCATTGGTGAACACGGCGCCGCGCTGACCGAGATAGGTTCCGGGTTGGATCAAGCAACGGTCCCCGGACTTGGCCACGGACAAGCACTTCTTCAACGTCCCCCAGGCTGCCGAGGAGCTGTTTCCGGTTCCGGCATTGGCGTCGTTTCCATCGATGCGGACGTAGTAGTCGGTGGCGAGCGCCGGGGTCGCAAGCGCCAACCCCGCTGCGAACAGCAGCGATACGAAACGATGTGCCGTTGAGATCGTACCGGTTTTCATCATCCACCTTTCGGGTCGCACTACCTGAGGAGTGCACACACCCTACCCCCCAGTTTGCAACCGATATGCCACGCTCATTCGGCATCCAACTTCAAGACTACACGAAGCTTAGGTCACATCCGCCCGGCTCGCTCCTGACGGCCCGTGCCCAACGATTACGGAACCGGAATGATCGGCGCCCTGGCGCCCGAGAGCTCGCGCCCACGACCTACCTCGTCGTCGACCCCGCTCCGTCGACCTGATGGTCCGAGCAAATGCGGATCTGGTTGAGCTAGTCTTCAAGCGTCTCGCAGATAGTCGAGGAGAGGGTGGATGAGTTCGGGACGGGGTCGTGCATTCGTGCGGCGGTCTGCAGCGTCATGCTTGTTCGTCGCGCTGCTGGTCTTCGTCGGCAGCGGCTGTGCCTCGATCAAACGTGTCGCGATCAACCGGCTGGGTGACGCGCTTGCCGAAACCGGCACCACCTTCGCCTCCGACGACGATCCGGAACTGATTGCACAAGCCGTTCCGTTCAGCCTCAAGTTGATCGAGAGCTTGTTGGCAGAGAGTCCCCGGCACGAGGGGATGTTGGTCGCCGCGGCGCGCGGATTCACGCAGTACGGCTATGCCTTCGTTCAGCAGGACGCAGACGAAATGGAAGCCAATGACTTCCGGCGATCCGAGGCGATGCGTCAGAGAGCCCGCAGGCTGTATCTGCGCGCTCGCAACTACGGGATCCGGGCGCTGGAGCAACAGCATCGTGGATTCCAGGCGATGCTTGCCGCCAACCCGAAATCGGCGGCCTCGACGATCGGTCCCCGTGGACTCGAAGCGCTGTACTGGACCGGTGCCGCGTGGGGCGCGGCGATCGCTCTTTCCAAGGACGACCCCGAGACGGTTGCCGAAGTACCGCAGATGGAGGCGCTGATCGATCGCGCGTACGCGCTCGATCCAGACTGGAACCGGGGGGCGCTGCACAGCTTTCTGGTGACCTATGAAATGGCTCGACAAGGCGCGACCGGTAAGCCGGCAGATCGCGCACGTCGGCATTTCGAGCGTGCGATGGCGCTGGGGAAGGGGCAGGATCCTGCGCCACTGATTGCGTTCGCCGAGGCTGTCGATGTTCAGGAACAGAACCGGGCCGAGTTTCGCGAGTTGATCGAACGCGCGCTGGCGATCGACGCGGATGCCATCCCCGAGCAGCGGTTGATGACCTTGGTGATGCAGCGTCGAGCGCGTTGGCTGTTGTCACGCATCGATGAACTGTTTTTGCTGAACGAGACGGATGCGGCAGACGAGGCCGCTGCGGAGTGAGTCGAATGAACGGTCGGTTGGTAGGGCGGGGTTTGCGGTGCGCGCTCGCGCTCACGGTGCTGATCGCGGTACCTGCCGCGGCCCAGACGACGGTCAAGCTTGGGACACTGCTTCCTCGCGGGTCTTCGTACTACAAGCAGTTGGTCGCGATGGGAGAGAAATGGCGCGACGCTCCAGGCGGAGGGGTCAAGTTGGTGATCTACCCCGACGGGACGCAAGGGGGCGAAGCCGACATGGTGCGGCGGATGCGATTCGGGCAACTGCAAGCGGGGTTGATCTCGGCTGTCGGCCTGTCGGAGATCGATCGCGGAGTCGGTGGGCTGCAGTTCATGCCGCTGCTGTATCGCTCCAACGAAGAACTGGATTACGTCAGCGAACGCTTGAGGTCGACCCTGGAGCAGCGTCTGCGCGACAAGGGGTTCGAGGTCTTGTACTGGGCAGACGGCGGTTTCATTCGACTTTTCTCGAACCGATTGGTCACCGCACCCGCCGATATGGGCAAGATCAAGTTGTTCACCTGGGCCGGTGGCAGCGAAACGGCGCAGTTGTTGAAAGATGCAGGATTCAATCCGGTCCCGCTGGAGACCAATGACATTGGGCCCAGTCTGCAGACCGGCCTGATCGACGCAGTCTGCCTGCCGCCGTTCTTTGCGTTGGCTGGACAGGTCGATCTGCAAGCGCCCTACATGCTCGATATCGGATGGTCGCCGTTGGTGGGCGCGATGGTGGTGAGCAAAAAGACCTGGGACAAACTGCCGGCCGAAACACAGCAGTCGTTGCGCGCCTCGGCAAGTGAAACCGGAAAGGCGATACAGGTCGATAGTCGGCGTGAATCGGTGAGTTCGATCGAGGCGATGAAGAAACGTGGACTGAAGGTCACCGTTCCTCCGCCCGATGCGATGCGTCTGTGGGAGAACGTGGCCACCAACGCGACCCAGAAGGTGCGCGGCGTGTTGGTCCCTCCCGAGATCTTCGATCAGGTGTTGAAACTGGTTGCAGAGTTTCGCGCTCAGCAGGTTCCGGCCAAACGGTGAGTGCGGTTGAACTGAAGGCGGACGAGACTCCGAGCGAGGGTCGCTTCATCGGGTTCGAGCGCGGCGTGTTGGCCCTCGTGATGGCTGCCATGGTGCTGCTGCCGCTCTCGGAGGCGCTGTTTCGCCGCATCGGCATCAACGGACTTCCCGGGGCCGGATCATTCCTGCAACACCTCACGCTGGTGCTTGGAATGTTGGGTGGTGCCTACGCAGCGGGGCGCGCTCGACTCTTGGCGCTGAGCCCTTTCACGCAGTGGCTCGGCGAACGGGCGGCGGCACGGGCGCGCATCGTCGCCGGCGGCGTCGCCGGTGCGATTGCGCTCTGGCTCGCTTACGGTTCGTTGATTTTGGTTCAGAGCGAGCGCGAGGCCGGCACCCTCTTGGCGCTCGGTGTTCGAGTCTGGATGTTGCAGGCGGTATTGCCGCTGGGATTCTTATTGATCGCGTGGCGTCTCTTGCGCAACGCTTCCTCCGGCTGGCGTGGTCGCGCGTTCGCACTTGCGCTGGCGCTCGGCGCTTTGGCCATCGGTCTGTGGCCGCCGTTGCCTGTAGCGCAGTTGGTCTGGCCGGCGTTGATGGCACTCTTGATGGCGACGCTTTTGGGTGTGCCGGTCTTTGCAACACTCGGCGGCGCCGCGTTGATCCTGTTTTGGGGTGACGATCAGCCGATCGCCTCGATCGCGCTCTCGCACTACTCGCTCTCGACCAACGCAACACTACCCGCTCTGCCATTGTTCACGCTCGCGGGGTACTGGTTGGCTGAAGGGGGCGCATCACGCCGCCTCGTGCGCGTGTTTCAGGCCTGGTTCGGGCCGATGCGCGGCGGGCCAGCGATCGTGACGGCATTGGCCTGCGCCTTCTTCACGTCGTTCACCGGTGCCTCCGGCGTGACGATCCTGGCGCTGGGTGGGCTGTTGATGCCGGTGTTGATCGGCGCGCGCTATCCGGAGCGATCCGCGCTCGGTTTGCTTACGAGCGCCGGATCGTTGGGACTTTTGTTTCCACCCTGCCTGCCGGTGATCTTGTACAGCGTCGTGGCAAACGCCAACAGCGTGAGCGGCGGCGGGACGTTGACGATGCAGCGAATGTTCATGGGAGGCGCGCTTCCCGGCGCATTGCTGGTTGGGCTGACGGCGTGGTGGGGAGCTTCTCAACAGCCGCGCGTCGAGGGGCTGCGCCCCCGTTTCGATCGCCATGAAGCGCTGGCCGCGGCGCACGCCGCGAAATGGGAATTGCTGCTTCCCTTGGTCACGTTGATTGCGTTGTTCGGTGGGTTCGCCACGCCGGTCGAGGCCGCGGCCCTGACCGCGCTGTATGCCTTCGTGGTCGAGACGCTGGTGCACCGCGAGCTTTCGATCGGACGCGACGCGCCGCGCGTCATCGCCGAGTGTGCCCTGGTGGTGGGTGGCGTGCTGTTGATCTTGGGCGTAGCGCTCGGATTCACCAATTACCTCGTCGATGCTCAGGTCGCGATCAAGACAGTCGATTGGATGACCGCCAACGTGCACTCCAAGTGGCTGTTTCTCTTGGTGCTGAACCTCGCGCTCTTGGTCGTCGGCTGCCTGATGGACATCTACTCGGCGATCGTGGTCGTGGTGCCGTTGATCGTTCCGTTGGGCGACGCGTACGGGATCGACCCGGTGCATTTGGGAATCGTGTTCTTGGTCAATCTCGAACTCGGCTTTCTTACGCCACCGGTTGGAATGAACCTGTTCTTGGCGTCGTATCGGTTTGGAAAGCCGATGCCGGAAGTGATTCGTTCCGTGATTCCAATGCTGCTGGTGCTATTGGGTGGCGTGTTGGCGATTACCTATCTGCCCTGGTTGACGACCTGGTGTTTGCCGTGAACCGGGGGTGATGCGTGAAGTCCACTCCGCGCGTCCGCGTTCAACCGCCGGCGCGGCTGGACCGATTCGTACCGATAGCCTTGGCCGCGGCATCGCTGTTGCTCGGTAGTTGGCAGCTCGGCAGCAAAGACCTGTGGTTGGACGAAGCCTTCAGTTGGACCGACATCAGCCTGACGTGGAGCGCTCTGTTGGCGCGGATCGGCGCGGGCGACACACATCAAGCGCTCTACTTCGTGTTGCTCAAGCTGTGGACGGTCTTTGGTCATAGCGAGGCTGTGTTGCGCGTGCCGTCGGTACTGTTCTCGGCCACGTTGGCACCACTCGTGTGGTGGATCGGCCACCACGTGATCGATCGCGACGGCGCCCTGATCGCGGCGCTGTTGATGTTGCTGCACCCGTTTGCACTCGAGTACGCCCAGGAGGCGCGAGGCTATGCACTCGCCGCAGCGCTGGCGGCACTTGCCTCGCTCTGTCTCATCAGGATGTTGCGCCACCCCAGTCCAGCTCGAGGTTTCAGTTACGCCATGGTTGCCGGGCTTTTGGTGTGGACTCAGCTACACGCCGCCGCGATGTTGGCGGTGCACGCGGTCGTGATCGCCGTTGCGGTCCGTCACCAGCGTGGCAGTTGGAAACGGCTTTCGATCGCTTGGAGCGCAGCGGTGGTGATCGCCTCGCCTGCGGTGCTGCTCGCGCTCGGCTCACCACGCGGGCTGATCGACTGGGTCGATCCACTGTCGCTCGAGCAGTTGCATGCCTTGATGACGACGCTGAGTGGCTCGACCGGGCTGGTCGGCATCGCCTTCTGGGGTGCGGCGGCCGCGGTTGGAGGTTGGAGTGTGCTCAGGAGCGGCGACGGGCAGACACGAACCGCAGCGATCGGTGTTCTGCTCTGGGCGTTGCTACCGATCTGTGCCGTGATCGCGTTGTCGGCACTGCGTCCGATGCTGGTGCCGCGCTACCTGCTGTTCTCGTTGCCGGCGGTCTGCCTGTTGGTCGCCTCAGGCCTCTCAGCGTTGCGTCGACGCCAGGCAGTGATCGCGGTCGCCGCGCTCATGATGGCCGGCGAGATCTATGGCGTGCACCAGTGGTTTGTCTCGACACCGAAGGAGCAGTGGCGGCAAGCGGCACAGGAGATCGTTCGTTTCGCGCAGGAAGGTGACGCGGTGACATCGTACGCGTGGTTCGGACTGGAACCCTTGAACTACTATCGTCAGCAATTGAATGCCAACTACCCGCTCGTCGATCTGGCAAGTGGCCCATACGAGCGAGGCAGTTCTCAACCGTCCCCACATGCCGGCAAGGTGCACGATCTGGCGCTGACACACCCGCGCGTATGGGTGGTGCTCAATCACCTGCGCGCGCGCGGCGGCGGCATCTCACCCAATCTCGCTACGCTCGAGCGGCTGATGCGGCAACGCTACCGGCTTGTGACCGCACAGACATACTTCGGCTTGGTGGTTCAACTCTGGGAGCGTCGCGAATTGCCCTAGTGTTTTCAGGTCCGCGCGCGTCTGGCCAACAACTCGACCCAACCAGCCTCGATCCGTTGCATGTTGCGATCACGGTCGTGTTCACGCTCGACCATCGTGCGATTGGCCTGCATGACGCGCTGACGAAATTCGACATCGCGCCAGGCTTGGACGATCTTCTGCGCCAGCCTCTCAGGATCACCGAGTGGGAACAGAAACCCATTCTCGCCATCCTTGACCCAAACTCGATTGGCTGCGATGTCGCTGACGACCGGGAAGACACCGGCGGCCATCGCCTCGAAGTGCGAGAGCGGCAATCCATCGGTGATCGTGGTCGATACATACAAGTGCGACCTGGTGAGTAGATCGATGATTCCCTGTCGCGGCTGGTGACCGAGGAAGGTGATCGCGCCTGCGACGCCCAACGCGCGTGCGCGCGCTTCGAGTGCGGGGCGTTCCGGGCCATCGCCGGCGATCGTCAGCCGCGCCTCGGGCAGATCGCGCAACACGGAAGGCATCGCCTCGATCAGTTGAATGAAGTTGTATGACGGCAACAGTCCGCGCGTGACGCAGATCGTCGGCGGGCCGGGCGGCTTGTGCGGCAGCGCGGGAAAGGTTCGAAAGTCGATGCCGCGTGAGCAGACGAAGATCTTTTCTGGATCAGCGCCGTACCGGATCAGTTCATCTTTGATGTTGTCGGCCCAAGCGTTGAAGTAGTCACCGCTGTTGCAGGCGCGACGCGCCGTGAACTGGCCGAATCGGTCGTCGGGAGGCCAGACCAAGTCGCCGCCTTGCGCGGCCATGACGAGTGGGCGAAACCCGACCAGCGAGGCCAGGAAACCATAGCTCACGACCCGGTAGGCAATCAGCAGATCGGCGCGCTTGTGATGCAGGATTCGTCGGATCTTGGGAACCAACAACGGCCAGGCCAGCTTGCTGCTGCTCAACCGGCTTCCGATGTCGATTACCTCGACACCGTCGTACGGCATGGCGGCTTTCGGAATCGTGAGAACCGTGCAGGTATGACCGAGACGATGCTGGAAGTACTCCGACCACTCTTTGAGGTGGACGGCATTGGAGTTGGAAAGAAAGACGAGATTCATCGCGCGATAATCTACGGGTGGCCGTGCTCACGCACCAGGGGGGCAAGCTGTGAGAGTACGGTGCGGGCCAAGATCTTGTGCCCTTCGGCATTGGGGTGAATTTGATCGGCCTGATTGAACGTCGGGTCCAGAGCCACTCCCTCGAGCAGGAACGGCACCAAAGCCACGCTCATCTGTTTGGCCAGGCGCGGATAGATCGCGCGAAAACCATCGGCGTACGTCGTGCCGTAGTTGGTTGGAATTCGCATCCCCAGCAGCAACACCTTCGCACCAGCCGCCTGAGCCTTGCCGATGATCGTTCGCAGGTTCTCGGCAATACCGTCGAGGGGCTGACCTCGCAGGCCGTCGTTCGCTCCCAATCCGATCACCAGGATGTCGGGGTGCTGTTTCAAGAGCCAATCGACGCGGCGCACGCCGCCGGCGGTCGTGTCGCCACTGACCCCCGCATTGATCACGCGAACCGCCAGCGATTGATCGCGAAGAGCCTGCTCGACAAGCGCGGGGAACGCTTGTTCTTCGCTCAATCCGAGGCCGGCCGTCAGGCTGTCGCCCAAGCAGACGATCAGCACCGGCTGCGCGATCGGTTGCGCGCCAGCCTCGGTGTCTCCAGCCGCCGCGCTGCGGCTCGCGCCCGCTGGAAGCGGGGCGTCGGACGAGAGGCCCACATTGCAAGCGCAAATCACTGTGATCAGTAGACTGAGCGCCACACATCGCAAAAGAGACCACCGACGCATGCCGACCACGCCTCGCCTCGCACTCGAAATGCTCACCAAACGACTCCCTTCTGGGGAACGAACGTTGACCATCCTGGACCGCGTCGATCTTAGCGTCGAGGCCGGAGAGTTTCTCGCGATCCTCGGCCCATCGGGAAGCGGTAAGTCGACGATGCTCGCGTTGATGGCCGGGTTGGATCGGCCCAGTGATGGTCGCGTGCTGTACGACGGGCGCGAAATCCAGAGCCTTTCCGAAGACGATCTGGCGATTTGGCGTCGACAGAACGTTGGGTTCGTATTCCAGTCTTTTCAACTGCTGGCCAACATGACCGCGATCGAAAACGCGATGTTGCCACTGGAGTTGCAGGGAGCCGGCGACGCGCGGGCACGGGCGGCCGAATTGCTGGGCGCGGTCGGTTTGCAAGAGCGTGCGCATCACTATCCGGCGCAGTTGTCGGGGGGCGAGCAGCAACGCGTCGCCGTCGCGCGCGCGTTTGCCGGTAGCCCCGCGCTGCTGTTGGCCGATGAACCGACGGGCAATCTCGATGGCGTCACCGGCCGCGCGGTGCTCGACGTGATTCAGCAGCTTCGGTTCGAACGAACCACCGTGATTCTCGTGACTCACGACCCTGCGGTCGCAGCGCTCGCCGATCGGCGCATCCACCTGCGCGATGGACGCATCGAACGTGAGGAGTGGCGCACACCGTGACGCTCTCGGGCACGATTCGACTGACGATCAGAGAGCTGCGTGGTTCTGCGCGCAGGGTCTTGTTCTTCACCCTCTGCCTGTCGATCGGCGTCGCAGCCGTCGTCGCCGTCGCCGGTTTGGCGCGCGGGTTGGACAGTGGAATTCGCAGTGAAGCGCGTGTCCTTTTGGGTGCCGATCTGGCGTTGGTTTCGGCGCGCCCGCTTCCCGCGCCGCTCCTTGCCGAGATCCCGACGCAGAAGGGATGGAAGTCCTCGACTGTGACGGCGCTGGCGACGATGGCGGCAGCTGCTACATCGGAAGACGGTGTTCCAGGCAAGAGTCGTTTGGTGGCGCTCAAGGCGGTCGATGCCCGCTTCCCGTTCTACGGCAACGTGATGCTTCAACCAGCGATCGCGCTTTCGGAGGCGCTCGACGGGGACGGGGTCGCGGTAGCGCCCGAGCTGCTGCCGCGACTCGGCTTGCAGGTGGGAGAGCGGCTCCTGATCGGTAACGCGTCGTTCACGATTCGCGCGGTCGTGACCGATGAGCCCGGTCGCGTCAACGTCGCGTTCTCACTCGGTCCGCGTGTCTTCATTTCCGAACAAGGGCTCACTCGCACCGGGCTCGGGCAATACGGAAGCCGGGTGGAACATCGTCTGTTACTTCAGGCGCCCGACGGCGACGGTGCACGCGTCGATGGGTTGACCGAAACGCTGAAGGCGGCACTGCCTGAGGACGGGAGTGTGCGGGTCGAGACATTCCGCGATGCGCAGCCGGCGCTTCGCGGCGGATTGCGACGAACCGAGCGATTCCTGGGATTGGTTGCGCTGGTCTCATTGTTGGTGGGCGGAGTGGGTGTGGCGCAAACGGTGCGCGCCTGGCTGGCCGGAAAGATCGTGGCGATCGCCACGCTGAAGTGCCTCGGCGTCAGACCGCGCGAGGTGCTGCAACTGTACGCCGTGCAGACGCTGGTGTTGGCGTTGCTCGGCTGTGTCGTCGGAGCCGCAGTGGGTACCGCGTTGCTCGCCGTGGTTCCAACGATGCTGTCAGGCTTGCTGCCGCGGATTCAGCTTCAGGTGTTTCAGCCGTACGCGATCTTGCGCGGCGTTTCCCTCGGGCTGGGAGCGGCGCTGGTTTTCGCGCTGCCGCCGTTGATGTCGGTATTGCGTGTACCGGCGCTTCGCGCGATGCGCAGCGACGTCGAACCGCTTCCGCTCGGGCGAGGCCTGACGCTGACGATGATCGGCGGCCTGTCGTTGGGAGTCTTCGTACTTGCCGCGCTGCAAAGTCACTCACTGCTGCAGGCAGCGATCTTCTGCGGGGGACTGGGGGTTGCGACGCTGCTCTTGGTGTCCGCCGCGCGATTGCTGCAGCGCTTCGCCGAGTCAGCAGCGCTGGCGGCGGAGTCGTTCCCATTGCGGCACGGGTTGAAGGGTCTCTCGCGGCCAGCAGCGGGAACCACCGGTGCCATCGTGTCGCTCGGCTTAGGCGTCACCGTGGTGCTCACGATGTATTTGGTGCACACCCGGCTCAGCCGCGAGTTGAACGCCGAACTGCCGGCCACCGCTCCTACGACGTTCATGATCGATATCCAACCCGACCAGTGGCCTGCGCTGCAGCAGCGGCTAGAGGGTTGGGGAGCGAAGCGGATCGAAAGCGTTCCGATCGTGAACGCGCGCTTGCTCGCGATCGATGGGGTCTCCGTTCGCGGTGAAAAGGAGCGAGCGCAAGAAGGGCGCCGCGATTGGGTCATGACGCGCGAGCAGAACCTGACCTATCTGCCGGCACTCGCCGCTGGGAATCGGGTGGTCGAGGGGACGTTGTGGAGCGAACCGCACGCTGCCGAGATCAGTATCGAGCAGGAGTTTGCCAACGACATGGGTGTGAAGCTCGGAGACACGTTGACGTTCAGCGTGCAGGGCGTGCCGATCGACCTCTTGGTCACGAGTTTGCGAACCATCGATTGGAAGACGTTCGGCATCAACTTCTTCTTGGTCGCCGAGCCGGGTGCTCTCGATCAGGCGCCTCAATCGCGCGTGACCGCGTGCCGGTTGCCCGCAGATCAGGACGCGCGCGTTCAAGACGCGCTGTTTGCCGAGTTTCCGAATGTAACCGTGCTGTCGATTCGCGAGATTCTCGACAAGATCACGCAGATCTTCGATCGCGTGGGGTTGGCCATTCGGATCCTGGGAAGTTTCACGGTGCTGGCGGGAATCGCGATTCTTGGCGGTGCAATCTCGGCAGGTGGCGCGCGACGCGCGCGCGAGGTCGCGCTCTTGAAAACGCTGGGGATGACCCGTGGGCAGGTGATGAAGGCGCAAGCCGTTGAATTTGCACTGATCGGTGCGGTGGCGGGCGGGTTGGGTGTCGGCTCCGCCGCGATGCTGTCGTGGGCGGTACTGACCCGAGTGATGGAACTCAGCTTCGATATCGAGTGGCTGGCGCTGCCGGCCGCGCTGTTGGCGACGGCGCTGTTGGCTGTCGCCGCAGGGTTCGCGGCGTCGTGGGGCGCCGTTCGACGCAAACCGATCGAGACCCTTCGCGCGGAGTAGCGCGTCACCGAAACGATCGACTCGCAACCGTTGCGAGAGCGCTTACGAACCGGCCTGCACCAATACCGGATCGGTTTCGGTGTACGGAGCCACCGGCTGGTCGACGAACATCCGATGCCAGATCTCGACCATCAGAATCTTGAACAGTTTCCCCAGATCCTCGCGATGGAGCAGCGTGTTGCGAGAGGTGTGGAACAGCCGCTCGACCGCGTACGGTTCGAAGATTCCTCGTTCTCGCAGGCGTGCCGGGGCCAGCATTTCGGAGGCGATGTCGTACAGCCCGCCTTTGAACCAAGGAACCAGCGGCGTGCCGAGGCCTTGCTTGCGGCGTTTGAGGATCGTCTCCGGCAAGATCTTTCGCATCGCCCGCTTGAGGATGTACTTCTCGGTGTTGCCGCGAAGCTTGTAGTGTGACGGCATCTTGTTGGTGAAGTGAACCAGTCGCGGGTCCAGGAACGGCACGCGCGCTTCGACGCTGTGCGCCATCGTCAGTCGGTCGATCCGTAAGAGTTGGAAGTCGGCCAGCTCGTAGCGCTGCTCGTGCCGCAACAAGCCGTTGAGCGTGTCGGAATCGGTTTGCATCGCGGGGTAGTAGTAGCGGTTGACCGGATCGAGGTCGACCAGCTCGCGACGAAAACCTCCCGAGAAGATCTCTTCGTGCCCTGGACCGCCGACCGATCCCAAATGCCAGAAGTACCAGTTGCGTTTGATCCCTTCAGGTACCAACCGACGATAACGAGAGCTCACCGGCCACAGCCGTCGGTACCCGGCGAAGATCTCGTCGGATCCTTCGCCGATCAAGATCACGGTCACCAGTTTTCGGGCCGCCTCGCCGAGATACCAGGTGGGCATGATCGAGCTGAGGATCGGTTCTTCGAGGTGCCACATGACACGCGGAAGCATCTCGGTGAAGCGAGAGGGATCGACGATGAACTCGTGATGCTCGGTCTTGAATGTGTCGGATACGATCCGCGCGTACTCGAGTTCGTCGCGCGAGCCGCCGAAGCCGACGGTGAACGTCTTCACCGGGCGCTCGGCATGACGCGCCATCAAAGCCACGATGGCGCTGGAATCGAGGCCGCCGGAGAGCGTGGCGCCCAGCGGGACGTCGCTCATCATTTGGCCGCGCACGCTGTCGCTGAGGATCTCGACGACGCCGTTGGTGTAGTACTCCTCGCCGCGATCTGCTTCCGGTTCGACCTCGAGGGTCCAGTAGGGACGCACTTGGCTGCGGCCGTTGCGCCAACTCATCGTGCAGCCGGGGGGAAGCTTGCGAATGTTCTTCAGCATGGTCTCGTCGCCGCACACATAGCTGAAGACCAATAGTTCGCGGAGTGCTTCGGGATTCAGTTGCGGCTTGTAGTCGGCGAACAGCAGTAACGGCTTCGACTCGCTGGCGAACAGAATCACGCCGTTGTGTTCCAGATACAAAAGCGGCTTGATTCCCAGTTGGTCGCGAGCCAGAAACAGCTCTTTGTTGCGAATGTCCCAGATCGCGAAGGCGAAGATGCCGTTGAGGCGCGCGACGAATCCAGGCCCTTCGGTCATGTAGCCGTTGATCAGTACCTCCGTATCGCTGGAGGTATGGAACTTCACGCCACGTTGCTCGAGATCGGCGCGCAGTTCCTTGTAGTTGTAGATCTCGCCGTTGAACACGATCGTGAACCGGCCATCCGCCGAATACATCGGCTGATGCCCGCCGGTCGACAGATCGATGATCGAGAGGCGGCGATGGCCGAGGCCGACAGTCGGCTCCTCGTAGTACCCCTCGTCGTCCGGTCCGCGATAGGAGATCAGGCGAGTCATCCGCCGGAGCAACTCAGGATCGTTGAACCCGGCAAACCCCGCGATTCCACACATTCGGTTCGATCTCCTCCAGGCCGCCCAGCCCAAGCCCGACAGAATCTAGCCCCTCCCCCTCACCCCAGCACGCAATTCGGGGACGGTTTACCTAAAGCAGCGATGTACCGTCGTAAGCCGGACCCGGGAAATGACTCACGAACGTTCCACCGCCGAATTACTGGTCGACCCCGCTGCTTTAGGTAGACCGTCCCCGGATTGTGTGGTTAGCGGAGGGTGCGGAGGACGGAGAAGAGGGTGCGTTGCTGGGGGCCTGCGTAGACGCCGAGGCGCGGGAGGCGCAGGAGGTCGGGGGTGGGGGAGAGGGCGCCGGACTGAGAGGTGACGGCGGTCGCGAATCCGGCGCGCGCGACGGCGGCGCGTGCGGTGTCTCCCGCGAGGCCGGAGCCGCCGGGGTTGGGGTACGCGAAGTGGGGCACCGACTCACCGAGGATCGACTCCAAATCACGCTTGGAGCCACTCACCTCCGCGTCGTGACTGGCCGGTGCTGAAAGGTCGAGATGCGGATGGGATTGGGTGTGTGCCCCGATCGCCATTCCGGCGCGTCGCATCGCACGCACAAGCTCGGGCGTCAGAAAACTATTGGCCAGGCCGTCGCCGCGCGGCACGCCGGCACGCGCTGCCAAGTGATCGAGCGCCTGCTCTCGAGCCGTTGCAGACAACGAGGCCAGCCACGAGGTCGATCGCCTCCGAAAATCGGCCCGCGCCGAGGGATCGTGATGAGACGGAACTCGATTGGGCGCCGGGTCCGGCCAGTCCAGCGATCCATCGGGGAGTCGGGGCACGAGCCGCCAAAGCTCCGAGATCCACAGGCCGCGTCCCGAGGTCAACGCCTCGGTCGCGATATAGAACGTCCCGGTCATCCCGAAGTCCCGCAACAGCGGCATCACCACGTCGTGATTGTCTCGATAGCCGTCATCGAAGGTCAGCGAGATGGCGAATCGTCCCGGTCGCGGCTCACGCACCCGAGCCAGCAGATCGTCCAACGAGAGCACGTCGAATCGAGCAGCCAGGAGCTGGAGCTGACGTCGAAAATCCTCCGGGGGGAGCGACAGGCCAGGGTCGAGGTACTCGGCGACCGCTCGCGGTTCACCCACGGAGTGATAGCGGAGGATCACCGCACGCACCGGTCCGCCCATCGCCCGGCGGTAGATCCGGCGGCGACGAAAGGCAGTGATCAGGGGTCGAAACAGCGGCATAGGGTGAATCGGTCCTCGGCGGTCGCGCTGAATCTAATGCCGACCGGCTTCGGCGACCAAAATCATGGGCGCCTTCAAGATCTCGCTACGTCGTGCAGCGGTACCGCGCTAGATTACGCCGCGCGGCGGGCAGGCCTCTCAGGAGCAAGACGTTTGAGCGACATCCAGGGCGAAACCCAGAGCGCCGCAAGCGAGGCCGCGTCCAAGAGCGATTCACGCCATCTCGCTCGCGCCAGCGTGCTGGTTGTCGGCGCTGCTTTCATCGCCAAGATCTTGGGGACGGTGCGCGATAGCGCCAGCGCCGCGATTTTCGGCGCGAATCGTGCGATGGACGGATTCGCGGTGGCGCGAACGTTCCCCGACATGATTTCGACGTGGGTCGAGATGCCGGTCCGCTCGGCCTTTGTTCCGCTCTTCACGCGCACCATGCACGAGAAGGGCGAAGCCGAGGCGTGGCGCGCGGCGAGCAACATCCTGAACTGCTTGGTCGTGTTTCTCGCGGTCGTCGTGGTTGTGTTGGTCGTCGCCGCCGAGCCGCTGGTGAAGTTGATGTCTCCTGGTTTCGACAACGAAGCCGTTTGGCAGGAGAGCGCGTCGCTCACGCGAGTGCTGGTGTTGTCGATTCTGTTTTCGGTGATGGCGGTGATTCTCGCCAGCCTGCTCAACATCTATCGCCACCAAGGACTCACCTCGTTGGGGCAGGTGGCCAACGGCGCGGCCGTCCTACTGGGCGTCGTCTGGCTGGGGCCACTGCTGGGACTGCACGGCTTCGCCTTGGGGATTTTGGCCGGCGCGGTGGCGACATGCATCGTGCAGAGTCAAGTGATTTGGCGGCATCGCGGCATGTACAGGTTCGTGTTGCAACCGCGCGCGCCCGAAGTGCGTGAACTGCTCGTGCTCGCTCTGCCGCTGTTCATCGGACTCACCGGCACGCGCATCGACGTGATCATCGATCGCATCTTCGTGTCGTTTCTCCACGAAGGGGATCTTTCGGTCATGGTCCTGGCGATCAGTGTCGCCAATGTCGCCGCCGACATGGTGCTCACGGTGGCGCAGGCCGTGCTGCTTCCGCACTTTGCGCACCTGGTGACACAAAAACGATACGACGAGGTTCGCAGGCGGCTGTCTCAATCGATCGAAGGATTTCTGTTCCTGATGATGCCGATGTGCGCGTTCTTGTGCGGGGCGGCGCTACCGATCGTCAACATCTTGTTCACGCGCGGCAAGTTCACTCCCGAGAACGCCGCGCTGGCGGCGATTCTGCTGCCGTTGATGGCGCTCCAAGCACCGGCTCACGGCGCCGGTCAGATCGTGGCTCAAGCTCACATTGCCAACGGCGACACCCGTACGCCGATGGTGATCGGTTTCTGGCGCATCGGTTTCAAGCTGATGCTGTCGATCAGTTTGATTCCGCTGATCGGGATCGCCGGGTTGGCGTTGGCCAGTTCACTCTCGGCTTGGTTTCGTGCGGTCCTGTTGTGGAAGCGGCTGGGTCCGGAGCTGCGCCCCGAAGGGACCCGCTTTGTCTTTCAAACCGGGCGGATGCTCGCGATGTCGGCCCTCGGCGCGGTGGTGGTTTGGGGCTGCAGTCTGCTGGTGCCGACCCAAGCCTCACTTGCGGTTCGGCTGGCAGCGGTGGGCGGACTCGGTTTCCTGACCTTGGCGATCGGGGCTGGCGGCTCGTGGCTCTTGAATGTCGAGGTTTCGCAAGGCTTGCTACGCACGTTGCGCCGGCGAGGATGAGGCCTCCATGAAGCTGGCAGAAATCGCTTTGCCACGGGCCGAACCGACCTGCGGTCCCTAGAATTCAACCTCGATGTCCGTAACCTCCTCACCTCAGCCTGCGTCGGGACCGCGAATCGACGTCCGCGATAAATCGCCCGAGGAGCAAAAGCTCGCACTGGCGGCGAGCGAGATCTCGATGTTGATGTTCATCGTCGCGGTCGTGGCGGTCTCGCAGGCGTTCCCGTTCAAGTCGGTCAAGTTCGCGCTGATGGGACTGTTCGGTGTGGTCTTGGTCTGGCAAACCCTCAAGCGTCCGGCGGTCGGGTTGGCGTTGATCGTGTTCGCGTCACCCGGGGTGGAGCTGGCGCCGTTCAAGTTCGGCGCCGCGCTCAACACCGAGACGTTGATCGCGCTCTTCATGTTGTTCATCTGGTTTCGAGCCAATCAGTTGTACGGCAAGGATCCATACACGTCTCGCATGTCGCGAGTGCTCTTGATCTACGTGTTGGTGATGATCGCGGCTTGTTTCAACGCCTGGCTGACGTGGCGCACCGGTCTTTTCGATCTGATCGCGGCGGTCAAGAACCATGCGATCTTCATGATCACGCTGCCGGTTGCGTTTCATGTCTTGCGCGATCGGCGGGACCAGATGCTGGTGATTCTCGCCGCCTCGCTCTCGCTCGGTTTGAACTGCGCCTCGGGGATCAATCATTCGTGGTACGCATTCGTGACCGGAACATTGGAGCGCCGTCGCGCTCAAGCCTTGCTCGCGATTCAACCCAACGCCTTCGGCTCCGCGCTGGCGATGTACTTTCCGATCTTCCTGCTGCTGGCGATTTACTCGGTCGGTACTCGAATGACCCGAATCTGGTACTCGAGTCTGAGCTTTCTGTCCGGCTTCACATTGATCCTGACGCTCTCGCGCGGTGCCTGGATGGGCGCGATCGGCGGCTTGGCCGTCGCTGCGGTCTATCGGGCGCGCCGACTGCTGGTCGTGATGGCGATCGGCGCCGCGACATTCCAACTGTGGGTGCCGGACGCCGCTGTCGATCGTGTCAATGAGACGATCGACACCGAAGGGGACAACGCCGGTGAGATCGAGCAATCGACCGCGATGCGGATCGAGCAGTACAAATCGCTGCCCGCGATGATGGCGCCGCGACCGGTGTTCGGCTGGGGCTATCAATCCTTCTCGCGCGTCTTCGAAAAGTATGGAACGCTCAAACGCGCCAAAGGGGCGCACAGCGCCTATTGCCAGTACGGAACAGAACTGGGCCTGATCGGTCTCGGTCTGTTGGCATTCACGCTCGGCTCTGTCGCCTGGGCCGGTTTCCGTGCCTCGCGCTACGCCGAAGACCCGTTCCACCAGTGGCTGGGGGGCGGTATCGTCGGCGGGGTCATCGCGATGGCGATCTGCATGGGGAGTGGAGCGCGCTGGGATCCTCAGAAGATGTTCGTCTTCTTCTGGGTATTCGTGGCGGTTGCAGAGCGCGAGTCGCTGGTTGGGCTGGCGAGCCGGGGCGGGCTGGGTGGCCACGTTGCCGGTTCGCGGGGTGGCACCTAATGTCACCTGCGAATCGGTCTGCCTGGGCCTGCGCCCCGAGGATTTCATGAACGCCGTCGACTTCTTCTATGGCCTTTATCGGCGCACGCCGGTCGCCCTGCAGAACTTCATGGTGGGGACGTACGGCTACGTCTTGAAGAAGCGCCGTTATGGCGACGAGCACGACCGCACGCTGCAGTTTTTGATGGAGACGATGCGTTGGGAGCGTGAACGACTCGACGCGCTGGCGTTGTCGCGCTTGCAAGACACGCTGCAATACGCGCAGACCTGGGTGCCGTACTACCGTGAACAGTGGGCCGCGCTCGGATTCGATCCGCGCGATGTGAAGCGCGTGGAAGACATCCGTCAGCTTCCGATTCTGGAAAAAGACGCGCTCAAGGACGACCCAACGCGCTTCGCTTCCCAAGAGTACGACGTTGCCAAACTGTTCTCGGGCAACACCAGCGGCACGACCGGCAAACCGGTCACGACCTTCAAAGACAAGGGCTGCTATCAACGCGTCTGGGCCTATCAAGAACGTCAGCGCCGCATCTGGGGACTGGGCGGCGAGCGCGCGCGGGTCTCGATCGGCGTGCGTCCGATCGTGCCGATGGACGAACGCAAGCCACCGTTTTGGCGTCATGACTGGTCGGAAGACGACTGGCTGTTTTCCAATTTCCATATCTCGGAGGAAACACTCGACGCCTATGTCGACAAAATCGTCGAGATCAATCCCGAGGAGATCAACGCCTACCCTTCGGGGATCTACCTGATCGCGGCGCATGCCCTTGCGGCGCGGCGAGACGACGCATCCGACCCAAGACCGTCATCACCTGCGCCGAGACGCTGTACGTCGAGCAGAGGCGCACGATGGAGCAGGCGTTCGACTGCAAGATCGCCGATCAGTACGGTGCCGCCGAAGTGGTGTTCTGGGCTGCACAGTGCCCGCACGGCACCTACCACATCGCGCCCGAGTTCGGCCTGATGGAGTCGGTCGACGAGCGAGGCGAGGCGATCTACGGCGAGCCGGGCGATGCGATCGGAACCGGTTTCGTCAATCGCGCACAGCTTTTGATCCGTTACCGGCTGGGCGATTCGGTGGTGTTGCCGCACGAGCCGCTGGTCTGCGCCTGCGGCTGGCAGACAGCCACGATGGACCAAGTGATCGGCCGTATCGATGACACGCTGTACGCGCCCGATGGTCGCGCGCTCGGCCGGTTGGATATCGTGTTGAAGAAGGTCGATGGCGTGCTCGAGGCTCAACTGGTGCAGGATGCTCGCGATCACCTCAGCATCAACCTGGTGGCGGAGACAGCGCCGCAGCGCGCCGCCGAGGAGATCATCCGCGAGCGGATCCACAGCTACTTCGGTGCCGAGATGCGAATGACGTTCGTGTGGATGGACCGGATTCCGCGCACCAAGTCGGGCAAGTTCCGATTCCAACTCAACAAGATCGGCAAGCCCGAGGACTGGCCCGACCACGCGCGCGTCTAGCCGGTACAAGCTCGCACATCGCACTCGCGAACGACACACCAACTCCGCGCTGTTTGCTGCTCACCAACTCGCATGCAACTGCGGCACAATGGGCCGATGGCACGCGCCTCAGCCTCGCTCCGCACCCACCCGCTCACCGCCGATCGTTGGGACGATCTTGCGACGCTCTTCGGCCCGCGCGGCGGCTGTGCCGGATGCTGGTGCATGTTTTGGCGCCGGCCGCGGCGTGAGTGGGAAGCGGGGAAGGGGGCGGGAAACCGCCGCGCTTTTCAAGCGGTCGTGAAGGCGGGGCCCCCGCCGGGGATCATCGCTTACGGCGCAGGCGAGCCGGTCGGTTGGTGCGCACTCGCGCCGCGATCGAGTTATTCGGGCCTGACGCGCTCGCGAGTGCTCCGGCCGGTCGATGCATCGCCGGTCTGGTCGATCAGTTGTTTCTTCGTGCGTCGTGATTGGCGCCGTCGAGGAGTCACGGTGGTGTTGCTCGATGCCGCCGCGGACTTCGCGCGCCAGCACGGAGCGACTGTGCTCGAAGGTTATCCGATCGACACGCGCGGCAAACTCCAGCCAGCGGCTTTCGTCTGGTTCGGCACGATGGAGAGTTTCCAGCGGGCCGGATTCGAAGAGGTTGCGCGCCGTTCGCCCACACGACCGATCATGCGCCGCTCGCTGTAGCGCTTGCCTACAACGCGACGGGTGGAAGATGCATCGCCTGCGCCACCTCATCGCGCAAGAAGACGACAGCCAACTCGTCGGCGTAGACGGCGCGCCATCCGGGCGTTCGCGAGAGACCCTCGATTTGCGGCGAGGAGCGTTCGCGGTCGAGCAAGATCGAAGGCCACTGTCGATCTCGGACGAGCAACGGCTCCCAGGTGCGAGCGTCGCCGTCGGCCATCGAGCGCAGCACGGTGAGGTAGTTCTCGAACAGCGCGCGTGAGGCGACCTCGAGTCGCGGATCGATGAAGACGCGCACGCGGCCAACAGAGTGAAACAGCGTCAAGTTGGCCTCGCCGAAATGCGACACGAAGGCGCGCTGCGGCATCTGCGGTTGTGTCAGGAATCGCTGCGCGGCGTGCGCGTACCAGTTGCTGCGCTCACCGAGGCCGAGTTCCCGCCCCTCGCCGGTCCAGTTGTAGAACACGCCTGTCACCAACAGCAGTGTCAGTGCGCCGAGCCCTGCCGCGGCGGCGATGATCGAGCGCCGGCCGCTTTCACGCGCGGTCGATCCAGGATCGCGGCGCCGCTGTTGGCGCGAGCGCGGCTCGCGACGCGCGCGCCACACCGCGCAAGCTTCATGCAGGTGAGCGATGGTCACGGTCGCAGCAACCCAAGCAAAAAACGCCACATTGCGGGTGGCTGACCAACCGAGCATCGTGAACAACGCCAGCAGTATCAAACGCGAAGGTCGCGCACGCCGCGCCCAGACGGCGGCAATAACCCCGGCGATTGCAATCGACAGCGTGGCCACGAACGCCAGCACGTATGGATTGCTTGGGTCGCGTTCCAGGAAGAACGAAATCGGCCGAAGCTCCCCGATGTATTGCTTGAAGAACAGATGGTCCTGGCCTTGCCCGAAGATCACCTGGATTGGAAACAGCGCACCCGTGATTCCGTACGGGTTGATCAGACAGGCCAAGAGCGTTGTGCCGGTAACGGCGGCCAGCATCCGCTTGGGCGGTGCGCCTTCACGATCCAAGAAAGTCAAAAGCAGCACCAACGGCCCGAAGAGAAAAAAAGGATGCAGGTTCACCCAGACCAACTCGAGCACCGGGAGCAACCACAGCAAGCGAGGCCGCGCCGCCGCATGTGCAATCACGGCGAAGAACGCCGCGAGCAGCACCAACGACGCCATTTCCGGACGCTCGTAGCAGCGGCCCGACAGCGAAACCAAGGGGGCCAGCCAGACTGAGGCCACCAGGGCCTGACTGGTGCCGCGCGGTTGCGCCACGATCGACAACAGCACCGCGCCCGCCGCGCACAGCGCCTTTGCTATCACCAGCAGCGACACGCCGCCTAGAGAGAACAGCGCCAGCGCAATCAACTGAAAGCCCCAATAAAGATCGATCCATGGTCGACCCTCTACGCCCCACAAGAATGGATCGACACCGGTGATCGATCCGGTTTCGACGATTCGTTGCGCGGCCGCGAGGTGCCCCCACAGATCGAAGTCCCAAGCAGGGAACAGGCCGAACAGAAAACTCAGCGCCACGAGCGCGGCGAGCAGCAAGGGCGGTGGCGTCGAGCGCGGATCGGTCACGCTCGCCATTGTAGAGAAACGGGCGAGGCGCGTTGTTACTTGGTGTCGGTGCGCTGAAGATTCGTGACGTCGGACGGGGGGGTGTTCGCCGGTCCCGACTTGGTGAGGATCTCGGCGCTGCCGGAAGCCAGCGTCACGGAGCTCACGCTGACCCCCTCGACCGTGGTCATTGTTTCTCCCAGGTCGACGGTTTGCGTGAATGTCGTTGGGTTGACCAAGACACGACCCTTGCTGAACTTGCGGCTGGCCACCCCGTTGGGGAGTTTGAGATAGCGCTCACTGGGAGAACCGAGGTCGATCGCCGCTTCGGGGAAGGTCTGCGCAAACCGATTGGCAATCGCTTCCTCCGCCGTCCCTTTCCAAAAGTTCATGCACGACTTGGGACCGGTCCAAATCAAGAGCATCGAGGCGATGCCATAGCGATTCACCGTCTTGGAATGCACGCCCGCGCCGATCAACGGGGTCGCCCACTTGTTGCGATCGGTCACGCCTTGAAACAGATCGAGATCGCGCTGCCAATCGCTGCCGAGTTTTGAGGTTGCTGCCGTTCCTGTGCCGGCGGCGACCCAATCTTCCATCGTGCAGCCGTCGGTATGTTCCAGATAGGCGTACGAGTTGTCTTTCCACGTGGGGTAGTTCGCGCTCGCGATGCAACCGTTGTACACGAGCGTCTTGCCGGCGCCGACCGCCGACTTCATCGCCGCCAAGAAACCCTTTTGATCGGCAACCCACTCGGCTTCGACCTGCGTGTGCCCGTCGGGATAAACCGGCGTGGCGGTGACCCAACCGCTGGAGACCTTGCCGGGTCGATACGGCCACGAGGGGTTGGTGTTGTCCATGAAGACGCCATCGAATCCCCGTGTCCCGCCGTAGGCTCCACCGCCCGTGACGATGTCTTGGAATCGATCCGCGACGTACTGCCGGTAGGCGGCATTCCCCATGTTCATGCCGAACCGGCAATTGCAGTTCGTGCCGCTGGCTTTGCAGGATGGCGGGTCGCAGTCGGTCGCGTCGGCCGTGCTGTAGGTCGCGATCCGGTTCCCCTGGCCGTCGTGGTAGAACCAGTCCTCGTGATTGGCGCTGATGAAGTTGTAATCGGGATTACCAGGACCGCTATCGAACCAGGACTGATAGACGATCGCCACGATGTTCGGATTGGTTTGGTAGTACTGATCGGGGGGGCCGTTGTCGGCCCAGCCGGTCCCCAAGACAACAAGGTCGTGGGTATCGGCGATCCTTGCCTGCTGATCCGCGCTCGAACCGCCAGGATGGTAGTTCGCCGCCACGCCGATGGTCCCGCCGTTGGCGGAGCCGGTCTGAGCCAGCGCGAACCCGGAGAGCCCCAGGGCCAACACCAAGACACACCCCAGCCGGAAGCGGGTGGGTCTTGTCGGCAGACTTTCAGCGGACCGATCGCGCATCGCCCCTCGATTCACGATCAGACTCAGCAAGTCAGATGCCACGAACCGGTTGTCGACGTGGCGCGCGGTCTGGCTCGCGCTAGCGCGGACGACAGCGAACGATCATGTAGCCGGCGAGATATTTGAACGGCGCGACATCCGCGAGCGCTTCGAGTGCATAGGCGATGGCAGCAAACCCTGGCCAGGCGTTGTTGCTGCGTCGCGAGCGGAAATACTGCAACGGGAAGAGCCACGCGCCGGTCGACCGCTCGACCACGAAACCGGCGGCCTCGAGTTGTGTGCGCAGTTCCGAGAAGCTGGCCCACTGTGTCGGCTCGTCGAATTTCGGTTCGCGTCCGCTGAGTCGCATCAGTTTGCGGATCGTCGCCTTGACCGGGAGTTTGAACGCGCGAATAAGACCGTGCGGCGAGATCCAGTTGTATTGCACCAGGACGAGTGCGCCCTCCCGCTTCAGCACGCGACGAATTTCGGCATACGCCTTGTCTTGGTCGGGCAGGTGCTGCACGACGCGCACACAGGTGATGGCATCGACCGAGCGATCGGCGAACGGCAAATCTTGCGCCGATCCCCAAACCAACTCGCACGGAACCGCGGGTGGCTCGGCCTGCTCCCACTGCTTCGCCACCCCGAGCAAACGCCAACTGCGATCCAGACCGATGAGCTTCTCCGCGCGCGGCGCGAGCCAACGCAAGAATCGGCCGTGTCCGCACCCCAAGTCCAGAACCAGCGATGGTTTCGCGTCCGGAAAGACGCGTTGCAGCGCTCGCGCCTCGACCTCGGTCATGTAGCGGCCGAAGCTGCCGCGGAACGCGTGATCGTAGTTGGTCTCTTCCCAAAAGCGGGCCTTGCGTTGAGCGAGCAGCGCCTTTTCGGGTTCGAGTGTGGCGCTCATGGTTTTTGCACGCGCGTCAGGACTCCGCGGAAGTCGGTGATGAAGGTGTCGGAGCGACGACCCAGCTCGGTGAGCAAGGCGTCGTACCAGCTTCGGATTTCTGGGCTTTGCTGCGAATAAGAGTTGGGGTGCACGTTGATCACCACGAGGCGACCCTCGTCTCGGGCGCGCACGAAGAGCCGCTGCATGTATTCACGCGCGTGCTCGAAGTCCAAGCCGAGACCGGTTGCCGAGAACAATGTCGAGTCCATGACATGCAACGGGAATTCGATCACGCCTCCGCGCACCAAGCGCGGGCCGCCAGCAGCATCGTTCAAGGATTGAGTGTCTTGCGCTCCACGCAGCGGTGGAGTCGTAACGCACGCCCGCGCGAACAGTCCGTCGACGCTGTGGAGGTGAGTCGCAAATAGTGCATTCGATTGCCGACGATCGTTGCGCCACTCCTGCTGCAGGTCGTGCACTTCCTGCGCGAGTGCCGCGCCATCGTCGCTGTTCTGACCGTGAAGCCCGACCTCGTGTCCGGCCTCGATGAGTGCCCGCGCCAGGGCTCCCGCCCATGCGGCAGATCGAACGCCACGCCGCGCCCGCGCACCGGAATGAACCACGTCGACCGGACACCGGCTCGCTTTTCTGCTGCGAGCAGTTGATCGATCACATTCCAACGATCGGTACCCAACGCGGCCTGCGCGATCCCCCCGAAGTAGCTGTCGAGCGCACGCAGCAGGCGAAATCGGCTGAGCAGGTTTGCCTGGCGATGTTCGCGGCGTACCGCGCCGAAGCCATCCACCAAATGCTCGCGCAGACCGAGGTGATCGACATCGTGAGACAGCACCACACCCCAACGCGCACACCTTTTGCCCCGCGGGTAGAGGATCGGAAGTTCCGCGGATAGCGCGGGTTCCGGGAGCACGACACTGGGCCGCAGACTGAGTTGGCCGGAGTCTCAACATGGGTCAAATATGCCGCGACTTCGGCGTTGGGGCTGTTCTTGCGACAGCAAATGGGTATCATTACCGGCCTCATGGCCAAGCCACGCATCGGGAGTAGCCGCGCTCAGGACAGGTGATTTGCCCGCGTTCGGGGAGTGATCGATGTCGACTGCGACAACTTCGACTGGTAAACGCTTGGCGCGAGAGGAAAGTTGGGCGGGACTTCGACGGTCCTCACCCGCGAGCTCTTCCCTTATTGGATCTACCGCAGCAATGAAATGGTGGTAGTGAGACTCGATTCCAGATCGATTCGGCCGCTCTCCAGAGACCTGTCTCACATTCGCATTCGATGGGCCAGCCCCGCGGATGAGCCGTTGTTGCAGCAGATCCGCCCGCGAAGTGCGTCGTACTCCGAGCAAATGAACAAGGGTGCCTGGTGCGCGATCGGTGAGATCGACGGCGCTCCGGCCAGCTTCAATTTCTATGAGCGGGGCGAACGACACGTGTCACCGGCCAATGGGTACAGCTTCGCACTCGGGGCAGGCGCTGCATGGGCTTATGGAATGGAAGTGGCGCCGGCGTTCCGACTCTCGGGGATCTTCCACAAGCATTGGATCGAAGGTCTTGCGCTCTTGGCGTCGCGAGGTGTGAGCCGCGTGTATGGCTCGGTGCAAAACGACAATCCGCTGTCACTGAACTCACATAAGCGGCTGGGGTTCGTGCCGCTGTACCGCTACCGAATCATCCGTGTGTTGGGGTTAGAGTGGTTCGAGGCACGCCCGATGGATGACCCTCGCTTGGCGGGCGCGCGCGGCTTCGGTCGATGGACGGGCTGCGACGCGTAGCCGATCGATGAACCGGAGCGTTTCGCGACGATCACGAGCCGGCGTCATCACTGCAGTTCCAAAGCCAAACTGGTGGCGTAACGACTCAGCGCTGCGCGTGTCGCTTCGATATCGAGAGTCGACGGACCGCGCGGGGAGTTGGACGCTTCGTATCGACACGACAACACTCGCAATCGGCCGCGCTTGCGATCGGCCTTCAGATCGACGCGTGCCACCAGCCGCTCCCCGGCGAGTACCGGCAAGCAGTAGTACCCATAGGTGCGCTGCGGCGCCGGCTTGAAGATCTCCAATAGTTGATCGAAGGCGAACAGTCGTTTGACCCGCGTGCGATCCCACAGCAATGGATCGAACGGAGAAAGCAAGACACCGCAATCGCCTCGGGGCCGCGCCGCTGCCAAGGTCGCTGCGAGCTCGCGGTCCTCGGGCGTGATCCAGCCGGCGGTCCGGCGTTTGTCCTCGTCGATCAATGCGCACGGCATGATGCGGTTCTGCTCGACGAGGCTCGCAAGCGCCTGCGACAGTTCTTCACGGCGATTTCTCAACCGCCAGGTGGCGGCCAAGGTACCGGTGGTGGCCCAGCCGTGTCCTTGAAGAGCTCTCAATAGCAACTGCTGCAAGCTGGTGCGCTTGTCCAGCGGTGCCGTGCGCAACGAGTCTGGAATCACGCGTTCGGCCAGATCGTAAGTGCGCTGGAAGTTCTTCCGTTCGCGGACCACCCACTCGCCCCGCGACCAGAGCGCCGTCGCGATTCGACTCGCCGTCTTGACGTTCCACCAGCCGCGGCTGCCAGCGCCCTCCATATCGATCGATCGCAACGGGCCCTCGTGCCGCATCCGCCGACGCAGTGTGCGCGTCAACTCAGGATTTTCCCCGAGGACATCACCCCACCAGGGATGATGTCGAAACTCGCGCCGACGAAACTCGAAGGCGGGATACAACGAAAGCGGTATCCAACTCGCCTCATGCCCCCAGTATTCGAACAACGGCGTGCCGGGCTTGAGGAGTTCTTCCCCCAAAAGCGGGTCGAACCCCGGTAGACGCGACAACAGCACGATCGCGTGACTGCGCGCACCGGCGATGGAAACGGTGTCCAGTTGCAGATACCCGAACAGGTCGATCACGCGATACGCAGCGTCCGTTGTCGTGCGGCCGCGCCCTCGCACGCGGGACGGAAGATTCACTGCTTTCGGTTTGAATAGGCCGGCGCGAACGAGGGCCAAGCGCCGGGCCTCCTTCAGCGAGATCGTCACGGGCAGGAGACTAGCCGTTGAGAGCAGACGAAAAAAGGGCCGAGCCCGTAGGCCCGGCCCTTGTCGCTGACTCCCGTCCGTGTAACTACGGACCTTCGACGTTGCAGTTGGACAGTCCCTTCACGATGTAGAAGTAGTTTTGCTGATCGGCACCGACACCCACGTCGTCATGCCTCTGCAGCGACGGCTCACTGAGAATCGCGAAAGTCCCCGGTTGCGGCGACAGACTTCTGAGCACTCGGTACTTCGGGGAATTCGCAGCCGCGTTCCAGGTGAGGCGCAGCACGGCACCGTTGACTCGCGCAACGGTCAGCCCCGCCACCGTTCCCGGTGTCGGTTGAGTCGAACTCGTGACCACGGAGCGGGTCACGAGATTGGTGTCGGTGACGCCGCCGTTGTTGGCGCCCGAAGAACAGGTTTCATCGTTCTCGGCGCGCACGATGTAGTAAAGAGTCGTTCCATTCGGCGCGAGCGTGTCGTTGTACGAGGTGCCGGCGACGCCCTGTGCAATGCGGTTGGCGCTCGATGGCGTGAAGTTGGGAACGGTATCGCGGAACACCGTGTAGGTGCCGCTGTTTCCCGTGCCCCAACCGGGCGCTTGAGTCCAACTCACGGTGACACCGTTGGCAGCGCAGGCATCGTTGTCGACAGCGCCTGTGATTCCAGCGAATGTCGGAGCACCGCCGCAAGCGCCGCAGCCGACGAAATCAGGATCGTTGAGGCTGTGGACAACGAAGCGATCGACGTTCCAACCGGCGCGGTTACCGGATGGACTCGGCCCGCCGAACTGCCGGAACGAGACCTGCAGGTTGGCGTTGTTGTCGGCGAATGCCGAGATGTCGATTTTCTCGAGTGTCCAATTCGACTGCGTGACCCCGGAGATGCTGTCGGAGGTCCAGACGGTCTGGTAGGTAGTGCCCTGCTTGGTTTCGACATACGAGATGCCGCCACCGCCGACGTTCAACCAGCGACGGAACCATAGTTGGAGTCGACTCTTGCCCGAGGCGTTGATCTTGGGGCTGATCGCACGTTCGTTGACCGATCGCTCGTAGTCACCGGGATGCGCTCCCAACCCGGTGAGATCGTGTCCCAGCACCTTCGTCCCGGTGAACGAAACCGTCGGATCGCCCGGCGAGCTGCCCTTGCCTTGAGGACTGGTCACCTGCCACTCGCCTTCGAGCGTCCAATTGGTGGTTGCGGTGTCGAAGTTCTCGCGAAAGATGCCCGGGATGATCGACGAGTTGAAGCTGAACGGCTGACCGGCAGCATCGATCTGGCTTTGATTGCCGTAGGCATCGGTCGAGAACACGCGGAAGTAGTAGCGGCCGCATTCCAACAGCGGGCCGATCGTCACCTGATGAGTCGTGGATAGCGCGTTGTCCTGAACGGAACTGCCGAGTGACGCGCTGCTGCCCCACTCGATGCGACCGGTTGTCGGCTCGTTGGTGGTCCAACGGATCGACGCCTGATCGTCGCGGATGTCGACGACTTGAACGGGGTTGAAACTTGCACCGCTGCAGTCGGCGACAGACGTGTCGAACGAGACGCGTGGGATGCCGGCGCCGTCATCGGCGTCGGCGTAGCTGGCGGTGATCGTGTCGGCGTGGCTTGCTTCGAGCTTGCCGTTGCCGTTGATTGCCGGGCCTGGCGCCAACAGGATGCTGCCGGTGAAGGTGCTGGTATTCACGCCCGTTTCGGTTAGAACGACCGTCTCCGGCGTCGACTCGGTGGTGGAACTGACGCGAATGACGACCGTGTTGATCGCCGTGCTGGAAAGATTGAGATCCAGGTCGACCAGGTTCAACGCGAGCGTGCTGGTGCAGGAAAGAACTTCCGGTGTTGCCGTGAGTCGTCCCTGGTGGCACGGCTGCAGGCCTTGTCCAAAGTCGCCGAGCGTTTCGAAGTGGTAGTACTGATTGCCGTTGTTGGCGATCGCGACGTTCCCCGCCGGATCGGTGGAACGAACGTCGTAGTAGTAAACCGTGCACGATTGCAGTCCCGCCAGGCCGACCTGATGGTTGGTGGTCAATCCACCCGCTGTTGCGTTGTTGGTTGGCGGTGCGACGGGGCCCCAGGTCACCACGCTGTCGCTCGCTTCGTCGGTGGTCCACACGATCGTCGACGAGGTCAAGCCGGTGTTGGTGTCATGCGGGTTGGAGATGACGGGATAGATGCAGTCTCCGGTGGCGGTGTCTTCGACCGGGACGTTGAAGCCGCCCGAGCCGTTGTCGGCGTCGATGTACTTCACGTGCAATGCATTGTTGTGCTGGATCGACAAGAAGCCATCGCCGTGGACGGCGGGGCCACTGGTGCTTGCGATCGTTCCGCGATATTTGCCGGAACCAGGGAAGAGCTCGGTAAGGATCAGGTTCTCGGGTGTCGGCTCGCTATCCGACCAAACCTCGACCGTCGCTGTCGGAGCACCGACGTTCGCGTCGGTCAGCTTGACCGCAATGTTGGTGCTGCAACCGTAGGTGTCGGCCTCGAAGCTGACGTTGCCGGCGAAAGGCTGCGCTGCCGTCGACTCGCAGAGCGATACGGCGGACTCGCAGGCGCTGTTCGCGCCGATCGCCTGCACGCGGTAGTAGACCGTGAAGCCGTTGGCGACATCGGAGTCCAGATAAGTGGTAGCAGGGGCGGCGACCTCGGCGAGGATCAGTTGTGCGTAGGTGCAGCCAAGATCGTTGCGCAGAATTCGGTACTTCGACGCACCCGGTACGGCCGACCAACTGACCGTGACCGACCCGGAGCCTGCGGTTGCCGAAACGGTCGGTTGCGCCAGGACCGGACAACTCGACGTGTTTTGGTTGGAGGCGTCGGCTGCGGTGCCGCAAGCGATATTGTGCCGCTTGAAGGCGTTGAAGATCGCTTGTGCATGGGGCGTACCGTTGTTGAGATTGCCGTCGTCATCGTCGGCGAGGCGGAGTTTGTGGAACCAACTTCCGGTGCCGCAGCCGTCGGAACTGGGCAGTGCGCAGTTGTAGGGCGTTACCACCGGAGCCGTTGCGCGATTGATACCAAAGTCGTTCCGCCAACTGCCAGCCCGGAGGCCAGATCGAGTCCAGCCGCGGTCAGATCGCGGGTGGCCAGATCGAACAGCGTCTCGGCGCCGACATAGCTTTCGCAGTGCTCCTCCTTGCCGCACGGGCCGCCGCCGCCGCCGCAGTTGTTGGTCAAGAACCCTTGCGGGGTGGCGGGTGTGTGTGCGACACGCTTGTCCCAATCTTGGTCGCGAATGCCGGTGCAATTGAGGCACGAATCGCCGTAGCCGCTGCACTGTTGGCCGACATAGAACCCACGACCGACACACGACAGGCGCGATTCGAAAACCGCCACGATGTCGGCGTACGCTTCGGAAGGATTGTCGTATCCGCCGCCATCGTTGGAGTCGATCCCGTGGCCCCACTCGTGAACGAATACGCCCTGCAACTCGCCTGTATTGCGGCATCCGCCACCGGAACGGTAGAAGTTGACGTTGCCATCCCAAAACGCGTTGCAGGTGTTGTTGATGTTGACGATGTCGGTGAGCTGCGTCTGCAACCAACCGTTGGATGGCAACCACGCGCGACCCTTCGCCATCACCAAATTGAGGTGATAAAACGACGATCGTGCCGAATGGGTGTCGCCTGCGGATTTTCCGGCCGGGACCTGGCAATCGGTTCCTGCGCTCTGGCCAAAATCGATCCCGTCTTCGCACAACCCGCTCTGATCGACAGCGCCGCAGTTGTCGGAGACGCGAATGTACCGGCCGTTGAATTGGGAGCGTACGGTAGACCCGCTGCTGCAAGAGACGATGCCGTGATCGCCGGTGTATTGAATGGCTCCGCCGTTGACGGTGTAGTCGGCGAATGGCATCGGGAAGTTGGCCTGCTCCTGACCTTCCGCGCCGGCGCCGTCGTTGGAGAGTGGGAAGACGCCACCCTTGATTCGGTCGTAGCGCGTGTTGTCTACGAAGCTGACGATCGCGCCGCTGTTGGCGTCCAGTTCGGCAACCCACATCGCTTGCTCGCCGACGGCACGCACCACGAATCGCCAGATGAGTTGGTGGGTGAGTCCTTCACCGCGCTGGCCTTTCCACGCGCTGGCCGACAGGCCAAGCGGATCGCGCGGCTTGAGCTCGAGCGCCCCCGCCTCGAAATCGGTCAATTCTGCGGCGTTCACGACACCGAGATAAGCGTTGAGCTTGGCGCGAGCCTGATCACGCGAGAGGGCTGGTGTGGTGCCGACTCGAACCGTGTTCCAGCCCTGGGCACCAAACGCCACCAAATTTCCTTGCACCACATGAAAGTCGAAACGTGCCCCTTGAACCGGAACGTCGTTCACGACCTGGCGGAACGTCACCTGCCAAGTCCGGGGATTGACGAGCCCGCTCGCTGCGGTATCCAGCGCGAGTTGTCCGCGCCAAGTTCCCAGCAGGAACGTGTGTTGATCGAGGAACTGACGTGCGAGTTGTTCGAGCGTGGAGAGCGTCGGCTCGGGACCCTCGAGCTGATTGCCCGCTCCAGGAACCCAGGCGATGCCGCGGCCGGCCGCCAACAGCGGTAGACCGCTGCGCTGGTCCAGACTTACGGTCCAGCCGCCATGGTCGGTGGAGAAGCGATCCCATCCCTGTTGCAGCGGATCGCCGGTACCCAAAGAGTTCGAATCGAGGGCAGCGGTGCCGATCACGAATGCTGAGGGTGACGTCGCCTTGCCGTCGAAACGCGACGGCTCGCGTTTGTCGGTGAAGGCGATTGCGAACGAGAACAGAAGGCACGACGAGACGACGGCGGCGAGGCCGCGGGCCAACGATGTTGTAGACATGTGGACGCCCTCCGGAGCGACGCCTGGTTTGTACGAGGAAACGTGATCGCAGGTCAATTGAAATTGCTCAATCGGGGGTAACAATCCGCTGCCCCGGTGACAATCAGACCGTTCGAGCTTGAACATCGGCCCATTTGGAGGCGGGCGCGGGAGGTCGAGTCGCCCGGATCTCGATCGATGTCACGACGTTCCCGCCCAACCGACGAGCTCGCTGGGTCGAGGACTTCTAACGCGCTCCCGGCCCTGGATGCGATCGCTCGATGACGACAGCGTTGCCGAGCTAAGGCAAACTGCGCCGACGCGAACGCCACCCACGCGGGCGCGAGCAGGAGCGAGTCCGGATGAGTCCACTGGGAGTGAATGCTGCGTTCAAGGCGGTGTTGGATCAGTTGCTGGGTCTTTCCGGTCTGCCAGACCCGCTGCCCGACGATCCGATGCCACTGTTTGGGCTCTGGTTCAAAGAGGCCAGAGAGAGCGGCAAGTACGCCGATGCGAACGCGATGGTGCTGGCCACGACCACCCGTGAGGGGCAGCCGTCCGCGCGGGTCGTGCTGTGCAAGGCGGTCGATCCCGCCGCAGGCGCGATCGTTTTCTACACCAACTACGACAGCCGCAAGGGGCTGGAACTCGAATCGAACCCGCGATGTGCGGCGGTGTTCCATTGGCATGACGTGGGCCGTCAGGTGCGGATGGAAGGGGTGGTGACGAAGGTCTCAGCCGAAGACAGCGACGCCTACTTTGCATCGCGCCCGTTGCTGTCCAGGCTCGGTGCGTGGGTCAGCGCGCAAAGTCAACCACTGGCCAAGCGCAGCGACCTTGTAGCAAAAACTGCAGAGGTAATGAGTCGCTTCAACGTCGCACCGCAGTGGTTGTTGAGCGGCGGGACGAATGTCGACATTCCGCGACCGCCACACTGGGGTGGGTATTGTTTACGTCTTCAGCGCCTCGAGTTGTGGGTCGGCGGCGGTGGTCGGCTGCACGATCGCGCGGCTTGGACGCGATCGGACGGCCCGTGGAGCGCATCCCGACTGCAGCCCTGAGGCGGTGTCGACGAAATACCGCGGAAGGAGTGCTCACAGACCGTCGATGCTCGGGGAGGAACACACCTCGATTGGCTCGTGAGTCGATGACGTGCGCGTGGAACTCGGTCAGGCCTGCGATTCACGACGCGGCGTGGACGATCCAATCGTGAGAGAAGTCATCGAGATCGATCCCAGCACCACGCCCTCGTTGAACAGTGAGACGCTTTCCGAGTCGCGCTGTAGCGCCAGACAGTACAACAACGGCAAGAAATGTTCGGCAGTAGGAATCGCAAGGTTCCAGGCCGGCCCTAGATGCTGGTAGTCGATCAGCGCCTCGTGGTCGTGTTGTCGGATGCGATGCACCAACTCGGCTTCGAATTCGCGCGCCCAATCGAAGCCGCCCTTGTTTCGAAAATCGATGGTGCGCAGGTTGTGAACGATGTTCCCGCTGCCGAGCACCAAGACCCCTTGGTCGCGCAGCGGGGCCAATTCGCGGGCCAACTCGTAGTGAAACGCAGCGGGCTGCCGCGTGTCGAGACTCAACTGCACGATCGGTACGCCGGCATCGGGATACATCGCGACCAGGACGCTCCACGCCCCATGATCCAACCCACGTGCCTCATCCAGCGCGATCGGAACACGTCGAACGGAGCGGACCGTCTCGCGAGCCACGCTCGGGTCGCCGGGTGCCGGGTACTGCACGTCGAACAGCGCGCGCGGGAAGCCATAGAAATCGTGAATCGTCTCAGGTTTCTCGGTGGCAGTGATCATGACTCCTGGTGTTTCCCAATGAGCCGAAATGCACAACACAGCTCTCGGCTTGGGCAACCTCTCGGCAACTGCCGCCCATCCGCGCCGATAGTCGCTGTCTTCGATCGCGTTCATGGGCGAACCATGGCCGAGAAAGAGCACGGGCATCGCGTCGCTGCTCATGACGTGAAACCTCGCAACGCTGCATGACTACCGACCGCACACCGATCGATTCGACTGTCGCCCCGTTTCACGCCGACAACGCTGCTTTGTAGTCGTTAGCGAAGCTGTCGAAGCTGATCGGAGGCCTGCCGGTGACGCTCTGGACATCGGGGGTGATCGTGCCGGCCTCATGACTGGAATAGAAGTGAATCAAGTCGATCAGCGCATCGACGTAATAGGCAGGGATTCCGGCGGCAATAGCGCCTTGTTTGAACGCCTCGTCCGGCACGTCGACATAGGTGATCTCGCGGCCAAGAGCGGCCGACAGTTTCCGTGCGATCTCTGTGTAGGTGAGTGCTTCAGGGCCGCTGAGTGTCAGCACGCGAGCCTCGAAGCCAGGTTTGGTGAGAGCCGTCGCTGCGACTGCAGCCACGTCGCGCGCGTCGACATGGCTGATGCGCGCGCCGCGTGATGGAAGATAGAACGCGTTCTGACTCTTGATCGTTGTGGCGTAATAGTTGACGACGTTCTGCATGAAGCCGTTGGGGCGCAGCAGGGTCCACGTCAGCCCCGAGGCCTGGAGATGCCGCTCCACCGGTCGATGAATCTTCGCGAAGGAGAAGCCTTCGGTCTCGGCGCCCCACACCGACAGTTTGACGACGTGCGCGACGCCGGCTGCTTTGGCGGCGTCGACCGCAGCGATTTCTTTCTCGGTCTGATCCAGTGCGCCCGTTCCCAACAGAAACAGCCGCTCGACCCCCCGCAACGCCGGGCCGAGCGACTTCGGGTCGGCAAAATCGATCAGCGCCGCATCGAGTCCCGATCGACGGGCATGCTCCGCTTTGTCCTGCGACTTGAACGCCACGCGAAATCGCGCACCGGTGGCGCTGAGTGCTTTGACGACTTCGCTGCCGATCGTACCGCCCGCACCGGTGACAAGAATCATGAAGTGACTCCTCAGGAGCCGAGAGCATATCCCAGCCCTTGGCTTGAAAGAACGTGGTTCGGGGAGTTGACAGCCTTCTGACACCGTTCGCGATCGAACCGGTTACTCGAAGATGCGACCTCGCGCACGCACGCGCGTGACCCACATCACCTCGCACGAGCCGTCGGCTCGATCATCACGCGAGGTCGATGATTTCCACACGTACTGTTCGGTGCCGCGCTGGCCGCGAAGATCGACCAGCATCCCATCGAGGGCCACGTCGTCATCAGCGTCGAGCGCACAGACCGCAGCCGCGACGAGGTCGTTGGCCGGAACGATATGTGTGTTGGCCGAGTGCTTGGCGACGAACGAGTTGTTCTCGGGGAAATCGCTGCCGGTGCGCCAGTGGTACCAGCGCCCGCCTTGCGACCAGCGCACGCGATGATGCAGATCGCGCGCGATCAGCTCGCCCCAACCAAGCGCGAGATCGCACGGCGCGAGTTCGGCTTGCCAGCCGGCGTAATACGACTCGCGATGCAGCACCACGGCTTGCACCGAGTAGCGAAACCTCGGTGTGACGGTGAACGAGATGTTGCTGCGCTCGACCTGGAACGCCTTGGCATCGCTCAGCGGTTGCTGCAGCGGCGCTTGCGCCGTCGAGATCGATGGTGAGGGGTCGGACGGGCCCTCGGGGAAACGCTGGCAGCCGGTGGCCGCCAACATCGCCAGGCACAACACAAACGAAAGCGGTCCGGTGCTCCTCAGCGCGTGCGATCCCGACGATCTGCCCGCCGGCGTAACCAACGCAGCGCTCCTCGAGCCTACTTCACGTCACCGTCGCGATAGGCGGTAAGCGGCATGTGGCGCATGTGCTCGGTGAAGCGCGCTTTGCTGGTGAGGTCGCGATAGGCACGTTCGGTCTGCTCCACCGATAGCCCGACCAGGCCGGCCGTCTTCGCCGGCGGCACGTCGTGCTCCCAGCTATAGAGCAGCAGATCGAGCAGTTGGAACGGCAGCGAGAAGAAGAACTCCTCCTGCGTCTGCGAAAGCGAGTATGTGTCGCTGGACGGTGGCCGATTGGTAATCCCTTTCGGCACGCCGAGGTAGTCGGCCAACTGATAGACCTGGCTTTTGTACAGGTGTTGGATCGGCTTGCAATCCACCGCGATATCCCCGTGTTTGACGATAAAACCCACAGCCCATTCATTCCGATTGCAGGTGCCGATCACGGCGCGATTCATCGCCTCGCCGTGGAAGTAAAGGATGCCGGTGCGAGCCCGTTGCTTGAAGTTGGTGGCGGCCACGATCTCGAGCAGCTCGCGCGTTCCCAACCGTTCCGTACGCTCCTGGCCGTCAGAAAAGCGAACCGTGATCAGAAAGTAGTTGAGACGATCTTCGTCCAGCATGTTGGGCGGCAACACGATCTTGAACAGATCCTTGTCCGGATCGAATGTCGGAAACACGCGACGAATCGCTTCCGTTTGGCGCGAGTAGCAGCCCAGGCCGGTCAGTGCGGCGGTGACATCTTCCATCACCATCTCGACACCCAACTTGTTTCCGAGCTCCAGTGCGAGTTTGGCCGATTCCGGGCTGGAGTGACGGTCGGGCATCATGATGCCGCGCACCTTGTCCGGCCCCAGAGCCTTGGCCGCGAGGCACAACACCACCGCCGAGTCGACGCCGCCGGAAACGCCGACAACGCCCCCCTTGCAGCGAAGGTCACGACGCACCTGCCGCGTCAGGATTTCGCACAGGCGATCGACTTCGGCTCCGACATCGAGCTTCAACACATCATGGGTCAGGGGCATATCGTTCTCCGCGTCACGAATGGCGTTCTGCGCGCTCTTGTTCTTTGAGTTTTTGTTTCATGATCTTGCCCGACTCGTTTTTGGGAAGATCCGCGCGCGACTCGATGATGCTTGGCTGTTTGTAGGCCGGCAATCGCTTCTTCAAAAACAACGTGAGCCCTTGCTCCCCGGCAGTCGCGTCGCCGCGGAACACCACGAGGGCTTTGATCGCTTCGCCCAGGATCTCATCGGGGACGCCGATCACCGCAACCTCGTGAACCTCGGCGTATTCCAGTATCGCGTCCTCGATCTCCTTCGCAGCGATGCGGTGGGCGCCGGCCTTGATCATGTCCTTCTTGCGACCCACGACCCACAAAAACCCTTCAGCGTCGCGGCGGCCTAGATCGCCGGTGTGATAACCATGTTGGCTGAGCACCTGCGCTGTTTCCTCTGGAGCGCCCCAATAGCCACGCATGATGTTGCTTCCGCGCGCTACCAGTTCGCCGGGCTCGTCGACGTCGCATTCGGTTCCGTCCTCGCGCAGCACGCGAATCTCGACGTTAGGAATCGCCTTACCGATCGAGCCGATCTTCTCGGGCAAATCGTGTGGATCCAAGTAGGTCAAGCGGGCGCTGGCCTCGGTGGCGCCGTACATCACGTACAGCCGCGCGCGCGGCTGAGCGGCCATCAATCGCTTGGTCAGTTCGGGTGACATCGGTCCGCCTGCCTGGGTGAGATACCGCAGGGCGGGGAGCGAGCGCTCTGCAAAGTCGGTCTTGTTGAGCAGGATCGCGTAGGTCGATGGGACGCCCGAGAGGCCGGTGCACGCTTCGTTCTGCAGCGTGTCGAGTGCGGTACCGGGAAACATGAAGCGATTCTCGATCACGATGCTGGCGCCCGCTGCGGCGTGCGTGTTGAGCACCGATTTTCCGTAAACGTAATAGAAGGGAAGGATCTGAAGCACTCGATCGGTGGCCGACAGTTCGAGGTACGAAACGATCGAGCGCGCGTTGGCAACGAGATTCAGGTGCGACAACATGGCGCCGCGCGGCTGCCCGGTACTCCCCGACGTGTAGACAATCGATGCAAGTTCCAGATCGGTCGGCATGATTCGCGGTGGGGCGTTGGATGCCGTCAGGGCGGCGGCATTCGCCAGCACGGTGATGTGAGCGGGAGGGTTCGCGAGTTTCTCCGGTTCCGGAGTCACGAGTAAGCGAAGTTCGGGGAGTGTGGCGATCGCCTCGCTCACCGGTTTTTCGAATCGCGGTCCGACGATCAACGCGGTTGCATTGCAGTCGGCGAGAAAGCCGCGCAACGTGCGGCCATCGGCGGCCGTATTGAGCGGCACCACGACGGCACCGGCCTTCAGAACCGCGTAGTAACTCTCGACCGCCTGACGCGAGTTGTGCGCCAACAGTCCCACGCGGTCGCCGCGGCGAACGCCGTTCTCGATCAACAGATGCGCCAGGCGATTGGCCGCTTGTTCGACCTGCCCATAGCTGGCGCGATCGTTCTCATGAATCAGAAACAGTCGCTCTGGTTCATCGTCGGCACATCGCTCGAGGAAGTGGTGGACGAGGTAGTGGGTCATGTTCGTCCGCCGCGCCTTCGTTCCACGAGAGCGATCAAGCCGCGCAGTGTCGCGAAGTTCTCAGCGGTCAGATCGCGATCGGAAAGCGAGACACTCAACCGAGCTTCGATTTCGTGCAACACGGTCAGCACTGCCACGGAGTCGAGGCCGGCATCGACCAGCGGCGCATCCAGCGACCAAGGACGCGGCAAGCCGTCGGCGAGCGCCTCATCGAGGATCGCTTCGAGCACGGCTTGATCGTTACCAGCGATGACCACGTTCCTCACGCTCTCGGCCGCGTCGGGCCCTGTGAAGGATAGGGACCGGGCGGGGGCGGGGGCAACCTGGCGAACCGCTGCGGACGGTTCTCGCTCGGCGGCCATCCAGATCCAGGTCGAGTCCGTATCTAATGGCGGTTCTGGCCAGCCCAAGGCGGGAGGCCGAACGGAAGGAGAGGGCTCATGAGATCACGAACCTTGACGATCCTCGCGTTGGCGGCGAGCGCCGTCTGTCTCGGCGCGAACGCACAAGAAGAAAAGGCCGGCCCCGATATCGAGGCCAACCGTGCCCTGGATGCGCGGTTTTTCAAAGCGCTCGAAGCGATGGACCTGGAAACCCTTGCCGCGAGCTACAGCAAGAGTGAGATGGTGACGTCGGTGTCCGAGGACGGGTCTCGCCAACGCGGCCCCGCGGAAATCAAGGCCGGATACCAGCAGCTGCTCGGCTCGCTCAAGTCGATCAAGATCGAGAGCTACGACACCAAGTTCAGCCGGATCAGCGATACCGCGATTGCTGGGTATGGCGAAGCGATTGGTGTGATCGTTCCCAAGGACGGTCCGGCGCAGAGCATGAAGTGGGTCTACACCGATGTGCGTCGCAAAGAGGGCGGCAAGTGGGTCTATCTGTTTGATCGCGTGATCACTCAACCGGCAACGACCGCGACCGATTCGCTCTACAAGCGGCTGGGCGGATACGATGCGATTGCCGCGGTGATCGATGATTTCATTCCGCGACTGGCCGGTGATCCGCAGTTGAAGCGATTCTTCGGCGGGCTGTCGGCGCTGAGCGCTGTCCATTTGCGCCAACACTTGGTCAACCAAGTGTGCGCCGCGGCGGGCGGTCCCTGCGCCTATACCGGCCGCGACATGAAGACCGCGCATGCCGGGTTGGGTATCAATGGCAAGGACTGGGATGCCGGTGTGAAGGCGTTGGTCGCCACACTCGACAAGTTCAAAGTGCGCGGCAAGACCCGCGAAGATCTGCTCGCCGCGGTCTCGAGCCTGAAGGGCGACATCGTCGAGAAGCCATAACTGCAACGCAGCAGGTGGGCCGAGGGCCCGACGGCGATCGTCGACGGGCCCTCAAGTCGCACGGCTTTCTGCCGAAAGATCCGACGAAACCCACCTGCCGGTTTGGAGTTGCCGATGGCCGGACTGCTCGATCTGAACGCCGTGATTGCTGCCGCCAGTGAACTGGAGCCGTTGCCGGCGAGTGCAACGCGACTCGCAGCGCTTGCGGCACGCGATGACTCGCCGCTGGTGGAGATCGCCGACACCGTCTCGTACGACCCTCCCTTGGCCGGCCGCGTCTTGCGAGTGGCGAACAGTGCAGCCTTCGCCACGGCCGCGCCGGTCGGCACGGTGAGGTCCGCGATTCAGCGCCTGGGTGTGGGGCGGTTGGTGGCGATGGCGATTGGACCGACCGTTTGCAAGCGGTTCGCCACCACGACAGCGAGTGCCGGGATCGATGAAGGGGTGCTGTGGAGACATGCGGTGGCAACGTCTCTGGCGGCCGAGGCGATGTCGCGATATTGCACCGCGCGGCTGCCTGCAGAAGCGATCACCGCGTCGCTCCTGCACGATGTGGGGAAACTCGTCTTGCTGCGCTTTGTCCACGGAGCGGAGCGCGAGTATCTCAAGCGCGCGTGGCAGGAGGGTGGCCGGCGTCGCTTCGATGTCGAGCGCGAGATCCTGGGCTGTGATCATGCCGAACTGGGCGGACTGGTCGCGCGGCATTGGGGCCTACCCGAGACGATTCGAGTTCCGATCGCGCATCACCACGATCCCGACCTCCATGCCGATCCGGCGATCGATTCGGTCTTCGTCGCCAACGCGGCGGCTCACGCGGCCGAGCGCCTCGAGGATCAAACGGGCGACGCGCTGCAGGCGCACGCGTCCGCTCGCGATCGACTCGGTATGCGCCCCGAGTCCTTCTCTGCCCTGTGCCAATCCGTCAACGCCGGCCTCGACGACGTCCTGAAGCGCTACGCCTAGCCCCCCTCAACTCAATTCGGGGACGGTCTACCTAAAGCGCAGTTACTCGGCCCAAATCATGGAAATCTTGCGACGGCGTCTCTCTCGGCCCGACTAACCGTGCTTTAGGTAAACCGTCCCCGAATTGGCATGTGGTGGGGTGACGGAGCGGATTCGGCTGATAGAGTGCGGCGATGCGGGCCGAATGGGTTTTGTTGCGATTTCATGCGCGAGGTTCGGTGCGGGCGAGCTGGCGGTTGCTGACGCCGATACTGGGGGCGATCGCTGTGGGAGCGGGGTTGAATGCCGATCCCGCGCAGTGGCTCGCGATGTTGGCGGGGATCGATCGGCCGTGGCCCGCCGTTGCGATTTGGATTGGGCTCGCCTGGTTGCTCGCGAGTTGGACAGCTCAGCGACTGGCCCCTGCCGCTCACGGCTTCATGAATCATCTCCCCGCATCGAGATCCGAGCAGCGACGTGCGCACGGGTGGGCGCTGCTCGTGGCGCAACTTCCGGTCTACGTGGTGTTGAGTACAGCCTGGGTCGCAGCAGCGATTTCCGGACACGCCGTATCGCCATGGAGTTGGCTCGTCCTGCCGATCGCAGCGGTCGTCGTCGCAGCGGTTTCGTTGCGGACGGTGCAGCGTTTGCCGATCTCGGTTCCGGTGCGAGCCTCGTGGTGGCCGCTGCTGCTGGTCGTCAACACACGCAGCGCCGCATGGCCCTCGGTCCCGTCGGCGTTGCTCGCTCTGCTTCCGCTCGTCGGCGCAGCGCTGTTTGCGAGGCACGAACCATCCGGTGCGCCGATCGTTGCGCTCGCAGCGCGACTTGCCGGTGTGATGGCGGTCTCGATTGCGCTTGCTGGCAGCGCTGAAGCACTCGCTCTGCATCGGCCATGGTGGAGTTGGTCGCGATCGCTCCCCGAGACGCCCCATTACCGTGTTTGGATCGATGCCCTCTGGTTGGGTAGCTGGGCAGCGCCTGCGGCACTCATGACGTGGGTATTGTTTCCCCGACAGGCATGGGCCGTCTGTCTCGCCTGGCCCGCGTTATCGTTGGTTGCAGCGGGCGCGATACGCCGACTAGGACTGGCCGCCTCCGGGACCGAAACGCTGTGGATGGGAGGATTTGTTGCCGCGGCGATCGCGCTGGTGCCGGCTATCGCCGTGCTCGCCGTGCCCGGTGCGTGGCTCGCTCAGCGAATCGCGGTCGCCCGCGATCGAGCGTTGCGCGTGAGCGTGTGGGACGAGCGCACGACGCCTGTGAAGGACGCAGCGTGAACGCGCCGGCCGTCGAACTTGTCGCCGTCAACTTTGCGTACGCGAACGGGCCGCGCATCCTGCACGACGTCACGCTCTCGATCGGGAGCGGACTGAGCCTGCTGGTTGGTCCCAATGGCTGCGGCAAGAGCACGCTGGCACGCGTCGTTGCCGGAGTCGAGCGACCGCAATCGGGGTCGATCAAGATCTTCGGCATCGACGCTTGGCGCGACGAGGCCGCAGCGCGCCGCGAACTCGTGTACGTGCCCGATCCTCCCGACATCACTCCGTACGCGAACATCGGCGATGTCGTGATGCTCGCGGCGCGCTTGCGCGGACACGATCACGCGCTCGCGCAGCAGGCACTGGCGCGCGCCGGCTTGCAATCCTTGGCTGGCCGCAGCGCGCGCGAGTTGAGCTTGGGGCAGAAGCGTCGCGCGCTGTTGGCCGCAGCGTGGACCCATTCCGCGCCGCGTTTGTTGATCCTGGACGAACCGCTGGAAGCGATGGATCGCAACATGCGCGACATCATCGAGTCGTGGATCGGACGCGCGGTGGGCCGACAGGCCGCCGTGCTGGTGGTGACCCACGATCTGGAGCCGTTTCTCGCGCAGGCTCAGACGCTCATCACCGTCGCCAATGGACGCGTCGCCGCCACCGCTTTGCCCGACCAACTCGAACACAAGCGCGCGCTGGTCGATGTCGCTGCGCGCGGCGGCGGCTAGCGCGCCGGCCGGCCGCGCTCGAACAGCAGGGCGCGGCGTTGCGGCCCGACCCGGCGTGCAAAGCCCGGGTCGCGCGCCAGATGCTCGCGCACGATCGCCGCGGCCTCCGCCGGATCATCGGTCAGATGCAGCATCGCGAGGTCGTGCTCGGTGATCGCACCGCGAGCCAAGAGTGTTTGCTTCAGAAAGTCCAACAGCGGCTGCCAATAATCGCGGCCCATGATCACCACGGGAAAGTTGGCGATCTTGCCGGTTTGGATCAGCGTCGCGGCTTCGAACATTTCATCCAGAGTTCCAAATCCGCCGGGCATGACGATGAAGGCGTAGCTGTACTTGAGCAGCATCACCTTGCGCACGAAGAAGTATCGGAACTCGACGAACGTATCGAGGTACGGGTTGTGCTTTTGCTCGAACGGCAACTCGATGTTGCATCCGACACTGCGCCCGCCCGCCTCGCGCGCGCCCCGATTGGCAGCTTCCATCACGCCCGGACCGCCGCCGGTCACAACCGTCAGCCCCAGCTTGGCCATCTCGGCGCCGACGGCGCGCGCCGTATCGTAGGCGAAGGTACCTTCGTCAAATCGTGCCGAGCCGAAGACGGTGACACTCGGACCGATGAAGTGCAGGCGGCGAAAACCGCGGATGAACTCGGCGCAGATTCGGATCGCGCGCAGCAGTTCCTGGCGTCGCGTATGCGGCCCTTCGAGAAAACGCCGCTCTTCGCGGGTGCGCGGGGTTTTCCCCCAAATCTCGTGGACGAACTCGCCGAGTTGACTCATGGGTTGGGAGGATTCAAGCGCGAATGATCGCCAGCAACTCTTCGCGTTTTTGCTCCATCAAGGTCTGGCTGTCGGCTTCGAGCACTAACCGCAGCAGCGGCTCGGTATTCGAAGGTCGCACGTTGAACCACCAGTCCGGATAACTGACCTTCAATCCATCGAGTTTCGTCTGACGCCCGTCGCGATACTTGTCTTCCAGGCGCTGAAGCACCGCTGCGACGAACGGCACCTTGCTGTTGACCTCGCCGCTGGACGGATAGCGCTGAAGCGGCTTGATCGCGTGTGAAAGCGAGACGCCGCGGGCATCCAGAATGTTGAGCACTCTGAACAGCGCCAAGAGTGTGTTCTCGGCATAGCTGCTTTCTTGGAAGTAGAAGTGCCCCGAAAGCTCGCCGGCAAAGATGCCGCCTTCCGACCGGAGCGCTTTTTTGATGAAGGCGTGACCGACGCGGCACTCCACGGCGCGTCCACCCGCCTCTTCGACCTCTTCCTTGACGACACGCGACGATCGCAGGTCGTAGAGGATCGTGGCGCCCGAGTGTGCGCGCAGCACGTCTTGCGCAATGAGCGCGGTCAGGATGTCGGCCGGCACGATCGAGCCGGTTTCGTCGACGAAGAAGCAGCGATCTCCGTCGCCATCGAGCGCCACGCCGAGGTCTGCTTTGTCACGAACCACCGCCGCTTGCAGGTCGCGCAACGTTTCGAAGTGGAGCGGGTTGGGCTCGTGATTCGGGAAGGTGTCGTCCGGCTCGAAGTACATCGGAACGACCTCCAGCAATGGTGTCGCTTTGGCGAGCGTGGCGTAGTCGGGCCCACCCATTCCGTTGCCGGCGTCGACGACGATCTTGAAGCGGCGCCGAACCGCGAGCGCTTGCAACGAGGCTTCGACGAACTCCTCGCGCGGCGATGAGTCGACCAGGGTGCCGGGTTCGGCTGCTGCTGTGAACTCGTTCTTCTCGACGAGCTTGGCGATATCCAGCAGACCGTTGGCCGATCCGATCGGCAGTGCGCCTTTGCCGCAGATCTTCATCCCGTTGTCGGGGGGCGGGTTGTGCGATGCGGTGACGCTGACGGCGCAATCGTGATCTCGTCCGGCGAAGTAGACCAAGGGAGACGTCGCTTGTCCGATGAACGTGACGTTGACACCTTGCGCACGCAGCCCTTCGATCAGGGCCATCGCCAAGGCCGGGCTGGAGCGCCGCATGTCGTGACCGACCAGCGCGGTGCGGCACTTGAGGAATGTCGCGGTGGCGCGGCCGATCCGATGCGCAACCTCTTCATTGATCAGTTCGGGGTACGCGCCCCGCACGTCGTAGGCCTTGAAGAGCTTCTGAATGGACACCTGAGGTCTCCTGAAAAGTCCGCAGATTGTAGCCGGTGCGGCGGCTTCCCGAACCTGCGTCGCGTGAAGTTCACGTTTGTGCGGGACCAGGCTCGCGTCCTCGACTCCTAGTCGCGTTCCGGGCGGCCGAAGTCGTCGGCCAACCGAACGACATCATCGAGTTCGGGAGTACTTACCTCGATGAACTCGACCTCCTCGATCGCTTGCACGCGATGAACCGTTCCGGGACGCAGGTGGATCACATCGCCGCTGACCGCGACCCGCTTGGTGTCGCCGATCGTGACCTCGGCGCGCCCGCGCACGAACAACCACGCCTCTTCTTTCACCTCGTGGTACTGCAACGAGAATCGCTTGCCTGCAAACAGGACCAATCGCTTCATGGCGATTCGGTCGCCCACCACAAGCCAGTCCTCGCGTCCCCACGGTTTGTCGACCACTTTCATCGTCATTCGTTGTCTCCGAGGTCGAGAGATGATGCCCGGCTCAGCACGGAAATGAAACCATCACCTCGGTACATGTAGCCATCGCCGATATCGATTTCGTTCTCGCCGCGGCTAAGGCGCAGGCACGCAACGAGATCGTTGCACGCTGCGAACAAATCCACGCATGGCACATCGGTTGCTTTGTGCACCCTGCAGCGAGTGGTGCGCGCCGTGTCGTCGCGCATCGACCGAGGACGACGGATGCGTCAGATATCGCGTGGACTGTGGTGGATCGGACTGGCGATGTTTGCGATTGGCAGTGTCAGCGCGGGCACCATCGACCTTGCATGGAACCCGATCACCGATGCCGACAAAGCCGGCTACAAGGTCTACTACGGCACCGCCTCGCGAACCTACTCGTCGAACAAAGATGTCGGTAACGTCACCACCACGACACTCACCGGCCTGACCGCCTGCACGCGCTACTACATGGCCGTCAAGGCCTACGATACCGGCGGTTTGGAATCGACCAACTACTCGAATGAAGTGGTCGGTCTGCCTCGTCCCGTGGTCACAACGGTCACGCCGTCCTCAGCGGAACAAGGGGCCAGCGTCACGCTCACCATCGATGGCGAGTCGTTCGATACCGGGGCGACCGTTGCGATTTCCGGGACCGGGATCACGATTCTGGCAACTCGCCGCAACTCATGTTCTCAACTCGCGGTCGACGTAAAGGTCGACCTCGCAGCCACCACCGGTGCGCGCGATGTGACGGTCACCAACCCTGATCTTTCGTTCGGCGTGAAAGCCGCCGGCTTTACCGTCGCCGCGAACGTGGCGCCAACCGTGTCGAGCACCGATCCGGTTGCCGGCGCCACCAATGTCGCGATCACCAAAACACCGACGGTCACGTTCAGCGAAGCGATGGACGTTGCGTCGATCACTGCCGCCAACGTGCGCTTGCTCGATGTGAACAATGCCGTGGTCGCTCAGGCAGCCGGTTCCCCCTCGCTCTCAGCCGACAAACGTGTGGCCACGATCACGCCGGCCGCCTCGCTGAAGAACAGCGCAACCTACCGAATCCAAGTCATCGGCGGCGCCAGCGGTGTGAAGGACACGCTCGGCAAGAACATGACCAGCAACTTCGATCAGACCCCTGGCTTCACCTGCGCTGCCGGAACCGATACCACCCCACCGACAGTCTCCAGCGCGACACCGACGGACGGTGCCACCAATGTTCCGGTGACCACCAAACCGACGGTGACGTTCAGCGAGGCGATGGACTCCGCGACGATCAACGCCAACACGGTGCGTTTGCTCGATGCCAGCGGAACTCCTGTCGCGCAAGCGGCCGGTTCCCCCTCGCTTTCGGCCAACGGACTGACCGCTACGCTGACACCGGCCACCAACCTCGGCGACAACGTCAGCTTCAAGGTCCAGGTGATTGGCGGAGCGAGCGGCGCCAAAGACAAGGCGGGCAATCCACTCGCCTCGACCTGGACGCAGCCGACCGGCTTCAAGACCGAGAACCTCCCGCCGAGTGCGGTCGGGAACAACCGACGCACCGACGTCCAGTGAGGAGGCGGAATGAACCTCGCCGGCCTTACGGAATCGACAGTCGAGGCGGTTACGCCAATGACGGAATCGTTATTGGTGGACGGGGGACAGTCAAAAAAGAACAACGCCCCACCGCCTCCCGGCGGGTCGAACCCAAACAAGGGTAAGAACTTAATCGATTCACAGGCGGTCCCGAACAGAGCCTCGGTGTGGTGGTACGGCGGTTGCTCTTTGCCAACCGAAACACCCACGGTTCGGGGCTCCCAGGAAAGGGACCAGATGCTCATCAGTCGGGGATGGCGTCATCAGATCGGCGCCTCGGTGCGGGCCGCTCGGCGCTGGCTAGCAGTTGCCACCGTCGCTCTGGCAGCAACTCTCGGCGCGACGGCCGGGACCATCGACGTCCGATGGGACGCCGTGAGCGATCCGGACCTGGCCGGGTACCGCGTGTACTACGGGCCGACCCTTGGATCTCACGCAAACGTCAAAGATGTTGGCAAAACCACGTCGACCCAACTCACAAGCCTCACCGACTGCACGCTGTGGTACGTGTCGGTTCGCGCCTACGACACGGGCGGACTCGAGAGCACCACCGACTCCAACAGCGTCAAAGGGTATGCGCGCCCTGTCGTGTCGACCGTCAGTCCGACCACGATCAAGCCGGGCGAGACGCTCACCTTCACAGTGACCGGCAGCAACTACGATGCTGGTGTGAGCGGCGACGCCAGTCGGCCGCGCGCCACCGTCACGCTTTCGAATCCCAATCTGACCGTGACCAGTTACTCCGTGAACGCGTGCGGCACCATCAGCATGACCGTGCAGGCGGCGAGCAGCGCACCCAACGGTTTCTCGGATGTAACGGTCAAGAACCCAGATCTGAGCACCACCACTCCCGCGAGCAAGCCGTGGGTTTTTGGCACCAAGGCGTCAGCCATCGAGATCAAGGCTTCGACCGACACCACACCGCCGACCGTCAGTTCCACGAATCCTGCTGCCGGCGCCACCGGTGTCGTGGCATCGGTCCGGCCGACGGTGACGTTCAGTGAATCGATGTCGGCCTCGTCGATCACCACCTCCACGGTGCGCTTGATCGACGTCGCATCCGGCAGCGCTGTGGCCCAGTCCAGCGGCTCGCCGTCGCTTGCCGGCGCCGTGGCCACGATCACGCCGGGTGTCGCACTCGGTGCAGGGAAACAGTACCGAATCGAGGTTTCTGGCGGCACATCGGGCGCGAAGGACTTGGCCGGTAACGCACTCGCACAGAACTACACGCAGTCGCCACCGTTCACCATCGCAAGCGATGGTGGATCAGGCGGACCGATCGACGTCACGTCGTTCAATCCTGCGGCGGGTCAAACCGGCGTGGCGATCACCACGACCCAGGCGCGTATCACGTTCAATCTCGACGTCAGTCCGCTGTGGACGATCCTCGATCGCACCGAACTGCAGCGCCGCTTCCGCGTGCTGACCGGCGAGACGTTCCTACCGCACCAGTCGACATCTCCGAGCTACGAGAACGGCGGGCGCACGGTGGTGATCACGTTCGCCAAACCGCTCACTGCGGGACAGACCTACGTCACGCAAGCGAATCTGTCGGGTGCTTCGTTGAAGCGAACGCTCGACTCCGCCGGTCACTCCGAGCTGTATGGCGGCCGTATCTGGCGTACATCGCCCGGTTGGACCGTGGAAGCGTCGATCGAAACCACGACCTTCCGCAGTCCCACCAGCGGCGATTCCGGCACGCTGCAAGCCGGCAGCACGAGTCAGCCCGACAGTTCCGGCGGCGTGCCGCTCGACGCAGAGTTCCGCATCAAGTTCCAAACGACACTGTCGAGTCCGAGCGTGAACTTGAGCACCGTGAAGTTGTTCAAGCTAGGGAGCCCGCTCAAGCAGGTACCGCTGAACGGGTATCCGTCGATCGAGAACGGCGACACCGTGTACGTCAAACCCGCCTCGCCGCTCGAGCCGGGAAAGAAGTACAGGCTGTGGGTGAAGAGTGGTGCGCAGGGCGTCCTGTTGATTACCGCCAACGGCAGCGCGAGTTCCAAGGGCAAGGCGCAGCCAATCAACTTCACGACCGAGGTTACCGCTACCGCGCAGAGCGAAACGCTCTCGATCGGCGTCGAACCGCCGCAGACCTCTCAGCAGCAAGGAGGCCAGCAATGAAAGCCGCAACCAAGTCGCTGAGTCGATCCTTGTGTCTCGTCTGCGCGCTGAGCGCCGTTGCGCCCGTGTGGGCCGGCGATCTCACGCTCACCTGGCGCGCCAACGACGATGACGCGACGGCCGGTTACCTGATAGAAGTGCGTGACCCGCACGGCACGCTGTTGCGCAGCGTCGATGCTCAGGACAAGACACGTTTGACACTGCGCGATCTCGACGACAACCAACTATTGTTCATTGCCGTGCGACCGTACGATGTTGGCGGCAATCAAGCGCGCAAAGCCAGCGAGCCGTTGGTGACCTTCGCCAATCCGCGTGTCGACCGGCTCGACGGCTCCGTCGACTCCGGGCGCCGATTCAAGCTCACGCTGTATGGCGCCAACTTCGCCGATGACGCGCGCGTTGCATCCAACCGGCCTGGAGTGCTCGTGACTTCCTCGACGGTCTTGAGGCCTGATGCTGCGATCATCGAGGTCAGCCTTCGATCCGATCGCACGCTATCGCTCTCCGCATCGGATTTCACGGTTGCGAATCCGGTCCGTCGCGCCGCCGAGTATCTGGAAGCACATCCTGAGTTGCTCGACGTCGATGGCTCCGGAACCATCGATGCGGCCGATCTCGCGCGCGTTGACGCAGCCTTCGGCACTCGCACGGTCGACGCTGGACCTGACGCTCAGCTCGATCTCAACGCGGATGGCGTGATCGATGCCGAGGATGCCGCACAGGTGCGAAGGTTTTTGAACCGCACCGAAAGTGGCTCTCCCGCTGCACGAGGCGCTCCTTGAATTCAGCGCGTCCCCCAGACAGATTGCCCATCATGGGTGAATCGACATACATCGGCTCGACGTGTGCCCCGTCGGCAGGAGAACTGCCTGGCGGGGAACTGTTTTTTCGTCGTGTCATCGAAGGTATGCGCTGCGCGATCGTTACCGTCGATCGTGCAGGACGTGTCCTGACCGTGAACGAGCTGGCGCGAGAGATTCTCGAGCTCGACAACTCGATCGAGATCGGAGCGCACGTCACCAAGGTGCTGGCGCGACACCCCCGGTTGGCGGAGGTGTTGCTCGATGCGCTCGAGATGGCGCATCCGCCGAATCGCGCCGAGATGGAAATTCGTTCGCGCGAAGAGGACGGACGCACCATCGGCTTCACGATCAGCGCAATCAAAGATGCCGACGCTACGTCCGGAGTGGCGTTGTTCTTCAAAGACCTCACGATGGTCGAGCGACAAGAGGAACAGGACCGGCTGCGCGATCGACTCGCCGCGCTTGGGCAGATGGCGGCGTCGATGGCGCATGAAATCCGCAATCCGCTGGCCTCGATCGACGTCACCGCCTCGCTGCTGAAGCGAAAGCTCAGTGGGCGAGACGAGGAGTTGCGTCTGATCAGCAAGATCGTCGATGAGGTCGAGCGCTTGAATCGCACCGTGACGCGCGGTCTGGAATTTGCGCGCGGCGTGTTCCCGGAATTGAGCGAGCAGCGCGTGGAGCGCCTGCTCGAGGCGGCCGTCAGCGAGGCCCAGGCGCGCTATCCGGAAGCCAAGGTCGACATCGAGCGCCGCTTCGAACCGGGAGCGCCACCCGTCGCTTGTGATGGCGGGCTGATCCAGCAGGTCTTTGCCAATCTGATCTTCAACGCCTTCGAGGCGATGAGCGGGAACGGTTCGCTCTCGCTCGAGTTGCGCGCACTGGCTCGCCCGGAGCGCGATCCCGGGGCGGTCGAGATCATGGTTCGCGACAACGGACCCGGGCTCAGTCACGAGGTAGCCGACAAGATCTTCTACCCGTTCATCACTACCAAGAAGGGCGGATCCGGGATTGGCTTGGCGATGGCGCGTAAGATCATCGAGTGCCATCACGGTTTGATCGACGTGAAAAGCTCGCCGGGCTGCGGCACCGCGTTTCGTGTGGTGTTGCCGCGCGATGGCGGACGCAGACAGGGCTGACCTACGACGCGCTGAGAGGAGCCGGGGACAATGCGCAAGATTCTCGTCGCCGAGGACGAACGTAACCTCCGCGAAGGTATTGCCGAGGCGTTTCGCGACGCCGGTCACGAAGTCACCGAGGCCCACGACGGCCAGCAGGCGCTGACGGCGTTGGAACAGCAGGTCTACGACCTGGTCATCACTGACTACAAGATGCCGGGCTGCGACGGCTTGGAAGTGCTGCGCCGCGCTCGGATGGTCAACGACACCACGCCGGTGATCATGGTGACGGCGTATGGCACCGTCGAGGGAGCGGTCGAGGCGATGCGATTGGGCGCCTTCGACTACATCCTCAAGCCGTTCAATCTGGAAGAGCTGGAGATGAAGGCGCAGCGTGCCTTCGAACATCGCCGTCTGGTCAGCCGGTTGCAGGAATACGATCGCCGCGATGTCGTCGGTTCGTTCGACAACATCGTGGGCGAGTCATCGGTGATGCGTCGTGTATTCGATGTCGTTGGCAAGGTTGCGCCGAGCAACGCGACCGTGCTGATCCTGGGTGAAACGGGAACCGGCAAGGAGTTGATCGCCGAGGCTATTCACCGCAACTCGCAGCGCAAGGATGGACCGTTCGTCAAGATCAACTGCGCCGCACTGCCGGAGAACCTGCTCGAAAGCGAACTGTTCGGTCACGAGCGCGGTGCGTTCACCGGGGCCGACCGGCAGCGGATCGGGCGATTCGAACTCGCCAACGAAGGCACGTTGTTCTTGGACGAGATCGGCACGATGAGTGCCAATACCCAAGCGAAGGTGCTGCGCGTGCTGCAAGAGCGCGAGTTCGAGCGTTTGGGTGGCACCCGTACGATCAAGGCCGATGTCCGAGTGATCGCGGCCACCAACCGAGATCTGGAAGAAGCGATCATGTCGGGCGGCTTCCGGGAAGACCTCTACTACCGGCTCAATGTGGTCACGATCAACATGCCGCCGTTGCGCGATCGCAAGGAAGACATCGTGCCGTTGGCGACGTTCTTCCGGCAGAAGTTTGCCGACGATCTGAAGAAATCGGTGCGCGGCTTCTCGCCGGCGTCGCTGCGTTTGCTGACGCGCCACAACTGGCCGGGGAACATCCGCGAGTTGGAGAACACCATCGAGCGCGCCGTCCTGATGGCGGACACCGACATCATCGAACCCAAGGACCTGACGCTCGCCACGGCTGACGGAGGTGGGCCGGAGGAACGGTCGCGCCTGTCGTCGATGTTGCGGCTCCCGGCCGAAGGGATGCCGTTGGACGATTTGGAGCGGATGGTGATTCTCGAAGCGCTGCGAATGAACGATTGGATCCAGAAAGACGCGGCACGTTTTCTTGCCGTGTCCTCGCGGGTCATGAACTACAAAATCCAGAAGTACGAGATCACGCACCCCCGTTGGACACGTAACAAGACGAGCGCCTGACCGCGCCGCGGAGTTGATGCGAAGTGTCAGCAGTGGGCCCAGGGCGGATCGCGCGGGCGTAGACTCCGTTTCATGCCGACCGTACTCATGGTGTCCTTCGTAGTGGTGGCGCCGCGGTGTCAGCGATGAACGTGCGCACCGCGCAGCCCGGCGATGAAACCTCGATCGCCCTGCTCCTGTCGCAATTGGGCTACCCGACATCGCCCGATCAGATGAGACTCCGCTTGGCGCGCATCGAGCAGCGCGGCGGAATTACGTCATTGGTGGCGGTCGAGGCGGAGCAAGTGATCGGCTTCGCGGCGGTCGAACGGTTCGCATCGTTCTCCGATGACCAGCCTGTCGGGCGCGTGGTGGTGATGGTCGTCGACGAGCAGCGGCGAGGCGAGGGGATCGGCTCCGTTCTCCTGGCGGCCTGCGAGAGCGTTTTGATCGCTGCCGGCGCCGAACGGATCGTGTTGACCAGTGCCCACCGTCGAGCCGGCGCCCATCGGTTTTACGAGCGGCACGGGTACGCGTCGACCGGTCTGCGGTTCGCCAAGCTCGTCGGCCCGGCGCGTTAGCGTGTGAGGTGCAATCGCACGGCAGGCGCGACCAACTGCTTGCCCCCTTCGATCTGATAGACGGCACGAACGTAGATCGTGTGGTCCTCGCCGGCGGTGCGCGAGATGCGCCGCCACAGCGAGGGATCGGGCTGCAAGAAACCTTCGGTCGACCAGTTGCTATGGATGATCGGCCGCGACGAGAAGGTTGGATCGGCGGAGAACTCGATGCGGGCGCGGTCGTCGGGTGCCGTTCGCCAATCGATCTGCGGCGCGACACGCGCGCTCGCCACGAACAAGGGCGGGGTCAACGGCGGTAGCACTCGATCGGGGCACGGCGCTTCAACATTGGCGGGCTTGGGGCAGGGAAGGCTGATCACCTGCGCGGTCGCCCCCGCTGTGCCGATCAAAAGAGATGCTGCGAGCGCGACGAGACCTCGTTGGAGCATCGGTTCCTCCCTGCCGACGATGGTGATCGCATCGACAAGGGGACATTAGGGCGGATCACCCTCAGCGCGGAGAGCCAATTGATGCGCAGCGCTGTAACGACACCGCACCGTCCGGGCCACCCGATCCGACCTGCAGAGCGAAGACTCGATCGGCGCAGACCGGCCCCTGAACTGAAGAGCTGAATCGTTGTCTAACAGCCACCCTTGGCGATGAACGAAGCGATATCGCCTATTACCTGAGGATCGACCGGTCGAACCTTCGCATAGTCTTCAGGGCTGCTCGGTCCTTCACCCTTGCGCATCAGGTGATCGAGCCCGTCGTAGGAACGCAAGCACGCCCCTTTCTTGCCGGTCAGAGCCTTCTGCCACTCGGCGAAATCGGCCATCGTCACCTGGTAGTCGCGTTTGCCTTGCAACACCAACACAGGCAGCCCCAGTGCCGCCGTTTCAGCCGGAGCGTTGTGCGCCTCGAGATCCTTGAAGTACCCAGACGGCGCACCGAGGTAGAGTTTGCTGCTCGCATCCGGTTGTTTCATCGCCACTCGCAACGCCGCCACCGCTTGCTCGAGCATGTCGAGGTTTTTTTGTTCCTCGGCGCTGACCGTGCCATCGACCCGGGCCAAGTAGTCGGCTTGTTCGATCATCTTCTCCGGCATCGGCAGCGCACTTCCGGCCATCACGATCATCCCAGCGACCTTCGCTGCCTTGGCGATTCGCGGCGCCAACTGACCACCCAAGCTGTGCCCCAGGACGAAGACACGCTTCGGATCGATCTCGGTTCTGCGACTGAGTACCTTGATTGCGGCCGCCGCGTCATCGATCGACTCTTCCTTCACCGTGAGTTTGGCGCCGACCTCGGCGAAGTCTTTGGGGCGTGCGAACGTGCGCTTGTCATAACGCAGCGATGCAATGCCGCGCGCGGCGAGACCTCGGGCGATGTCGCGGAATGGCTTGTTACCAAGGGACGACTCGTCGCGATCGTTCGGTCCGCTGCCGTGCACCAGCACCACACCAGGAAACGGTCCGCCGGTTTTGGGCAGTGTCAACGTGCCGGGTAGTGCGCGCCCTTCCGGTCCGACGTTCAGTTCGAGTTCACGCCAAGCAGCCGTCGCGGGATCTTCCTTGGCAGGCTGCGGAGAGTACGGTTGCACGCCCATTCCGGCGACCAGACCGTCGGCATCGAAGACGATCTGAAAGTCGAACATGCCGCTTTCGAACGAGACGGGAACTCGAAAGCGCCGATACCCGGAGACGGTGTCGGAGGCCCACGCCTGTCCCGCGCTCTTGATCGCGCCCATCTTCGCCACGAGGCTCGTGCGCAGTTGCGGGAACGCATCCCCTTTGAGCGCTTCCTGCATGGTGGAGGTGCTCATGGCGCGCGCGGCGTCGTAGTTCTCGGCGACCACGGCGTTCGCAAAATCGGTGGCGCGCCGCGCCAGGTCTTCGTCCGTGAAAGCGGCCCAGGACAGCGTAGGAGTGACGGCCAACAGCAGCGAGAGAAAGGCCAGGCGAATGTTTGTCATCGGAATACTCCCGTGAGGAACTCGCATTGTAGGCTGCTCGTCGATGTCCAACCTACTGGCATTGATCGCGGCCTGTTTGTACGGCGCCGCAGACTTCTGCGGCGGCTTGGCGGTTCGACGCGCACCGCTGCTGCGCGTGACCGCCCTGTCGCAAGCGGTGGGGCTCGTGGCGCTCGCCGTGCTCGCGCCGCTGACCAGCACTTGGCCTGGTTTCGGCGCGGACATCGCCTGGGGTGCCGCAGCGGGGCTATTGGGCGGAAGTGGCGTCGCGCTGTTGTATCTCGGTCTGGCTCGAAGCGCAGCGAGCGTGGTGGCGCCGGTCTCGGGCGTGGTGGCGCTGGTGCTCCCGGTGCTGGCGGGTTTGATGATTGGAGAACGTCCCTCCGTTTTGGTGTGGTCGGGAATCGCTGTGGCGGCCGGGGCCGTGACGCTGATTGGCGGGGGAGCACCGGAGGCTCACATCGGTCGTGCGGGCCGCGGCGGGGCGTTGATCATCGCGATCGCGGCGGGGGTCATGATCGGCGGGTTCTTGGTCTGTCTGGGGCGAACATCGTCGCAGTCCGGGATGTGGCCGCTGCTCGCCGCTCGTTCGGTGTCGACTTCATTGTTCTTGGCGGGTGCCGCGATCGCGTCGTGGCGGCGGCCACCGAGCGTGGCCGGATCATCGTCCGTGATTTGGCTGATACTCGGATGTGGCCTGCTCGATATGTGTGCCAACGCGCTCTATCAACGGGCGGTGCGCGGCGGCGAGTTGAGCGTGATCGCCACGCTCACGAATCTCTATCCGGCGAGCACGGTGGTGTTGGCGGCGATGCTGCTGGGCGAAAGACCGCGCCGGGTGCAGTGGGTAGGGTTCGGGTTGGCGTTGATGGCCGTCGTGATGATCAACGCCTGAGGGGAGCGCTTCGGGCTGGTGTCGCGGCATCGCTTCAGGGGCAGAGATCACGAATATTCCGATCGATCACAACCAGAAAGTCGGGGATCGGTTGCTAGGATTGGTGCGATGACGATCCGTACGCGGTTGATTGCGTTGTTGCTTCCGACGGTCATCTTGGCGGCGGTGGTCTGCTTCGGCGCCGTCGGCTATCGCATGCTCGAGGGTTGGGGTTGGCTCGACGCGGTCTATATGTCCGTCATCACGCTGGCCACCGTCGGATTCACGGAGGTCCATCCGCTGCACGATGGCGGGCGGGTTTTCACGATGCTGCTGGTCGTGATTGGCCTAGCCTCCGTGACCTATTTGGTATCGAGCGTCGGCCGCGTGATGTTCGAGGAGATGTTGGGGACGGAGTTTTGGAGGCGACGCGTGAGAAAGCAAATCGATATGCTGCAGGGGCACGTGATCGTCTGCGGCTTCGGGCGGGTGGGACGCCTGGTGCAGCGTGAGTTTCAGGCTGCAAAGACGCCGTATGTCGTCGTCGAGCGTGACGAGAAGCTCGCACGCGAGCTGGAAGAACGAAACGAGCTGGTGCTGCACGGAGATGCGACGTCCGAGGAAATGCTGCGCGCCGCCGGTATCGAGCGTGCTCGCGGACTGGTGACGGCGCTGCCCGACGATGCCGCCAATCTGTATGTGGTCATGACGGCACGCGACCTCAATGCGCAGATGCCGATCGTGGCTCGTGCCGAGACCGAAGGCGCGGAGCGGCGCCTGACAAAAGCGGGGGCGACGCGCGTGATCTCGCCTAACTCGATCGGCGGTCGCGCAATGGCACAAGCGCTGCTGCAACCGGAAGTGCTCGATTTCTTGACGCTGGCCACAGCGCGCCAGGACCTGACGCTGCAGATCGAGCAGGTGGTCGTGGCCGAACGCTCACCGCTGGCGGCCGAGAACACGCACATCGCGCAGATGCGCGAGCGGCATCGGGTCTTCGTGGTTGCGATGCGCAAGCAGGCCGATGCGCAGTTCGATTTGCCGACGAGCGATCTACTGATCGAATCCGGCGACACCCTGATCGTCGTCGGCCAACGCGAGCACTGCGTCGCGATCAATCTCCTCGCCGCCAACCCCTAACCAATTCGGGGACGGTTTACCTAAAGCGGGGTTAGTCGGGGCCAGCCGCCGGAAGGGCCAGCCGAATCTCCGCTGAACTCGACGAACCGCGCTTTAGGTAAACCGTCCCCGAATTGAATCGGGTGTTGGGGCGGGGCTATTGGCGCGCGACGAGCGTGAGGATCGTGTAGAGCGCTACCGGCTCATCGTTTTGGTTGGTGACTTCGACGTCCCATGCCACCACACCCTGCGGTACTTCGCCTTCGCGCGGCTCCTTGGCAGTCTTGCTCTTGCAGGTAAGTCGCACGCGAATGGTGTCGCCAATGAAGACCGGCTTCACGAAGCGCAACCGATCGAGCCCGTAGTTGGCGAGCACCGGTCCCGGAGCGGGATCGACGAAGAGCCCGGCCGCCGCAGCCAGAACCAAGTACCCGTGCGCGACACGTTTCCCGAAGATCGATTGCTGCGATGCGATCTCGTCGGTGTGCGCGTAGAACGTATCACCCGAGACGCCCGCGAAATTGACGACATCGGCTTCGGTGAGCGTGCGGCGATGGGTCATCAGTGTTTCGCCGATCGCCAACTCCTCGAAGTACTTCCTGAACGGATGAACACGATCTTGCGTCAAGACGGCGCCCTTGCTGAACTCGCCGGTGACATGCATCAACGTCGTCGGCGACCCTTGTAGCGCCGTGCGTTGCATGTAGTGCAGAACCGATCGCACGCCGCCCAACTCTTCGCCTCCGCCTGCGCGCCCCGGGCCGCCGTGTACGAGTTGCGGCATGGGTGAACCGTGGCCGGTGGACTCGCCGGCGCACGCGCGATTGATCACCAACAAACGTCCATGGTAAGGCGCCAGTCCAAGCACCACCTGTCGCGCCACGATGTCTTCGTTGGTGAACAGTGAGCCGCACAAACTACCGCGTCCGCGCTTGGCGAGTTCGATCGCGTCGTCCAGGGTTTGATAGGGCATGACCGTCGTCACCGGGCCGAACGCCTCGACGTCATGCGGTTGATGGCGGCGCATCGGATCGGGGCAATGCAGCAGCAACGCCGGAAAGAACGCGCCCTGCTCGCGATTGGCGCCCAGAACCTCGAACTCGTTCGGGTTGCCGAACACCAACTCGCCCGCCTGTTTCAATTCGGCGACGCGCGCGCCGACCTCCTTGACCTGACCGCGCGAGGCCAACGGACCCATCCTCACCCCTTCGACGGCTGGATCACCGACCTTCACACCGCTCAACCGCTTCTTGAGCGCCTCGATCACCGCTTGAGTGAACGGTTCGGGCACGATCGTGCGACGAATCGCCGTGCACTTCTGACCGGCTTTCACGGTCATCTCTCGCGACACTTCCTTGATGAACAGGTCGAACTCTTCGGTGCCTGGTGCCGCCTCCGGCCCCAAGATGCAGCAGTTGAGTGAGTCGGCCTCCATGTTGAAGCGAACCGAGTTGTTCACGATCGTGTCGTGTGTGCGGAGTTTCAGTCCCGTGGCGGCCGAGCCGGTGAATGTCACCACGTCTTGGCAGTCCAGGTGGTCGAGCAGATCGCCGACGCTGCCGCAAATCAGTTGGAAAGCACCGGTTGGAAGCAGATTCGACTCGATGATCAAACGCCCGAGTTTCTCGGCGAGGTAGGCGGTCGTCGAAGCGGGTTTGACGATCACCGGCATGCCGGCCAGTAGCGACGGCGCCATCTTCTCGAGCGCGCCCCAGACCGGGAAATTGAACGCGTTGATGTGGATCGCGGCCCCTTCCAGCGGCACACAGATATGGCGCCCCACGAACGAACCGGTTTTGGACAGTCCTTCTACGTCGCCCTCGATATGAAACGCTGCATCGGGAAGTTCGCGGCGTCCCTTGCTCGAGATGGTGAAGAGGGTTCCGATCCCTCCCTCGATGTCGATCCAGCTATCGGTTCGCGTTGCGCCGGTGAACGCGCTGACCGAATACAACTCCTCCTTGCGCGACATCAGGTACTGGCCCAGCGCTTTGAGCATTCGAGCCCGTTGATGAAACGTCATCCGGCGCAGGTTCGGGCCGCCGACCGTGCGCGCGTATTGCAGCATCGCGCGAAAATCGAGCCCGTGGCTGGAAATCTCTGAAACCGTTGCGCCGTTGACCGCATTGAAGAGCGGTGCCGCTTCGCCGCTGCCGGAGTACCAGTGTCCTTGGGAGAAGCTCTGTAGTCGCATCGGATGGGCCTCGGAGTGAGCAGGAACGAACGCGGATTGTATTCGGACCGACCGGGCAGCGCCCCTGCCCGACCCAGGGCAAACTAGCCCGCTCCATCGTCGCCATTCAGGAGGTGGTCAGCCATGAGAGTTTCGCGCCACGGGATGCTCACGGGACTCACGCTAGCGCTCGTGCTGTGCTTGGCCGGTTGCACCGATGTTTCGCAAGGCTCTGCGCCCGCGGCTGCGCCGCAAAAGAAAGGGAAGACGATGCCGATCGACCCAAACCGTACCGTGACGCTGGGCGGTGGCTGTTTTTGGTGTTTGGAAGCGTTCTACGAACGGATCGACGGGATCGACGATGTGGAGTCGGGCTACTCTGGCGGCCATCTGCCCAACCCCACGTATCAGCAAGTCTGTGGGGACGAGACGGGGCACGCCGAGGTTGTTCAACTAAAGTTCGACCCTGCCAAGATCAGCTATCGCGAAATCCTCGAGATCTTTTTCACCATGCACGATCCCACGACACTCAATCGTCAGGGAGCGGATGAGGGCACGCAGTACCGCTCGATCATTCTTTACCACACGCCGCAACAGAAGGCGGACGCCGAGGCGCTGATCAAAGATCTCACCGACCAACGCGTGTTTGGCAGCAGCAAGATCGTGACCCAAGTGGTGCCGTTCGAGGCTTTCTACGTCGCCGAGGTCTCACATCAGGACTACTACGCGCTCAACCCCAACGCCGGCTACTGCCGCGTCGTGATCGATCCGAAGGTCAAGAAACTCCAAGAGAAATTCGCCCACCGCCTCAAAGCCAAGTACCGCTAATTCGGGGACGGTCTACCTAAAGCGCTGTTAGTCGCTTCCCCCCGACGAAGTCTCACCTCGGCGAGGCTCGACTAACCGCGCTTTAGGTAGACCGTCCCCGAATTAGGAGGTGTAGAGGGCGAGGGTGGCGGCGCCGATGATGGGGCGGCCCCACTCCAGGAGCGCGCGAACCGGCGGTTGCTCGCGCGCGATCGGCGAGACCCAGGCCGGGGCGGACATCGTCGCCAACGCGAGGTCGGCCACCGTGATCCGCTCGCCGAACAGGAAGTTGCGGCCATCCAGTCGCTTCATGGCGATCGCGGCGAGGCGCACCAACTCCCGCTGATCCTCGCGATCCTGCTCGGCCGAGAGACCAAAACGCTGACGCACGATGCGTTGTGCGATGAAACCGCGCAGCTTCAACTGCATACCGCTTTGCTGCGGGAAGAACAACGCACCCAGAGCGCCGGGCGTATTCGAAATCTGCCAGTAGGCGATGCGACGGGTCAGCGCCATGAATGCCAGATCGGCCCATTCCTCGAGCATCCAGCAGTCGGCATGTTGAGCGCGATCCTCCGGTAGCAGACTCGGTTCAGGTAGTGCTGTTCGAGAAACTCGAGGATTCGCGTCGAATCGACGATCGCCTCGCCGTTGTCGAGTAACACCGGGACTTGGCCTTGACCCGACGCGCGTCGCACTTCGGTTCGATCGGTAGGCGGCACGTCGAGCGTCTGATAGGAAAGCCCTTTCAATTCCAGCGCGCGCCGCACCTTGATGCAGTTGTGACTGTAAGGAACCTGGATCAGTTGCATCGGTTGGTCCTATTCATTCCGTCCCAATCCTTCCACTGACGGCGCTGATCGAATCGTCGCGTGCGCTCACGCCGCGCAAGAGCAACACGTCACGACTTCTGGGTGCGCTTCCACGTCGCATAGTCGGCCTGGTGAACACGGCTGTCCTGCGGTGGCTCACGCAGCGGTTCGCACGCCCGAAGCGCGTCGCGGCACATCTGCGGCAAGCGCTGATACAAACGGGTGCCCTCGGTCTTCCACGAGAGCATCTCGTCGCTCACGTCCTTCACGATCTTTGCAGGATTGCCGACCACCACCTTGCGATCGGGAATCACCATCTCGCTCGGCACGAGGCACAACGCACCCACGATGCACCCGTCGCCGATCACCACGTTGTCCATGATCACCGCGTTCATCCCGATCAAACAGTTTCGCCCCAACGTACCGCCGTGAATCACGGCTCCGTGTCCGACGTGAGCCGCTTCGCGCAACGTAACCGTCGCGCCGGGGAACATGTGGATAACGCAGTTTTCCTGCACATTGCAGCCGGCCTCGATCACGATCCGACCCCAATCGCCTCGCAGCGCGCACCCCGGCCCGATGTAGCAATCGGCGCCAATCACGACATCGCCGGTCACGATCGCTTCCGGATGCACGAAGGCGTCGGGGTGTATTACCGGTCGAACTCCATCGAACTCGTAGATCGCCACCATCTCTCCCAGCAAGCGATGAGCGATTAGCACCGCGCGGCGCGCCTCGTCATCGCGCGCACGGCGATTCTCGGCCGACTACCTCGCGATCAACAGGGCAACGCCCTGCCCGACACCGACACACATGCTCACCAGCGCGACGTGCAGATCGCGACGCTCCAGCTCGATCGCAGCGGTGAGTGCCAGCCGTGCGCCACTCATGCCGAGCGGGTGGCCCAGCGCGATCGCGCCACCGTTGGGATTGACGCGCGGATCGTCGTCGGCAATTCCGAGCAAGCGCAAGTCGGCGAGCACCTGGGCCGCGAACGCCTCGTTGATCTCGATCAGATCGACTTGATCCAGCGTCATCTGCGCCTTGGCCAACACACGCTTGACAGCCGCGACCGGCCCCAGCCCCATCACGCGCGGCGCCACGCCGGCCGCCGCCGCCGCCAGCACGCGCGCCTTGGGCGTCAATCCGAAACGCTTCACCATCGACTCGGAAGCCACGATCAAGGCCGCGGCACCGTCGTTGATCCCGGAAGCGTTGCCGGCCGTGACCGTGCCGTCTTTGCGAAATGCCGCGCGCAGTTTGCTCAACACGTCGACGGTCGTTTCAGGCTTGATGAACTCGTCGTGCGAGAACACCAATGGCTCACCCTTACGCTGCGGCACCGGCACCGGCGCGATCTCCAGGCCAAACCGTCCTGCGGCGCGAGCCGCTGCCGCCTTGCGCTGCGAGGCTGCCGCGAACAGATCTTGGTCGTTGCGCCCCACGGCAGTTTCTTGCGCCACGTTTTCAGCCGTCTCGCCCATCGAGTCGACGCCGAATCGCTCCTTCATCCGCGGGTTGACGAATCGCCAACCGATCGACGTGTCGAACACTTCCGCGGTGCGCGACCACGCGCTGTCGCTCTTGGCCATGACAAACGGCGCGCGTGTCATGCTTTCCACGCCGCCCGCCAAATACAGCTCGCCATCTCCGCTCTTGATCGCTTGCGCGGCCGAAATCACCGCCGACAGCCCCGAGGCGCACAGCCGGTTCAACGAAACGCCCGGCACACTCTCGGGCAATCCGGCCAACAGCGACGCCATACGCGCGACGTTCCGATTCTCTTCTCCTGCGCCGTTGGCATTGCCGAGTATCACGTCATCGATCAACGCCGCGTCCACCTGCGGATGTCGCGCCAACAGCGACTGCAGCACGTGCGCCGCCAGATCGTCGGGCCGCACCGTAGCCAGCGCGCCGCCATGATTGCCGATCGGGGTGCGCACTCCATCGATGATGTAAGCCTCACTCATGGGGGAAGTGCTCCTCCCGCGTGGCATAAACGGTGGCGCGGAAGAGCGCCACGGTCTGTTGCTTCTGATTCGTGACCGTCACGTCGTAGAACGACAAGCGCGCGCCGCCGCTCAGTTCCTGACCAACGGCGGTCAATCGGTCGCCCGTATGCGCAGGACTGGGGTAGCTGATCGACAGATCGACCGCGACCGTGACGAATCCGCGGGTGTTGCACGCAAACGCCAAAGCACTGTCGGCGAACGCAAACGTCACGCCGCCGTGGCAGATGCCAAACCCGTTGGTCATCTCGCGCCGCACTGTCATTTCCAGCACGCATCGTCCCGGCGCGATCTCGCGCAACTCGGCGCCCAACCAGGCAGTGTAGGCATCGTCGGCCAACAGCTTGGCGACGCACCGCTCGGCCAACTGCTGCGCCGCATCACTCACGCACGGCTCCGCAGTTCTTTGAAGCGACCGCCACTCCCGGAGAGGCGTCGCAGAACGGGGCTGACGCGATAGCGATCCTCGTCGTACTCGTTCATCAGGCCGTCGAGCACGGCGACGATCCGTTTGACCCCGAGATCATCCGCCCACGCGAGTGGTCCGCGCGGATAGTTGACCCCCAAGGTCATCGCCGCGTCGATCCCATCGACCGTCGACACACCGTACAACACGGCATCGGCCGCCTCGTTCACGATCATCGACAAGATCCGCTCGAAGATCCGCTCACCCTGCAAGCGATCTTCATGTGGGAGCGGAGCGACTGCACCCGGTCGATAGTCGTAGAAGCCCTGGCCCGACTTGCGACCCAATCGGCCCGCCTCCAACAACCGCAACTGAGTCAACGACGGTTTGAATCGCGGGTCGTAGTACATCGCTTCCCAAACCGTGCGCGTGACGACGTAGTTCACGTCGTGGCCGATGAAATCCATCAACTCGAACGGTCCCATCCGAAAACGGCCGATCTCCCGCATCGCCCAATCGATCGTTGCGATGTCGGCCATCCCTTCGTCGTAGATGCGCAACGCTTCGCTGTAGTAAGGGCGCGCCACGCGATTGACGATGAACCCCGGCGTGTCCTTGGCGAGCACGGGCGACTTTCCCCACGTTTCCATCAAGGCACGGGCCGCCCCGACCGCGCGCCCTTCGGTCGCCACGCCCGGAATCACCTCGACCAGTTGCATTACCGGCGCCGGATTGAAAAAGTGCAGCCCCAAGAACCGCTCTGGATGACTCAGCGTGGCACCGAGCGCAGCGATCGACAGCGATGAGGTGTTGGTCGCGATCACAGCGTTTTCGTCGAGCGTGTCTTCCAACGCACGCAGCACCACCGACTTGGAGTCGAGTCGCTCGACGATCGCTTCGATCGCAAGCCCCGCACCCTTCATCACGCCCATCGAATCGGCGAACTGGATGCGGGCCAAGATCGACTCGGCGCGAGCGTTGTCCATGCGCCCCTTCTCGACCAAGCGCTTGAAGGTTTCTTGCATCGAACTGCTGGCCCGATCCAAGGCGTCGCGCGAGAGGTCGACCAGTGCCACCGGGTGCCCTGCGGTTGCCGCCAACTGAGCGATCCCTGCGCCCATCGTGCCGGCGCCCACCATGCCGATGCGTGTGTTGATGTCCATCGTCAGCGACCCGTGAAACGGGGCGAGCGCTTCTCCAAGAATGCAGCGACCCCTTCTCGGAAGTCCGCAGTGTTACCTGCCTCGCGCTGCAACCGTTCTTCCAACTCGAGCTGAGCGACGACATCGTTCGCCGCACTGGCGTTGAGTGCCTGTTTGGTGAGTGCCAAGCCGCGTGTCGGCATCGACGCGAGTCCCGCCGCCAACTGTTGTGCGGCCGGTAGCAACTCGTCAGGCGCGAACGTCTTGTAGATCATCCCCATGCTCAACGCATCAGCCGCCGAAACCTTCTCGGCCAACATCATCAGGGCCGACGCTCGACCCCAGCCAACCAGGCGCGGCAACAAGAAGGTGCCGCCACTGTCGGGGATCAACCCGATCTTGGAAAACGCTTGCAGGAACGACGCGGTGGTCGAGGCCAACACCACGTCGCAAGCCAACGCGAGGTTCGCCCCAGCACCCGCCGCGACCCCGTTGACCGCCGCCACGATCGGTTTGGGCAGCGCGCGCAAGGCGCGAATGATCGGGTTGTAGCAGTCGTGGACCACCGCACCGAGATCGGCTTCGATGAATCCGTCCGGTCCGACCACGGCGCCGAGATCTTGGCCGGCGCAGAAGGCCCGGCCCGCACCGGTCAGCAAAAGCGCGCGCACCGCTGCGTCTGCGGCAGCAACCGAAAGCGCGGACTGCAGTTCGCTGGCCATCGGGCGATGGAAGCTGTTGAGAGTCTCGGGCCGGTTGAGGGTGATGCTCGTTACACCGCCCGCGGTCTCGACCTGAAGGAAGCGGTAGTCCATGCCGGTCGTGTCCTCGATATCCGTCAGGTGTAGGGGTTGGAAACGGCCGCTATAGTACTCGGCCCCAGGTGACTGTCTAGCTCTGCTACCTCTTGGAGTCGCACCGATGCACAGCACAACGAAGACGAGTAAGTCGGGCCATGGGACGACCCTGATCGACGGGCGCCGAATCGCATATCTCACGCTGGCGTCACGAGCCCTGGATCGGATCGAAGAGACCAAGCTCGTCCCCGAGCGAAAGGTGCTCTATCAGTTCACGGCGCGCGGCCACGACCTGGCGCAAATCCTGTTGGGCTCGTTGCTCGATCATCCGCACGACGGGATTGGCGCTTACTACCGCTCTCGCCCGCTGCTGCTCTCGCTGGGCTTGTCGTTGGAGGACGCGTTCGCAGGCCCGATGGCGCGCAGCGGCGGCATCAACGACGGTCGTGACATCGGGGTGGTGTTCAATCGCAACAGTTTCGGCGGGCCCACGGTGTTGCCGATGTCGGGCGATGTCGGTTCTCAGTTCACCCCTGTGATCGGTTGGGCGCAGGCCTTGCTCTATTGGCGCAACGAACTCGGTGCAACCGATCGCGACGGGGCGATCGGCGTTGCACTCGGCGGCGACGGCGCGGTGGCGACCAACGGATTTTGGTCGGCGCTCACGATCGCCACCACGCTGCAGTTGCCTGTGTTGTTCTACATCGAGGACAACGGTTACTCGCTGTCGGTTCCGTCGAAGTGGCAAACACCCGGCGCGAACATTGCGAAGAATCTCGGCTCGTTCACCGGCCTCACGATTTGGGATGGTGACGGCAGCGATGCACTCGCAGCGACGCCGTTGTTGGCGGCAGCCGTGAATCATGTGCGCGAAGGACGCGGGCCAGGCTTGATCCGACTGCGCGTGCCGCGCCTATCGGGTCACTCGGGCCAAGACACGCAGGCCTACAAGCCGAAAGGTTTGATCGAACAGGAACGTGCCGACGACCCGCTCGAGAAGTTGCGCGCGCTGCTGGTGCCGTCGCAAATCTCCGACGGTGAATGGACCACGCTGGAGCGGGAGGTCGAGGCCGATGTTCAGCGCGCGCTCGAGGCGGCACTCGCGCGCCCCGAACCGAGCACCGACACCGTGCGCCGGCATCTGTTCTTGGAGCAGAAAGCCGATGGCACTCCCGACTGGCAGAAGCAGGGTGGGCTGGCCCCGTCGGGTCATCTGTTCCCATCCACCACAACGAACGCCGAGCCGGAGCCACAGCGCATCAACTTCGTTGCCGCCGTGCGACGAACTCTCGAGGTCGAGCTGAAGTCCAACCCCAAGCTCTTGGTATTCGGCGAGGATGTCGGGCCGAAAGGGGGAGTGCATTCGGCGACGCAAGGGCTTCAAGATGCGTTCGGCGAACGGCGGGTGTTCGACACCTCGCTGAACGAGGAAGGGATCATCGGCCGCGCCGTCGGCATGGCATTGAACGGCCTGATGCCGGTGGCTGAAATTCAGTTCCGCAAATATGCCGATCCGGCCACCGAGCAACTCAACAACTGCGGCACCGTACGCTGGCGCACGGTCAATCATTTCGCGGCACCGATCGTGGTTCGAATGCCGGGCGGTTTCGCCAAGTGTGGAGACCCGTGGCACTCGGTCTGTGGTGAGGTGCTGTGGACTCATGTGCCGGGTTGGCAGGTCGTTATTCCGTCGCACGCCGAGGACGCGGTCGGGTTGTTGCGCACCGCACTGCGAAGTCCGAATCCGACGATCTTCTTCGAACATCGACACCTGCTCGATGCGGCGTGGGCGCGCCGCCCGTATCCGGGCGACCACTACGCACTGCCGTTCGGCCTGGCGGGGCGGCTGAGCGACGGGAGCGAACTCACGGTCGTGAGTTGGGGTGCAATGGTGGAGCGATGCGAGTTGGCGGCACAACAAAGCGGCTATTCCGTGGAATTGCTCGACCTGCGCACGCTCTCTCCTTGGGACAAAAGTGGCGTGCTGAACTCGGTGCGGAAGACGCGCCGGCTGCTGATCGTGCACGAGGACGGTCTCACCGCCGGCTTTGGCGCCGAGATCGGAGCGACGGTGGCGAGCGAAGGTTTCTACACACTCGATGCGCCGATCGAGCGCGTCGCCGTGCCTGATCTGCCGATTCCATACAACGTCGGCCTGATGGACGCGGTCGTCCCCAGCGTCGAGCGCATCGCCCAGGCAATCGACGCGCTCATCAACGCATAGCTCAGGAACTCCCACTCTGTGCGCGAGGCTCGGCATGACCCAGATGATCGATGTATCGGTACCGACGGAAGACAACGAAGGCACGACGTCGACCGTCTTCCGCTGGCTCAAGACGGTCGGTAGCGTCGTCAAGCAGCACGAACCACTGGTCGAGTTGTCGACCGACAAAGCGACGGTCGAGATCGCGGCTCCGGCTGCCGGCGTGTTGCGCGAGGTGTTGGTCGCGGAAGGCACTCAGGTCGAGCCAGGCCAACTGCTCGCTCGAGTCGAACCAGGCGCTATCGCCGCGAACTCCGATGTCGGCAACGCCGCCGCCGCGGCGCAGGTGCGCTCGGCGAGTACCGCCGCCGCCGCGACCGATCGCAGCGGCGAGGAGTTGCTCAGTCCGGCCGTTCGGAAGCTGCTCGAGGAGCACAATCTCAGCCCTTCCCAGATTTCGGGCAGCGGTCGTGGTGGGCGAATCACTCACCAGGATGTGTTGGACCATCTCGCCTCGCGTGGCGCATCCGCCACAACGCTGGGCGACGGCGTTTCGTCGCGACGCGTTCCGCACACACCGATGCGCACGATCATCGCCAGTCACATGGTCGAGTCGATGCTACGCACCGCGCCCCATGTGACGGCGGTTCACGAGTGTGACCTGAGCGCGGTGATCGCACATCGCGAAGCCAACCAAAAGCGACTCGCCGCTGAGGGTGTACGCCTGACGCTCACCGCCTACTTCGTGCGCGCGGCGTCGCTCGCCTTGTCCGAGGTGCCGCAGGTGAACTCTCGTTGGCACGACGACGCGACCGAGATCTTCGACCACCACAACATCGGCCTCGCCACCGCGCTCGGCGATCAAGGTTTGATCGTGCCTGTGATCCAGCAGGCCCAGTCGCTCGATCTGGTCGCGACGGCGCGCGCCGTCGAAGACTACGCGGTACGCGCTCGTGACGGGGCACTGAAGCCGAAGGAAACGCACGGCGGCACGTTCACGATTACCAATCACGGCATGGGTGGAAGCCTGATCGCCACGCCGATCATCAATCAGCCGCAGTCGGCGATCTTGGGGCTGGGCAAGCTGCAGAAGCGCGCGGTCGTAATCAGTCACGGCGATCGCGACGAGATCGTCGTCCGCCCCATGCTGTACGTCACACTCACGGTCGATCACAGGGTGCTCGACGGGTTCGTGGCCAACCGCTTCCTGAGCAGCTTCGTGCGAGCGCTGGAGAATTGGAGCTAGCGCGGCGCGTCCGCGGGTTCACATCTCTTGACTCCGGCGTCGGAACCCGGCGATCGCTCCCGAGATCACGAGCAGCGCGCCGAACGTGCAGACGATCGTCGGTCCGGTCGGTAGGTCCATCGAGGTCCACTCGGTCGAAAGCAACAGACCCGAGATGCCGGCCACGAAGGCAATCGTCCAGCCGATTGCCAGGCGCGTGCCGACCCGTTCGGCCAGCAACGCGCCGCACACCGCCGGCACGATCAGATAAGAAAACACCAAATAGACCCCGGCGATCTGCACGAAACTGGTGACGGCAAAACCGAACGTGACATAGAAGACGAAATCCCATAGCCGTGGGTTGATCCGCCGCGCCACTGCTTTTTCCAACTCGAACGAAACGGTCATGAACTTCTGCCTGAAGACGACGTGAACGAGTGCTAGGACAACGAACAGCGCGAACGTCTTGAGCACCTGATCGCGCGTGACCAGCAGGATATTCCCGACCAAGAGGTTCTTGATCGCTTCATCCCCTTCGGCTGTCTTCGACAGCACCATCACCGAGGCCGCCGCAGAAACGATGTAGACGATTCCGATGATCGCTTCCTGCGGCACCCTGACATGCCGAAAACGCGTCAGCGCGAACAGGGCCGCCCCCAAGAAGGTAAAGCCGAGCGCCATGAAGTAGGGCAAACGGTCGTGCTCGGGGTCGGCGCCCAACAGCATCGCGACCGCAACGCCGAGCGCCGCGACTTGAGCCAAGGCCAAGTCGACGAAGATCACGCCGCGCTCAACCACGTGAAGTCCAAGGTACACGAGCAACCCGGGCAACAGCACCAAGGCCAGAAGCGGCCACAGCCACAATGTGAATAAGTCCATTAGCTCGCCCCTTTCAGAGCGGTCGCGATCGCGGCGACATCGGCGTCGATCAATGCCAGGTAGTCTCCCTCCGTGTTGGGCAGCGCGCCTGGGAACTGAGCGACTGGGACCACCACTGCCGAGGTGTGCGCCGCGACCGTGTCGGCGACCTTTCTCGGCTGATACGGTTCGACCAAGATCACCTTGATGTTGCGTTCGTTCATCGTGGCGATGACCTGGGCCAGATGAGGCGGCGACGGGGGAATGCCTGGCTTGGGCTCGAGATAGAGCTCCGCAACCAGTCCGAACCGCGCGCTGAAGTACCGCCACGTGGCGTGATAGGTCACGATCTCTCGTTGTCCATAGGGCGCGAGAGTGTTGGCCCATTCTGCGAGCTTGACGTTGAGCTTGGACTGGAAGCTGTCGAAGTTCGATTTGTATTCAGCGCAACCGGCTGAATCGAGCGCGCAGAACGCTGTCGCAATATGACGTGCAACGATCAACGCATTCTTCGGGTCCATCATGAAATGCGGATTGCCGGCCGCATGGATGTCCCCTTTGGAACGATCGGCGTTGGCCGGAATATCCAGCAGCGCGATCCCTTCGGAGGCCACGATGCGTCCCGGGGCGCCCGGCAGGATCTTGGCGTTGCGCGCGCCGTCGATCAACGGCGGCAACCATCCTGTTTCCAGGTCGGCGCCCCCTTCGATCAACGCATCAGCCCGGTTCAGCGTGACGATGTGACTCGGTCGGGCATCGACGAAGTGCGGGTCTTCGGTCGACTTTGCCAGCGTCGTGACCGTTACCGAGTCACCGCCGACGGCATGCGCGACCGCCCCCAATTCAGGCGTCGTCGCGACCACGGAGAGCTTGGCCTGCGCCGCGCCAGACAGCGGCAACCACAACGCGACAAACAACGTCCAGCGAGATACGGTTCGCATCAGAGTCTCCCTCGGTGTCGATCTCAACACTTGTGCGCCGCATGGGCGCCCAAGAGAAACTCGGCCTGCAGCCACAGCGACTCCTCGCTGCCGCGATCTTCGAGTCGATCGTGATTCCATTGCAGGCGAAGTTTCGAGTACTCGGTCGGGAACCAGGTCAGATTCGCCGCGGTGCGCCAGCGTCGATCGCGCAGCGGGTCGGGTGCGAACGCTCCTTCATCGCCATCGATCCAATCGCCACGAACTCCCGCAATCCAGCCGCGACGAAATCCCCACGATGCTTGCGCATAGGCGCCGGTATCGCGCAGGTGCTCGCTGGGTAGCAACTCGTTCGCGCCGGCGTCGTAGTGTCGTGACATCGCTTCGACTTGAACCTTGGCAAACGGGAATCCCGCTTCGGCATGCGGCGACTTCCACTTCCAAAACAGATCGATGCCGTACAAAGAGGTGTAGGTGTCCTCGCCGCTGCCGTTCGGCCCGTGCGCGGCGGTCGCGCCCAGCAGCAGGGTTTGCGTATCGGAGAGGTCGAACGATGCCGCCACACGCGGGATCCACAGCATGTCGCGCACCGATTTCACCGTGCGAGACGTGATCGTGCGACCGAACAGCTCCTCTCCTGGTGTGTTGCGAAAGCTGACCGCCGTTTCACCTTGGCCGTTCTGTACGGTCAGCGACGTCTCCAAGTAGAACGGCGTCGGTGCCAGCCACGACACACGTGCGCCAGGCCCACGCAATCCGTCGGGTCCCATGAATCGGCCATTGACCAGCGGCTGATCGACGAAGTCCCAACTATGTGGGTGTTGTGCGTTGAGCCGTCCGAACTCGCTGAAGAACGTCCCGGCTTTCACTTGCAGGTTGCGAGGCAGTGCCGTGGTGGTGAGATAAGCCTCTTCTAATTCCACGACCGACTCGCCCTCGGCATCGAGCTGCCAGACCAGGTTGGCCTGACCCTTGAAGTACGGATCGACCGCCCCCTCCAACACCATCTCGACGTTCTGAACCGTGAATCCGCGTTGACTCGGATCGTGACCACCGGTCTGAACCTGCGAGACGTCGGGAGCCGTGGAGGCCCCTGCCGCGACCAATGCATCGAGGGAAAGATTGAGGTAGTTCTTGCCGCCCCCCGCCAGGACAATCGGTTGCGTTGCCAGCGGGGAGGTGGCTGCGGGCGACGAACTGCTCGTGCCCAACTCTTGCGCCAACTGCGCCGCGAGCGTGTCCTGGTCACGAGCGGTTTCGGCTGTAGCCGGCGGCGGGGTGGCGTTGCGGGCCTCTTGCAACGCCAATCTCTTTTGCAGCTCACTCACCGTCTGCCTCAACTGCAACAGCTCGGCCCGCAGTTGCTCGATTGCAGCGGCGTCGTCGCCTGCCAATGCGCGCACACTCACCAAGAGCCAGAGGAGAAAGAAAACGGAAATCGATCTACGAACCATGCGTCGCGCCCCTCAGAAATGAATGGGATCGTTCGCAAGGCAGGGAGCCTTGCGTCAGACAGCGGCTTGCGACGGTTCGGGGGGCGCTCGCGAGGAGGGGCGAAGGTTGTGCTCGGACTGATGACACAACGATAGGTGTGTAATGCAGGGCCAGCTCACGAGGGCTGGTCGCGGGGCGGGTGGGCCGACCTCGACCTGAATCACCCCCAGGTTGTCGCACCCGGGGCAGCCATCGTCCAAAAGCCCGGGGATCCCGACCACAAGGTGCAAGAGCAAAACCAGCAGCCCGGCACACCACAACCCGCGGCCGATTGCCGTTCGTGGCGGGCGGATCAGCAGTCGCTGTCGTCGGCGGAGGGGAGGCATGCGGCCACCATGCTAGACCGGGACGCCGCGATCGCAATCGAATCGTCGAGCCGAATCGGGGACGGGGTCGGTTCCGACCATGTTCGACCCGGTTCAGGCGGGCTCAGCGGGTGCGCGGAGCGCAGGATCTCAAACGATGGGTGGCGCGCTGACCGTTCTGCCCGTACAAGTACGGGACTTCAGTGACGGCTGGGTACGGCATCCGGGGGTGCCGGCTCATCACACTAGGTGGGTATTGATGGACGGCCTTCGGTCAGTCCGCAGTTCGTATCTTCAGATCGGTGCCTTGCTACTGGTCTCTTTCGGATTCGCGGCGTCCGCGCAGGCTCAATGTCTGGGCGACCGATGGGTCGCGATCGACGGCATCGATATCGGCAACGACTGCCACGACTCTGCGTTTCCTTGCGGCAGCCTCAACCATGCCATCGCGCAAGCCTGCGACCACGAAACGGTGCGCGTCGGCGAAGGTGACTACGTCGAAGACGTCGTGATCGATCACCCGGTCAACGTGCACGGGACGGGGCACATCCTACTTACGCACGTGCAAGGCACCGGCACCGCCGACGCGGTGAGAATCCTCTCCTCCAACGTGTCGTGGGGGAACCTGACGGTGTGGCACACACCGGGGCACGCCTTGATGCACATCGGCGATCCCGCGCATCCGAACCTCCGCGGGATCTTGTTGGAGAACGCCACCTTCCGTGAGAGCACGCTCGGCATCGTGCTCGACTCTACCGGCTACGACAACGCGCTGGAATGGAACCGATTGTCCAACGTGATCGTGCGCGACATTCAACCCGATGGATCGCCATGGGGCGGTGTCGGCATCGTGCTCACCGGCGGCAACGGCAAACTGCAGATCATCGCCGGGCGCTTGCACCACGACGCCGGCGGCGGGTTGTTGGTCGAGCCGGGACCTGTCGGGCGCGAGAATCGGCGGATCGTGATTGCCGGCGAGTTGATCTACGACAACGGCTTGTCAGGCTTGGGCCCCAGCAATGCCGGATTCGATTTGCGCGGTATTACGGACCTCGAGTTGGAGGGGAACGAGTTCTACGAGCAGTCGGGCGCGTCGGGAGACGATGGCCGCGGCGTGATCTTGCAGGACGTGTCGGCAGTCAAGTTGGCGTGCAATCGCTTCCATGACAACGACGGTGGTTTGGTCTTGCGTGGTGCCACGAGCGATGTCTCGATCCAGTACAACAACTTCACCAACAATCTTGGCGGCGGCGCGGCCGTGCGGGTCGAATCGAGCGTCGGCAGCGGAATCGTGTTGGCGCAGAACATATTTCGGGGCAACGGCATTGCTCTCGACAACGCCGCGGCGAGTTCGCTCGATGCGCGCCGCAACTGGTTCGGCGCCGTCGACGGGCCGGGACCGGTCGGCAGCGGCGAGACAATCAACGGGCCGATCGACGCAGGTGGTTTCGTTGCACGCGCCTCCGAGCCGCTGTTGGTACGCCGGCCTCAGAACTCCGGCTGGGCCTTTCCAGCCGCGGCGTGTTTCGATCGCATCACCGATGCGGTCAACACCGCGATTGCTGGTGATCTGATTTTGGTTGGCGAAGGGGAGTACTACGAGCATCTGCAACTCGGCCGACGGATCGACTTGGCCGGTGAACCCAACCCTGCCGGATGCCCCAAGGCAATCCTGCGCGGTGAGCAGTTCGGCACGTTACTCCCGGCGCTGCGGATCGATGGCGTCGACGGGATCCAGGTCAGCGATCTGACGATCCGATCGGTGGCGCAGGGACGCACCTGCGGTGACCCCAACGGACTGCAAGTCGGGTTGGATCTGCGCGACGTCTCCAACTCGCAGTTCTCGCGGCTGTGCCTGAAGGAAAATGGCGTCAGCGAGGTGCGCTTGAGCGGCGCGTCGCATCACAACCTGCTTGCCGATCTCGATGTCGACGGCATGACGCAAGACATGTTCGGTCGCGATTCTTGCGGACATCGTTCGCGCGAAGCGATTTTGATTGCCGGCAGCCCCGCCTGTCTTGGCGGCAACGGCGCCGTTCCCGATCACAACCAGATCGTCCGTTTACGCGCCCGGCGTGTCAGCCGCGGCGTATCGCTGCAACTAGCCAGCAACACCGAGATCGCAGACGGCTCCATCGATGCCGATGTCGCACCGGCGTGGGATGGCGGAGGCAGTTCGTATGGTGTGCTGGTGGGGTTGGCGAGCAACACCTCGATTCATGGAGTTCAGATCGGAAGCGCCACCACGCGCGAAGCAGTTCGCATCGGTGGCCGTGACAGTCAATCGTGCGCAACCGAGATGACCGACAGCGTCGGCGCCACTCTGTCCGGCAACAACCTGCACGCGACGATTGCAGGAGTACATCTTTTCCATGGAGTAGGGGATCCCGGTGCGCCGAGTGGTGTGTCGGTGTCCTGCAACAGCATCACCTCCTCGCTCGATGGCGTCTTGGTGGACGATCTCGAGGCTGCGGTCTCGTCGATCGTGATCACCCAGAACGACATCTCCGGTAACACGGTCGGTGTGCGCAATCTGGGGACCGGCACCGTGAACGCGAGCAGAAACTGGTGGGGACACGGCAGCGGACCATCGGGCGCTGGGAGCGGCAGCGGCGACGCGGTGCTCGGTGCGGTCGATTTCGTGGGCTATTTGGTGAACTTCGCCGTTGTCGACGCGGATGGGGACGGCATCAGTCTGTGTCAAGGCGATTGCGGCTACACACAAGCGACAGTGTTTCCCGGTGCTCCTGAGGTTTGCGACACATTCGACAACGATTGCAACGGAACGGTGGACGATGCGCCCCGCCCGGAGCGGGTCGTCGGCTTGACGGTCGCGAGGTGGGGCTCGACCAGCTTGCGGTTGACGTGGAATGCAACACCCGGCGCCGCGGGCTACGACATCGTCAAGGGCGATCCCGAGCAGTTGCTCGCGACCGGCGGCGACTTCACAGCGGCGACCTCGGCCTGCCTGGCGACACATCTCGGGACCACCGGTGTCATCGACCTGCAGTCGAACGAAGCTGGACGCAACGACTGGTACCTGGTGCGGGCCGAGAACTGCGGTGGCGCGGGGAGCTTCGATGGGGCCGAGCCCGGCCAGGTTGCGTCACGCGACGCTTCCATCGCGGCTTCGAGCAACGCATGTCCGTAGTTTTGTCGATTTCGGTCCGGTACCCCGCTTCGATCTGCTGCACGACGATCTCAGGCTGATCAGAGGGGCTTGACGGCGGAGCCGAAGGCCTATAAACCCGCGCGGTTGTTTCCGCACTTCAAGGCGGATGGGCCGCCTCGCGGGGAGAAAAACTGTGGCCATCGTGAAAAAACTAGCCATCTGGGCACTGTCCGCGGCGCTCGGTGCGTCCGTTGTGTGGGCGCAGTCGGTGTCGACCACCGCCCCAGCAGCGACTGGCGATGCGCGTGCCTCGCAGCCCTCCGGTACTGATGCGGATGCCGATGCGGACTCGACCTTCTCGGAAGAGATGACTGTCACCACCGCATCGCGCACCGAGCAGAACCTACATGAGACACCGGCAGCCGTGACCGTGATCACGCCACAGCAGATCGAACAAACCCCTGCCGATGACTACGGCGATCTGTTGCGCAATGTACCCGGACTCAGTCTGTCGCAGATCAGCGCCCGCGACGTCAACGTCACCGGCCGGCTCGCGACCAACAGTCTCTCGACATATCAGTTGGTGTTGATGGACAACCGTTCGATCTATCTCGACTTCTTCGGCTTCGTGATGTGGGATTTTCTCCCGCTGGATACCAAAGAGATCAAGCAGATCGAAGTGGTCAGAGGCCCGGGCAGCGCGGTCTGGGGCGCCAACGCACTGGGCGGCGTGATCAATATCCTGACCAAGGCTCCCAAGGAGATGAAGGGCGGCTCGGTAACGGTCGGTGGCGGCGAGTTGGGAACGCGCTTCGGCAACATCACCTACGCCGATGCCAAGGGCAAATTCGGCTGGAAGGTGTCGGGCAGTTACTACGAGCAGGATCCGTACGATCGACCGACCGGCAAAGTGCCTGTCGGTGGTGGTAGCTATCCTGATTTCAAGAACGGCGGGACCGAGCAGCCCAAACTCAACTTCCGCTTCGACTACGACCAGAACGATGACACCAACTGGAGTTTCCAGGTCGGAACCGCCAAGACCGATGGCTTGATTCACACCGGCATCGGACCGTTCGATATCGACAAAGGAACCAAATTCAACTACCTGCAAGCCAGTTTCATGCACAAGTCCTGGCGTGCTCAGTTCTTCGTCAACCAACTCGATGGCGACGCCAAGAACCTGCTGACCGTCGGGCCCGACCTTCAGCCGGTCAACTTCGCGTTTTCCAGCGACACCTACTCGCTGGACGTCAACAACACGACGCTGCTAGGCAAGCGCCACATCCTGACCTACGGTGCGACGGCGCGGCACAACAAGTTCGATTTGTCGCTTGCTCCGGTTGGAGACAATCGCGACGAGTACGGCGTCTTCCTGCAAGACGACATCATGCTCAGCAACCACGTCCGGTGGTTGATCGGCGGGCGATACGACGATGTCGATCCGATCGGCAGCGTGTTCTCGCCGCGCACCAGCCTGTTGTGGCAGATCGTCCCTGACAAGCACAGTGTTCGCGTGTCGTACAACCGCGCGTTCCGTGCACCGTCGTTGGTCAACAACTACCTCGACGTGACGATCGTCAACGTGGCCCCGCTCCCAACCGGTCAGTATGCGTTCCCGAGCCTGGCACATGGCAACCCCGATCTGACGGAAGAGCGGCTGGAAGCCTACGAGGTCGGTTACACCGGCACCGTCAACGATGTCTCGATCACGCTCGCGATTTATCGCAACATTCTCGAGGACTCTACCGACTTCTTCACCGAGAGCTACTACACCGCCGCCAACCCCCCGCCTGGCTTCCCGCTGCCGGCTTTCGTGCTGGACGTACCGCGCGAGCTGGGCGGACTGAAAGACACGCTGCCGGCCACCTTCTCGTATCGCAATCTGGGCAAGACCACGCAGGACGGGCTGGAATTCGGGATCGATTGGCGCATCGCCGAGGGTTGGTCGACCGCGTTCAACTACACCTACATGAAGAACCCGGAGGTGGAGGGGATCGAGTCCGCCACGTTCCCCGATGGATCGAGTCACGAGGCGACCAACACGCCGCCCAAGAATCGCGTCAACCTCAACCTCGCCTACACGGCCAAGCGCTGGTACTCGAACCTGAGTCTCAACTACCAAGACGAAGCGTTCTGGACCGACATCCTGGACTCTCAGTATTGGGGACCGACCGATTCGTTCACGATGGTGAACCTCGGCGTCGGCGTGCACTTCGCCGGCGAGAAACTACTGTTCGCGGTGAACGCTCAGAACCTCACCGACAAGCGGATTCAGCAGCACATCTTCGGCGACATCCTCAGCCGCAAGGTGTCGGCTCAGCTGACGTTCCGGTTCTAATAAGGATTCTTTTTCCCATCGGAGTGATCACGGGGCGCGACGCGAGTCGTGCCCCGTTTTGTTTTCTTCAGGCAGGTTGCAGCGCGATGAGCGGACCGCTGCGCCGATCGCTTACGAGGAGCGTCCGCTTCTCAAGAAATCGATGAATGCTTGTTCGTCGCGCGTGGCGCCGGCGAAGCGTGCGACCACCTGGCCGCTCTTGGGATCGACCATCACGTAGAACGGGTTGGCAGTCACGCCGGTGAGTTCGTTCTGCAGCGCCAGAATCCTGTCGAGGTTGCGGCGTCCGTCGGTGTGCAAGCGGGCCTCGATCACGTTCTCGAGCTCGGCGGCAACTGCCGGCTGGCGAAACACCTTCTCTTCCATCAAGCGGCAGTTCACACAGGTGTGGCCGGTCAAGTTGACCAACAGCGGGCGCGCTTGCTGCAACGCCGTTTCGCGCGCTGCGTCGTAGTCGTCGACGACGATCGTGTGCGAATCGGCCGGACGCTGCCCCGCGCTCGACTGACTTGTCCCTGCCAGCGGTCGCGAGTAGTTGGGGGCGATCGCTGTCATCACACTGTCGAGTTCGTGGCCAAGCGCACCGTAGCCGCAATAGAGGCTGAACAGCAGCGTGACCAGCGCACCGGACATGCGCATCGGCCGGATCTCGGCGGAGTCGCCTTCCAATCGCACCAAGCCGAAGAGGTACAGCGCAGCGGCCAAGAAGATCCCGAACCAAAGCACCAAGAACAGCTCGCGTGTCAAGAAACCCCAGCCCCAGACCAGGTCGCTGTTGGAGATGAACTTCAGCGCGGCTGCGATTTCGACGAAGCCAAGGAACACCTTGAGATGGTGCATCCATTCGCCGCTGCGAGGCATGGCGCCCAGTCGCCCGGGCAGCAACGACAGCAGCACGAACGGGATCGCCATGGTCAAACCGAAGACCGCCATTCCGAGCGCGATTCGCAGCAGTTGACCCTGTTGCGCCCCCACCGACAACAAGCTGCCGACGAACGGCACGGTGCATGTGAACGAGGTGATCACCAAAGCGGCGCCCATCAGAAAGACACCGAGGTAGCCACCCGATTGCGACGCACTTCCGGCGGCATCGAGCAGGAAGCTCGGTACCGGAAGGTCGAGCGCACCGAACAACGTCAACGCAAAGATCAAGAACAGCAGGCCGATCAGCAGGTTGGTGATCGGATTCGTCGCAAACGGGATGATCAGCGAGCCAAGCACGACACCGATGAACACGAAGATCGCGACGATTCCCAAGCCGTAGACGATCGCCAACGGTGCCACCTTACCGTTTCGCATCGTCGCTTGTTTGGTGAAGAACGAGATCGTGATCGGGATCATCGGGTAGGTGCACGGCATCAGCAGCGTGAACAGTCCGCCGGCAACTGCCAGCAGCAGAAACTGCCCGAGCCCGAGCTGCTCTCCCAGCGCCGCCGCTGCTTTGGCGGTGTCATCGGGCGCAACGGTAGACGGTTGCGCGGTAGCGGGGCTAGCGGCAGAAAAGGAGATCGTCACCGGGCCTTCGCTGACCAGCTCGGCGCGGTACGGGACGCACATGCCGTCGTCCTTGCATGTCAAGACCGGTAATCGAGGCGGCCACGTCATTTCCCGTGGCCGGCGCTGTCAACGATCCATCGATGCGCACCACCACGCGCCCTTCGTGTCCCCAGATCCAGGTGTCCTTGCCGTCCTCGCCTAGTCCCGGTTGCTCCAATCGCTTGGGCGATGGGAACACAGCCGGTGACCACTCGATTCCGTTGCCGGCCATCGTGATCACGGTCGGCTTTCCGATCGCATCGGGAGGGCCGAGTTCGGTGTGATACAGATGCCACCCTTCGGCGATCTGCAGCTCGATTGCGCTTCGAACCGCGCCGTCGGCGGCTCGACTATAGAGATGAGCTGCGACCTTGAGGTTGTCCGCGTCGGTCACTGGGACCGTAAGCAGACTCGCGAGCAGTGCCAACAGCATGCGACCCGACATTCGTTCCTCGACTCGGAGGCGATCAGGCGCGCTCCAGAGCGGGCATTCTGCCCGATCCGAGCCGGTCGCGTGAACGCGATCCCAAGTTCAGGAATTCTGGGAGTCGAGGCCGCGCCCGGCCAGTCACCGAGGTAAAGGAGCTGTCATCCCCGTCGCGCATCCTGCGCCAGCATCCGAAGTAGCGTGTCCAACAGCGCTTCTCTGCGGAATGGCTTTTGGAGAAAGCGCATCGGCCCCTGAGCCGGGCTCTGCGGCGCGACCTGGTCTGGCGCGTACCCACTCAGCAACAGGATCGGGAGGCCCGGCATGAGTCGGTGAATTGCCTTGGCTAGTTCACGTCCATCCATCTCCGGCATTGTGATATCGACCACCGCCGCGACCGGCTTTTCGGTGCGCTGCGCGAGCCACTCCAATGCATGGGAAGCGGAAACGGTAGGCATTGGTTTGAACCCGGCCGTCCGAAGTAGCGATGTGACCGTCTCGAGTACCAGCGGCTCGTCGTCCACGACGAGCACCGTCCCTGAGCCTGACTGATCAGCGCCGAGAACGTTCGCAACTCGATCAAGGCTCGTGACGGCGAACGGAAGGAACAGATGCATCGAGGTTCCAAATCCGACGCGACTATTGACCGAGATACATCCCTGGTGCCAACGGATGATTCCGAGCACCGCCGCGAGGCCTAGACCACGCCCCGTGAACTTGGTGGAGAAGAACGGATCGAAGATCCGATGCTGCGTCGCTTCGTCCATGCCTTGGCCATCATCAGCCACGGCGATCTCGACGAACGCCCCTGGCGCACAGCCGTTCCCCAGAGTCGCAGCCGCCAACTCGTCGCTGCCCAACGTCGTGAGTCTCGCCGCGATGCGGATCGTTCCCGGCCGACCCTCGCACGCCTCGGCAGCGTTGAGCACCAGGTTCATCACCACTTGGTTGAGTTGCGTCGCATCGCCCATCACGCTGAGGGGCTGGTTTGGAAGATCGAGCTGCAAGCCGATCGAGTGCGGCACCGCGGCACGCATCAGTTCATTGACTTCTCGGATCACCGCGACCGCATCGACAGCGCGTCGAACCCCAGGTGAGCGGCCGGTGAACGTGAGCATCTGCCGACAGACTTCGGCAGCGCGTTCGGCGGCGAGCCCGATCGCGTCGAGTTCGGCGAACGGTGTGTCGCCGCGGCGGATCGAACCCCGGGCTAGATCGGCGTTACCCATGATGACGACCAAGAGGTTGTTGAAGTCGTGGGCGATCCCGCCCGCCATCACGCCCAGGCTCTCGAGCTTGGTGGCCCGCGTCAACGCTTGCTCCAACCCGCGCCGCTCGGTGATGTCGAGCAGTACTGCGTCAAATCCTCGAATCACCCCATCTTCGCCAATCCACGGCGACTGCCGCACCAGGACTCGACGCCACGTGTCGCCGGCGGTGCGCACACGTAGGTCGGCGTGTACGGTGCGGGCCGATCGCTGCGAGCGCGCGTTCGCCAACCAACTGAGCTGAGGCCGATCCTCGACGTGGACCAGATGGTGGAACAGCCGACGACGGCGAACGAATTCGCCCGCCTTTCGGCCCGTGATCGTTTCGATCTGCGGTGAGACGTAACGCAGCTTGCCGTCTTCATCGGAACGAATCAGCACGATTTCCGCCTGCTCGACGAGCGAGCGGAAATGCTGTTCGGAAGCACTCAAGGCGCGATGATGACTCTCGCGTTCGCTGCGGCGCTCTTTGGCGCGCTGTCGCTGTGTCGCCGCCAAGAGCAGAGTCGCCATCAGCGCGACGCCGGCAGCCCCGACAAAGGCTGGGCGTCGCCAAACCGGCAGCGGGACGTTGAACTCGAAAGAAATCGGTGAGGCTTCGTCGTTGCCGGAAAGATCGACACTCCGGATCGCGACCAGGTGGCGTCCAGCGGACATCTGGCTCAGTTCCAGCGCAGGCGTGTTCGATGCGCCAGGCTGGGGATTGCCATCGAGCTCGACGCGATATCGCAACAGGTTGGGCGGCGTGACGTTCCACGCATCTCGCGCCTCCCACGTGATTCGCACATCACCATCTTCATTGGCGCGCGCCAGTTCCACACGTTGCGTGCGAGGAGCCGTGTGATCGTCCGGGGAATAGTGATAAAGACCACTCTTGGTGCTGCCCAGCCAGAGCCCGCCTCCGTCTTCGGGTGCGGCTGCAGCCACCGGCCAAATCTGCAAGGACTCGAGCCCGGGTTCGAGGCTAGGACGGTGAAGCGATGTGCCATCGAACATGCTCAGCCCGGACAGAGAGCCAAACCACAGCCGCCGATCGGGCGTCTCGGCAAACGCTCCCGCGAAACTGCTGCTGACGGCATCGACGGAAGGTTGGAGCGCGACGCTCTCAGGGATCGTACGGATCCCCCTCGCGCGCATACCTCGTCCGAACCAAAGTGTTCCATCGGACCGTCGGAAAGCTGAGAACCAGGTCTGAGGCGGCTCATCGAGAGCCTCGAGTCGGCCCGCGTGACGCCTCAATAGTCCTCTCCGAGTGGCGAGGATCGGTTCGTTGTCGGCGCCAAACACAACGTCGTAGCAACGCGCATTGAGGACGCGATCGCCATCGCGAAGTGGTTGCCATCGCCCGTGGTCCAAGATCCAGACGCCCCCTTGCGGGAGCTGGCCCTCGCCACCCTGGAATCCCAAAAACCAGATCGATCCATTCGGCGCCTTTCTGATTGCGTGCACGAACAGGCTGCCGACCTCGGTCGGATTCGCGAATCGCTCCCAAACACCGTCTTTCAGCCTCAGCACACCGGTGAAGGCAGAACCGCTACCGACCCAAAGCGACCCGTCGTCGTCCTCCAACAATCCGGTGACGAGATCGAGCGGGACGCCGAGAACGCGATCGAAGCGAACCCGTGTGGCTCCCTCGCGCCAGCGTATCAACCCGCTGCGGCTGGCGATCCAGATTCCGCCCGAGCGCGCCGGCCAGATTCCGTTGATCGCATCGCCGAGTACGGGGTGCCTGAACGACAGGTGTTGCCAGCGATTCGACCCGAGATCGCAGGAGAGAAGTCGACCTCCCACCGTATGCACGATCAAGCGTTCATCGGTTGTGAGTGTCAGGTCCAACACACTGTCGCGTTCGAGCAGCGACGGTTCGACGACCAGCCATTGGCCATCGGTGCCGCGAATCATCAATCCACCGGTCCAGCTGACTCCGATGATCTCGCCGTGAGGCAACAGTGCAGCCGAATGCAATGGTCCATCGATAGCAGGAAGCTCAACGGCGGCGATGCCGCTGATGTCGACGGAAAGCGCGACAAGCACTTGTCGCGCGGGTGACGGAAGAAACAGAATCCTGTGTGGTGACGCGACGGCGGACGCCAATAGTGTTCCCTGCGGCATCGTCGATGGGTATGGAATCGATTGCCACCGGGCATCGCGCCAAACCATGAGTGCATGGTCGGTCGAGATCCAGAGTTCGTTTTTTGGTCCGCACGCGGCAGCGTGGATCGTCTTGTGCGGCCCTGGTCCGATCGGCTCCAGATGATCGTGGCTCCAGACTTCCAACGACTCGGAGCGGACGGCGTAGCGTGTTCCGTCGGGGCACGATGCCGGTTTGCGCCAAGGCACGCTGTTGGCGACGACGTGAGGCTTCCCGCCGTCGCGGTGGAGCAGCGTTACGTTGCTGCTGTAGAGCAGCGCACCCTCGGGGATCAACTGTGCCGCGCCGTCTCCCTGATCGAGGCTGAGTGTTGCGTCTGGCCACGGTCGCCAGAAATAGCCGTCGTAGGTTCCGACCCACTCGTTGGACGACAAGAAGATGCCGCCATCCGGCAGCGGTACCAAGGCGCCGTCACTCAGAATCGGCACCGGAGCGGCCAACTCACGCCAGCGCCAATCCTCGTTCAATCGCTCTGCGATCGAGGGCCTGTACGTAAGGAACCTTGCTGCTTCCGGCGCAGCCCACGCACCAGCGGCGACCGATCCGCAGCAGAGTGCGATCTGGATGAGCGTGGAGTTTGGCCTCGGCATCGATCCTCTCGTACAACCACGAGGAGGATACGACGACCTACCGTGGCCGGCACGGCACGAGAGCGAGGTCTCCGCTTCGGCATCGCTGCTAGAGCGCTTTGAAACCCTCGAACGGCTGCTCGCAGCCCAGACAATAGTGCAGCGACTTGCACGCCGTGCTGCCGAACTCGCTGCGCAACTCGGTCCGACGCGATCCACAGAACGGGCAACTGATGCTGAGCTTGAGTGAGTTCAAAGGAAACGGCGTTTCGTGACGCGGCGCCTGTCCTGGAGGCGCGATCCCGTAGGCACGCAACTTCTCCTTACCCTCAGGACTCATCCAATCGGTGGTCCATGCCTCACGAAACACGGTGTTGACCCGCGCCTGCATGAACCCGTGCCGCGCCAGAACATCGACAATCCCGGACTCGATTTCGCGCATCGCTGGGCACCCAGAGTAGGTCGGCGTGATGTCTACCTCGACCTGCGATCCGGTGATGCGGACATCGCGCACGATTCCCATGTCGAGGATCGTGAGTGCCGGGATCTCGGGGTCGAGAACCTCGCGCAGCAGGTCCCTGACGTGCGCGGCTGAAGCGGTCACCAGGCAGCCCCTGGATGCGTGCGTTGCAGCACCTGCATTTCGGCCAACATGTGACCGAGGTGTTCGGTATGCAGTCCGCGCCGGCTGCCCCGCGACATGTAGCAATCGTCGCTCGGGACGGGGAGTGTGGCGCGCGTCAACAACTCTTCGACGAGCTTGCGCCACGGCCCCTGGAGCGTGCCGAGATCGGGGGCGATACCGGCCCCGATCAGCGCGAGATCGACCTCATCGTTCTCGAACATCTCCGCTGTGAATCCCCACAGCGCGTCGAACCCCGCGGCAACACGTCGATGGCTTTCCGCGGTGCCATCTCCCAATCGCAACACCCATTCGCCGCTGTGGCGCAGGTGATAGCGCGCTTCTTTGAACGCTTTGGCGGCGATACCGGCGAGGGCCTCATGTTTGCTGGCGATCAGCCGCTCGAGCAGCAGCACGTCGAATGCAGAAAACAGAAACTGACGCGCGATCGTCTTTCCGAAGTCGCCGTTGGGTTGTTCGACCAATTGCAGATTTCGAAACTCCAGGGCATCGCGCAAAAACGCCAACGCGTCGGCATCGCGACCGGCGCCTTCGACCTGACCGGCCAGCCCCAAGAAGCCGTTGGCCTGACCAACCAAGTCGAGCGCGAGATTGGATAGCGCGATGTCTTCTTCCAGAATTGGGCCGTGGCCGCACCATTCCGAAAGGCGATGCCCCAACACCAAGCGGTCATCACCCAACCGCAACAAGTACTCGAATAGAGCAGGTGCGGTCTCCACCTAGTACTCCAGCTTCTCGGCGAATTTCTTGAGCGCGCGGGGAACCTCATAAAAACTCGGATGGCGATACAACTTCTCGTCCGCGGGATCGAAGAACGGTCCGCTATCGGACGGCTTGGTGGCCGCGAATGCCGAGGCCGGAGCGACCCAAATCGAGAGCGCAGGGCCACGCCGCGCGTACACGTCGCGCGCATTTTGCAGCGCCAGCTCGGCATCGGGGGCATGCACGCTGCCGGCGTGGAGGTGTGCGCCGCCATGCGTTTCTTGAACGAATACCTCCCACAGCGGCCAGTCGTTCATGCGACATCTTCCTTGTTGTGCTTGAGCGCGTAGGCAGCCGCAGCCTCGCGCACCCACGCACCTTCTTCCCATGCCTGCCGCCGCGCGTTCAACCGTTCGGCGTTGCATGGGCCGCGTCCGTTGATCACGTTCTTGAACTCATTCCAGTCCGGTTCGCCGTGTTCCCAGTGTCCGGTTGCCTTGTCGAAGTGCAGCTTCGGGTCGGGGAAAGTGAGGCCAATCGCCAAGCCCTGCGGGATGGTGATGTCGATGAAGCGCTGACGCAGTTCGTCGTTGCTCTTGAGCTTGACCTTCCAGCGCAACAACTCGCCGCTATTGGGCGAGTTTTTGTCCGAGGGTCCAAACATCATCAGCGCCGGCCACCAGAACCGATCGAGCGCGTTCTGCGCCATCGCTTTTTGCGCCGGTGTGCCGGCACACAGAGTCGCTACGATTTCATAACCCTGTTTCTTGTGGAAGTTCTCCTCACGGCAGATTCGCAACATGGCCCGCGAGTAGGGGCCGTAACTGCACTTGGCAAGTTGTGTCTGATTGACGATCGCGGCGCCATCGACGATCCAACCGATCACACCGATGTCGGCCCACGTGAGCGTGGGGTAGTTGAAGATGTTCGAATACTTGGCCGTGCCTTCGTGCAACTGAGCGACCAACTCGTCACGACTGGTGCCCAACGTTTCGGTCGCTGAGTAGATGTAGAGCCCATGACCGGCCTCGTCCTGAACTTTGGCCAAGAGCGCAAGTTTTCGGCGCAGGTTCGGCGCCCGGGTGATCCAGTTTCCCTCGGGCAGCATCCCCACCACTTCCGAGTGAGCGTGCTGAGACATCATTCGAACCAACTGTTTGCGATACCGCTCGGGCATCTCGTCCTTGGGCTCGATCACCTCGCCGGCGGCGATGCGGGCTTCGAATCTGGACAGGTCTTCGGATTGCATCCTTCTCTCCTGTTGCTCCCAGCGCAGGAGTATACGGGCGGCCTTCCGGTCGCCGCGAGACACCGGTCAAATCGTATCCCGGCCAACCTGTGGCAATGGAGTGTGGGCAGAGTGAGCTGGACGGCGCGTGGCGATCCCCGGGACCGCTATCTGGACGAAGAGTCCAGCAGCGCGCGAACAGCGCTGATCAACTGCACCGCCGTGAACGGCTTGGAGATCAGCGGCGACCCGGACGTCTCACCGTGAGCGGGGTCCTCGGGTGCGTAACCGGACATGAACAGGACCTTGACCTCAGGACGTTGCTCACGCAGTTGGCTGACGAGCGACTTGCCGCCGAGCCGTGGCATCACCACATCGGTCAGGACCACATCGATCGTGCCCGGATGTCGGCTCGCCAACGCGAGCGCCTCGCGGCCGTCGGCCGCCGGAAGCACCTGAAGGCCAGCGGAATGCAACACGCTGACGGCGAACTCGCGGACCATCGGCTCGTCCTCGGCGAGCAGCACCGTTGCCGGCCGTAGGCCGGCCTGCAACGAGTCGACGTGCGGCTCCGGCTTTTCCACGGCAGCCTTCGCGTTCGCATGAGGGAACGAAATATGGAACGCCGTACCACGACCGCGTGAACTCTCGACCTCGATGCTCCCTCCGGTTTGCTTGACGATGCCGTAGCACGTGGCCAGGCCCAAGCCGGTGCCGCGGCCGACCTCCTTGGTGGTGAAGAACGGCTCGAACAGGTGCGCCAACGTGTCTGGATCGATGCCGACGCCGGAGTCGCGCACCGTCAGCGTCACGGAGTCGGGCATCTGTGCGCGCACCCGCGCCGTCACGATCTCGAGCCGGCCACCGTCCGGCATCGCGTCTCGTGCATTGAGCGCCAGGTTCACCAAGATCTGCTGAAGTTGAACCGGATCGGCCTCGATCATCGGTTCACTCCCGTTGTGCGCAATCACGAGCTCGATATGTTCGCCGATCAAGCGGCGTAGCATCGGCTCGGTATCGTCGACGATCGTTTGCAGATCAACGACGCGCCGCTCGATTCGCTGCTTGCGCGCGAACGCCAGCAACTGCGAGGTGAGCGTGGCGGCGCGCTCGGCCGCTTTGCGAATGCTCTCCAACGCACGCGCCGTTTCGCTGTTGGGAATCTGGCGCAATGTTGCCGCTTCGGCAGCGCCGATGATCACGGTGAGCAGGTTGTTGAAATCGTGGGCTACGCCACCGGCCAAGCGACCGATACTCTCGATCTTCTGCGCCTGTAGCAGTTCTTGATCGAGATGTTTGCGCTCGGTGATATCGATGACGTACCCATCCATCTCAACCGTGGCTCCGTCTTCGGAGTACGCCACCACCGTGCGATCGTAAAGCCAAGCCCAATCTCCCGACGCTTTGCGAAGCCGATAGTCCTGCTCGAAAGCGATCGTTCGCTTTCTCAAGTGCGCGGCGACCTCACTCCGGACCCGCTCCCGATCATCCGGGTGGATCAACTCATAGAAGTCGAGTTGATGCGACGTGAAATCCTCGGGCGAGTAGCCGAACTGCCTGATGTTCGGCGAGACGTAGAGCGGCGGACGTCCCGGCACCAGACTCCAGCGGCACATCACGACCGGTCCAGAGTTGAACAGCGTTCGCTCGCGCTGAAGTTCTGCGTCGCTCCGGCAGCGCCGGACGGCGATCGCCACCAGGTCGGCAATGTTCCGCGCGAGCGGGAGTTCGTCACCGACAGGATCACCCGGCACGTCGCCATAGATCATGAATTTTCCCAGCACTCGCTGCCCACCAAGCAATGGGATGAAACTCACCGCACGAATTCGTTCGGCGGCGAAGGTTGCATGCAGTTCCTCCGAAGACCGATCGAGCAGCACGTCAGGCACGACGATCGGCACCGCATCGATATCCTCCGGCCGCCAAGGGGTGTGACCGGTGACCGCGTTGCGATACTCCTCGGAGAGCCCGTGCCATGCCTTGAAACGGATGACGCCGTCCGGGTCGAACAGCAGGATCGAGGCCCGCCGACCTGGCAGCGCTTCGATCAGCATTTCGATCGCAGCGCTACAGACCTCGTTTTCCGAAGTCGCTTGAGCGACGGCACGCGTGAGGCGAAACACACCGCCGAGCCGATCGTAACGGCTCTGGAGCGCATCCAATGTGGCGCTTACTATTTCCTTCGACTTCTTCTGATCCATTCGACGTCGCCTTACCTTGCACAGTCTAGGACGATCGAGCGCAAGCCGAGCAACCCGAACACACCTAAAAGCAGAAATAGTGTGTGGTATAAGCGCCCGCCAGGGCGGTTTGCCCGCGACATCGGAGAGACCATGGCCGTCAAGCCGCGAGAGTCGATCGCCGAGTTCACGCTCAAGGCGGTGATTGCAGGAGTGGTGCTGGGAGTGGTGTTCGGCGCCGCCAACGCCTACATCGGGCTGCGCGTCGGGTTCACGATCGCCGCCTCCATACCCGCGGCCGTGATGACCGTCGCCCTGCTCCGGCGCTCTGGCGTCACGATTTTGGAAGCGAACCTCTCACAGACCATCGGCTCGGCCTCCACATCGCTCGCGACCGGGACGATCTTCACGATTCCAGCTCTGTTTCTATGGGGAATGGCACCGCCCTACTGGCAAGTCGTGGTGCTGTGCTTCCTCGGCGGAGTGTTGGGATTGGCGGCGATGATCCCGCTGCGGCGCTTGCTGATCGTGAAAGCTCACGACGAGCTGCCGTATCCCGAGGGCGCGGCGTGCGCCACCGTGCTCGAAGCGACCACCACAACGTCGGCAGGCGCTGCGTGGATTTTCTACGGAATGGCGGTAGGTGCCGCGATCAAGCTGCTCCTCGGCGGCGTGATGCTGATGCCCAACGAGCTGGCCAGTGCGCTGCCGTGGCTCCCCAAGGCCGAACTTGCGATCGAGATCGCCCCGGCACTGATCGGTGTCGGCTTCGTGCTCGGCTATCGGCAATCGGCAGTCTGTGTGGCTGGCGGAATCGTGAGTTCGTTGGCTTTGATTCCACTGATCGCATGGTTGGGTAGCAAACTCAGCACGCCGTTGTTCCCGGAGACACAAGTGCTGATCTCCGATATGAACGCAGGACAGATCTGGTCACGGTATGTGCGCTACATCGGGGCCGGTGCCGTGGCGACGGCTGGAATCCTCACCGTACTGCGCAATCTGCCGACGATGCTCGGCGCGTTCGGCGCGGTCGCGAAAGGGTTGCGCGGCGACGGCGGCAGCCGTGCGGTCGACGAGAAAGACCGTGATCTGCCGGGATGGTTTGTGATCGGCGGCATCGTGTTCGTGGTTGCCGTGGCCGGACTTGTGCCGGGGGTGTTTGCCGGAGAGATGGGGCCGTTTCCGCGCGCTGTCTGCGCGGCAGGAGTTGGTATTTTCGGTCTGCTTTTCGTCGCCGTTGCGGCCAGGATCGTTGGCATCGTCGGTGTGACCTCACAACCAACGTCGGGTATCACACTGGTAACGTTGATCGGCGTGGCGAGCGTGTTTGCAGCAGCCGGCTGGACCGACGGTGGCGCACGCGCTGCAGTCCTGACGGTCGGAACGATCGTCGCCATCGCGGCGTCGAAAGCCGGAGATATTTCTCAGGATCTGAAGACCGGGTTCTTGGTCGGGGCGACACCGGCCAAGCAGCAGTTGGGGCAGTTGATCGGCGCCTCGGTCGCTTGTTGGGCGGTTGCCGGCACGGTGCTGATGCTCGGGTCGACCTACGGATTCGGATCCAAAGAACTCCCCGCGCCACAAGCCACGTTGATGAAGACCATCATCGAGGGCGTGCTCTCGGGACAGTTGCCGTGGGATCTGGTGCTCAGTGGCGGCGGGATTGCGATCGCGGCGATGCTCTGCGGCGTCTCGGGATTGGCGTTCGCGATCGGAGTCTATCTGCCGCTGGCCTCGATGATGCCGATCTTCGTCGGCGGCTGCGTGCGCGGACTGTGCGATCGCGCGGGCCTCACGTCGGGAGACCACGGGGGAGCCGCCAATCGCGGTGTCCTGGCGGCGTCGGGTTTGGTGGCTGGTGAGGGTCTTGCGGGGGTGGCGGTCGCGGCTGGGGTGATCGGTGGTGTGATCCCCAATCCCAAAGGGCGCAGCGTGCTCGTCGCCGGAGTGCCGGGTGAACTGCTCGGGTTGGTGGCACTCGTAGCGTTGTGCGGCTTTCTGTATATGGCGGGCCGCAAGCGCCCGTAGAGCGTCGACGCTGCGCGCGCCGCTTATGCCAATTGCCGCGTCGCGACCAACGCCGCTCTCAACGCTGCCGCAACGCGCGCGATGTCGCCCTCGGTCAGTCGATTGAAAAACGGCAACGCGATCGTGCGCGCCGCGACCGACTCGGTGACAGGGAACATCCCCTCGCGCAGGCCGAAGCGTTCGCGATAGAACGGCTGCAGGTGAATCGGCGAGAAGTAGTTGCGACAACCGATGCCGCGCCGCCGCAATTCCTCGAGCACTGCGTCGCGTCGTTCGCGCGGCGTTCCTGCTTGCAAAGCGACAACGTAGACGAACCAGGAGATCCGCTCATCGCTCCGGGCCGTGGCAGGGCGGAGGATCTCTTCCAAGCCTGCCAAGTGATGTTGGTAGAGATCGAAGACGCGTTGACGCTGAACGATGAACGATTCCATGCGCTTGAGCTGGCTGGTGCCGAGTGCGCAGAGGATATCGGGCAGGCGGAAATTGAAACCCAGGCGCTCGTGCGCCAGCCAAGAGCCGTCGGCGCCGCGCCCCTGATTTCGCAACGAACGCAACACCTCGGCGAGTGCGCCATCGTCGGTAATCACGATCCCGCCTTCGCCGGTAGTCATTTGCTTGTTGGGATAAAACGCGTACATCCCGGCGGTGCCGAAAGTCCCGGCATGCTTGCCGCCGATGGTGGTGCCGATCGCTTCGCAAGAGTCCTCGACCACTGCGGCGCCAAGCTTGTCGGCGATTTCGAGATAGCGGGCCATGGGGCAAGGCCGGCCGAAGACGTGAACAGGGAGCAACGCCCTGGTGCGCGACGTGACTGCCGCCGCGGCTGCCGCAGGGTCGAGATCCCAGGTGATCGGGTCGATCTCGGCGAACACGGGAGTCGCCCCGACGAACAACACGCTATTGCTGCTGGCCACAAAAGAAAAAGGAGTCGTGACGACCTCGTCGCCAGGCCCTAATCCGAGCGCGTGATTGACCAGGTGCAGTCCAGATGTCCCGGAGTTGACGGCGACAGCATGTCGCGCACCGCAATAGCGTGCGACGGCTGCCTCGAACTCTGGAACGCGCGGGCCGAGCGAGAGCTGCGGAGTCTTCAACACCTCCGTCACCGCTCGAATGTCGCTGTCGTCGATATCCGGGCCCGAGAGTGGGATCTCGTCGGCGTGGTTCACAGTCGCTCCTGGTCTTGGTGGTAGAAAACCGTACAGACCTTGTCCAGAATGGGGTCCGTCTTACAACTCGGCAAGTAGGTCTGCCGCATTGATTGGGGGTTGTTCGCGATGGGTCACGAACGGGCCGACTGGCACACGTACTTCATGAACATCGCGCGACAAGTGGCGACCCGCAGCACGTGCGATCGGAAACACGTCGGCGCCGTCATCGTACGCGACAAGACGATCCTCTCGACGGGCTACAACGGTTCGATTCGAGGGCTGGATCACTGCGATGACGTCGGACATCTGATGGACAACGGACACTGCGTCCGCACCGTGCACGCCGAGGCCAATGCAATCGTCCAGGCCGCCTCGCAGGGGGTGCGGCTCGAAGGGGGAGAGATCTACGTCACCGCCAGCCCGTGCTGGAACTGCTTCAAGCTGATCGCGAACGCAGGGATTCGCAAGATCCATTTCGGCGAGTTCTACCGCGACGAGAGGATCTATCAGTTCGCGCAGCAGGGTGGCATCGAGTTGATCGATCTGACCAAGAGCTGAGCCAGCGTTCGGATCGCGTCAAACGGGAGCGGCCAGAAACGACAGGTCGGCGTTGAGCGTCTTCAGAGCCGCGACGATGCTTGTCTTGTCGACCGACTTGACGAACGCCTCTTCGGCGCTGATCAGGCCGCGCTTGGCGAGATCAACCAAGGCATCGTTCATGGTGACCATGCCGTGCTTGCGCCCGGTCTGCATGATCGAAGGGATCTGGAAGGTCTTCCCCTCGCGAATCAAGTTCGCCACCGACGGAATGCCGACCAGCACCTCGAGTGCGGCGATCCGACCGCCGCCGAGCTTCTTACACAATGTCTGCGCGATCACGCCTTTCAAAGACTCGCTCAGCATGGTGCGAATCTGCGCCTGACGATCGGAGGGGAACTGGTCGATGATCCTGTCGATCGTGGAAACGGCGGTCGTCGTGTGCAGCGTTCCAAACACCAGATGACCGGTTTCGGCGGTCTCGATCGCAATCGAGATCGTCTCCAAGTCGCGCATCTCTCCCACCAGAACGATGTCGGGATCTTCGCGCAAGGCCGCCTTCAGGGCGCGCTTGAACGACTGCGTGTGCACGCCGACCTCGCGCTGATTCACCAAACAAGTTCGGTTGTCGTGAACGAACTCGATCGGATCTTCGATCGTGATGATGTGATCGTGCCGAATGCGATTGACGTGATCGACCAACGCGGTGAGTGTCGTCGACTTGCCCGAACCGGTCGGTCCGGTCACCAACACCAGGCCCTTGGTCAGCTTGCAAAGGTCGAGAATGTGAGGCGAGAGCGATAGATCTTGCGCGGTGAGGATTTTCGACGGGATCACTCTGAAGACTGCTCCCGGACCTTTCCGGTCCGCGAAGATGTTGGCTCGGAACCGCGCTACGCCGGGAATCTCGTGAGCGAAGTCGGTGTCTTTGATCTCGTCGTACTCGCGGCGATTACGCTCCGGGATGATCGGCTCCAACAGGGCGCGCATCGCCTCTGGCGCCAGCTCGGGCCATTCCTCGATCCGTTGGATCTCGCCGTCGATTCGCAGGATCGGCCGCTCTTCACTGGAGAGGTGGAGATCAGAGCCTTTGCGCTCGACCAACATTCGCAACAGCGATTCGATCCGCGCCGCATTCCCGCTCGAGCCAGTCGTTGCCGGCGATGCTGCAGGATTGGGCCTGGGGGGAACTGTCGTTGCGATGATCACCGGAGCCGTCGGCGGAGTCGTCGCGGCACTCGGCTCCGCAATCGCAGCCAAGGGTGTCGGTGACGCGCTGGTGGCTACCGGCATCACGCTTGCGCGCGGCGCGGCGGGTTCAGCGCCAGTCATCCGCGGGATCTCTTGTGGAGCGTCCGGTCGGAAACGAGCGGTCAGTGTGGGCCCCTCGATCTCGAGTTCGACGACCAGCGGCGCGAGACCCGGCCGGCTGACACGACCGCGTGCTGTTCCAGTTTGTTGCACACGTGCGATCAAAGAAACATCGATGATCTCGCCGAGCAAGACCAGCAATTGATCGAGTGTCGGTTGTGCCTGACTGGCGGGGCGCTCTCCATCAGGAAACAAAAACGTCGGGCATTGGTTCGAGACCAGACGCAGCTCGTGCGCACCGCGCTGCAGTAGCACCTCCAAAAAGCGATCTAACTGTGCCACGACCGTCATCTCCCGTCGCACCAGACAGAGGGGCAGACTGAAATGTAGGTCGCGCATGCAACAGGGAAAGCTCCCAGCGGCGTGAAGTGAAAAGCGAGGTTAAGATCCGCCGTCCCGAATCGAAACACGAAAGGAGAACTCGATGAGCCGCAACGCCATAGTCACTGCCGCGCTGATGGGGTTGGCAACCCTACTGCCGGCCCTCGCCGCCGATGACGCGAAGAAGGTGTCCGACGTGTACAAGGTCAAATTCGAAACCAGCAAAGGGGATGTCATCGTGGAAGTCCATCGCGACTGGTCCCCGATTGGTGCCGACCGTTTCAAGGAGTTGGTCGAAGCCAAGTTCTTCGATGAGTGCCGCTTCTTCCGAGTGGTGCCCAACTTCGTGGTGCAGTTCGGCATCAACGGCGACCCGCAAACGAACGTTACGTGGCGCGCCAAGCAGATCGCTGATGACCCTGTCAAGGAAAGCAACAAGCGAGGCTACCTCACATTTGCAACCTCGGGCGCCAATAGCCGCACGACTCAGTTGTTTATCAATCTGCGGGACAACGCAGGACTCGACCGCCAGGGCTTCTCTCCATTCGGCAAGGTAATCGAAGGCATGAACATCGTCGATGAACTGTTCTCCGGCTATGGGGAGACACCGAACCAGCAGAGAATCCAAGCGGAAGGGAACGCCTATCTGACTCAGACGTTCGCCAAACTCGATTACATCAAGACGGCGCGAATCGTGCCGTGATCGCGTTTGGCTCTTGGTCTGCAAGAAGCAAAGGGCGGCCGCAAGGCCGCCCTTTCGTTTCGTCGCTCGTTGAAAGAAATCAGATCAAATGTAGAACGTCAGCATCGCGTACCACACGGGCGATTTTCGATAGATCACACCCTCGCGGCCGAAGAACAGGCGCTGCTGAATGACCGGAGTGCCCAGTCCTGGATCCGGAACATAGATCTTCAGTCTGTCGAGCACCTCGTTCTTGATCTCGGTTTGAGTCCAGGAGAAGTGCATCTTCATGTTGTGTTCGCGAAAGTAGTAATTGAAGCCCAAACCCCACTGCCGGGTCCGCTCGGATCCCCACACCAGATTGGGCGGGGCCGAGGGCTTGAACACCGAATTGCCGAGTCCATCGGGGCCAAGTGGCGGCGCAATGAAACCCGGGTCGGTCTGCTTGAGCAACGAGTAGCGGCCGACGACTTCGACCTTCTCATTGAACAAAAACCATCCCGCATCGGCCGCGGCTGCGGTGATCTCCTTATCGTCGGTGGTGCCGGAGATGTCGGTCAGCAGTCCATCTTCGATCGTGTGTCTCTTCCAAGAGGTGGTAATCGAAAGGTCGCGCGTTCGCATGGCGGCAAACAACTCGAAGGCCGAACGATTGGTGTTGTCGAAGACGCAGTTGGCAGTGGTGCCGATCAGGCAGCTCCCACCCGTTTCTTCGGAGACCAGGCCGCCTACCTGATTGCTGATCCACCCGAAGCCAACGGTGTATGCGGTGTCGTCGGAGTGCAAGGCCGAGGTGCGGTCATCGCCGAAGCCGTCCTTGTTTTGATACTCGACGCGCAGTGATGTGAGTTTCCCGTTGTTGTCGTCTGGGATGTTGCTGCCGGCGCCGTTTTGGATCGCAAGCCGCGCCAGCCAGTGCCCCTCGGGACTGCGCCAACCGGCGAGCGCTCCGAGATCGTAGCCCGGTGACAGCGAGGCAGCGATGGGCAACTCGCCGAACTGGAGCTTCCAGGGGGCTGCCAACACGAAGAGATCGAATGGCGCCTTGAACTGACCGACCTGTCCATAGAAACCAGTGTCGTTGCCAAGCTTGATGTAGCCGTCGAGCAGACGCGGCTTTGTTTCGTCACCGTACAACTCGGATTCGAGTTTCCACGTCAGCCAGGGTTTGTAGGCCTTGCCGTTGAACATCGCTCGCACGCGCCGCATCCGAAACGAACCGATTCCGGATACCTCGGTGCTCTTCGCGTCCGGGATCTCGACGCGATCGCCAATCCATGCGTAGAGGTCGCCCGCGAAGTCTGTCCGCTGGCTCGAGTAGGTGCCCCGCACCTGGGTCAAGAAATGCGCTTCGAGCGTGTAGTCGGTGCCTTCGCCGAGTTTGAAACCGTCTTTGCCGGCAGTTGCCTCACCAGCGGCGGCCAGGCCAACCGCGAACGTGCCAGCCAAGAGCAGCGATGAAACGTACTTGAACGAGTGTTGCATCACCTCTACCTCCCTCAGATGAAGAAGCTGAGCATCGCGCGCAGCCCCTTCGACGTGCCTTCGTTCACGCCCTTCAGGACGTCGCCGTCATCGTCGAACCGATCTTCGAACTTGAAACCGTCCTGACCGAAGTCGACCTGCAGCTTGAGGTTGTTATTGAGGAAGTAGCGGTTCACGCCGATCCGCCATTCCTTGTCGGTACGGTCGCTGACGATCGGAGGCAGAAACGGCAGTTCCGGATCGAAGAACGCGAGCGAATCGTCGTACTTGATCTGGCCGTAACGAGCCGCCAACTCCCAGCCATTGCAAACGAAGAAGCCGAAATCGACGTTCCAGTAGGTGATCCCCAGATCATCCGATCGCCCCTCGGATGTGGTGCGGCCAGCCTCGATCGTCCATTTCTGGATCGTCGCATTCGCCTGCCAGCGACTACCACGCAGGGCGCCGAACAGCTCGAACGCAGAGCGACCCACCGTGTCGTAGCTGCATTTTTTGTCGACGCCCGGTTCGCAACTGTTATCGCCGTCATCCGGTGTGTCGCCCACCAGTGGTCCGGTGCTGTTGTCGGTATAAGCAACTCCCGTCGTCCAGCGCAGCCCTTCGGCGCGATCGACAGCCGTCGCCTTGTAGTCGAATCCGCCGGCGTTTTGGAACTCCAAGCGCGCCGTCGTGAGCAACCCGTCGTCGGAGTTGCCGGTACTGTTCTCGCCGTCACCATTCTGGACCGCGATGGTCCAGTGGAATCGCTGGTTCGAGGCACTCCCAAAGTACGCAACGCCAAGGTCGCGTCCCGGTGAAAACTCATCGGTCCCAACCGGATTCTCGACAAAGGTCTGATCGCGTTCCGAGAACAACTGGAACAGATCGAACGGCGCACGGAACTGACCAAACTTGAAGTTCACGCCGTCCTTCAACAGCGTCGCCACGTAGGCGTCCTTCAGCACGGCATCGCCGTCACCGAAGTCAGCTTCGAGTTTCCAGTGCAGCCACGGTTTGAACGCTGTTCCACCAAACACGGCCCGCGCGCGACGCACTGTCGTGTCCCACTTGGGGTCGATCTCGGTCGATGTGGCGCCGATGGCGTCCCACAGATCGCCCGTGAAGTCGATGTTGGACTTCAGGTACTCCGCCTTGCCTTGGATCCAGAACTCGGTTTCCAAGGTGAAATCGCCTTCCTTGATGAAAAACCCCTTCTTCTCGTCTTTGCCGGCTTCGCCGGCGAACGCCACGGCGGAGAGCAGGATCGTCGCCACCGCCGCCCGGCCGAGCCAACGGATTGCTCGCGAATTCATGTCTGCTCCTCCGCTCAAATCTGGAAGGCCAGCAGGAATCGCAGGCCCTCGGTGGTCAGATCCTGTGTACCGCTGGCGCCCAAATAATCGACGTCGTCGCTGGCGGTCCACTGACCGTAGTCCACGGTGAATTTGAAGTTGTTGCCCGAGAAGTAATGGCTGTAGCCGACGCGCCACTCGTCGTTGCTATCGGTGACGCTGCCGCCATCGCCGTCGTATGCCGCGTCGCTGAACTCCCATTGGCCGATGCGCGCGAGGAGCTCGTCACGCTCCGAGACAAAAAAACCGAAGTCCAGATTCCAATAGCGGAAATCTGCATCGCTAAGGTTTCCGTCCTGGTCGAGGCGACCGTCTTCGAACGTCCACATCTGCAGTGACGTGGTGGCTTGCCAGCGCTTGCCGCGCACCGCGCCGAACAACTCGGCGGCCGTACGATCGACCGTGCTGAACGTGCACTTGTCGTCGACACCGAGTACGCAATCGCCGGTGACGTTGCCGCTCAAGCTACCCTGCGGATTGCGCATCAACGCCAAGCCCACCGTGTAGTTGAGCTTGTCGGGGTGATCGATGGCGGTCATCTTGTACGCATAGCCACCCTCGTTCTGAAACTCTACGCGGACGGTCGTCATGAACTTGTTGTTGTCGTTTTCTGGCTGGTTGTCGCCGTTGCCGTTCTGCACGGCAGCTTTCCAGTTGAAACGTTTGTTCTCGGTGCTGCCGTAGTACATCACACCGACGTCACGGTTGCGTGGCCACAGAAACTCTGTGCCTCCGGGTCGTTCGGTGAAGTTGCCATAGCTGGCGGATGTCAACTTGTAGATATCGAACGGCGACTTGAATTGCCCGATGCGCCATCCGTTCTTCGGCGACGTTTCGATCTGCACCCATGCGTCGCGGATTCGCGATTGGCCCTTCCCGAAATCGGTCTGGAGTTTCCAACTCAACCAGGGGAAGAACGCCTTGCCGCCGAAGATCGCTCGCGCGTGCTTGATGCGGAATTCGAGTTTGGGATCGATCTCCGTGTTTTCGAAGCCGGAGAACAGCTCGCCACTGAAGTCGTACTTGGACTGCAGGTAATCGGCGCGCATGTGGACCCAGAACTCGGTCTCGAGGGTGAAGTCGCCATCCTTGACGAAGAAGCCTTTGTCCTCGGCCTTACCAGCCTCCCCGGCCCATGCGAGCAGGGGAATGGCCCACACGCCAGCCACGGCGAGGATACGGGTCAGCTTGCCCATCCGAACTCTCCTTTTCTGCGTGCAGAGCTGCGAGCCTGGCCGCACTCGGTGCGACACGCGAGGCGCCTTCACGGGGCGGGACGCTCGGCGAACATCTCTGATGGTTCCGATCTCACTGGTCGCGCGAAACCGGCGCGAGAACATAACCAAACGGGAAGGCGGGCGCAATCAAAGCCTGCCGACGCCTTTCAATCGATTTCAGGGAGGGGCAGGAATCCGCGTTACGCGGTGATGTCCAAGTACAGCCCTGAGCCGTCCATCGGGCCGGCGGCAATCAACGGGATCGCTCTGCCCCGAGACGTATAGCGCAGTGTCGGGGGTTGTTCGGCGAGCAGTTCACGCGGACCGCGATGAGCCGAGCGCCGGGTGCGGCTGAATTCTGGCCGGCCCGCCACATCGGTGTGCGGCATCGTCGGGTCCTCGGGATGACCCACGGGGCCGGACCTTCCCGACCCCGGTTCATCGCCCCATACGGCGCGCACCCCCCAACGGACAGAGGCAGGTCCATCCGCTGCGAGGTTCAGCGGCCGGCGCTCGTAAACGGCTTCGACACGAATCGGGGACATGCGGCTCCGGCGGCAATCTAGGCCGATGGACAGTCGCGGGCCAGCACGAAAACGAACGGAGAGTGCGCCAGTTGCCGGGAGCGCAGAGAATCAGCGCTCGGAGGTGATGTGAACAGAAGACTCTGGTGGCTCGCTCTTGCTACGAGTTGTGCCGGGCTCGGATACGCTGCCGGCCCTGCGACCGATCTATCACCGGGCCGGCTGCGCGGGGAGGTCCGCGACTCGGAACGCGCCCAGCGTCTGCCCGGAGCCGCTATGTTCGCGGCTTCAGAAAGCCTCTCCGTGCTGGGGATCACGACCAGCGATGCCAAGGGGTTTCTGGCCCTCGATGGGTTACCCAGCGGCCGGTATCGGGTGATCGCTACGGCGGCTGGTTTCACGACCACCGCCGTGACCGCGGTCAGTGTCGGTGGCCCGTTTCGTGCGGTCGTCGACCTTCCGTTGAAACGCGGACTCGAGCAGCCGGTCGAGTTGGTACTGGGTCCAGGTGAAGGGAGCCAAACCCAGCTCTCGATTGAGATCACCGATGACTCGGGGAAACCGCTCGCGGGCGTTTCGGTTCGATGCGAGCCGGTCGCGCACCGCGCCGACCCCGCCGAAGGACGAACGCAATCCGACGGCCGGTTGACGCTGGGGCCATTGGTTGCGGGCGGCTGGAAACTCACGGTCGCACGCGCCGGGTGGACTCGCCTGGTGGTCCCCAGCGTCGCATGGCCATCGGGAGAACTGCGGGTCGTTGCGCGATTGATCCCGTCGGGCGATTCGAAACCCCCGATTGGAGAACTGCTGCCACCGGGCGAGATCCAGTAGCGCCGGATCGGTCGGCGCTAAGGTTCGGTCGTGGCGAAGTAGCCGCTGCGGTGACGCACGTCGAACTTGCCGTCCCGCACGATCTTCACGCCGATACGCCGGAATTTTCCGTCGGGTGCGATGTGACTCGAGGTGTACACCAGTTGATAGAGTCCTCGCAGCTCGGCTGCAATCGCCTCGTATGTCTCCGCCAACTCTTCCACCTTGGAAACGAAGTAGGCGCGCCCGCCGGTGTCCTCCGCCAGGTGCGATAGCGCACTGCGTCCCGTTCCACCCACGCCGGCGCCCAAAGCGATCGCGTAGATCGAGACCTCGTTGCGTTTCGCTTCGTCGATGATGCGATCGAGCGTGACCTTCGACTCGGTATCGTCGCCGTCGCTGAGAATGATGAACGCGGCGCGATCGTAGGGGAGTTTGCGAATGACACGAAACGCGGCGTGCACCGCGTCGTAGAGGGACGTTCCGCCTACCGCGCGAGTCCCTTTGATGCTGACGCACAACTCCTTGCGGTCGGAGGTTGCCGCTTGGCGCAGCGTGACCTGTTCGTCGAAATCGATGACGAACGCTTGGTCGGCGTCGGTGAGTGCATCGACGAAGCGGCATGCGGCGGTCTGTGCGTCGAGCATCTGCTCCAGCATCGAACCGGAACTGTCGATCAGGATCCCGGCCAGAATCGGGCGCGTTTCGCGGGTCACCGACACGATCTTCTGGATGGTGCCGTCCTCGGTGACCTCGAAATCTTTCTCGGTGAGATCGCCGACGAAGGCGTTGCGGCCATCGCGGACCGAGACATTGAGCAACACCCGTTGCACGTCGACGACATCGGCAAAGTCCAGGGCACGCGTGACGACGAAGTCGCTGACGCTGAGGCCCTGCTTGTGAACCGCGATCACCTTGATGACGTGAGCCGCCGGCTTGCGGCCGAAATCGTGCACGACCTGGTACGGCGGTTCGCTGTCGGAGAACAGCAGCGCATCATCGAGATAGAAGTCGACGCGCTCGACGTCGCTTTCCGCGCGCGCGGAGACCTCGGCCTTCAAGACGGTTTCGCCGATCAGCGCCTCGCCGGAGACCGGTGTGGTGAGTTTGACTTTGAACCCGCGTCGCGATGTCAGGTCCTGTCCGAACGCTGCGGTAAGAAACAGCAAACCGGTTGCAATGATCGGCAACCATCGGCGGCGCGGCGATCTCATTTGGCCGACTCCGCAGCGGGGCGCAAACGCATGAGCGCCTCTCGAGCACGCACCGCTTGATCCGACGGCGGCGAGGCGGCGAGAAACGCATCGAGTTCCGCGGCGGTGGTTGCGGTATCCCCCTCGGCCCACGCCAAGCGCGCGAGACCGGCGTGACCATCCGCCGCGACAGCAGGAAGTTCGAGCGCGCGACGAAAGGCGGCGCGCGCTCCCTCGCGATCCCCGGAACGTTCGCGAGTCACTCCCAAGTTGACCCAATCGCGCGGTGTGCTCGTTGCGCCGTTGGCCAGACGCTCGAACAACGGCTCAGCGTCGCGCAGATGTCCGGCGCGACCGAGGATCAGCGCTGCCTGCCGCAACAGAACCGGGTCGAGCTCGCCGCTGGCCAGCGCCGCCCGTGCCAACTCGGCGGCATGCAGCAGATCGCCGGAGTTCAGCTGTGCCAGCGCGACATCGAGCAGCACCGCAGGCGACGCCGATTCGCGCCTCGCTTCGTCTTGCAACTGCGCCAACTCAGCCTTGCGCTTTGCGATTCTCTGCTGCTCGCTCTGCAATTCGTTGCGCTCTTGCTCGTAGAGCAACTTCGGCTGTGGTGCGATCAGCGCTGCGAGTGCCGCGTCCAACTCGCCGGTCGCGCCGAGGGCGCGGCCCAGCGTCAGACGCGCAGGGACCAGGTCCGGATCGATCGCCAAGGCCGAACGCGCACCGTCGATCGCTTCAGGAAAGGCGCCGAGCGTACGAAAGATCTCGGCCTCGATCGCAATGCTTGCTGCGTCTTTCGGCTTTAGTTGACGGGCTCGACGCGCGGCGGCCAAGGCGTCGTCCGACATCCCGGCGAGCACCAAGACGCGAGCCAAGCCGGCTTGCACCGCCGCATCATCGGGTCGCAAGCGCGCTGCCGCTCGCACATCTTCCAGCGCTTGGTCCAATCGTCCACGCTGCAGGTGGAATTGCCCGCGATGCAGCAACACGCGCGCATCGGCGGCGTTGGCCTCCAGCGCTTTTCCGAAAAACTCCAGCGCTTTGTCCTCGTCGCCTGTAGCGGCATTCAGTCGCGCCAGTCCATCGAAGGCAGGGGCGTGGTCTTTGCGAATCTCCAGCGCGCGATAGTACGCGGCACGCGCACGATCGGTGCGTCCGGCCGCGGCGTAGGCGTCGCCGAGATCGATCCAACTCGACAGGTTCGTCGGGTCCAGATCGGTCGCGATTTCCAACGCCTCGATCGCGCCCTCTGGGTCGCGTGTCGCCAAGCGGGCCTGCCCGCAGTACCAGGCGGCATCGTGCGAGTTGAGCGCGTGGTCCATCGCCCAGCACAAATCGACAACAGCAACGCGCCACTCTCCAGCCCTCAAGGCGCGCACGCCGGCCGACTGACGCGCGAAGATCTGCTGTCGTATGTCGTTGGTGGGCGGGGGCTCCGGCTTCGCAGGGGGAGCCGCGAGCAAGGTTGCAAGAAACGCGGAAGCGAGAGCTGTGATCATCGCGACGCTCCCTGCCGCGCCGCCATCACGATCTTCAGGCGCAGTTCGCGGTACTCGGGATTCTGCGGATCGATTTGGATGGCGCGATCGATCGCCTTTTGCGCTGCCTCGATCTGACCGCGCTTGAACGCCACAGCGGCGACGACGGCCCACACTTCCGGATCGGCCGGTGCGACTTGCTGCGCTGCCGTCGCATGCCGCTCCGCCTCGCCCAGGTCACCGCCGGTTTTCAGCAGATTCGCCGCTGCCTCACGTTGTGCATCGGGATCTTGCGGAAATCGTTGAGCGCGAGCCAGGATCGCCTTGCTCTCGGCAACCGGGCCTCCAACGGTGGACGACAACGTCACGAAGCGCGACCACAGTTCACGCGTACCGCTGGCAGCGGTGCAAATGTCGAGCACCATCCGCAGCGCATCGAGCGCCTGCTTGGGTTGCCCGACGCGCTCTTCGGCATCGGCCAACAGCAAGGCGGCATCATCGGCGTCATCGTGCTTGCAGTCAGGGTCGGTGCCGATCGCGTTGTGAGCTGCCGTTCGGGCGGCAGTCAAATCTCCAGCGCGCAGGGCTCGGCCGCCATCGGCGATCACGCGCTCGACACTCCTCGCCCCACTCTCGGAAGCCAGTTGCTTGTCGAACTCGGTGCGCACCGAATCGAGCGTCGCCAAGACCTTCTTGGCCGTTTGATACCCTTCGAGTCGGGCCAACACGCGACCATCGCGCGGATCGATGAACAGCGTCATCGGCAGGCCGGCGATGTCGTACTTGGTGGCTAGTTCCGGATTCGCGCCGGTACCGATGTCGACCTCGGGATGATACGGAATCGCCGATCGTTCGACGGCACGAGCGACTTCCTCGCGAGCCCAGACATCTCGGTCCATCTGATAACAGAACTTGCACCAGGTGGCCCAAGCATCCAACAGCACGATCTTGTTCTGCGCGCGCGCCTGGGCGAGCACATCGTTGAAGCTGCCGGTGACCCATTTCACGCCGACCGCTTGATCTGCCGCCCGCGCTGTGGTTGTCGCCAGCAACACGACGAGAGCAATTCGTCGCCACCTCATGCCGCCACCTCGCCCAGCACGGTCTGCCCGTCGTCTTCGAGTTTGGTCAGTCGCACGTCCAAGATTCGCCCCGGTTCGGCCTGTGGGAGCAGCACCTCGATGTAGTTACCGGTCAACGTTCGTGCTTGGCCCGACGCTGTTCGCCCGGCGAGCACCAACGCACTTTGCACGCGGCCCAGTTGTGAACGGCGAAACCGTTGCGCTGCGGCGCGGCCGAGTTGCAGCAGGGCGGCGGTACGCGGCCGCACGATCTCGCCGTGGGGTTGCGCCGATAGTGACGCGGCGCGCGTTCCCGGTCGCGCGGAGTAGGTAAAAACGTGCAAATAGTCGAGTGGCAACGAGGCAATGAACTGCTCGCTCTGGGCGTGCTCTGCAGCGGTCTCGCCGGGAAAGCCCGTGATCACGTCGGCGCCGAGGCAGATCTGCGGGACCATCGCCTTGGCTCTTTCGATCACGTCACGGTAGTGAGTTGTGCGGTAGTTGCGGGACATCCGAGCGAGCACGGCATCGCAACCACTCTGCAAGGGGATTTGAATGTGTGGAACCAGCACATCGGGCGCTTGTGCCAAGAGCGACAGCACGCGGTCATCCACCGTTCTCGGCTCGAGCGAGTTGAGCCGGATTCGCATCCGAAGTTCAGCCTCGAGGATCGCGCTCAACAAGTCGGCCAG
>JAXLQU010000003.1:0-221087 GCA_046331425.1 Acidobacteriota bacterium
GGCCTGGAGGCGTGATAACTCGGCACCGAACAGGGCGTTGGTTTGGGGCAGTCCCAGCAAGGCGTCGTCGTCCATCTCGTCCAGGCCCTGCTCCTCCGCCCAATGGCGAACGGCGTCGATGTTCGGCACCAAGATCACCCCTACCGACGGCTTCCCGTCGCCGACGGCGATCGCGAACTTGATGAAGTGCGACGCGGCCAGTGCGTCCTCGATCAGCCGTGGCGCCACGTTCTTCCCGGTGGAAAGCACCAGAATCTCCTTCTTGCGTCCCGTGATCTGCAGGAAACCATCCTGATCGATCCGACCCAAGTCTCCGGTGTGGAGCAGACCATTGCGAACGGTCTCGGCTGTCTCCTGCGGCCGGTTCCAGTAACCGAGCATCACATTCGGCCCTTTTGCAAGAATCTCGCCGTCGTGTGCGATCGACAGATCGACCCCCGGGATCGCCGGCCCTACCGTGCCAAAGCGCGTTCGTCCGTACCGGTTCACAGCCAGGACCGGCGACGCCTCCGTCATCCCGTAACCTTCGATGATCGGCAGCCCGATCCCCCAGAAGAAACGACACAGATCGACCGGAAGCGCAGCCCCACCCACGATCACCGCCAGTAGTTGCCCGCCGAGCCGCGCTCGCAACTGCCGATAGAGAATGCGATCGCAGATGGCCCACCGCACGCGACGCCAGAGTGTCAGCGGTCGAAGTGAAGCCCGTCGTTCGGCGTCTTGGCTTCCCCACGCCAGCATTCGCTCGAGGATGCCGCGCTTGAACGGCCGCTCCTTGGCAATGCGAGCCATGATCCGCGAACGGATCAACGCCAACACTCCCGGCACGGAGACGAGTAGATGCGGTTTCAGTTCTTCACACGCGTCAGCGACTCGCTCTACATGCGAGACGTAGCCGATCGCCATCCCAGCTTGCAGGTATGCGTAGGTAACCAACCGCTCCGTGGCGTGGCACAGCGGGAGAAACGAAACCGCTCGGTAACCGAATGTAAAAGTCTGCTCGAGTGCAGCGAGGACTTGGCCTACGTTGTGGCAAAAATTCGCGTGCGTGAGCATGACGCCCTTGGGTTCGCCCGTGGTGCCGGAGGTATAGATCAGCGTGGCCAACGAGTCGGGCTTCAAATCAGCGACGCGCCGATCGACAGCGGTAGGATCCTGGGCGAGATGTTCTCGCCCGCGCCGACGCAATTCTTCGAAGGAGATGGTGCCGTCGACGTTCGATTCGAAGCAGAAAACGTGCTCGATGCCGGAGGCCGAGCCTTGACGCAGTTTGGCGGCTTGCGCCTTGTTGGAGACGAAGACCGCTTTGGTCTGCGCGTCTTTCAAAATGAATGCGGTTTGGTCGGCCGGCAGCGTTGGGTACACAGGCACGTCAACCAACGCGGCATGCTGTGCGCCAAAATCGGTGAAGACCCATTCGGGTCTGTTCTCCGAGATCAGTCCGACACGTTCGCCGGGCTGCAATCCGGCAGCAATCAACCCGGCGGCCACCTCGCGGACAGCGGCACTCACCTCCTCGGGGCTATGCCACGACCAATCGCGGTGCGCTCGGGCGCCGAGCAGCTCGCGATGTGCCGTCTTGGCCATCGCGGCGGCAAAGAGTGCGGGCAGATGCGGATGTACAAGCACGCGTCTTCCTCGGGGCCGCGCGGGTCGGCGGGGCTCGAAGGTTATACTGCCGCAGTGAACCTGTGGAGAGTTCTCAATCGAGTCCGGTTGTGGGCCATCGCGACGGCAGTTGTATGCCTGCTGACTCTCGCCTTCTCCGCCGAGTCGCCCAAGCGAAGCCGGGGTGAAAGAACTCGCGATCTGAAATTCGCTGGCGAAATGGCCCGTCAGGGACTCTGGCGTGAAGCGCTGTTTCGCTGGGAACGCTTGTTGCGTGAGGAACCCAAGAACGCCTATCTGCTCAACAACGTTGCGGTCGCCAAAGAAGCACTCGGCGACCGGGCTGGCGCCAAGGAAGCCTATGACCGGGCCCTCGCGATAGCTCGAGAGCCGAAGCTTTTGGCCAATGCCGACCTGTTCACTCGCAGCGAACAGAAACCGACCGATCAGCCGTCCGAGCCTGGTGAGCCACAGGCGCCCAAATCGCCGGAGGCACCGTGAACCGCGGCAGCGTGGCGCTGTGTGCGGTCTTGGTCTTGGCGGGCGTAACCACGTCGCTGGCCGGTTGGGAGGAAGTCGGAATCGATGTCTCGACCCCGGCCAAACTGGAAACCGAACCGGGCGAACGATTGCTGGTCGCGAAGGTCCGGGCCAACGATCATGAACGAATCGACATTGGCGCCGAGATCACGCGCTGGCTGCGGCGCGAGATCGGGCGTGGCACGCCGCTGTCGGTACTCGATGTGCCGCCCCCCGAGCTGCCGGAACAGCGTCCCGAGGTCATGGCGGTCAACGACGTGTTCTTCCGCCGCTTGGGGCAACAGTTCCGCGCCGACCTGATCGTCGCCGCGGTTGCCGAGTTGCGGGTCGAGGATCGTTCTGGGTTCGTCTCGCGCGACGTGGAAAGTCCGATTACAGGTCAGACGATCCGAACCTCTCAGTTCGTCGAGCGGAAGGGATATCGCCTCAAGATCGATGTGTTCTTTCTCAAGGGCGACAACGGCGTCCTGCTGTTCAAGGACAACTGGCAAGAAGATCGGATCGTCGAATCACAGGGCGCGGAAGATTTGCAGACCCTGTTCGAACTGTTGGAGTTGATGAAAGACGACCTGCTGGCCGTCTTGAAACCTGTCAAGATTCGCGAGCCGCGTTTTATCTGGGTTGACTGATCCCGCGGAGGTCCCCGTGTCCTGCGTCCGGCGTCTGGTTCCAGCTTTGGTCTCGATCGCACTGGTGACTCTGCCGGCGTTGGCGCAGAGCGGCGGGTCGTTCGGTCAAAACAAAATCTCCTACAAACGCTTCGACTGGAAGATCTACCGCGCTCCGCACTTCGACGTGCACTACTACGACGCGGTCGAACCGCAGTTGCAAGCCCTGGTCAGCGAGATCGAGAGCGCCTATTTCGATGTCAGCCGCCAACTCGATCACGAGGTGCGAGAGCGGATCCCGATCATCCTGTACGCCACGCATTCCGACTTCGAGCAGACCAACGTTATTTTGGAGGAGTTGGACGAAGGGGTCGGCGCGTTTGCCGAGCCGTTCAGCAACCGAATGGTCGTGCCGGTCGATGAACCGCCCGATTTCCGATTTGCTTTGATCAAACACGAACTGACGCACATCTTCGAGTACGACATTCTGTTCGGAGGGTCGCTTCGACGCACGCTGCGCGCGCGGCCTCCACTGTGGTTGATGGAGGGGTTGGCCAGTTACATCGGTGATGACGAAGACGCGTTTGCGCAGATGGTGATCCGCGACGGTGTCGTCAACAACCTGGTCCCTTCGTTGGATCGAATCCCAGGCGGGTACCTCGCCTATCGATACGGTCACGCGGTATTCGACTTCATCGAAAAAGAGTATGGAAAGGACGGCCTGAGGACGTTCTTGTTCGAGTTTCGCAAGGTGATCTTGACGAACAATCTCGAGAAGGCGTTTCAGGATGCGTTCGGACTTTCTATCGACCAGTTCGATCGGCGATTTGCCCGCTTCCTGCGGCAGAAATATCTGCCGGTGCTGACCGGCAAACGATCGCCCGACGAATACGGCAAGGAGATCGGCCTGACCGAGCCTGGCCGATTCACGTTCTCCCCGACCCTCAGCCCGTCGGGTGAGTTGATCGCAGCCCTGGCGACGCCGGGTCTGGAACTGGATGTCGTGGTTCTGTCTCCGAAAGACGGCAAAATCATTCGCAACCTCACCAAGGGTTTCACCAATCGCTACACCTCGATCGTGGCCGAGGCGTTCGACGGACAGCGCGACCTGAGTTGGTCCCCTGACGGCGATCGCTTGGCCTTCTTCGTGCGACGCGAGAACTACCGCGAATTGATGATCTACGATCCGATCGGCGGCGGGCGCGTCGATTCGTTCAAGTTCAAGACTATTTCCAGCTGCGCGTCGCCGACTTTCTCACCCGACGGCAAATGGATCGCGTTCTCGGGCAACAAGGATGGTGTGTGGGACATCTTTCGGATCAACCTCGAAACGAGAGAGATTCAAAACCTGACACAGGACGAGTACTACGACACCAATCCGACCTGGTCCGCTGACGGTGCTCAAGTGCTGTACAACCGAAGGATCTCGCGCTTCGCCAAGATCTTCACGGTCGAAGTCGGGGCACCAGAGCGAAAGGCAGCGCTTACTACCGGCCCGGCCAGCGATCTCATGCCCGCCTTCAGCCGCGATGGAAAGACTGTCTATTTCACTTCCGACCGCGGTCAGTATGGCGTCTACAACATCCACGCATTGGATCTGACCAGCGGCGAGATCAGCCGGTTGACCGACCTCACGGGTGGAGCGTTCTCGCCGGTCGAACTCACGGCGGCGGAAGATGGTGGCGGCCAGCTCGCCTACGTTTCGTTCCAGGCCGGCACCTTCCGTCTTTATCAGATGAAGACGGCAGGCGGTGAGGTCGACAACGCCAAGAAATCCGGGTCCGAGGAGCCGGCGAGTTCACCGCTGGCGCCATCCCGGCGCGAGGCGCCGACCGAGATCAAGCCCCCCAGCGATGCCGACGCCGCGGACGATCTCAAACCGTTCGAGCCGCCACTGGCGCTGACACTCGACGCCGACAAACGCGAGCCCTACAAACTGAAGTGGTCGCTCGACGCACCCGACATCACGGTCGGCGTCACGGACGACGGCACCTTTCTTTCGAATGTGTCGGTCAACTTCTCGGACACGCTTGGCGACCAACGGATCAACATCCGTTCTTACTCGGTTTCGAGTTTCACCAACATCGATGTCTCGTACTGGAATCTCAAGAGTCGGATCGATTGGGGCGCGCGTGCATTCGACTATCGCGACTACTACGTCACGAATTCCGCCATCGGCGTCAGCGATCGATTTCAGCGTCGACAGCGCTACACGGCTGTCTCCGGCTTCGCGTCTTATCCACTGAATCGGCTTTACCGTGTCGAGGGAGACCTGGGACTGATCCAGCGCCGCTCGACGCAGCCGTTCCTTACTCGATCCGGCAATCTGCAGTTCAACGAGTTCTCGAGTGATTACGTCTCGACAGGCATCGACCTGGTCGGCGACAGCACGCGATGGCAGAGCTTCGGTCCATTCCAGGGACACCGGCTTCGATTCGGACCGTTCTACAACTTCAAGGCTTCGGGCGACGACTTCTACGAAAGCTACGGTGGTCTGCAACTGGACTATCGCGGCTATCAACACATGACCCAGCGCAGTCTTCTCGCGGTGCGTTTCTCGGCCGCCAAACAGACCAGCTCGTCGGGACAGTTGTACACATTGGGCGGGATCAACCAGCTTCGCGGTTTCGACTATCGGAGCTTCTTCGGGACCAACTACGCGCTCGCCAACTTCGAAATTCGTTTCCCCCTGCTGACCGCGATCGTCCTTCCGTGGGGCGGCGCGATCGCTCCCGTACGCGGGTTTGCTTTCATCGACGCCGGCACGATCTGGTTTGACGATCAGCAGTTCTGCGCGCCCAATCCGTTCTGCACCGCCGGGTCCACGCTCCAGACGGGCAAGGCGACTTTCGACCGCAATCTCGGCACGTTCCGTCGGTACCAGAGCAAGGGGCCCGACGGTTTGTACCGGGACGTTCACGTCTCTGCCGGCCTCGGCGTCTGGCTTCCGATCCTGGGCTTGCCGTTCAATTGGTCGTTCTCGAAAGAATATGACGGCGACAAATTGGGGCCGTGGCACTCCAACTTCTACATCGTGTTCGATTGGTGATCCGGTGTTGCGCGATTTGAACCACACAACGTGTTGCCGAAACTCGCTGCCCCCATGAGTCCGGTTCTGGCGGGGTACTCGGGCACACCACTTTGGAAGAAGCTCGGTATCAAACCCCAGATGCGTGTCCTGACGGTGGCGGCACCGCCGCACTACGTTGGTCTGTTGGAAGGAATGCCTGAAGCAGCGTCGATCACCTCGCGCGGCAACGGACCGTTCGCGATGATCCATCTGTTCGTCAAGCAACGTAGAGAGCTGGAGCGAAGGCTCGACGATCTCGAGTCCAAGCTCGCCGCCGGGGGCGCACTCTGGATCTCGTGGCCGAAGCAAGCCTCCAAGGTCGCCACCGACATCACCGAGAACACGATCCGCGAGATCGTGCTCCCGCGCGGCTTGGTCGACGTCAAAGTCTGCGCTGTCGATGCGGTCTGGTCGGGCCTGAAGGTGATGCGACGCAAGTCGTAAGCAAACGCGGCCGCTTTCAACGCAAGGCGGAGCGCCCTGCGGCCAACCCAGCGGCCGCAATCCCCGAACCGATGCCGAACACGATCAGTGACACGATCTGGTTGGGCGAGAGTCCTTCGCCGATCACCAACGACGCGAAGCCGGCCAAGGGCGTGGCTGCCGACCAAGCGAGGATCGCGCCGCGAAGCCAGGCTGCGCCCTGCACGGCGATCACACCTCCGATTCCACCCAACAGCCCGCCCGCAATCAGCACCGGGGCCACGACGAACGAAACGGAGGCTCCGATCAGACGCATCAGCGCTACTTCGTCGCGTTTGTCGTCGAGCGCCAATCGCACGACAGCACCAACAATCGTCCACGCCGCGAGCAGCAACACCAGCGCCCCTCCGAATGCGATCCACGAGGCGGCGTTCGTCGCGTCGGACAAGGCAGAGATCCACTCCTGGTCATAACGCACGGCGTCGACGGCCGGTTGGCGCTTGGCGGTCTCGACCAATGCGGCGATCAGCGTCTTGTCGGAGGATGCCGGCCAAACCCTCAGCGACGATGGAAAGGGGTTGGCGTCGAGCTGTCCTTCGATATCTCCCAAATCGGGGTAGAGCGCTCGAAATTCGCGCAGAGCACGCTGCGGCGCGATCGTTTCCAAGCGCGCTACACGTCCATCGGACTGCAGCGCCTCCGTGGTCTGCGCGGTCTCTTCTCGTGTCGCATCCGGCGACAGATAGACCTCGATCACTGCCTGCTCTCCCAACTTGGCGAGCACCGCATCGATCCCGCGGCTGGCGCTGAGGAACGTCGCCAACAGAAACAGCGCCAAGCCCATCGCCAGCACCGAGATGAGCGACGAGAGCGGGCGTCGTGACAGGTCGGCGACCGCCGTGTGAACCGCGTGTCCGCTGGCGGTCAACAATCTCACGACACCAACCTCCCACCCATCAGTCGCAGCACCCGTGAACCTGCTTCACCGACGATCAACGGGTCGTGCGAGGCCAACAATACGGTGGCGCCGCGCGCGTGAATCTCGCGCATCAGGGTCAGGATTTCTCTTGATCGTTCCGGATCGAGATTGCCGGTTGGTTCGTCGGCCAGCACGATCCGGGGTTCGGGGGCGAGCGCACGCGCAATCGCCACGCGCTGCTTCTCGCCGCCCGAGAGCATCTCGGGCCAATCGTTGGCGCGATGCAGCAAGCCGACCCATTCCAAGACACGACGCACGCGTTCTCGGCGCTTGGATCCCGGCCAGGCCAGCGCGCGCAGCACGAACCCGACGTTCTCGGCAACGGTGCGCCGCGGCAGCAGCCGGAAATCCTGAAACACGACCCCGATCTGACGCCGCACGCGCGGGATCTGCCGCCACGACAGCGACGTCAGATCGAACCCGGCGACCGTCACCCGTCCGCGCGTGGGGCGAGTCTCGCACGTGATGAGTTGAAGCAGCGTGGTCTTGCCTGCGCCGGAGGACCCGGTGAGTACCACGAATTCCCCTGCCGCGAGTTCGAACGACAGGTCGCGCAGCACGATATCCGGCTCACGATAGATCTTGGTGACTTGCTCGAAGCGGATCATGGTGCCAGCGCGCGCTCCAGTGCTTGACGAATCAGGGTCGGATCGTGCCGTCCACCCGTTTGCTTCATGACCGCACCAATCAGCGCGGAGAGTACTTGTTCTCGGCCGTCGCGATATTGCGCCACAAGTCCCGGCGATGCAGCCAGCGTCGCGCCGACAGCCTGATCGAGTGCACGCGGATCGTCGACGCGGGCCAATCCGCGCGCCTGGATGATCGACTCGACCATCCCTTCGCCGCGCGCGAGCGCCGCGAACGCCGCTTTGGCGCCGGCCGCGGTCAGTCGACCTCGGTCGGCAGCGGCAACGATCGCGGCCAGCTCTGTGGCTGGCACCGCGGTGATGGCTTGCTCCAAGCCAAGCGCGTTGACCTGAGCCATCCACTCACCCAACACCCACGGCGCAGCAGCACGAGGGTTGCCGCTTGCCGCGGCAACTTTGTCGAAGTACTCGCCAACCTCGTGATCCACGCTCAACCGGTGGGCGTCGACTTCATTGAGCGAGTAATCACGTTGGTATCGATCGCGACGGGCGTGGGTCAACTCGACACCCGGTTGCCGCGCGTCTTGCAACAGCTCCGCATCGACCACCAACGGTTGTAGGTCAGGATCGGTGAGATAGCGATAGTCCTCGGAAGCTTCTTTGTATCGCATTGCTCGGGTGAGGCCTTGTGATTCATCCCATAGACGAGTCTCTTGCGCTACCGCACCGCCGCTTGCGACCAACTCGATTTGGCGCGCGATCTCGTGTTGTAACGCGCGGCGGACCAAGCGGAACGAGTTGAGATTTTTGATCTCGACACGCCCCGATAACGGGTCCCCGCGCCGGCGCACCGAAACGTTGGCGTCACACCGCAGCGAGCCCTGCTCCATGTCGGCCTCACAGACCGCGGTGACTCGCAGCAGCGACTTCAGTCGCTCCAGATACAGGTAGGCGTCGTCGGGCGAACGCAACTGCGGCTGACTGACGATCTCGATCAGAGGAACGCCGGCCCGATTGAAGTCGATACCGCTTCGACCGGGATCTACCCCTTGATGGATCGACTTGCCCGCGTCCTCCTCCAGATGCAGTCGAATCAGATCGATTGCTTGGCGCGGCGCTCCGAGCGGCTCGATCCGAATCGACCCCGCCGTCGCCAACGGTCGATCGTACTGAGTGATCTGATAACCCTTGGGGAGGTCGGGGTAGAAATAGTGCTTGCGTGCCCAAATCGAAACGGGATGGACCTTCGCCCCGACCGCTGATGCAAACCGAATCGCCAGCCGAATCGCCTCGGCATTGGGACGCGGCAGCGCTCCCGGCAGCCCCAGGCAAATCGGACAGGTGCGTGTATTCGGTTCGCCGCCAAAGGCGTTGCGACATCCGCAAAACAACTTGGTCTGGGTTGCGAGTTGCGCGTGAACCTCGAGCCCGATCACCGGTTGCCATTCGGACAAGGTCGCCTCACCTCGCGCAGCGGCGCGCAGAATAGCACGGTGACAGCGCTGAAATGCGCGTTACAGAGGCGTGACGCCGGCGTGACGCGCGAGTGAAAGCTACTGGCTTGTATGGAGTTATCTCTGAACATCAGGGGGGCGGGTGGTACTATCCCGCTGCGAATGACACAGCGGATCGTATTGGTGGAGGACGACGGCGACATCGCCGAGATCTTGCGTGTGAATTTGGCTCGCGAGGGTTACTCACTCGACGTCTTCACCCGCGGCGATAGTGCGCTGGCCGCGGTTCGCTCGCTGCCCCCGGATCTGGTCCTTTTGGACCTGATGCTGCCTGGCCTGGATGGCTTGGAACTGTGCCGCATGCTCAAACGTGACGCCAAGACCTCGGCCGTCCCGTTGATCATGCTGACCGCCAAAGGAACCGAAACCGATCGCATCGTGGGCCTCGAACTCGGCGCAGACGACTACATCGCCAAGCCGTTCAGTCCGCGTGAGGTGATTCTGAGAATCAAGTCGGTGCTGCGTCGCAAGACCGACGATGAAAATAACGGCGACGTCTTGCGTGCGGGCCAGATCGAGATCTCGCTCGGCTCCCATTCGCTGCGGGTAGCGGGCGAAGAAGTTCCGCTCACGGCGACCGAGTTCAAGTTGCTGCACTTCCTGATGCAGCGGGCCGGCCGCGTGCAAACCCGCAACGTACTCTTGACCGAGGTTTGGGCCTACTCCGAAGGGGTCGATAGCCGTACGGTCGATACGCATGTCCGCCGCCTGCGCCGCAAGCTGGGGGTCGATGCCGATCGGATCGAAACACTCGTCGGAGTCGGGTACCGCTTCCGTCCATAGTCGCTCGACCGCGGCCGGCCGCGGATCGGCAAACGTCACGCTCGACCGATCAGCGCTTGCCATCCCTACCCACCTCGCGGTAAACGACTGCTGCCTGCGGAGGGCAGGCCCCATCATCGTCATCGAGGTCGAGCGATGTCGCGCCTGCTACGCCGTGGTTTCACCGTTTTGCTCTGTGCACTGTCAGCGTTGCTGGCGATTTGGGCCCAGCCCTCGGGGCCACCATTGCGGCTCAAGCGTGGCGCGATCGATCCGCTCACGATTCCCGCAGCGGATCGATCGATCGGCAACGCAACATCGTCTTCGGTGAGAGTTGTTCAATTCGTCACAATCCCCGATCGCTGGACGCGGCGCATGGCCGAAGCAACCGGCGCGCGCGTTCTGGCCTATCTGCCCGACCAAGCATTCGTCTTGCGGGTCCCCGCACAAGCGTTGAGCGGCGTGCGGGCGCTCCCTGGCTTGCGCTGGGAAGGTCCGCTCTCGCCGGAGTGGAAACTCGCACCCGATCTTGGAACACGCCCATACCGCGACGCATCGCGACGGCAGCAGGGTCGACTGCTTGCGGTGATCGAACTGTGGCCGGACGCCGACGCCGATTGGGTCGCGTCTCGGTTGCAAGCGCAGGGACTCGACCTGCGTGCGATCTTCACCAACGACGGGCTGCGTCGCGTGTTGGCGAGCGCCAACCTCGCGCAACTCGAATCTGCAGCCGCGCTCGACGATGTGGCGTTCATCGAGGAATCGCCGGAGGCCACGTTTCGCAACGACGGGGCTTCCTGGGTCATTCAAACCAATACGCTCAATCTGCGTTCGATCTGGGACCACGGCCTCCACGGCGAAGGTCAGATCATGGGAAATATCGACGGCCGGTTGGATGTCACCGGCTGCTACTTCACCGACACCGCGGCGATCGGCCCGGGACACCGCAAGGTCGTCGCGTACCGCTCGAGCAATGGTCAAGGCGCGGATAGCCATGGGACGCACACGAACGGAACGATGGCCGGCGACAAAGGCACTCCCGGCGTCTGGGATCCGGGAGATGGGCAGGCGTTCGCCGCCAAGATCTCGTTCAGCAACCTCGACGACATCAGTGGATCGGGGGGTGCACCGTCCAATCTGCTTCAGTATCTGACCGCAGCGCACAACGACGGCGCGCGCGTGCACTCCAACTCGTGGGGCGACGACGGCACTCGCGCCTACACCTCGTGGTCGCGCGACATCGATGACTTCTCGTATCAGAAGGAAGACTCGTTGGTGATGTTCGCCGTCTCCAACGGCGGTATTTCGACGACGCCGGAAAACGCCAAGAACGTGTTCGCCGTGGGCGCGTCCGAGCGCGAAGGGAATGCCAACAATCACTGCAGTGGAGGTACCGGTCCGACGTTGGATGGACGGCGCAAACCGGAGATCTACGCACCCGGCTGCAGCACGGTAAGCGCGGCCTCGGGACAGACTTGTGGGACGCGCAGCCTGACCGGCACCAGCATGGCAGCTCCGGCCGTTACCGGCGCGGCCGCGTTGGTGCGGCAGTACTTCCTCGAAGGTTGGTATCCGAGTGGCGTGAAGACGCCGGCCGATGCGCTGATCCCATCGGGAGCCTTGCTCAAGGCGACGATCGCGAGCGGCGCGCAAGACATGACCGGCGTCTCGGGATACCCGAGCGATCTGGAGGGTTGGGGTCGCGTCAACCTGGAGCGTTCGTTGGCCTTCGACGGCGACGCGCGAAAACTCGCGGTGCTCGCCGACGTGCGCAACGTCGATGGGCTGCAGGCCACTCAGAGTTCGAGTTACACGCTCAACGTGTTGAGTGCGACCGAGCCGCTCAGGATCACGCTTGCCTACACCGAGCCGCCGGCGACCTTGTTGGCCAGCGATCCGGTGATCAACAATCTCAACCTCAAGGTTACGGCGCCGGATGGCAGCTCGACCTATTGGGGAAACGTCAACAACGGCAATGGCGAGTCGATCATCGGTGGGTTACCCGACGCGAAGAACAATCTCGAGCAGGTGATGTTCGCCACGCCGGCAACCGGTCTGTACACGGTCGAGGTGATCGGCGCCGCAGTACCGCAAGGCCCTCAAGGATTTGCGCTCGTCGCTACCGGTGCCATCGAGGTGCGGGCGGGCGCTCCATCACTGAAGTACAAGTCGAATCGACTGCTCGACGTGACGCCGCTGGGCAACAACGACGGCACACTCGATCCAGGCGAAACCGCTCAGATACCGGTCACGCTCGACAATCGCGGGAGCGAGTCGATGACGACGGTCCGCGGACGACTGAGCGTCGATCGCCCCGACTTGGTGCGCATCACTCGCATCGATGCCGCGTGGCCGGACATCGCGGCACGCGCGACGGGAGAGTCGTTGTCGCCCCACTTCGAGCTGACCGCGGCTCCCACTGCGGCATGCGGTCAGACGTTGCGCTTCAGCTTGACCACTGATGCAGATCAGCTACCCGAGCCACAGTTCTCCAACTTCACGATCGAGTTGGGAAACCCGCGCCGCGACTATCCCAACGGTGCGCCGAGGGATCTGCCCAAGAGTTTCTTCGGCGCGATCACGTCGACTCAGACCGTTCCCGACATCGCCTTGATACGCGAGTTGGATGTGAGCGTCGATATCAGTCACGGAAACGTGTCGGAGATCCAGGTGACGCTGGTCGCGCCCTCGGGCAAACGCGTCACGCTACATAGCCGATCACACAACGGCGACGTCGATCTGAAGCTGCGCTACGACCGCGATCGTGCGGTTGATGGCCCCGGCTCGCTCGACGATTTCATTGGTGAGCAAGCCCAGGGTGTCTGGCAGTTGGCGGTCAACGACAATGTCAACTCGAATGTGCCGGCTGGCCGGATCAACGGCTGGACCCTGCACCTGACCGCCGACCGAGCGCTGACGTGCTCTCCCTTGAGTTGCGGCACACCGCCGCCCGCGTCAACGTCCGGCTTGCTCGTCACGAAACAGGGTCCGGATCTTCGCTTCGATTGGATCGCCACGCCCAACGCGAGCGGCTATCACCTCTTGAGCGCCGACACAGCCTCGTTCCTGGCCCCTGAGCTGGTGAGGAAGGTGGGGGCTGTGGTGTTCACCGTCGATCCGGGCGGCGCCTCAGCGTCGGCACCGATTCGCTTCTATCAGTTGCGTGCGGTCAACGGTTGCAATTGGGAGGGGCCGTAGTGTTGGGCGCGTCGATTAGCCGGGAAACTGCAGCGTGAACGTCGAACCCTTGCCGAGTTCGCTGTCGAGATCGACGCTGCCGCCGTGCAGACGCATCAAGTGCTTGACGATGGAAAGCCCGAGGCCGGTGCCGGGCGTATCGCCGGCACGCGACGAGTCGACGCGAAAGAAGCGGTGGAACACGTCGGAGACCGCATCCGAAGGGATGCCGATGCCGGTGTCGCTGACCTTCAGGGCAACCCCCTTGCAGGGCCGCGCTGAGCCTCGAACACGATCCGCCCGCCGGGCCGATTGAACTTCAAACCGTTGTCGATCAGGTTCACCAGGATCTGCTCGAGGCGGCGCCGGTCGGCATGCACGGTCGTGGAAGCGGGGACCTTGATCTCGAACGTGACGTATCGCTCCTCGGCTTGCCGCGTGAACGGCTGGATCACCTCCGAGATGAGCGTGGCCAGGTCGAGGTCTTGACGGTCGAGTCGAATCGCTCCGGTTTCGATCTGCGACAGGTCGGTGAGATCGGCGACGAGCAGTTCCATCCGGTGCGCTTGCCGCTGCGCGATCGCCAGCAGTCGCGCGGCCATTTCGGTATCGACCGCGAGGTTGGTATCCCGCAGCGTTTCTACAGCACCCTTGATCGAGGTCAGCGGTGTTCGGAGTTCATGCGAAACGTTGGCGACGAACTCGCGGCGCACTCTCTCCAGCGACTCGATTCGAGTGATGTCGTGGAAGACCACCAAGACACCGCGTGTCGAGGCCCTCGGCGCCGCAACCGCGGCGACACGAACTTCAAAACGGCGGCCCGTGATTCCCGGCTCGTCGTGCCCCACCACCAAGGGCTCGCTTCCGCCCCGAACCGAGGCCACCGCTTCGATGACACTGGGGGCACGCAGCACTTCATCCAGGCGCCGGCCCACCAACTCCTGACGCATCGATGCAATTTCGCCGAAAGCGTGGTTGGCAACCCGAATTCGGCCCTCGGCGTCGATCAGAGCGATCGCATCGGCCATCGTGTCGAGTACCGCCAGCAGCGTTGCGTACTCGTCTTGGCGCTCCTGACGCTGCGCTTCGGTGTTGTGACGTAACCAAATCAGGCTGCCGGCGATCTGGCCGATTTCGTCGTCGCGCTCTTCTCCCGGAATTTCCACGGTAGCACCGGCGGCCATCCGCTCCGCCGCATCGGCCAACTTTTCCAAGGGACGAAGCGCACGACGCGCCGCCTTGGCGAACAAGAAGGCCAAGAGCGCCGCAATGCCGAGGAGCCACAGCGTTTCCGCACCGAGGCGATTGCGCTGATCCGTGAAGAACACCACGGTCATGGATGTCAGTAGTAACAGCGCTCCGAACCCCAGCGCATAGCTGACGAGTCGTCGTCTGAGACTGCCTTCCATGCCGGACGCTAGTCCTTGTCCACGGCGTGCTTGATCACCTTGCCTTCAGCCATATAGACCACTTGCTCGCAGATGTTGGTGGCCTGATCGCCGATCCGCTCGAAGTATTTGGCGATGAAGATCAAGCGTATCGCGCGGCTGATCGTGCGCGGGTCCTCGAGCATGTACGAGAGCAACTCTCGAAACACGGTTTCCATCCGCGAGTCGAGATCATCGTCCAAGGCGATCACACGCCGGGCCGCGTCGGCATCGCGATTGACGAACGCGTCCAGGGCGCCGCGCACCATCTCCTGGGATCGGCGCGCCATCAGCGGGATATCGACGTACGGCTTGAGCGGCGGCTCCTCGTTCAGTTCCAAGGCGCGCTCACAAACGTTCACCGCGTGATCGGCCATCCGCTCGAGGTCCTCGGCCATCTTCATGGCGGTGGTCACGAACCTCAGATCGCGGGCCGCCAGTTGGTAGCGGGCCAGCAGTTCGAGGGTGAACGCATCAACCTCCAGTTCCAGTTGGTCGACGCTTTCATCCTCGCCGATGGTGCGTCGCGCCAGGTCTCCGTCTCGCTCGGTCAGGGCCCTGACCGAATTGCCGATTGCATTCTCGACCAGACCACCCAGCCGCTGAACCATCGATGCCAGGCGTTCCAATTCGTGTTCGAAGTGTCGTTCCATTCTCGGAATCTCCGTGACGCACCACTGCACCCTGACCGCCGGCTGTGACAATCCGGCAAGACGCAGGTGACGAACATGTGACGGCCGTGGGCCGACCGTTACCGTTGGCATTGTAAGGCCCGCAAAATCGGATCGGAATGAAGAGTTGTGTGACGAGTGATGCGGCAACCCCGTTACAGCCGGTGTGACTCGCCGAGCCGTGGTAGGTAGACCTCTGTCACGCCCTCCTGCTTCAAGATTTCGGCCATCGCCAACCTCGGCTCGGTTTCGCCGTGAACCACGAAGGCCCGGCGGATCGGACCACCGAGCGCTTGGATCCAGCTTCGCAATTCATCGCGATCGGCGTGGGCGGAGTAACCGCCGAGTGTGGTGATCTCCGCCTCGATCTCGACCGGATCACCGAGGATGTTGACGGTGCGCCGTCCTTCCTGGATCTTGCGGCCGAGGGTGTGCTCGGCCTGGAACCCAACGAACAGGATGGTGTTTTTGGGATCGCTCCCATGATGCTTTAGGTGATGCAGGATTCGCCCCGACTCGGCCATTCCGGAGGCAGCGATGATGACCGCCGGTCCCGACATCGTGTTCAGGGCCCGGGAATCCTCGACACGTCGAACGTACGAGACCAACGGGAAGTCGAACAGGTCCGCCGTCTCCGATACCAAGCGCTCGCGGCGATCGAACAGCTCGGGGTGCAGCCGGAAGATCGCGGTCGCCTCGATCGCCAACGGGCTGTCGACGTAGATCGGCAGCTTGCCGATCTGGCCGGCGCGGTGCAGCGCGTGCAATGCGTAGATCAACTCTTGGGCCCGGCCGACCGCGAACGATGGGATCAGGACTTTGCCGCCGCGCGCTGCGGTGCGATTGACGATTTCGCCGAGCGTCTGTTCGGCAACACCCACGGTCTCGTGCTTTTTCGATGCGTAGGTCGACTCGATGATCAGCGTGTCGATTGGACCTTTGGGTGGGTCTGGATCGCGAAGCACCGGCATCCCCTTGCGGCCGATGTCCCCGGAGAAAACCAGTCGATGCGAGTCCGAACGCCGCGTGATCGTCAGGTCGACGCTCGCCGATCCGAGGATGTGACCGGCATCACGGAACGTGACCGAGAGTCCTTCCAGCAGCGGGTGCGGTTGTGCGTACCCCACCGTCATCATCCGCTTCTGCACCGCGGCCGCATCTTCGGCGTCGTAAAGCGGTTCGGAGTTGGGTCCGGCTTTTCCGTGCTTGCGCAGAAACTCCGCATCCTTCATCTGAATGAAGGCCGCATCGGCCAACATGATTGCCGAAAGATCGCGCGTCGCTGGCGTGCAAAGGATCGGCGCGTGGAAACCGAATCGTGTCAGCAGCGGCAGTCTTCCGGCGTGATCGATGTGCGCGTGACTGAGTACGACAGCGTCGATCGTGCGCGCATCGAGCGGGAGTTCCGCGTTCTTGGCACGCGCTTCTGCGCGGCGGCCCTGGAATAGCCCGGCGTCCAACAAGATGCTGCGATCATCGATGTCGAGTCGATGCATCGAGCCGGTAACCTCGCCGGCTGCGCCATGAAACGTAAGCTCGAGTTTTCCCATAGCGCGGGATTGTATGCGGACTGGCGGGGAATTCGGCATCGGCCTGCCAGTCAGGGCGCACGAGATGGACTGTGGGGCCGCGGCACGGGCCTGATCGAGCTGGCGTCGTAATCAGCCGCGAAACGGGCGAGACGACAGGCCCGCTATGCCCCGCGCAATGCGATCGAGACTGGGGTGCGAGCGGCACGGATGGCAGGCAAGACTCCGCCGACGAATCCCATGGTGATCGCGAAGATCATTCCAGAGCGTAACGCGTCAGGTGTGACCTTGAAGGCGTAGGCTACCTGGCTGAAGTTCGCGCCCTGCGATGTGTATTCGAGAAAGTTCACCGTCTGCGATAGGAGGCAACCCAAGACGCCGGCTATCGCCGCGAGGCAGATCGATTCGAAGATGAAGCTGATCAGAATCGCACTACGCGAGAAACCGATGGCGCGCAGCGTAGCAATCTCGCGTCCACGCGCGGCTACGGTGGCATACATCGTGTTCGTGGCGGCGAACACCGCGCCTATCCCCATCACGATCGCCACGAAGATCGCCAAGATCATCACCAGCCGACCGGAGTTGCCGGCCTGTTGCTCATAGAACGCTCGTTCCTGCTTCAAGTCGACTCGCAGTTGCGGATCTCGTATCAGGTCGGCCTGCCAGCGCGCCAGTTGACGAGGATCGGCCAGCCGCACGGTGATCGATTGGTACCCGCCGGTTCGATTGAACGCAGGCGCCATGACGTTGAGATCGCCCCACAACTCGTTCTCGAAACCGCTCCCCTCCGCGGTGAAGATTCCCACGATCTTCCAGGGGCGACGTTGCATCCGAATCGACTGCCCCAGTTCCATGTTGCGGAACCGCTCGGCAAGCTTGGCCCCCACCACGATTTCCTGCAGGCCGGGTGTGAACGGGCGGCCCTTCACGAACGTCAGTCCGGTGCGCACCGCGAACGCTTGCCGAGTGACCCCACGCACCGTGACGTTCGTCTGCGCACCGTCCTTCTTACGCGGGAAGTTGGCGATCACCACGATCTCGGGCGACGCCATCGGCTTTCGATTCTCGTCGCGCTCGATCCGGTCATCGGCGATCAAGCGCACGGCGAGATCGCGACCGATACTGGATTGCAATTCCGAGTTGGCCCCGCGCTGCACCATGATCCCGTTGTTTGGCGATCCGGTCGCCGAGAGCGCAATCCGAAATCCATCCTTCAGCGCGATCAGCCCGATGAAGACCGCCACAACCACGGCGATTGCGGTGACCGCGAGTAAGTTGGTTCTCCAGCGCACGACCGCATTGCGCAGGTTGTAGATCAGCGGGATCGCCATTAGATCTGCCGGAGTGTTTCGGTGATGCGTGCGCGATACGCCAAGAGCGCAGGTAAGATCCCCGCCGCCAACCCCAGCACCATCGCCACCGCGAAAGCCTGCAGAGCGATCGTCGGCGACAAGCCCAGGTTGGGGAAGGCACGGAAGGCGTCGCCAATCACCGGAATCTTGGGGAGCAGCGTGATCGCACTCGCTCCCAGGCCCATGCCGAACATGCCTCCCAAGGCGCCAATCACCGCGGACTCCAGCAAGAACAGTCCCATCACATCGCCGCTACCGAAACCCAAGGTCTTGAGTACACCGACCTCGGTGCGACGTTCTCGAAGTGCGATGCTCATCGTGTTGGCCGTCACGAGCAGGATCGTGAACGTCACCGCCAAGCCGATGAATCGCAGCAGCAACGCGAGGTCGCCGACGAGCGCCACGAACCCGGCACGAAACGCTGATTCGGTCTCCGTCTTGGTCTCGGCCTCGCTGTTGGCGAACTGTGAATCGATGAGTTGACTGACACGGCCGGCTTCGCGCGGATCGTAGAGTTTCGTCACATACGTTCCGATCCGGGCACGTCGATTGGTTGCTTCGAAGACGTAGTCCCAATGCAGGAACATGATGCCGAGATTGGTGGCCGGGTACTTCACAGGATCGGTGTCGTAGATGCCGCGAACCACGAACTCGTAGGGGCGGCCCGTTTGGTAATACGGAATCGAGGGCGACAGTTGGAGTCGATCGCCGAGTTTCCACCCGAGCTTGGTGGCGAGCTCGCGTCCGACGATTGCGCCCTGGCGGTCCCGATCGTAGGCGCGGCGTTGGTCGGGCGGGAGCACGTACTCCGGGTAGCAATCCAGATAGTCGCTGTCGACCGCGAAGTTGGGGAAGAAATCCTTGAACTCTCCCAACTTCCGTTGCCCACCGAACCAGTTGCCGTGACCGACGCGCTCGACGCCGGGGAGCTTCGCGATCTTCTCTCCGTAGGTCAGTGGAAGATTGAAGATCAGACTGACCGAGTGCCGTGTGATCAGTCGACCGTCGTTCGCGCTCCTGAGTCCGTAGTTGATCCCATCGATCGCCGTTTCCAAAAAGCAGAACATGAAGATGCAGACAGCCATCGCCGAGACCGTCAGCAACGTGCGCAGCTTCTTGTGCCAAAGATGTTTGAGAGCCAGCGAGAACAGTTTCATGCTGTCGCCAATACACCTTTTTCGAGGTGATGCTGTGTGCGCGCCCGATGAGCGGCGCGCGGATCGTGAGTCACCATCAAGATCGTCTTGCCGAAATCGTTGTTGAGCGAGTCGATCAGATCGAGAATCTCTCCAGCACTCTTGGCATCCAAATCGCCAGTCGGTTCATCGGCCACCAACAGGAGCGGGTCGGTCACGATTGCACGCGCGATGGCGACTCGCTGTTCTTGTCCTCCGGAGAGCTGCCGAGGATAGTGCTTGTAGCGATCTGCCAACCCGACCACGCGGAGCGCGATCATCGCGCGCTCGCGGCGTTGTCGCGCCGAGAGGCCGGTGAGCAGTAAGGGTAGCGACACGTTCTCCAGGGCGGTCAAGACCGGGATCAGGTTGTAGAACTGGAAGATGAAACCGACGCTCCGGCTTCGCCAGCGCGCCAGTTCGGCCTCGCCCAACTCGGAGACATGCTCGCCGCCGACAACGATCTCGCCTGACGTAGGCCGATCGATCCCTGCAATCAGATTCAATAGCGTCGTCTTACCGGAACCCGACGGTCCCATCAGTGCGACGTACTCGCCCTCGCTGATCGACAGGCTCAGGCCATCGAGCACGATGATTCGTTCGGCATCACGCTTGTACTCCTTGCGAACGTCGGTGACCTGGACCAGCGACGTCATGGCGTTCCAGACACGACAGCCTCGCCGGCGCGCAGATCATCGGGCGGCGCTGCCAGGGTCGTCTCGTCCCCTTGGAGGCCTGAGCTGATGATGATGTTGGCGCCGCGTCGATCACCCAGTTTGACCGGGCGCGACACAGCCTTTCCATCCTCGATCACGAAGACCAAGTCTTTGCCGTCGCGCACCACGACGGCAGTCGAGGGGAGCGTAATCTCAGGCTGGGGAGGAGGAGCGTTCGGATCGCGCGTTTTTTCGACAGAAAAGAACGTTACCTTCGCGCTCATTTCCGGTTTGAGGTTGGGATCTTTGTCGAGAAGCGTCACCTTCACCAGCACCGTTGCCTTGGTCCGATCGGCCGTCGGGATTACTTGCCGCAACCGCGCTTTGTAGACTTTGTCGGGAAACGCTTCGACCGCGACCTCGGCAGGGTTGTCTCGAGCCAGGCTCGCAACATTGGCCTCAGCAACATCGACCTCGCTCTCGAGCGTATCGAGATCAGCCAGCACGACGATCGCTCCGGAGGCACTCGAAATATTCACGCCGGGAGGGATCGGCGCGACACTCTCACCCACTTCCGCCATTTTGCGTAGAACCGTACCGGTGAAGGGAGCACGAATCACGGTGTTCTCGAGTTGCGCACTCGTGACCTGCAACTCGGCCCGCGCTTGCGCCAATGACGCTTCTGCGAGTTGCACGCGGCTCTCTGCAGCATCGCGCACGTCCTGACTCCCGACGCGCTCGTCGAACAAACGTCGCGCGACAGCCAACTGACGATGTGCTTCAGCGAGATCCGCTTGGGCGCGCGCGACTGCGGCTGCTGTCCGGGCGGTTTGTGCGCGGAAATCGTTGTCCTCCAGACGAGCGATGACCTCGCCCGACGTCACACGCGATCCTTCTTCGACGCGCAGCTCGGACAATCGCCCTTGGATCTTCGACGAAACGACCGCCTTTCGGCGCGGCACCAGATAACCGGACGCATTGAGGATCGGCGTGCCGGCCGGAGGTCCGCCCACCGTTACGACCGGTTTGATGGTCTGCACCGGTCGCGGAGCGGTGTCGCGAGTTACCAAGAAGCCGCCGGTCACGACGATCGCAATGAGTACAAATGCAGCGATCGACCAGGAGCGCTTACGCGTCGAGCGGCGGCTACGGTCGATGCGCAGCGAGGCCAAGTCCTGTTTCAGATCGGTCACGGAAACACCCTTTCGATACGCCTAGGAGAGCTTTTTTCCGGTCTCACCCGCCAGGAGACCGATCGGGTGCGAGCGCCGGCTTGAGCTTTCGTTCGTAGGCGATCGAGTCGAGCACGCTTTGAGCCTCTGGGTGCCCGACTTTTTGAGCGAGTTTGGCCTGCAACTCGGCGTCGTCGTATCGACCCATCCTTTGCAGGGTCATCGCCAGTTTCAAGCGCGCGCTGCCGTCGGCGGCGTTGATCGTGATAGCTTTTCGCAAATGCTTCTCGGCGAGCGACCACATCTGTCGCTCGTAGCAGTACGCGCCCAGAACGAAGCGAATGCCGGGATCTTCGGGGACCAACTCGGCCAGATGCGTCCACAGCTCGAACGCCTTGTCCAATCTGCCTTGTGATTCGTAAGTTCGAGCCAGTGACTTGATCAAGCCTGGATTGTCTCTACCTACCAGCGCCGCTTGTTCCAGCATTGCCATTCCGTCAGAGGGCTTTTGTTGGCTGAGGTAGATCAGCCCGAGATTCAAGTAGGCACCAGCGTTGTGCCGATCGAGTGAAATCGATTCTTTCAGCAGTTTCTCGGCCTCGTCGAGCTTTTCGCGCTTCCATTCCAGTGATCCGGCAGTAAAGAGTGCTTCGGCGGCAACCTTCGGCGTCGCCAACGATGAGCGCGCCGCCTTCATCGCAAACTCGATTCCTTCCGCGATGTGACCGGTCTTGGCCAAACCTTTGGCATGCAGCAGCAGAACTTCAGGCTCATCGGGTGCCATTCCGCGGGCTCGTGTCAGCGCAGCCAGACCTTCCTCGTTCCGCCCAGCCCGGACCAAAGCGAGGCCGTATTTCGCCAGCTTGCGCGCATCTGTAGGATTGGCTTTCGCGTCGCTCTCCAACTCAGCGAGCAACCGCTCAGACTCGCCTCCCGTGGCGACCTCGAGTGAACTGTTGGTAGTTGCAACCGGCACTGGCAGCTCAGTGGCCGCGTTGGGTGGCGTTTCAGCGAAGGCAACGGCGAAGCTCGTCAGCAAGAGTGCCGGCGGTACGAAGCGTTTCACAAGATCTCCCGTGAGCGCTGGTGTGCAATCCGCGCTAGATCGTGGTGCTCCAGCTTCTTGTAGAGGTTCGAGCGCGGCGTACCGATTGCCTGCGCGGTGCGCGTGATGTTCCAGCCGTGTCGCTCCAACTTACGTAACAGAAACTGCCGTTCCGAGGCGTCCTTGAATTCGCGCAGGCTTTCGACCTCGAGCCAGTCCGCCGAGGAATCGGGTGCCTGATTCTCCGCGTCTGGGAGCGCACTCACGTCGATCTGATCACCGGACGAGAGGATGATTGCCCGTTCAATCGCATTTCGCAGCTCGCGGACGTTGCCGGGCCAGGGCCGATTGCGTAGAACTTCGAGCGCAGCAGGAGTGAATCGGCGGGACCGCAAGTTGTTCTCTCGACAGATCAGCGCGGCAACATGATCGACCAACGCTGGAATATCGTCGCGTCGATCGCGTAACGGAGGCAAGTGAATCGGCAAGACGCTCAGCCGGTAGTACAGATCTTCGCGAAACTCGCCGTTCTTGATTGCGACACGTAGGTCCTTGTTGGTCGCCGCGACGACGCGCACGTCGACACGAATTGGCCCGCCAGCGCCGAGCGGTTCGATCTCGCCGTCTTGCAGCGCACGCAGCACCTTCGCCTGCGTCTTGAGCGACATATCGCCGATTTCATCAAGGAAGATCGTGCCGCCATGCGCATTGGCGAAACGCCCACGCTGCCGGGCTGCAGCGCCGGTGAAAGCACCTTTCTCATATCCGAACAGTTCTGATTCGATCAACTCATCGGGAATCGCAGCACAGTTGACTTTCACGAATGGTCCACCGCTGCGGGCTGATGCGGAATGAATAGCGCGCGCGACTAGCTCCTTGCCGGTACCGGATTCCCCGGTGATCAGAACGGTCGCGTTCACCGGGCCGGCTCGCGCGATCAGTTCCCGCACCTTCTGCAGCGGCCCTGAAGTTCCAACCAGGAGGTAACGACCTTCTTCATCGGCACTCCGCAGCGCCGCATCGATTGCCAGTTTTGAACGCTCCAGGGCAAGCCGCAGTCGATGCAGGACGACTTCGCGCTCGAGTGGCTTCTCCAAGAAATCTTGGGCGCCAAGTGCCAGAGCCTCGACGGCCGTCGAGATGGTGCCGTGCCCGGAGATCATCAGGACGGGTGCATCGGTGATGCCGCCGCGCAAACTCTTGAGCACGTCCATCCCCGATAGCTTGGGAAGTTTGACGTCCAACAAGATCGCGTGCGGCGGCACAGTCCGGGCGCGACGCAGCGCCTCCTCGCCGTCCGGCGCGTCGACCACACGAAACCCCTCGTACTCGAGGATCATGCGCAGGGCCTCGCGAATCGCGGGCTCGTCGTCGACGACCAAGATGGTCGAGGCGTCGCTCATGCGGCAACCGTCACTTACTCAGTCGGAAGAACACCAGCCGGTCGTCCCCGCGCGGCGACAACGTGCGCAGACGCACCACCTGACCAGGTTTGGCCGACCCAGCGGCCTTGCGGAAGTCTGCGACCGTGAGTGTCGGCGTGCCGTTGACTTCGAGCACGATGTAGGGAGCCGACAGTCCTTCGCGGGCTGCGTCGGATGTTTCGTCGACGTCCTTGATCAGGACGCCCCCCTTGAAACCGAGGTCGGAGAGACGCTCTCGAAGATTCGGAGGGAGCGGCGCGACGGTCAGGCCCAAGGCCTCGACTTCGCCATTGTCGTCCGGCTCGGTCTTGTCTTGCTGTTCGGTCGGTACCGACGACGCTATCTCGCCCGGGCGCTCGGTGAGCGTGACGGAAACGCTCTTTTCGGCTCCATCTCGCCAGAGCGTCAGCTTGATCTTGTCGCCCGGTTTGTAACCGCTGACCACGTTGACGAGCTCGTTGCTGCTTCGGATCTGGCGTCCATCAACCGCCATGATGATGTCGCCTTGCTCGAGGCCAGCGGCATCGGCAGGAGTTTGCTTGGTAACACCACCGACCAATGCACCGCTGATCCCGCCGGGGAATCGGAACGACTCCGCTGCCTCCGGCGTGACCGGCTCCACCTGTGCTCCCATGTAGCCGCGCTTCACTGTTCCGGTCTTGATGAGTTGATCCAGCGATCGCTTGGCCTGCGAAATAGGAAGCGCAAAGCCCAGCCCTTCCAATGTGCTGTCCTGCGCGCCGCTGAAGGGGTTGGGTTGGCCGTTGCCACGGATGATCGCCGTGTTGATTCCGATCACCTCACCGCGGACATTGAGCAGTGGCCCGCCGGAATTGCCGAAGTTGATTGCAGCATCGGTTTGGATGTAGCCGCCGATATCGTTGCGACCGCCTACTTGAGTGCGTTCCTTACCGCTGATCACTCCAACGGTTACGGAGTTCTCGAAGAACAGCGGATTCCCGATCGCCACGGCCCACTCGCCGACACGAAGAGTATCGGAGTCACCGAGCGGAAGCGCAGGAGTCGGTTTGTCGACCTCGATCTTGACGATCGCCAAGTCGAGGTGCGGATCGATGCCAATCAACTTCGCCGGATGACGTTGCTGGTCGTTGGTCTGAACCTCGAGTTCGTCGGCACCATCGACCACGTGCCGATTGGTCATGATGTAACCATCGCTGGTGATGAAGAAGCCGCTTCCCGCCGATCCTTGACGCTCGCGGCGCGGCGCGCCGTTGCCGCCATCGTCGGGCCGGCGATGATTCTCGTCGTTCGGCATCTGCTCGAAGAACCGGCGGAGCGGGCTGGGAATCGAGTCGCTCTCCGAGTCGCTGGACACCAACTGCGTCTTGCGGATGTGCACGATCGACGGAATTGCTCGCTCAGCCAACTCGGCAAAGGATGGCACCACCACCGTGGTCGCTGAAGCCGGCGACGCTGCTAACTTCAGATCCTGAGCCGAGGCTGGACCGAACGGTGGCACCAGCGAACCGACGATGACGCCGGCGAACAGTGCAATGCACAACATCAAGGTCATCACAACGAAACGACCACGTGTCATATCGTCACCTCTCGCCGCTTCTGCAGGCCCTTCGACCCTGACGGCTCTCGTAGTTGCTCCGGTTCACCGGTTGCCATTGTTCCCGGATCCCGGCTGACGCGCCAACCTGATACAGATCCTCAGATCGTTCCGTCGTACAAATCACTGCCAACGACCGGATATCCTTCATCGCGGTACTGTTTGATCTTGCGCTGCAGCGTTCGCAACCCGATCCCGAGTTGCTCCGCCGACTGGGTGCGATTTCCACCTGTCTGTTCGAGTGTTCTCAAGATCACCTCACGCTCGATCTCTTCCATGGTCTTGCCGAAGAAACTGGCGGCCGAGGCAGGTAGCAATTCGGCCTCTCGCGCTGCCTGACGCAACTCTTCGGGCAGATCGGCAGCGGTCACCTCGGCACCTTGATGCAAGATTGCCAACGACTCCATGGCATTGCGCAACTCGCGAACATTACCAGGCCAAGGCGCCCACTTGAGAACTTGAAGCGCTTCCGAGTTGATCTCGGGAACTGCGCGCCCATTTTCGCGTGCAAATCGCTCGAACAGGGCCAGCGCAATCAGCGGGATATCGTCACGACGCTCACGCAGCGGCGGGATTCGCAGCGTCACCACCGCAAGTCTGTAGTACAGGTCCCTGCGAAAGTCGCCTCGTTCCGCCATCTCGTCGAGTGAGCGATTGGTGGCTGCCACAACGCGCACATCCACCTTGACCTCTTCGGTCCCGCCCACGCGCATGAACTTTTGTGACTCCAAGGCGCGCAGCAACTTCGCCTGCAGAGCGAGCGGAAGCTCTCCGATCTCGTCGAGAAACAGCGTCCCACCATTGGCGAGTTCGAACTTCCCAAGCTTGCGTCCGTGTGCACCCGTGAACGATCCGCGCTCGTGGCCAAACAACTCGGACTCCAAGATCTCGGATGGAATCGAGGCGCAATCCAGTGGTAGATAGGTCTTGTCTGCGCGTTGAGAGCGACGATGGATCGCGCTGGCCACGAGTTCCTTGCCCGAGCCGGATTCGCCCAGGATCAACACCGATGAGCGCGCTTGTGCAACTTGTTGGATCGAGCGAAACAGCTCCATCATCGCCGCAGAGCGGCCAATCATCCCTTCGAAGGAGCCCTGCTCGTGGATGATCGCCTCGACACCCTTGTAGTCTCGCACCTCACGACCGAGTCGCACCTTCTCTGCCAAGTTGCCGACCCGAGCCCTGAGTACTTCCAGGTTCACCGGTTTCTCCAGATAGTCTTCGGCGCCCCGTTTCATCGCTCCAACAGCGGTCTCGACTGAACCGTGTGCCGTGATCATCAGCACTCCGACGTCGGCCACGATCTCTCGTGCGCGACGCAATACCTCGAGACCGTCGATACCCGGCATCCGCAAATCGGTGACGATCAACAGTACATCCGGGTGCTCTCTCAGATACGCCAACGCTTCCATACCATCGGCGAATGGAAATACTTCACAACCGTGCCGTTGCAGTGCGCGCGCCATCGCTTGGCGCCCGCCTGCGTCGTCATCGACAATGATCACTTTTCCGGAGATCTGCTCGCTCATTTTTCGGGTCCGATCCGTTCGAGAAACTCGGCCTCACTCAGCACATCAATCCCAAGTTCCCGCGCTTTCTCCAGCTTCGATCCGGCGTCGGCGCCCGCGATCACATAGTCGGTGCGTTTGCTGACGCTGCTGCTTACGCGCGCTCCACAGGCTTCCAGTTTCTCCGTCGCCGTTCGTCGGTCCATCCTCTGCAATGATCCGGTAAGCACCACCGTTTTCCCCTTGAATGGACCCGCTTCTGCCGCTGGCGCACTGTCGCTTCGATCAGGAAATAGCGGTACCAACGAATCGATCAGTTTGCGTCCACCATCGCTTGCGAGGAACGCGATCAACGACCGCGCTGTTTCGGGCCCGAGGTCGGGCAGTGATTCGAAAAACTCCCGCCCATCTTCAAGCGCTGCTCGATCAGCCAACGCCCTCAACCCCGGCACGTGGCGGGCGAGCACACGAGCCGCGCGCTCACCGACGTGACGGATACCAAGCCCATAAAGAAGCCGTGCGAACGGACGCTCACGACTTGTATCGAGTTGCGCGATCAACGTCTGTGCAGACTTGATACCCATCCGATCGAGGTCGGACAGTGTCGCGAGATCCAAACGATAAAGGTCCGCGATATCACGCACCAATTCGCGCTCCACCAGTTGCTCGATGAGCGCCGGCCCAAGCCCTTCGATGTCCATCGCGTCGCGGCGCGCGAAATGCCGCAGCGTCTCTTTCAGTCGCGCCGGGCAGGTGGGATTGACACAGCGATAGGCAACCTCTCCTTCGGCCCGCTCGGTCGCGATGCCGCAAACCGGACAGGTCTGCGGGGGGGACAGCGCTGCGGCATCGGAGGGCCGTTGGTTCAAGATCCGGCCGAGGATCTTTGGTATGACCTCCCCGCCCTTCTCGACGATAACGGTGTCGCCGACACGGATATCCAATCGAGCGATCTCTTCGTAGTTGTGCAAAGTCGCGCGCGAAACCGTAGTTCCCGCAAGCCTGACGGGCTCGAGTTCAGCGACGGGCGTGAGCACTCCGGTGCGACCGACCTGTACTGTCACGGCGAGCAGTCGAGTGTGGACCTGCTCGGCAGCGTACTTGAATGCAACAGCCCAGCGTGGCGCTTTCGAAGTCTCGCCAGCCGCTTGTTGGATTCTGTGCGACAACACCTTGACGACCACACCGTCAATTTCGTAGGGAAGCGAATCGCGCTGCCCTTCCCAACGGTGAACGAATGCGAGTAACTCCTCGATTCCGGAGGCTGCGAGTGTATGTGGGTTGACCAGTAGTCCTGCAGCCGAAAGTTGAGCCAGCCCCTCGAGATGATCATGTGGCGGTTCGCCGCTGATAGAGAGCGCCTGCCAGAAGTGAAGTTCCAATGGGCGCGGGTGAACCTCCGCGGGGTCTTGTAGGCGGAGCGTGCCGGCCGCTGCATTGCGGGGGTTGGCGAAGGGCGCAAGGCCGCTCTCCTCGCGCTCACGGTTGAGAGTCGCAAATCCTTGCTTCGGAAAGAAGACCTCTCCGCGTGCCTCGATTTGCAAGTACGGCCGATTGAGTCTCAGCGGCAAAGAAGCGATCGTACGAACATTGTGGGTAACGTCCTCACCGGTCTGCCCGTCACCGCGTGAGATCGCTCGCACGAGCACCCCGTCTTCATAGACGACTGAAACAGAAACGCCGTCGATCTTGTGCTCGGCTGAGAATGCGATCGGTTCGCTGCCGGTGATACCACTAGCGCGTCGTAGTCTTTGCTCCCAGTCTCTTAGCTCTGCTTCTGAATAGACGTTCTCGAGTGACAACATTGGCACGCGATGACGTTGTTGAGGGAGTTCCGAAGTAACTGGGTAACCAACGCGTCGGGTCGGCGAGTCGACCGTGATCAGTTCGGGAAACTGTTTCTCGAGGTCCTCCAGTTGCTTCTCCATGCGGTCGTACTCGGCGTCCGTGATTTCCGGTTGTGCCTTGACGTAGTAAAGATACCGGTGGCGCCACAATTCCTGGCGCAACGTCTCGACCGTGTGGCGCGCCTGACGATTGCTCACACCACACCGTTGTGGCTGGGGGCTGGGCGAGGGCTCATCGCAGCCGGTGGCAGAACAATCGTAAAGGTCGAGCCCTGGCCAGGCGTCGAGACACCATCGATGTGGCCGCCGTGCTCCTCGACGGCCCGGATCGCGATGGGCAATCCGAGTCCAGAGCCGGGAGTCTTGAGTTTCTTCGACCAAAAAATCTCGAAGATGTGACCCAGGTCTTCCGGCGCGATTCCCTCTCCCTCGTCGCGGATGACGATCTTTGCGTCACCTTGGACCGTCGGGCCGACGATCACCTCGACCTTTCCTCCGCTGCGACTCGCGTCGAGCGCGTTGGAAAGGACATTCAGTATCGCTTGCCGCAGTTGCCCGGTATCGACTCGGACCGTCGGCGCGATGTCCTCATGCTTGAGTTCGAGAGCGACACCCGCCTTTGCAAACTCAGGGCGACTGAAGCGCACCACATCGGCAACGAGTTCTCCGGGAACGATCTCTTCGGTGATAACCGCACGTGGGCGGGCAAACGCCAGGAAATCCTTTACGAGCTGTTCCAGACGCAATACCTCCGAGCGACTCGCACGCAGCAACTCCAGCGATTCGGCCCCGAGACGCCCGCTTGCAACATCCTCTTCGAGCAACTCGAGGTTTATGTTCATCGCGTTGAGAGGATTGCGAATCTCATGCGCCAGTCCCGAAGCGAGCGTGCCCAACTGCGCCAACTGCTTTCCGCGCTGGGATTCCTCCGTGAGTCTTCTTGTGCGACGCACGAGGCTGAACGTGTAGGAAAAGCCGATCCCACCGAGCAGCATCGCAATGACCGCGACGATCGCGAGCTTGCCGAGGGCCTGCCAACGGATCTCGATCACCGACAGTTCGATCGACTTGGGGTCGAGTAACGCGATCAGGTTGGCGACGCCGCCGAGCACTGGCGCCGCGACCGCGCGAGGGAGCGATCCGCGCAGCCTCACAGCCGCGCGATCGAGCCCCCTCAGCGAGTCTTCCGGGTCGCCCAGGTTGGCACGACTGCGCATCGCTCTTGCATCTTCAAGCAGCACAATCCGCCCGTCCTCATTGCGCACGAACGGCCCGATCGTCTCGCCGCCGGCAATCTGGATCACGACTCGCGACACGACCGGCACATCACGTGCCGCGTCATCGATCATCGCCGCGAGGAGATCAAGACGATCGGCAGACCAGGGGATATCGATCGCTCCCTCGGGCGCGAGTTGCGGACCGAGTCGCTGCGATAGGTCCAAAGCGAACTTGTGGGCGGCGCGAACCTGCCGATCGATCGCAACCGACTGATGGTCGTGCATGAAATACCAACCGAACAGTCCCAGAGTCGCGAGGAACAATCCAAGGTAGAGCGCGACCGCTCGGTGGACCATCGCTCGAAATGCGAGTTGGGCGTCGGGCACCGCAAAAGTGTGCGCCTCGATCGCTCATGAGTCAAAGCGGCGTACCTGGTTGGTGACGCCGGGCCCAAAAGCCTTACTTATCGATCATTAAGCTCAGTCATCTCGACTTACTTCAAGACAGAAGCTATTTTGTTTACGACAAGAATAGGACCAACGACGCGGCGCCACGGTACCCTTCTGTGGGTTCCGGCGGGCCGACGAGAACACCGATGAGACCGATAGGTTGGGGCTGCTGCTTTTGCACCGCAAGACGCGATTACTTCCGACTTACTCCGGATGGGCTCGTGGTAGACATGTGACTGCGGAGGGAGGCTCCCATGAATCGAGCATTGACTGGTTTCTCCAGTACCGACCGGTCCCCTGAGGGGACGCCGATGTTGGACACCAAAGGAAGCCCGCGGCTTGGCCAATACCTCAAGAATCTGAGAAACGGCTACGGCTACTCTCTCCGCAAGGTTGAGGAGAAAGCGAGGGTGCACGGCGGGGAGATCGACAACTCCCAGTTGAGCCGCTACGAGAAGGGCCTCTGCTACCCGTCCTTCGACAAGCTCCGGACTTTGGCCAGGATCTTCAACGTATCGATCCAGACCTTCTCCGATGTTGTCGACCTGGAAGAACTCGAGAACACCGAACCGGAGGGAAACGATCCGGCTGAACTGATGAAGGCGGGCCACGAGGAGTTCAGGCTCGGTGATTACGCACGTGCCTACGTTCACTATCAGAAATCTCGCCGAATCCTGGAATCGCGTGCGGAGGTGCCGACGACGTCGCCTGAAGCCGCCAACGACACGGCGAAGGCTCGACTGGCGGCCGCGATCAGCCTCTACCGAATGGGCAAGATCAGCCTCTCCGAATACGAGATTCGCCAGCTTCTACGGTTAGAACGTCACATCGATCGGGGCACCACTGTTCGTGCCTTGCTTCAGCTCAGCAACGTACACCGCGAGTTCGGAGACTTTTTGCTGGCAGAGGTCGAAGCCAGTCGTTCCTTGCAGATTGCCGAAAAGGCCGGCGATAAACAGCTTGAAGCGTATGCGCATCATGCGTTGGGCAGCATCTTCCAGGAACGCGAAGAACACGACGAAGCGCTGAGTCACTTCCACTCGGCACTCGGCAGATATCGCGACTGTGGCGATCTGCACGAAGCACTCAAGGTCAAGCGGAATCTCGGGCCGATCTATGCGGCGCGTGGGCAATTCCGCGAGGGAGTCCGCTTGCTGAAGGAGGCGCGCGACGAAGCGCGAAGCCTTGGGCATCGCTGGACCGTGGCGTCCTCGTCGGCATGGCTGGCCGAGATCCACTTCCGGCGGGGTGACTTCGAGACCGCCAAGCAGTTCATCAGGGAGTCGAACGCGGTTGCCTCGGGAGGCGATGTCCACTACGTCGACATTCTCTTCTTGAACGCGTTCTACCAATGGAAAATCGCGGTCGCGGAGCACAGCCCGGCCGAATCCAAGATCGCACTCGGGCGCCTCAAGTATTTGCGTCCCAGCCTCGAGCAGAACCTCCCAGAGGTGCGCGAGTTCGACAGTCAGATTGAGAAAGGGGGCACCAAATGAGCCGCCGCCTGGTTTGCATCCTGATTCTCGCAATGGCCGCTGCAGGCTCGACATTCGCTGCAGCGCCACGCAATAGCGAGTCGCGAGTCGGTGCCCAAGTGCCGTTGGGGTTCAGTGACCGATGGGACGGCCCGATTTCCATGGCCGTCGACAAAGAAGGTGTGATGTGGGGCGTGTGGTCCTATCGACGCGGCCTGGAAACCGATATCGCCGTCGCGAAGTTGGTAGGTCGAGTCTGGACCACTCCTATGTTGATCACCACGCCCAACGGTGTAGCGGACCTCGATCCTCGCATCAGCTTCGTGGGTAGTGTTCCGTTCGTCACCTGGTGGCAGGACGGTCCTGAGAAAGGCGACGAGCGCGTCGTTTTCTCGATCCTTTGGAAGAAGGCATGGATCGGTCCCATTCAGATCAACGCGGAGGGGACGCCGGGCTCGCGGCCCAATATTTTCAGCTCCGACGACGATCAGGTCACTGTTGGCTGGATTGACATCGACGGCGTGTTACACGGCAACGGCGTCGTGATCAAACCGAAGGACCCGCAACCCGAGGGCGGAACAATTGGCCCGGATCCGCTCCCTTCGATCATCGTGAATGACTGTCCGAAGGGTGGTGGGAGCGGTAGCGGAAGCGGTCAGTCTCGCTAGTCGAAGATTCGATCTCAGTCAGATGAAAAAACCCTGGCCGACAGCCAGGGTTTTTTTGCGACGCGGCGAACGAAAAGCGCTGAATTCAACCCAGACGCCGGCTGAGCCCACGTTCCAAGTTCGGGCTTGCTGTTTTTCGCACGTAGGTCCTTGACTCCCATCGGAGTGCCTCGGTAACATCCGCGGTGGGAAAAAGTGGGAAATAGTGGCGAGAGAGGGGTTCCTGGTCCCTCTCGAGACCGAAGCGCCCTCTCGGGATCGGTCGATCAGAGTTTCCTAGGGTTGATTGCGGGGACTTGGCCCAAAGAGGTCCGGCGGGAGCCGTCATGCTGCGCGGTGGCGAGGTCGTCACAGTAGACGAGAAGGGGCGGATGAAGATCCCGGCTCGCTTTCTCGACCGCTTCAAGGCGGTCTCTGCAGACGATTCGCGCATCATGACCACCTCACTCGATGGGAAGACGATCTGGGTCTTCCCGCTCCCGGCTTGGGAGGAACTCGAATCTCGACTCGTCGGGCTGGCCTCAACCGACGAAGCTGTCGAGAGCTTCGCACAAACCGTGAACTACTGGGGTCGTGAATCGCAGCTCGATGCCCAGGGTCGCGTGCTGATCCATCCCCTCCTGCGCGAAAGCGCCGGAGTCAACGGCTCTGTCCACGTCTCTTGGTCGCGCAACCATCTCGAAATCGTCGACCACGCGAAATTGGCCGCGAATCCGCCGACCGTCTCGCGCGAACACCGCGCCCGACTGACGGATCTGGGGATCTGATGGCCGCCGAGCTGCACCTGCCGCCGCCAGGAAGTCGCCGTCACCTGCCCGTGATGTGTCGTGAGACGTTGGTGGCGCTCAACCCGAGGCCGGGTGCGGTGCTGGTCGACGGTACGCTCGGGGTTGGCGGACACGCCCAAGCCTGGCTGGAACAGACTGGGCCGAATGGTCGGGTCGTTGGCCTCGATCGTGATGAAGTCGCATTGGATGCCGCTCGACAGACATTGGAGCGATTCGGCACCCGCGCCACAATCGTGCACGCGGACTATCGAGAGGCGAGCGCAGTCCTCGACAGCTTGGGGCTGTCTACGGTCGATGCTGCGTTGCTGGACCTGGGCCTTGGATCACATCAGCTCGACGACCCGCAACGTGGCTTCTCGTTCCGCTTCGAAGGACCGCTCGACATGCGGTTCGATCGCTCACGCCCGGGCACCACTGCTGCGGACCTGATCGCGCACTCGCCGGAGCCGGAGTTGGCGCGGATCCTCGCGGACTTCGGCGAAGAGCGCATGGCGCGCAAGATCGCGCGGCAAATCGTCGAAACACGACGCCACACGCCGTTGCGTACCACCTCGCAGTTAGCCGAACTGGTGCGGCGAGTGGTCCCTTCCGGTCGTCACGATCGCATCGATCCGGCCACCCGTACCTTCCAGGCATTGCGCATCGCAGTGAACCATGAACTTGACGAGTTGAACGCCGCGATCGAGTCGTTGGCCTCAAGACTCGCTCGCGGCGGTCGGATCGCTGTGATTGCTTTCCACAGTCTGGAAGATCGCATTTCAAAAACAACTCTGCGGCGCCTGGCAGAACCGTGCCGGTGCCGCCGCGGGGATCCTTGCACATGCGGAGCGCTCCAATGGCTCGACCTGCCCAGTCGCCGCGCCATTTTCTGCAGTGACGCGGAGGCGAACGAGAATCCGCGTGCACGCTCAGCCAAGCTGCGTTGGGGGATCAAGCGATGAGTCTTCCCGCAGGCATTATCAATCGGCCCGCTCTGGTCGCGCCGCATCCGCGCGCGGTGGGCCGCGTATTCCACGGCGCCGCTCGGATCATGATGCTCTCGTTGCCGCTGCTCCTTCACGTCGCGGTACAGGTGCCGGGCGTTTCCTGGCGCCGCGAGTGCGCCCAACTCGAAGACGCGATCGCCCAGGAACAGATAACTCGGCGCACGCTCTTGGCTCAACGCGATCATCTCCTGGCGCCGGAACGCCTCCGCGCTGAAGCAGAGCGATTGGCATTGTCCGCACCCGGACCTGCGCAGCGTCCTGTGACGCTGCAGCCGCTACGACTTGCCGAGGGGCGGCGATGAATGAAGTGTGCCAGGTGAGCCGGGGTCGACGGCGCCTGGTCTCACTTGGTCTGTTGCTCTTCGCGGTGCTGCTGTCGTGGCGCCTGTTCGTCCTGCAGATCTCTCACCATCAGGAGTTGGCAGCGCGCGCCGTTGCGCAGTCGAACAGCGTGATTACCATTCCAGGGCCGCGAGGCGAAATCGTCGATCGCAGCACGAATCGTTACCTCGCCAACTCCATTCCTTGCTTCGTGCTTGCCGCAGAACCGGTGCGCATCGGAGTGCCGGGGCTAGCTGCGCTCGAGCGCGCGGCGGGCGTCGTCCCTGGCCGATTGACCAGTCGCGCGACACACCCATGGCTCGACGTCCGCCGAGATTGCGACGACGACTGCATTGGTGCGGTGCAGGCATTGATCGCGCAGCGTGTCATTCCAGCCGGCACCGTGCATTGGAGCCGCGGCTTCAAGCGGAGCTATCCCCACGCAGGGCAGGCGTCTCATGTGTTGGGATTTGTCAATCTCGATGGCACGCTGACCGAGGGAATCGAGCGCGTCTACGATGACGGACTCCGTTCGCGTTCCGCGAAGCTGCTGCGCATCACCGATGCGAAGCAAAAACCACTCGAGCATGTCAGCGGCGACGCAACGCCACCTCCAGCTGCGACGCTCCAACTGGCGCTCGATCTGCGGTTACAGATGGTGCTCGAAGATGCTCTCGAGCGTGCCGCGACCGAACATGGAGCACGGGGCGCGCGAGGCGTCGTGCTCGACCCCGACAACGGAGACGTGCTGGCTCTCGCGGCATACCCGAGTTTCGATTCCAACCGTTTCAACAAGGCGAGCGACGAGCTGCGTCGAAATCCTGTGATCTCGATCGCCTCCGAACCTGGCTCCGTGATGAAGCCATTCACCGCTGCCGCGTTGTTGGAAGCGGGGTTGTATCGGCCGGGTGAGAGCGTCGATTGCGAACGTGGGCAGTGGAAGAAGGGCAGCCGCGTGATTCACGACACGCATCCACACGGCGTGTTGACGCTCCCTGAGGTGATCGAGGTCAGCAGCAACATCGGGATCGTCAAATTTTCACAGCGACTGCGAAGCGCGGACTTCTATCGCGTGCTGCTTGGACTCGGTCTCGGCGCCCGGACCGGAATCGATCTCCCGGCAGAGTCGGCGGGAGTACTGGCGAAGCCGGAGCTGTGGAAAGTGGTCGATCACGACAGCATCGCTTTCGGTCACTCACTCTCTGCGACAACGCTTCAGATCGCTGTGGCAATGTCGACGATTGCCAACGGCGGATTCCGAGTGACGCCGCGATTGGGCTTGTCCTGGGAACTACCTGACGGGACCCGCCAAGAGATCCCCCGCCCCGCTCCCGAGCGCGCCATCAGTGCTCAGACATCGTGGCAAGTCCGACAGTTCCTCAGACGTGTCGTGGAAGAGAAGCACGGCACGGGGAAAAACGCTGCGGTCGAGGGCTTCTTCGTCGCAGGCAAGACAGGGACTGCAGAGTTGATCACCGATGGGCGCTACAACAAGCGCGAGAACCTCGCCTCGTTCGTCGGATTCGCGCCCGTGGATCATCCCGTCGCCGTGGTGGTGATCAGCCTCGAGGCGCCGAAGATCGGAGGGCGTACCGGTGGCGCCACAGCAGCACCTGCCTTCAGCACCGTGTTGGCTGAGGTCCTGCGGCTACGGCGTGTCGCTCCGGACAATCTCCCTCCAGCGGATCCCGACCAGGACGGTTCTGCTGTCGTTGCGCACAGCGACCCAAAGCACGGTGCGCGTGGAGTGCGCGGATGATGCGCATCGACGCGCTCGTCGGAGATTTGCCGGGCCTGACCTTACACGGCACTCCGGATGCCGACGTCACATCAATCACGCTCGACTCACGTGCGGTGCGCCCGGGCGCTTTGTTCGCTGCACTTCCCGGCCGAGAGTTCGACGGGAAACGTTTCATCGACTCTGCGCTGGCGGCGGGCGCGGCCGCGATTCTAAGCACCGGTATTCGACCCGCGGCGCTTCACCACAGGATTGCTTGGCTGGAGTCTGACCAACCACGCGTTGCGCTCGCGGCAATAGCACGGCGACTCGCCGGTGCTCCGGACGAGCGACTGCGAGTGATTGGCGTTACCGGCACCAAGGGAAAGACTACTTGCGTGCACATGCTCGAGGCAGCTCTGAACGCTTGCGACGTCCCAACGGCGATCGGAGGCACGCTCGGTCAGCGCTTTGGCGAGCAGGTGTGGGAAAGCGCTCTCACCACGGCAGAGGCGCCGCAGTTGTGGTCCTTCCTTCACGACGCCGCCGACGCTGGCGCACAAGCTGCAGCCCTCGAGGTTTCCAGCATTGCGCTCGATGCAGCGCGTGTTCACGGAGTGCGCTTCGCAGCGGCCATCCTCACCGGTATCGGCCATGATCATCTCGACGTTCACGGCACGCACGATCGGTATCGGCGAGCCAAGCGAATCTTGTTCGAGATGTTGGAGACGGACTGCTTTGCCGTACTGCCGGCCGATGATCCGTACATGCAAGAGTTCGCGCAGGCCACTCGTGCACGCTGTATTACATTCGGCTCGGCGCAGCACAGCGACTGGCGCGTCAGCGATCACCGCCCGTCAGCCAATGGCGCAACCTTCAACCTCACGTCGCCGAATGGAACGTACGCGGTGGAGTCCGCGCGCCCGGGCCACTGGGATGCCCTGAATCTCGCGGCTGCGGCTGCGGTCGCTGAGAACCTGGGCGCACCGATCGAGCGTGCACTGAGCGGGTTGCGTTCGCTTGTCGACATACCAGGTAGATTCGAACGAATCGATGCAGCGCAGCCCTTCCTGGCCGTCGTTGACTACGCTCACACGCCGGAGTCCCTCGAGCGTGTGTTGCGGTTGATGCGTCAGACTACGGTGGGGCGATTGATCTGTGTGTTTGGCTGTGGAGGCGAGCGCGACCGCGAGAAACGCCCACAGATGGGCCGGCTCGCCGCCGAAATCGCAGACATCGTCGTTATCACCGACGACAACCCGCGCCACGAAGATCCAGCGCGGATTGCCCACGAGATTCTTGCCGGCTCACGCCACGGTCACGCCAACGTACAGTGGATCTCACCGCGTGAAGCTGCGATCGCACACGCCGTAGACCTCGCTGCGGATGGCGATGCTCTACTGGTAGCCGGCAAGGGGCACGAGACCTATCAAGACATTGGCGGTATCAAGCGGCCATTCGACGATCGGCGCGTCTTACGCGCAGCGCTCGCCCAGCGATGGGGGCGCCCATGATCGCTCGCAGTGCCGCAGAGATCGCCGCGGTGGTTGGTGGGATGATCGTTCAGGGCGATCCGTCGGTGCGCGCCAGCGGTGTCTCGATCGACAGCAGAACGATCGGTCCTGGTGACGCGTTCTTTGCGATCCGCGGCGAGACGCACGATGGTCACGCCTTCATCGACCAGGCGCTCTCAGGCGGCGCCAGCCTTGCGATCGTCGCCGACAGCGCTATTCGGCCGCAAGGCTTAACCTTGGTGCGCGTCGGCGACACGACCGCCGCTTTGGGTGCGCTTGCAGCGGACGAGCGGCGACGCGGCTCCTACAAGGTGATCGCGATTACCGGGAGTTCCGGGAAAACGACAGCGCGCGCGCTCACGACAGCCGCTGTATCAACCCGCCTGCGAACGGCCAGTTCGGTCGGCAACCTCAACAACCATTGGGGACTGCCGCTTTCGATGCTGAGACTTCCCGATGCGATCGACGTCGCGGTACTCGAACTGGGAATGAATCATGCTGGAGAGATCGCAGCGCTGACACGTATCGCGCAGCCCGATATCGGTGTCATCACGAATGTCGGTACTGCGCACCTCGGGAATTTTCAGGACGAGCGCGGAATAGCGGCTGCCAAGTGTGAACTGCTGGACGAGATGCCAGCACACGCCCGGGGTGTCGTTCACTATGGCTCACCACTCTTGATGGAAAGAGCCGCGCATTGCACCAAGCCTTTGTTGACATTCGGGCTCGATACAAAAGCCGAGCTCCGCGCCGAGGATCTCGGTGGCTCGCTGTTGACGGGCTCACGGTTTCGGGTGCGGAACGTGAACGTCAACTTGGCACTGTGGGGAACGCACGCCGCTCTCAACGCGCTGGCTGCGCTTGGGGCGGGGCTATGGTTGGGGCTCTCAATCGAAGAGATGGCGCCCGGACTGCAAAGCGTGACCCCGATCGCAGGACGCGGTCAGTTGTTGCGGCTCGCTGGGAACGTGCTGGTGGTCGACGAAACATACAACGCCAATCCCGGAGCGATGGAGGCGGTGTTAGCAGGATTGGCCGGGAGCGCATGGAACGGCCGGCGTGTCGCGGTCCTGGGCGACATGCGAGAACTCGGAACTCGTACGAGCGATCTTCACCAGCAGGTCGGAGCGGCGGCAGCACGACATGGAATTCAACTGCTGCACGCCGTCGGGTCCTACGCCGGAGCGATGGCCGACGCTGCGCAGGCCGGCGGTGTGCCTGAAGTCTTCACACACGCCGATGCGGCCGAGGCCTCGCGTGCAGTACCGGCCACATTGCGCGATGGTGACTTGGTCGTGATCAAGGCTTCGCGCGGCACACACCTGGAAACGGTGTTGAGTTCGGTCGTGGCGGCGCGCCCACTGCAGGGGCAGGCATGATCTACAACCTGCTCTATCGGCTCCACGATCTGTTCTCACCGCTGAACGTCTTCCGCTACATCACGTTCCGAGCCTTCCTCGCCGCAGTCATTTCGATCTTGTTGAGTTTCCTGATCGGGCCGTGGCTGATCAAGAAGCTGCGCGACAATCAGTTCGGACAACACGTTCGGGACGATGGTCCGCAGTCGCACTTGAAGAAGCAAGGCACGCCGTCGAGCGGCGGACTGCTGATACTGATCGTGATCTTGGTCCCCACGCTGCTCTGTGCCGACCTGTCGGATCCTTTCGTCTGGATGGGTATGGGCGCGGCGGCAGGCTTCGGCTTGATCGGCCTGTGGGACGATATGGAAAAGCGTCGCGGCAAGAGCAGTCGCGGACTCTCCGCTCGCGGTAAGTTGGCGGCGCAGATTGCGCTGGCACTGTTCATCGGCGCTGTCTTGTACCTCACCGGGTTCAAGACCACGTTGACGGTTCCATTCTTGAAGACGGCCGCCCCGGACCTTGGGATCTTCTTCGTCCCCTTCGTGGCATTCGTGCTGGTCGGTGCCGCCAATGCCGTCAACCTCACCGATGGACTGGATGGTTTGGCGATCGGGTCTTCAGGCGTCTCGCTGGCAACGTTCACGGTGCTGGCCTACTGCGCAGGAAACGCCAAGATCGCAGGCTATCTCGGGATTCCGTTCGTGTTGGGAGCTGGAGAAATGGCTGTCTTCGGCGCCAGCGTGGTCGGCGCCTGCCTGGGATTTCTCTGGTTCAATGCACATCCCGCACAGGTCTTCATGGGTGATGTCGGTTCGATGACCCTGGGTGGCGCACTCGGGATGATCGCTGTGATCTGTAAGCAGGAACTGTTGCTTGCGGTCGCTGGCGGGTTGTTCGTGCTCGAAGCGCTGTCGGTGATCGTGCAAGTCGTCTCATTCAAGTGGCGAGGCAAGCGCGTCCTGCTCATGGCGCCGCTGCACCATCATTTCGAACTGAGTGGCTGGGCCGAAACCAAGGTCGTGATTCGCTTCTGGATTCTCTCGATTCTGTTTGCGTTGGCAGCTCTGGCCACGCTCAAGCTGCGGTGAGTCCCGTGATGACGATGCCGCGCCCAGAGCACGCCGCCCTGTCTGGCGACGCACGTGCGTTTCGTGGCCTGCCCGTGCTGATCGTCGGTGTGGGACGTTCCGGTTGCGCTGCGGCACGCTGGCTGCTGGCCCGCGGTGCCCGTGTTACCGCGACCGATCACAAACCACTACAAGAGCTTGGCCGCGAAGTCGTAGCTCTGGCCGATGCAGGTGTTCGGCTGCATGCCGGCCGCCACGACGACACACTGTTCGCTTCAGCATCACTGATCATCGTTTCCCCTGGAGTGCCGCTGTCGCTGCCACCCCTGGTCGCTGCGAGGCAGCGAGGCGTTCCGGTCGTATCCGAGGTCGACCTCGAAGCCGCCACGATCGGCAGACGCTGCATCGGCATCACGGGGAGCAACGGAAAAAGCACGACAACGGCGCTGGTCGAAGCGATGTTGTCGGCAGCGGGCCATGAAGCGATCGCTTGCGGCAATTTTGGAGTCCCGCTGTGCGACGCTGTCCAGGGCGATCATCCCGATCGCTGGTATTCGATCGAATTGTCGAGCTTTCAACTCGAATCGACTTTCTCCCTGCGGGCCAGCGCCGCGATTTTGCTCAACATCCAGTCAGATCACCTCGATCGACATGGCAGCTTCGAAGCGTACCGTGCCGCCAAGTATCGAATCGATGACTTGCGCGCTGCGGGCGCACCGCTGGTGCTGTGCGTGGACGACCCCGAGGTCGCAGCGCTCGCGGCGACCGCGCGCGAACCTGTGCTCCGCGTTTCGGTACAGCGCCGTGTAACCGAGGGCGGGATGGTTCAGGGGAACGAGCTGCAACTGGTAATGGGCAACACGATCGAGCGGCTTGCAAACGTGCAAGAGTTGCCGGTGCCGGGTCGACACAACCAACTCAACATCCTGGCTGCGGCGGTTGCCTGTCGTGCAGCCGGTGTGTCGTTGGATGCAGTCCGCCGTGGGCTGCTCAAGTTCAGGGCGCTGCCTCATCGCCTGCAGGAAGTCGCTCAGGTCCGAGGGGTTCGATTCGTTGACGACAGCAAGGCAACGAACGTCGGCTCCGCACTACAAGCCATTGCTGCACTAGCAGGTGCCAAGCTGTGGGTACTCCTGGGAGGGCGAGACAAAGCCTCTGATTTCTTGCCGTTGGTGGCGGCGCTGCGTGAAGTGGGCGCGACAGCGATCACGTTCGGTGAGGCGGGACCCCATATCGCAGAGGTGCTTTCCGCTGCCGGGTTCACCGATCTGCTGCGCTCGACGAGCCTTGAAATCGCGTTGCGCTCAGCCTTCGAGCGAGCCGCGAGCGGCGACGTCATCCTGCTTGCGCCCGCATGTGCTTCGTTCGATGCCTACAGCGGTTATGCCGCGCGCGGTGATCACTTCGCGATGCTGGCCCGCAGTCTTGCGGGGACCGACACATGACTCACGCGGCGCGCGTTCGACATCCCGATCCGGTCTTGATGACGGTTGCGCTTGGACTGGCGATCGTTGGAGTCGCTGTGTCAGGTTCGGCCCGCGTATATCAGGACGCGGTGGGAGGCACGCCAACCGGGATGATGTCGTCCTTGGTTCATTTGATGTTGGGCCTCTGCGCCTTGGCGATTGCGATGATCCCTGACTATCGCGTGCTGGCGCGGCCGCGAATCGTCTGGCTGTTGCTGGCAGTCGCCACTGTACTGTTGGTCGCCGTACTGTTTGCTCCCCAGGTCAACAACACACATCGCTGGATGCGGATCGCAGGATTCAGCTTGCAGCCGAGTGAGTTGTCCAAGCCGGTTCTGCTGATTGCGGTTGCCGCGGCGCTCGTGCGGGCTCGCGATCAGATCGGCACCGCACGAGGTTTGTTGAAGCCGCTCGTCGTGGCGGCCTGGCTGTGCGGGCTCGTGGCGTTGGGAAAAGATCTCGGCACGCCAACGGTCATGTTTGGCGCTGCGATGGCGATGACGCTCGTTGCGGGCGCGCAATGGCGGCACTTCGGGGTGATGGTAGGCGGCAGTTCGATCGCCTTCGCTGCGCTTGCCTGGCTCGAGCCGTACCGCTGGAAGCGGCTCACCGAGTTCGCCGTCGCATTGGAACTCCGCCCAGGGATGTTGGGAGAAATCCAGTATCAGCTGCTTCAGTCGATCCTCGCCGTCGGATCAGGAGGCTGGGCCGGCAAGGGTTTCGGGATGTCGACGCAGAAGGCGCTGTTCCTGCCGGAGGCGGAGGACGATTTCATCTTCGCCGTGATCTGCGAGGAACTCGGGTTGATCGGCGCACTCGCTGTGATCGCCGCCTTTCTCGTGATCGCGTGGCGTGGCGTGCGTGCCGCGGAAAGAGCCACCGACGACTTCGGGAAGTTGCTTGCGTTGGGCGCCAGTTGGATGCTCGTCGGTCAAGCGCTGATCCACGCTGGCGTGGTGACTGGAGTACTCCCCACGAAAGGTTTGCCGCTGCCGTTTCTTTCCGCGGGCGGCAGTTCTTTGATCGCCTCTTGTGTACTTGCCGGCTTGATTCTGAATGTCTCGTTGCGCGGGAGGCGCGATGCCTGAAGCGCAACGCGGCGTGATCTTCGCCGGTGGCGGAACGGGTGGCCACATCTTCCCAGGCTTGGCCTTGGCGCGCGCGATTCAAACTCGCGAACCGCGCCGGCCAGTCTCGTGGATCGGTGCGCGCGGTGGCTTGGAAGAGTCGTTGGTAACCGGTGCCGGCCTGCCGCTCACCCTGTTGCCGCTGCGCGGCATGGCGCGCGCCGGACTGTTGGGCGCATTGCGTGCTGCGGTCTTGGCGGGGAGCGCGACCCTCCGCCTGATGTTGGTCTTTTTGCGCGCACGCCCGGCATTGCTCGTAGGAGTCGGCGGGTTCGCCTCGGGCCCGGCCGTATTGGCAGCAGCAATGGTGGGAGTCCCGACCTTGCTGTTGGAGCAGAACGCTATCGCTGGCGCGACCAACCGCTGTCTTTCTTTGGTGGCATCCGCTGCAGCCGCTAGTTTCCCAGAAAGCAAGAGCAGCTTGCGCGGACGAGTCGTGATCACCGGGAACCCGGTGCGCCGCGAGATTGCCGAGATCGCCCCGCTCAGCGACCCACCACCCCGGCGAGTCTTGGCGTTTGGCGGAAGTCGCGGGGCGCGCGCACTGAATGACTCGTGGATCGGCGCGCTACCACTGTTGAGAACAGTGCAGGCCGAGATCGTGTTGCAAACCGGTCCAGACGACTTCGAGCGAGTCAAAGCGGCCGCAGTTGACTCCCCGAACGTGAGCGTGCTGGCATTCATCGACGACATGCCGAGACGTTTGGCGGAGAGTGGCTTGATCGTCGCACGCGCGGGCGCTACGACTGTGGCTGAGTTGACGGCTGCAGGCCGGCCTTCATTGCTGATCCCCTTCCCGTTTGCCGCCAACGATCATCAACGTGCGAACGCGCGCGCGTTGGCCGCTGCCGGTGCGTGCGTCGTCATCGAGCAGAACGACCTGACGCCGGAGCGATTGGCCGACGCCATTCGCTCCCTACTCGACACGCCGGCTCGCCTGACCGCGATGGCACGTGCTGCTCGCGACCTCGGTCGCCCCGATGCAACCGAGCGCGTTGCGGATCTCGCGTGCTCGTTGCTGGAGGGACGCGCATGAAGCTCGGGAAGGTGCGGCGCGTTCACTTCATCGGAATCGGCGGCTCCGGCATGAGTGGGATCGACGAAGTTCTGTTGAACCTGGGCTACAAGATCAGTGGCTCCGATCAAGCTCCGTCCGACTCCACGCGACGCCTGACGCGGCTGGGCGCGCGCGTGCGAATCGGCCACGAAGCGGCCGCGGTGGGAGGTGCCGACGTCGTCGTGGTGAGTTCGGCAGTTGCTGCCGATAACCCCGAGCGTGTCGAAGCACAGCGACAACGGATCCCCGTGATCCCACGCGCTGAAATGCTGGGCGAATTGATGCGCTTGAAGTACGGCGTTGCAGTTGCCGGATCTCACGGCAAAACCTCGACAACCTCGATGATCGCCACGCTGTTGTCGCGCTGCGGCCTCGATCCGACGGCAGTGATTGGCGGGCGACTCGGCGTGTTGGGTAGCAACGCCAAGTTGGGCAGCGGGCACCTGATGATCGCCGAAGCGGATGAGAGCGATGGTTCGTTCCTGAAACTCTATCCAAGCCTGGCGATCGTGACTGGCGTCGACCACGAACACCTCGAGAACTTTGGCGGCAAGTATGAGACGTTGCTGGAAGCGTTCTTGCGATTCTTGGGACGCGTTCCGTTCTACGGGGCGGTGGTCGCGTGTGCTGACGATGCGGGTGTGCAACGGCTACTGCCACAAGTTCCGCGGCGCATTCTGACCTACGGCTTGCAACCCGGCGCCGACTACACCGCGGTCGAGATCCAACCGGATGGGTTCTCGGTTGGCTACACGCTTCAGCGCAGTGGCGAAGCGATCACGCGCGTACGGTTGATGACGCCCGGTAGGCACCAGGTACAAAACTCGCTGGCAGCGCTGGCAGTCGCCGATGAACTGGGGCTGTCGCTGCGCGTTGCCGCGGCAGCGCTGGAGGAGTTTCACGGGGCTGACCGACGCATGCAGCGCAAGGGTGAATCCCGTGGCGTGCTCGTGGTCGACGACTACGGGCATCACCCGCGCGAGATCGCGGCAACGCTGCTAGCCTTGCGTGAGGCCGTCGGCTCGCGCCGCATCGTGGTTTTGTTCCAACCGCATCGCTTTACGCGGCTGGCAGCACTGATGAGAGATTTCGCGGCGTGCTTCGAGCGTGCCGACGCTCTGGTGCTCAGCGATGTGTATGCCGCGCATGAGGCGCCGATTCCCGGTGTAGATGCCGCCACCTTAGCGAGCATGGTCCGCCAGCACGGCCCCGCCAATGTCGTTCACGCCGGCTCGCTCGAGCAGGCCACGCAGCATCTCATCCAGATCCTCGAGCGCGGTGATGTGGCGCTCACTCTTGGTGCCGGCAGCGTAGGAAAGACAGGCGACACGATCTTGGCGGCACTCGGACGTATGAAGGAGCCGGCATGAGTGCCGCGCGCGAAATGCGTTCTGAGTTCGACTACGAAACGCTCGCCGCCGACTTGCACGTGCCTGCGCGGGCGGAGGTGTTGCTCTCTGAATACACGACGCTGAAGGTCGGAGGGCCTGCTGCCTGGTTCTTCGAACCGCGCACGAGCAGTGAAGCGGCGACTCTTTTCGCAGCGCTGTGTGAGGGTCCGTTACCGGTTCGCGTCCTGGGTGGCGGCAGCAATCTGATCGTTGCCGATCGCGGCGTTCGTGCTGCCGTGGTTCACACCGGGCGAATGCACGCCGAGCCGCAGCAACAAAGCAGTCAACTCGTGCGCGTGCCGGCCGGCCTGCCTGTGCCTGGGTTGGCGCGTTGGGCACAGCGCCAGGGCCTGGCTGGGCTGGAGTTTGCCGAAGGAATTCCGGCACAGGTCGGCGGCGCCATTCGCATGAACGCCGGCGCCAACGGCAGTTGGTTCGGTGAGATCTGCTGCGATGTCGCCGTGGTTGGACCGAGCGGTGTCGTCGAGCATCGCCGGGTTTCACCTTCCGACTTCTCGTACCGCGACAGCTTCGTCGCTCGCGAACGATTGTTTGTCTTGGAGGCGGTATTGCGGCTCGGAGTCGACGAACCAGCGGAGATCAAGCAGCGCTTGGTGCGATATCGCGATCGCCGGCGCAGCTCACAACCGCTGCAAGATCGCTCCGCAGGTTGTGCCTTCGCTAATTGGTCCGACCTGTCGGCCGGCAAGCTCATCGAGCAACTCGGATTGAAAGGGATGTCGATCGGTGACGCCGTGGTGTCTCCCGTACACGGGAACTTCATCGTCAACCGAGGCAATGCCACGGCACACGACGTGCTTACGTTGATCGATACCGTAAGAGAGACCATGGAGCGCGAATCGGGACGAGTCGCGCGGATCGAAGTCGAGATTTGGAGGGATGAGTCGTGATCGATCTATCCGCACTGCGACGTCTACGCGGCAAGCGTAAGCGGCGCTCGCCGGTACGACCAGCACGGTGGATTCTTGCCGCCAAGCTGGTCGCTGCCGTCGCTGTCGCCGCGTCGGTCTGTTTCGCCGGTTGGGCCTTGGTCACCATGCCCGCGCTGTGCGTTGACCAGATTCACGTCAGCGGTACGGCGCGCTTGTCGCCACATATGGTCGAGCAATCGCTCGCGTCGGCCCGCAACTATCCGGTCTTGATGCTTCCGCTTCGGCAATTACGTGAGACGTTGGAAGAGATCCCTGCCGTTCTGCACGCCAGCGTCGTGCGCCGCCTACCCAACGAGTTACAGATCGAGGTTCAAGAGCGAGAGGCGGTGGCGCGCATCGACTTCTTCGGCAGCGAACGGCTCGTCGATGCCTCAGGCGCTCTCTTCCCTGCAGGCCAGGCACAACCGGGAGACGATTCGTTGCCTCTGCTGATCAATGTCGCGACGCCGGCGAGTGAGCGGCATCTGGTTTCACTCGATGTCTCGGCCTTGGTCGCGCTGGCCGAACTCAAACGTGTGCATGGGGGCGTGCCCGACGGCACCTTCGTCGATCTGCGCCCGCTCGATCGTCTCATCCTGCAGGCAGGGCCCGACGCACCGGTGTTGTGGCTCGACCGGCGGCATCCCGAGACGAATCTCGAGAGTTACTTCCTCTATCAGAGCCGCGTGGCGGAGTTGGGTTCGATCGGTCCGATCGATCTGCGCTTCCCCCACCGGTTGACGATTCAACCCGCTCCTCAACCGCTCGAAGATCCAATGACGCCATCGCAAAGCGATGGCCTCGTGGCGAGGTGAATTCATGGCAAAGAACTCGGACTTGTTGGCAACCATCGATCTCGGCACGTATCGGACGTGCTGCGTGGCTTCAGAAATCACGGGGCCCGACTCGATCGAGGTCATCGGGATCGGCACGAAACGCACCGAAGGGATTCGCAAGGGTGTGATCGTCAATCTCGAAGCACTCGTGAACTCGATCAAGAGCTCGATCGAAGCCGCCGAACAGCAGTCGAACCGAAGCATCGACACGGTCGTAGCGACGGTGCCGGCCGCACAGGCTCGTTCGTTCACCTCACGTGGCGTGGTGACGATCAACAGCCGCGACAAGGTGGTCAATCGAAAGGACCTCACGCGTGTGCTCGAAACCGTACGCGCGGTGCAGATCCCGACCGGGCAATCGATCCTGCACGCCCTGCCGCAGGAGTACACGCTCGACGGACAGGAAGGAATTCAGGACCCGGTCGGAATGACCGGATCGCGGCTAGAAGCGAGCGTGCACGTGGTGACCGTGCCGCAGCAAGCGGCGCAGCACGTCGTCACCGCGCTCAACAAGGCCGATGTCGAAGTTTCGTCGCTGGTGTTTCCGCTCTTGACCTCTGCCGAGGCGGTGCTCAGCCGTGAGGAAAAGGAACAGGGAGTGTTCTTGATCGACATCGGCGGTGGCACGACCGATGTCGCTCTGTTCGAGCGAAGCGCACTGTGGTTCACGGGCTCGATTCCGGTGGGTGGTGATCACGTTACCAACGACATTTCGATCGGGCTCCGAACGCCCACGCCCGACGCCGAGAATATCAAGCGCACCTACGCACGCGCGATCCCGTCGATCGACGACGATCTCGCGCTCGAAGTGCCGCCGATTGGCGGCGGTTCGCCGCGCCTGGTCGCCGGCTCATTGCTCACTCAGGTCGTTGCGCCACGCGTGCTGGAGATCTTCGAGCTGGTGCGCGGAATGATCGATCGCGTGGGGCTCGGCAACCGCGGACGGGCGGGCGCCGTGCTGGTCGGAGGCAGCGCCAATCTCGAAGGAATACTCGAGATTGCAGAGCAGGTCCTGGGCATGCCGGTTCGACTCGGCATTCCACACGGTGCAGGTGGCATGGTGGAGGAGATTCGTCAGCCGAGTTTCGCTACACCGGTCGGCCTGGCGATGTGGGAGCTGCGGCACGGGCGCCGCGAGCGATTGTCCGATGCGACAGGAACCGGGTGGATCCGATCGCTGGGAGAGTGGTCGCGCGGCATGAAGCGCGCCACCGGTTGGTTGAGCGAGATGTTTTGAACAGTCGGCATAGAAACAGCCGGACGGGGGCAAGAAGATGCAACGAAACAATCAAGGGTTGAGCAGGGTCAGGTTGACACTCGACGATATCGAGGCGGTCCAACCGAAGCCACACGAAGAACGGCCGCCAGGCGCGGTGATCAAAGTGGTCGGAATCGGCGGTGGTGGCGGCAACGCTATCAACCGCATGATCGGCGCAGGCGTGTGCGGCGTGGAGTTCATCGCCTGCAACACCGATCACCAAGCGCTCGCTGCAAACCGAGCACAGATCAAGATTCAGATCGGCTCGAAGTTGACGCGCGGTCTGGGCGCGGGCGCCAAGCCGGAGATCGGCCGAGAAGCCGCTTTGGAGGACACCGAAGGACTGATCGAAGCGCTCTCGGGCGCCGATATGGTGTTCGTGACCACCGGACTGGGAGGAGGCACCGGTACGGGTGCAAGCCCGGTCGTTGCCAGTCTCGCCGCTGATTTGGGCGCGTTGGTCGTCGCGGTCGTCACCAAGCCTTTCGGATTCGAGGGGCGCAGGCGCCGAGATCAAGCCGAGATCGGACTCGCGGAGTTGAAGAAGGCCGTCGACACCGTGATCACAATTCCGAACGACAAGTTGCTGCACACGGTCGATCGCAGCACGGGCATGTTGCAGGCGTTCAATTTGGCAGACGACGTGCTGCGACAAGCGGTTCAAGGGATCAGCGATCTGATCCTCACCACTGGCGAAATCAATCGCGACTTCGCAGATGTGCGCACGGTGATGAAGGGCATGGGCATGGCGTTGATGGGAACCGGCATCGCGGAGGGCGAGAACCGCGCGGTCTCTGCTGCACAGCAAGCGATCAGCTCACCGCTGCTCGAAGATATTTCGATCCAAGGCGCCAAGGGCGTGATAATCAACATCACGGGCGGCGAAGATCTGGCATTGCACGAAGTGAACGATGCAGCGTCGATCATCCACGATGCCGCCGATCCCGACGCCACGATTCTGTTCGGATACGTAACCCGGCCGGAGATGACCGGAAAGGTCAAGGTGACTGTCATCGCGACCGGGTTCGAAACGTCCGCGAGCAAGAGCCCCAACATGTCGGTCGCGACGCCTGCGATGCAGTCGATCTATCCGCTGCGAGGCAGTGAATTGCCGATCGAGTCGACGCAGTACTCGACCGCCGCATCGGCGCAACCGCCATCGCCGATCGTCGTGCCACAGCGCACTCAGCCCTCGATCTTCGAAGATCTGGGCGCACTCGTGGACGACGGGATGCCGGCACATTTGGATGCGATCGATCGTAACGACTATGAAATCCCGGCGTTCATGCGCCGACAGATGGACTGAGGCTCCGCAAGGAGCACAACCCCGTCCCGAAACGGCTCTGCGTCGCTCCCCGCGGCGCAGGGTTTCTACGGGGGGGGAGGGCCGACGGGTGAAAGCGTTGAACGCGTACCACCAACCCACCTTCCTTGGCGTTTGTCGCGCCGCCCCGGCGTGCGTTCCCCCGCACGCCTACCAACCCACTTCCCAAACACCCTCTCTCTCCCCCCTCAATTCCTTTCTTCTTCCCCTTTAGTCAAAGGGCGGCCGCGAGGCCGCCCAATTTTTTTGCGCAGCGAACTTGTCGGTCAGTGCGACGGCTCGTGCGACTCGTCGAGCCTGGGCGCCGCTGTGTCATCGGCGGGGCGGGTCGCATCCTGTACGCTGCTGTCCCCAACTGAATCGCGCTCGTGAAACACTCCGCCCGGTCGGAATGGATCGAGCACGACGATCGCGACTCGTCGGTTGCGTGGGTCATCCAGGTTCTGCGGAAACTTCGGACGCGTCGATCCGTATCCACGCACCTCGGCGATGTTCTCGTGCGAAAGCCCAGCCATCTCTAGCTGACGACGCGCCGCGTTGGCCCGGTCGGTCGACAACTCCCAGTTGCTGTAACCGTCGGCCGCTTGGAAGTGTTTGCCGTCGGTGTGGCCCTCGATCGCGACGTCCAACCCCAGTGGCGCCAAGATCTCACCGATTTTGCTGACCACTTGCTGGCCGTGACTGAGCAGTCGAGCGCTGCCGCTTTCGAAAAAGCCTCTGTCGGCGTCTTCGGTCAGCGTGATGCGCAGCCCTTCGTCGGTCATCTCGACTTCGATCTGCTGCATCAGTTCACGCAACGTGGTGATCTTCACCAATGAGTCGAGAATTTCTTGACCGGCCTTCTGGATCTTGGCTCGCGAAGCTTCAGGATCCGGCGAAACGAGGCGCTGCCCGACGGACATCGGCTGGTCCGATCGCGCCAAGCTCTGCCCGCCTTCCAGAATTCCCGATCCGGATCGCGTCGAGAAGCTCACCGGATCGGCAAAGTAACCGGCAACACTCTGCTTGACATCGTCGCTTTGACCGACAAGCCAGAGCACGAGAAAGAAGGCCATCATCGCCGTCACGAAGTCGGCGTACGCAACCTTCCACGCGCCGCCATGATGGCCACCGTGATGCCCGCCCCTCTTCTTGACGATGATGATCGGGCGCTTGCCTTCCTTGGTGTGATCGGCCACGGCGGCTTCCGACTAACTCTTGGTGCCGGAGCGGGCGGCGCGGCAGGCCTGTTCGAGCTCGCTGAAACCGGGGCGAACTTCACTGGCGATCGAACGGCGCGCGAACTCGACCGCAATCGCCGGAACGCAGCCCTTGTGAAACGCGAGCAATACGTGCTTGATCGCCAGATAGTAACGGGCCTCTGCTTCCACTCTGTTGGTCAGATTCGCGGCGAGCGGCTGCATGAACCCGTACGACATCAGAATTCCGATAAACGTTCCGATCAGCGCCGCTCCTACGTGATGTCCGATCTCCTCGGGCGGCCCATCGATGTGCCCCATCGTGATCACGATGCCGAGCACGGCAGCCACGATGCCCAACCCCGGCATCGCGTCACCGACCGTCGAGAGAATCTTGGATGGGATGGAGGCTTCGGCGTGATGGGAATCCAGGTCGGCATCGAGCATCGCATCCAGGTCGTGCGCTTCGACGCCAGCGTCGGAGATCATCAATCGCAGGGTGTCGGCCATGAAGTGCACCGCGTGGTGGTTTTTGGTAAACCCGGAGTACTTGCTGATGACTGGGCTTTTTTCTGGGTGCTCGACATGGCTCTCCAGCGCCACCAACCCGTCACGGCGTGCGATGTTGAGGATCTCGTAGAGCATCACCAAGAGATCGATGTACTCCTTCTTGCCCGGGCCGGATTTCACCAACCCGGTCAACTGGCTGATCATGTCCTTGAGCGCTTTGGGCGAGTAGCCGATCAACATCGTTCCCAGCGCAGCTCCGCCAATCACCACGAACTCGCTGGGTTGATTGAGTACGAGCAGGTTGCCGCCGGCCATCAAGAAGCCACCGACGACCGCTCCAATTACGATCACTAGTCCAACGATCGCCAGCACGAGCAAAACCCTCCGCAGCGCGGGAATCTCTCCGGGCGGTGTATCGGCCCGAACAGATCCAACCTGAAGTCCAAGCGGGCCGGATCGCATCGGAATCAACCTGGCTCGAGGGGCCACCGAGCTTCCGAAGGCGACCGCTCGTCGGCAGTCGTTGGGGCCCGACGCGGTCGCGTGGTACCTAGGCCGTGTCGTTCCTGTCGGGGAAGAAGACGTCATATCCAAGGCCGAGGAAGCCCGATGCGCCGTTTCGTGACAGCCGCCGTTACCGCCCCGCTGGCGGGGTTCCTTCTGATTTCTACAGGCTGCGGCTTCGCCAGCTTGGCTCTGAAACATGTAAGCGGGTCGGGGAAGGTCGTAGAAGAAACGCGAACCGTGTCCTCGTTCTCCAAGATCGAAAGCGCGGGGTCGACGGACGTGGTGGTGACGATCGGCTCGCCTCAGCGAGTCGTGATCAAGGCCGATGACAACATCCTGCCGCTGATCACCACGACGGTGAGCGATAACGCGCTCTCGATCGGTAGTCGAGGCAACTACTCCACACGAAACGCTGTTCAGGTACTGGTCACAATGCCGTCGCTAACGAGCCTGGAGTTGGCCGGATCGGGAGCAGCCAACATCAACGGACTTCAGGAACAAGGTTTTGAAGCGAGCCTTTCTGGGTCGGGCGACATTACGGCGACGGGAACGACGACGTCTCTGAAAGTTTCGATCGCCGGCTCGGGGGATGTTCACCTGTTCGGTTTGATCGCTCAGCACGGCGAGGTCAGCGTGACCGGCAGCGGTAATGTGGAAGTTCATGTATCGGAATCGTTGCAGGCCTCGGTGATGGGTAGCGGCGACATCGTGTATGACGGTGCGCCGGAGAAACTCGAACGGCGCGTGATCGGTTCCGGGGAAATCACAGCGCGCAAGTAACAGCGAGTCTGACCGTGGTAACCGCGTACTAATTCAGACCTGCTGATACGTTATGTGGATCGGTCACCGCGGCGTGACATGAATCGTGTCATTTCCCTGAAAAAACCAAGCAGTTTGACTTGCGCGTATGAGTTCGCGATCGCAGTCTTTTCGCGATTTCGGTTTGCTACTGGCGCGGTATCGATAACTGACGAGTCGACGAGTCGACTCGAGGAGGATCTCAGCAATGAAAAAATTTCTGTGCGTCGCAACGATCGCTGCACTGACTACGCTTGGGACTGCTGCCTTCGCCGAGGCTCCGAAGATGCATGGTCGTGCAGCCCTGACCTACATCTCCCCCAGCGACAACATCGAGATCGATGGGGACAAGGTTGACTCCTCGATCGATAGCGCACTCGGCTTCGGGCTTGGCTGGGAGTACCGCTTCAATGAGCGTGTTGGTCTGGACATCAACTGGTTCTACGCCAAGCATGATGTCGTGATCGAAGGCGACAAGTTCGACAGCACGAAGTTCATGCCGATCACGGTGGGCGCCAACTTCCACCTTACGCCGGACAAGAAGGTCGACTTCTTTGTCGGCCCGTTGCTCGGCTACGTGCTCTACAACGATCTGGAGAACAGTCCTCTCACCGTCAAGCTGGACAACGACATCGTCTATGGTGCCAACCTCGGCGTCGAGTACCCCTTCAAGGACAAGGTCGCGTTCTACGCTTCGCTGAAGTATTTGAAGGCTGGCGCCGATGCGAAGGTACAAGTCGAGGAGAGCGCCCTGCCCACGAGAGCCAAGGTCGACGTGGCGGACGGCAAGGTCGATGTCGACCCGCTGGTGCTGCAGGTAGGAGTTTCGTTCCGCTACTGAGTTTCACAATTTCTCAGTTCTTGCGGGCCGGGACCACACCGGCCCGTTTTTTTTCGGTGGTAGATGCGTGTCGCGAAGGCCCCCGTAATCCGATGCCTTTCTCCCAGACCTTTGAAAGTCGAGACACATCCGGTGCGCGCCCTTCGTGCACACCGTCTACGCCGTCGGGGTAGCGATGGTCTCCGTCGGTTTTTCCTGCACCAGCGTCATCGCCATCGCCGTCACCACCAACATCAGGAGTGCCCCGGCCCGGTACGGCCAAGCCTGCCCCACGGCCTTGAACAGGTAACCGCCCACAAAGGGGCCGATCACACGCCCAAGACTGCTCAGTGATTGATAGACGCCCATCACCTCACCGATCTCGCTCACTCGAGCACGCTTGGATGTCAACGACGAGAGCGACGGACCAGCGATACCCATGCCGAAGGCCAGCATCACGAGCGGAGCAATCAGGGCAGGAACGTTATGCGCGTACGGCAGAACTCCGAGGCCGATCATTGCGAGCAACGATCCGGTCAACACCAGAGTCGATTCGCCAAACCGCCGACTCATTCGCCCGATCAGTCCCCCCTGAACGATCGCCGCCAGCACCCCGACGCCGGCGAGCATCAATCCGATCGCTCTCTCATCTAGCCCGAAGCGCTGGTTGAGTAGCAGCGAGAACGTCATTTCGAACGAAGCGAATGCCACCGTGATTACCAGCACCATCGCGAGCGGGAGCAGCAAACCGGGTCGCGCCAGGATCGCGGGAATTCCAGCCAACGCAAGCATTCCGTAACGTGAAGGAGCGCGTTCGGCCTCTCCCGCGCCGGTTTCGGGCAAGAGAAACCACACCATCGCCAGCGCGATCAGCGAGGTGGCCGCAGCCACCGCCGCGGGCAGCCACTGCGCGATCGGCATGAGTAGTCCGCCCAATGCCGGCCCACAGACAAACCCCAAGCCGAAGGCAGCACCGATCAAACCCATCCCCTTGGCACGGTTCTCCGGCGTCGTGATATCGGAGATGACAGCGTGGGCCGTCGAAATGTTGCCTCCGGAGATCCCATCGAGAATCCGGGAGGCAAACAGCAGCGGCAGCGAGTTCGCTGTCGCAAGCAACACATAACCGCCCACCGATCCAAGCAGCGATGCAATCAGTACCGGCCGTCGCCCGAAACGGTCCGATAACCGACCAAGAAAAGGGGCTGCCAGGAACTGCATCGTCGAGTAGGAGGCCATCAACAACGCGAGCGTCATTGCGCTCGGATGGTGCTTCTCCGCCCACAGCGGAATGAACGGAATCACCATTCCGAAGCCGATCAGATCCACGAAGACGATCAGGAAGACCGTCGACAGTTTCGCCTTTTGACCTCGCATCATCCCGTCATCACACGCACGTCGACGCGGCGTCGATGCGGCGCCCGCCGATGCTCGAAGAGATACAGCGCTTGCCATGTCCCGAGTACAAGCCGGCCAGCATCGACAGGCAGAACTTCGGAGGTGTGTGTGAGCGCCGTCCTCAAATGGGACGGCATGTCGTCGGGCCCCTCGTCGTCGTGGGTATAGCGGGGATCGCCCTCCGGCACGAGTCGTTGGAAGAAGGAAAGAAAATCGTGCTGGACCTTGGGGTCGTAGTTTTCCTGAATCACCAGGCTCGCGGTGGTGTGCAGCACGAACACGAGCGCGAGCCCGTCCGACACTCCACTTCCCTGCACCACGCGGGCTACGTCCGCGGTGATGTCGTACAGCCCTTGCCCATGAGTGGGAATTTCGATCTGCAGCCTATGCACCAGAACCCTCGGATATCGCGCGCAGCATACCGAACCCCCGTCGGTCTTGCGCACAAGATCCGCCGGATCGGAGGGCGAATCGCAGGGCCTAGGTGCTGGGCGCCGCTGGCGTCAGCGCTCGCTGCACCCGGAGGAGTGTCTCCTTCTCATTGGGAAAGAAGATCATGCCCTTCTTGGCGATGAGGCTCTCGTCGACCCAGACGGTGAATTCACCCCGGTCACCAGGCTGCAACTCGACCGTCTCGTTCAGGCTCTCTTTTATCAGAGCCGCCAAACTGGCGGCACGAGGGCGGAACCCTCAGGACACGCAATGGCGGATACGGACACGCGACATCGACACCTCCAACGACGCCCCTTCTCTGGCGGGTGCGCCGTGCTGGGCAAGGATGCGGTGCCGAGCGCCGGGCGTCCACTCCGCGGGCGCGGAACTTGTCGGTCGTGACGCTGTCTACTCTAAACGGAGCGATGGCTGTGGCATGCTGCGTTCCGATGGTCGACGAAGGGTTGCTGCTGGAACGTGCTCGTCGCGGCGATCGCGGCGCGTTCGACGCTCTGGTGGAGCGATATATGGATCGTATCTGGCGCGTCGCCTATCGCACCGTGCGTCACGAAGAGGACGCCGCAGATGTCGTCCAAGAAACGTTCCTTACGGCTTGGCGTTCGCTCGCCAACTTCCGCGGAGATTCGTCGTTTCTTACGTGGCTGCATCACATCGTGATGACCCGTGCCCTGAACCACCTCGATCGCCGAGAGGAACGCGCCGCTCGCCGCGCCATTCGGCTCGACCTAAAACCCAGCGAGGCGCCCCAGTTGGCAGATGCCAGCCCGTCACCCCTGCAGAAACTGGAGGAACGGGAACTCGCGACACGGCTTCAACGTTGCGTCGAGCAACTGCCGCCGGCTTGGCGCGCCGTACTGACCCTCCGAGAGGGCGAAGGACTGTCGTACGAGGCGATCGCGAAGGCGACAGATATCGCCCTCGGCACGGTGCGTTCTCAACTCGCACGAGCTCGCGCGGCGTTGCTGGCTTGCATCGAAGGGAGAGAGCGATGAGCAGTACAGCGCATCTTTCCGACAATCAGCTCTCTGATCTGCTCGACAACAGGCTCGGTGACAGCGAGCAACAGGTGGCGCAAGCCCACCTGGCAACCTGCGAGGCGTGCGCCGACAAGCTGCAAGCCTTGACACGCGTGGGGATCGCCCTGCGGGCCGAGGCGATTCCGGCGGCGCCTCCTGACCTGCAGGCGCGCATCCGGAAACAACTCGGGCCGCACCGTGGCCTGCCTCGTTGGTCGTACGGTGTTGCCGCGGTACTCGTCGCCGGCACAATGCTCACGATGCTGTTCCGCGATCGCAGCGCCGTGCCGACCAGCACTCGAACGAACTCCGAAGCGGCGCGCACCGACGAACAGGTCAGCGATGAACAGAAGGATGCGTTGCGCTCACTCGGCTATGTCGGCAACACACCGGTCTTCGACGAACCTTATCCTCCCGCGAAAAGGCCGCCGGCAGATCCGTTGCGTGATCAGAAGTTGGCGACTCACAACGAAGCGGCCAAACCAGAGCCTGCCAACTCTGCCGGCGAGTCTGCCGCGCCCCGCGCCGTCATGCAGGATACGAACCCTGAGGTGGACGAAAAACAGGATTCACAAACCCGTCGGCAGGCACCGATGAGCTCGGCACCCGTCGCCCCGCCCGAAATGAAGAAGGAACGGCCCGCGACGGATGAAGAGTCTCGTCCCGCACCGTGTGTCGAGTTCGACCCTGCCGTGACGCTTCGTTCCGAGAGTGACGATGGCGCCAGTTTTCTGACCGAGTTCTTACGGATTACGGGGTCGGCACCGCGAGTCGAGCCCGCTGCCGACGGCAACGGGCTGATCGTGTCGGTCCCGCGCGACGCGTGGGAGAGGTTTAGAAATGCCAGCGGCAAAACGTCCCTTCCGGTCACTCCCGAGCTGGCCGAATGTGTTCGCTTTCGTCTCGTGACCAGCGCGACACGTTGACGCTTACCCCTTCTCGCCGTAAACAAACGGCGGGTTGTGATCGGGGTTCGGCCCGCCAGAGGCACGGACTAGTTGAGACTCTCGATAAAGGGTGTGCGAATGACAGGATGGTTGCGATCGCGACACCGCTGGTGGTTGGTGTGCGTTCTCGGGTTTGTGGCTGCCGCGTGGCTGGTCGTGACGGCGTCGTCCGAGCAAGGGAACGGCCCCGACTTGGCCGGAACTCAACCGGCCGACGGGCGCGGCAATCCGGCGCTTCCTAGCTTTAGCAACGAGGGCGCGCCCGGCACGTTCCTCAATCCATCGCGTTGCGCCGGTTGTCACTCCAACTTCCATCTCGACAATCAACGGATCTACGAGCCGTTCAACACGTGGGCCGGTTCGATGATGGCCAACTCGGCCCGCGACCCGCTGTTCTGGGCAGCGCTCGACATCGCCAATCAGGACGACAAACGACACCTCGGAAATGTCGGCGTTGGGGATTTCTGCATTCGTTGCCACGTGCCGAAGGCGTGGTACGAGGGGCGCAGCGACTGCAATACGAGCTATGGACAAAAATTCGATGGAGCCTGCCTCAGCGGCTCCGCTGGCCGCCGAGACAGCGACTTCGAGGGGATTACCTGCGCCGTGTGCCATCGTGCCTACGATGCATCATCTCCACCGCTGCCAGGCGACTTCGTCGACGCCCAGGCGCCCTATCAAGACAACGGTCAGCTCTATTTGACGCAGAACAGTTTCACGTTCCTGGGTCCTTTCAGCGACGCACGATCCAACGGTCACGGCACGATGCAGTCGACATTGCACAAATCGGCAGCGTTCTGCGGCCAGTGCCACAACATTACCAATCCGGTCAAGAACCAAGTCGATCCGATCACCGGTGCAGATACCGGCCGACGATTCCCAATCGAACGCACCTACAGAGAATGGCAACGCAGTCGGTTCGGCCTAGAGAATCGGACTTGTCAGAGTTGCCACATGCCCGAGCCGGATCATGAGGGAGACGGACGGCCGGACCCCGGTGTGATTTGTACCGACCCGCCTGGAATTCGTGGACGCAATACGCAGCTGCAGGGGCCGCTGCACATGCACATGTTTCGAGGCGGCAGCGTCTGGATGCAGGGGGTGCTGAAGGGCGAGTACGGTGATCTTTTACGTCGTCGCGATTCGTACGATGCCGCGATCGCGTCGGCGCTCCAGATGCTGCAGCAGCAGACGGCGACATTGGCGATCGATCTTCCCGCCGTCGCACGTCCAGGCAGTGTGGTGCGGCCCACCATGCGGATCACCAATCTCGGTGGGCACAAGTTTCCGACCGGCTACAGTGAGGGGCGTCGGGCTTGGATCAACGTCCAGGCGGGCGAGGACCGCGACGGCGACGGGACGCTCGATGCCGAGGAAATCAGCTTCGAAAGCGGTGGTTACGATGCCGAGACTGGTGACCTGACACGCGACCCGCAAGTGAAGGTCTACGAGATGTTGGCCGGGGTGTTCAACTACAACGGCGATCGCAAGTGTGATCTGGTGGACGCCAAGAGCGGCCGTGAGATGTTCCACTTCGCTCTCAACGACTGCTTGCTGAAGGACAATCGGATTCCGCCACAAGGATTCGTGCCTGACGAGGAAACAGAACCGGTTGGATACAGCTACCCTGCTCACCCGACGGTGCCGGGCACGCTCGTGCACTGGGATGACACGCTGTACTCGATCGACGTGCCGAAAGACGCGTTCAAGCCGTTTCTGATCGTGGCTTCGCTTTACTACCAGACATCGTCGAAGGAGTACGTAGAGTTTTTGAGCGCCGAGAACGAGAGCAGTTGCGATCCATCGGATCCCGGATGCGATCCCACCGCAGCCGACGAGCGACGCAATCGCGGCGAGAAGTTGCACGCGTTGTGGGAAAAGTATGGGCGTTCGGCGCCGGTCTTGATCGCGCGAGCACAAAAGAACGTGACCGTCGGTACGTACCTCGTCGGTCCTGGTGAAGCGGGGCGCGACGGCACGCTGCGAGTCGACGCGATCGACAAGATCAGCGGCGATCTCAGCGTCAGCTTCGCCGCAGCCTGCGGCGCGCAGTCTCACACGGTCTATTGGGGAGATCTGGAGCAGGTCGCGAACTATCGCTACAGCGGCGCGGCCTGCATCGACTCGTCGGAGGGGCGTGCGCAATTCAACCCCGGATCGGGGTCGAGTTTCTTCATGGTGGTTGGACGCAATTCGGCGCAAGAGGGGCCGCTCGGGATCGATGCCTACGGTGAAAGACGCCCCGAACCGCAAGGGGTTGGTAGCTGCGATCTTCCGCAGAGCCCGGAGGAAGACCACTGCGCTCCGTAGAGTCGCGGCTCGCGCTGACGATCGCGCTGGTCATTTCGGCTGGCGGTGTGAAGGCGTCGTTCGCGCAGACTAGCAATGTCAGCGCGTCAACGCTCCGTGTCGTCGTCGATACGACACTCGGCGCTTTCACCGTTGAACTGGACCGTGCCGCTGCACCCGAAACGGTTCGGCGTTTCTTGGCTCGGAGCTATGACGGGTTGCAGTTGTGTGAGGCGAGAGCCCACGGATACCTCGTCTTCGGTTGCGCTCCATTCAGGCTGGATGGACCGAAGGGGGACGCACCGCACCGTGAGTCGCCGCTGCTCGAGGAGATCGATGGGATCGCGATGGGCCTGGATCGGCAGCCGATCGATGTACCGCAACCGATCGAGTGGCTTTGGCAACAGGAGGTCTTCCCGCTCTACCTGCAACTGCGCGACAAAGGCCGTCCGATCCCGGCTGGATTGGAGACGTTGATCGAAGCCGCGCGCACCAAGGGCACAGCGGCAATCGAACAGCTCAAAGGGAAGTCTCGACTGTGGTATCTCACACAGCTCGGCCATCGCTTCACTGAAGGGCGCTCTGCGGCGCGGTTCTCGCGGGGCGCGGTGGGAGTCGCGGCGTTCTGGCCGGGCGCCGGCGATGAGCGGTTCGTGATTGCCTTGACGGATCTTCCGGAACGAGATGGCCGCGCCACCGTTTTCGGTCGCATCGTGGACGGCTGGGACACATTGGATCGAATTGAGATGTTGCCAGTCGATAAGTCACACCGGACACTCACCGCTGTTTTTCTGAACGCCGTACGAATCGAGGGTTCTGCTCCTGGGGAGGGGTCGGGCTCGAACAAGGAACCGACGCGATGATCGCCACGCTCTTGCTTGCCGTTGCCTCGACGATTCACGCACCCGCGCCCGCGCGCGAGGCGGTGGTGGAACCCAGCACATTGGCGGTGTTTTCGCCTCAGCCTGCGGTCGACGGGAGCGGCCGACTGATACCCAATGTATTCCCCAGTGCGTTGGAGTTGGCCAAGAGTTCTTCGAGCCCGATCCAGTGGCCCGAGGGCGGAACTCATGACTTGACGTTCGTGACACCTCGCGCGTCCACGGACGGCGGTGCGACGGATGCGTTCCCCGTGATCGACGTGAAATTCGACGCCGTGTTCGATGGCGGCGTCGCTCCGCCCGACGCCGTCCTTGCTGTCGGAAAGAACAGCTTGGTCGTGTTGATCAATTTGCAGGTAGCGATGTACGACAAGGCCGGCGTCTTGAAGTCTGGACCGTTCTCGCTCTCGTCGTTCTTCGGTTTCCCGCCGGGATTTGGCGGCGGCTTCGATCCACTGGCGGTCTACGATCCGTTCTCGGATCGTTTCGTGATCACGGCGTTGGCGGACAACGGTGGCGCCAACGATTCGCGCATCTTCGTGGCGTTCTCACAAACCGGCAACGCGGCGGGAGCTTGGAACAAGTACTCGATCGATGCCGATGCCGGCCAGACCGGGACGTGGATCGACTACGCATCGATCGGCATCGATCGCAATGCGGTCTACTTCACGGGAAACATGTTCCAGCGCTCCGGCGGCTATTCAAACGCCACGCTGTTCATCTACGACAAAGAAGATGGCTACGCGGGGCGACCGCTCGACAACACCCACATCATCAACGTCAGAACCGCAAGCGGCGCCACGACGTACCGGCTGCGACCGGCTTACGTGGGTGAGGTCGTGCCGGGCGACGAGTTCTACTTGGCCTACACCGACTCGAGTTTCGGCGATCGCCTCAGCCTGTGGCGCTTGACCGGAAACCGATTCGCCAGTCCCACGCTCACCGCCAGCGATGTCGCGCTGCCGGGAACCTACTTCCCGATCGGCAACGCGCGGCAACCCGGCAGTGGCGGTGGTGTCGCAACCCTCGGTACGAATGTGTGGAACGCGTACTACAAGAACGGCGCGCTCTGGGTTTCGCAAGCCGTCAACGGCAGCGCCGGAATCGCCGCTTGGATTCATCGAGTGCGCATGAGCAGCACGCCTGCGGTTCGAGAGCAAACCTATCAGGTCGAGGAGTCTGGCAAGGACATCTATTTCCCCTACGTCATCCCGGACACCGAGGACAACGATTTTGCGGTGTTCTCGGCCTACTCCAGCACATCGATCTTTGCGACAGGCCGCTACATCAACGTCTCGGCCGCGGGCGCCACGCGTTACGCCGAGACGGTTGTCGCCGCAACGTTGCGCAACGATAGCGGCCGACACGGCGACTATTTTGCCGTGGGGCAGGATCCACTCGACCCGAACCGATTGTGGTCGATCAACGGCTATATGAAAAACAGCACGTTCGCGGGCACGAACCGCGTCTCTTCGGTGCGATTCGAAGACGTCCCGGCACCTAGCAACCCAGCTCCGGTGCCTGACGGAAAGTCGGTGCTAGGCCAGCAGGTCCGTGCGACCAAAGCATCTGCAGGTCAGTTGACGGTGACGTACGACAACACCGCCTGCAATACGCCTGGACATCACATCGTCTGGTTCGATCTAGCGACGGTTTCTTCGTACACGCCCACGCAGGTCACCTGCGCGATCGGCAATTCCGGAACTTGGACCGGTGCCCCGGCCACAGGAAATGTCGGCTACTTGGTAGTCAGCGACGACCTCTCAACGACCGAGGGCTCGCACGGCCCGAACAGCAACGGCCAGGAACGCCCCTCGCAATCCAACGCCTGCGGCATCACGCAGAAGTCGATCACGGGCACCTGCGGCCCCTAATTCGGGGACGTTCTACCTATTTGCGTCGTCAGCGAAAACGGAGCGGTGAGTAGGGGGTAGGGTCCACGGGTGGTTTCACGCCGCACACGAGTGCTGCGACGAGTTCCGCGCTCCCCGTGCTCATGCTCACACCCAGCATTCCGTGTCCGGCGGTGATCGTCACGTTTGGATAGCGCGGAGTGGCGCCAATCACCGGCAGGTCATCCGGAGTCATCGGGCGCCATCCGTACCACTCGGTCTGCCGCCCACCGTCGATCGACGCGTGCATGTATTCGCGCGCCCCTCGGCGAATCGCGTCGAGCCGTGCGCGATTGAGCGTGGAGTCATAACCGGAAAACTCCATCGTGCTACCGATGCGTAGCTGCGACTCCCACGGAGTCACCGCGACGCTGCGCTCTTTGAAGATCAGCGGAGCTCGTGGCGCACCAACCGGACGATCGATCGTGATCGAGTATCCCTTTCCGGGCTGAATCGGTAGCGTCACCCCGAGTTGCTTCACCAGGGCCGGCGTCCAGGCCCCACCGGCGATGACCACGTCTCTAACCCTGAATTCACCAATCGAGGTAAGCGCCGATGAAATCTGTGTGGCATCGCCGACAAGCTCGACCAAACGGCAGTTCTCGTGGAATGTCACGCCTCGCGCCCGTAGTCGCGTCACCAACCCAGACACCAGTTTGTCGGGGCGCAAATGTGCATCGATCGGATAAAAGCGTGCGCCGGTCATTCCGGGCCGGACCGCAGGCTCGCGGCGTGAAAGCTCAGCTCCGTCGAGCTTCTCGCACTCGATGCCCAACTCCAGCAACAGTCGATCCTCGAGGTCGCCCGCCGCGAACGCCTGCGGCGTTTTGTACACGAAGTACAAACCTGCGTCGGTCCACTCGCAGTCGACAGACTCTTTCGCGATCAACTCCTCGAGGCGATGGCGTGACAACGCCAACAACGCTTGCTTGGCCTTGGCCGTGCGACGCGCACGGTCGAGATTGCACGCGGCGAAGAATCTAAGGCCCCACACCAGCATCGAGGCGTCGAGGCGCGGCTTGATGTAGAACGGCGCATCGCCGTGCAACATCGACTTCAAGGTCTTGGCAGGCAGGCCGGGCAGAGCCAACGGCAGCGCGTGACTGGGTGTGATCAGCCCACAGTTGGCCCACGAACTCCCGCGTCCGAGTTCCCCCTGGTCGATCACCGTCACCGCGCGGCCGGCGCGAGACAGAGCCTCGGCACAGGTCAAACCGATCACGCCGCCGCCCACGATCAGCACATCCGCGTCGCGCTTCTCGGTGTTCACGGTCAGACCCTCCAAAACTCACGCTGCACCACCTTCGCTCGCTCCAAGCCATCTCGGCCCGCCTCACTCGCTGGTGCCTCGACCGGTACCGCAATCGCTTCCTCGCTGAGCACCGCAGCACAGGCCCGAACGCTCTGTGCCAGCGCCTGAATGTGATACCCCCCCTCGAGCGTCAGGACCAATCGCCCGCCACACAAGCGATCCGCCAATGACCTCACGATGCCGCACAGAGACGCAAAGCCTGCGGTCGTGACGCGCATGTTTCCAAGTGGATCGTCACGGTGCGCGTCGTAACCGGCAGAAATCAGGATCAGATCCGGTAGGTACTGCTCGGCGATCGGACTCAGCAACTCGTTGTAGACGGCAGCGTAGTCGCCGTCACCGCAACCACCGGGGAGCGGTACGTTCACGGTGAATCCCCGCCCGTTGCCCCTACCGACCTCGTCTCTCGAACCGGTCCCTGGATACAGCGGCCACTGGTGGGTGTTGAATACCAGGACTTGCTCGTCATCGTCGAAGGTGTGTTGCGTTCCGTTGCCGTGATGAACATCCCAGTCCACCACCAAGACCCGCTGCGCGCCCTCGTCCTGCAATGCTCGGACAGCTCCGACGGCGACGTTGTTGAACAAACAGAATCCCATGGCCCGATCGTGCTCAGCGTGATGACCCGGTGGCCGCACCAGCGCAAACGCTCTCGTCGACGCCCCGGTCATCACCGCGTGTACCGCATCGGCGACTGCTCCCGCCGCAAGACGTGCGGCCGGAATGCTGCCCGGCGAAACACGAGTATCGGCGTCGAGTGTCGTTGAGCGACCGGTCAGCGCAATCAATGAGCGGACGTAATCCGGGTCGTGAACCAACTCCAGTCGCTCTTGGTCGATCGAAATCGGGTCGCGATGAACGACGTTCTGCAGCGGGTGCCGCTCGAATGCTTCCAAGATCGCCGAGAGTCGTTCGGGGCGCTCAGGATGATGTGGACCCTGGTCGTGATCCAGCATCGTGCGGTTCGAAAAGAGCGTGAGCGGAACTGGCATGGCGGACATTGTAGGGGCGGCCGGTCAGCGAGCCGCCCCCTCGCGATCAAGACACCAGACCGGCCTGTTTCAGTACCTCGCGAAACTTCGGCCTTGCTCCGGTAAGCAACAAGCCAACCCGGAAGAGCCGAGCGCCGATCTTGATGCAGACCCAGGTTGCTACGACCATCAACAGCATCGCTCCCAGGATCTCCCACCAGTGGATGCCGTCGGGAGCCGCCGAGAGTCGCATCATCATCGTCTGACCCGCCGTGAATGGGATCCAGCTCAGTACCTGTGCCATCGTACCGTTCGGCTTGCGTAGGATCAGCATCATGAAGATCATCGGCACCGCCGGGATCATGTTGAGCACCCAAGTCAGTTGCTGTGACTCGCGCATGTTGTTGCCCAGCGAGCCGACGCCAACCATCAGAGAACCCAACAGCAGATAGCCGGCCACAAAGAACGGTGGCGCGAGTGAGATCGCAAGCCACGGCACCGATACACCCCACTCAGCCAGCAGCCCGAAGAACAGCAAGCCTCCAACCGCCATCATGCCGAACCACACAGCGATCTGAAGCAGGCCGGCGGCGCCCTGCCCCAGCAGCTTGCCCATCAAGATCTCTTCGGGATACGCCGAGCTGATCAGTACATCGACGACCTTGTTCTCTTTCTCGACCGCTACCGCTTGAAGCAGCGAACCGCCGGTGAACAGCACGGCGAACATGAACAGCATTCCAAACACAATCGGCATCAGGAACTTCGCAACCTCTTCGAACTGACCGATACGCTTGGCTGTTCCGTCGGCGGCGACTTTCCATTCATGGCGCTTCGATACCGGCTCTTTGAGCCGCGCTGCAATGTCGGGCGGCACGCGCTCCGCAAGCATCCGTTGCTGAAGTAACTCGCCGAACGGTCGACCGCTCCCGCCGCTCATGACGTTCATATCTTTTTCCAACAGGTAGAAGTCGATCTCGCCTTTCTCTTTGTAATCTGCGGGGATGATGTAGTAGCCCTTGATCTCGTCGGCACTGAGCGCAGCCACGGCAGCAGCGAGATCGGGAAAGGGGCGAAACACGCTGTTCTCGATCGCCATCGCCGCTTCGACCTCCCGCTTGCGACCACTCAGCTCGAGCGCCGCCTTGGCCTCGGCAGGCAGCTCTGGAAGTGGTGCAGCGGTATCACCCGACAAGCGCAGTATCCCAGGCAGGTCGACCACGCCGTAGACCTTGGTCTTGCGCTCGTCTTGCCCCACAGTTCTGCCGATGAGCGAGATCAGTCCAATATACGCAGCGAGGATCAGTGGCATTCCGAAGGTCAGAATCAGGTAAGCCTTTCGCTTCACCGTCGAGAGAAACTCGTAGGCGGTGACCGCCTTCACTTTGCGCCAACGTGTCATCAGCCCCTCCCCTGGACGACCGTGATGAAAATGTCGTGCATCGGGGCTAGGACCTCTTCGAAACGCGTGACGTGGGCACCCGAGTTGACCAAGGACGTCAGTACCTGATTCGACTTCACACCGGCTTGCAGCTTCAGCCGATGTGTCCCGTTCTCTTCGTGTATCGACTCGGCGACCCCCGGCAATTCCGGAAGTTCCCCTTCGACCCCGACGCGAAGCTCGTTGTGGGAGTAACGACGTCGGACCTCGTTGACCTCGCCGTAGATCATCAGTTCGCCCTTGCTGATCAGTGCGACACGATCACACAGCGTCTCCACCATATCCATCTGGTGCGTCGAGAGGATGGTGGTCTTTCCATCGCGCCTACGCTGCTTGATGACGTCCTGCACCAGATTGACGTTCACCGGATCAAGTCCGGAGAACGGCTCGTCGAGTACCGCCAGGTCGGGTTCGTGCAGCATCGAGGCCGCGACCTGGATCTTCTGGCTCATCCCCTTCGACAGGCGCTCGACGTTCCAACTCGCCGTCTCCGCCAAGCCGACGCGATCGAGCCACTGTGCGCTACGCTTGCGTGCCTCGAGTGTACTCAGCCCCTTGAGCGTGCCGAAGTACGTCAGGACCTCGAGAGTCTTTTGTTTCTTGTAGAGCCCGCGCTCTTCGGGAAGGTAACCGACGCGATCGAGCTTCTCGCCATCGACCGGTCCGCCGAACAGAGACACGTTGCCGCGATCGGCACGGATGATGTCCATCAAGATTCGAATCAGCGTGGTCTTGCCTGCGCCGTTGGGTCCAAGCAGCCCGAAGATTTCACCCTCTTGCACGTCGAACGACACGTCTCGCACGGCGGGTCGATCACCGTAGCTTTTTTCGATGTTTTGGTAGCCCAACGCAACCACGTGCCACCTCCTCCGGCCGGGAATCTATGGGGATCCGCATTTCCACCGCCCTGTCATCCGGCGAGCGGTCCGCGCGTCACCGTAAATGGCTCGCGATCGGAACCAACTCCGACTCAGCGGTTCTGATGTTTGTTGAACATTTCGGGCGCCTCGGCTGGCCCTCCTTCCGGAATCTTCGCCAGCTTGGCGACGTAGTCGGTTTGGTGCGCCATCGCGCGAATCACGTTGATATCGTGAACCGACATCGTTCCGCGATGCAGTATGCGCCGCCAGCGACGCAGGATCGCTTCCGGATTCTGCGGATTCAAGTAACCGATGCGATACCAAACGCGACGCAGGTGTTGAAACATTCCTTCGATCTGCTCGCTGCTGGCCGGTTCAGCCTCGTCATCGCGCGGTTCCTCGGACGCGCCGACAGCACCTTGCTGCGCGCACATCAAGGTGTAGCCCACCACCGCCACAGCATGCGCCAGGTTCAACGAAGGACAGGCATCATCCGATGGAATCGAGAGCACGCGATGACACAGGTCGAGTTCCGCGGTCGAGAGCCCGTGCGCTTCGCGACCAAACACCAGCGCGGTCTCGTGATTGCCCGACCATGGCCGCGCCTCGGCCCAGATCTGCTCGGGCGCCTGCGGCGTTCCCCGATATTTCCCACTGCGACGCGAGCAACCGATCACGTCGGCGCAGTCGGCGATCGCGTCACCGAGACTCGCGACGCGCACCGCCGCATCGAGGATCGGCAACCCTTCTTCGCGCCCAAACCAACGCGCTTCGTCCGCTGTCGGGTCGGCGTCCCCTGCCACCAACACCAAACGAAACAGCCCGAAGTTGCGCATCGCGCGAGCGACCTGGCCCAGGTTTCCATCGTACTGAGGCTCGACCAGCACGACCCGCAACCTGGGGAATCTTCCCACCTCGCCGTTCATGCAAAGTCCGTCAGTTCGAGATTCGGGAAGAGGCCGTCCCGCTGTTCGCACAGCACGACGAATTCTTCGTCGAGTGGCCCATCTGTGAGCATCTTCTCGAGGTGATGAAAACGCAGCACGTGCTCGCTAAAGCGACGCTTGGCGTAGTCGGTTGCTGTGCCGGTACTGATCAAGAACGTCCAATCGCTGCATTGTGCCAGCATCATTTCGCGAGCCATCTGCCGTAGCACCCGATCGACGAACGGCGCGCGTCCATACTGCTCACGCAGCAACTGCTCGAAACGCGCGTTGATTCCGGCCAGGTGCGGCACGCACCAGTCGTTGCTGGCGCCAAGCCAAACCTCGAAGTAGCCGCCCGCACCCCAGGTAGATGCGCCCAGTGCGACGACCGCTTGCTCGGGCCATGCCTCGAGCACATCGGAAGGTGTCCGCGCCGAAAGCGTGTCTTGGTCGTAGGCGAGTTTGCAGAACAGGTACTCCAAGAACCAAGGGCCCTCGAACCACCAGTGCCCGAACAGCTCGGCATCATAGGGGCAAACGATCACCGGCGGCTGACCTAGCTCGGCGGCCAAGCGCTTGGCTTCGGTCACGCGTGCGCGCAAGAACAACGTGGCGTGTTCGTCGGCGCGTTTGCGCGCAACCTCGGGATCGTACGGCTCGCGCAGATCGGTCTTGCGATCGGTCACGCGATAGTACTTGAGTCCCGTAAACATCCGCGCGCCCGATGGGTCGATATACGGCCTGACATAGTCCAGCGGGAGGTCCCATCCGACATCACGATAGAACTCGCGATATACCGCATCGCCTGGGAAGCCAGCTTCGGCCGACCACACTTGGCGAGCCGGTTCGATATCGCGCGCGAACGCTGCCACACCGTACTCGGTGTAGACGGGAGCGTGCACTCCAGCGCGTGGTCGCGGACGAGCGTGTTCGATTCCATGCGCATCGACGACGAACCAGCGAATGTCGGCCTCGGCCAAGTACCGCTCGACGCCGGGAGCATAGGCGCATTCCGGCAACCAGATGCCGCGCGGTGCCCGTCCGAACAACCGAGTGTGTTCTCGTACCGCTGTCCGGATCTGCCCGCGGACAAGTCCCGGGTGATCCATCAAGGTCGGCAGCAACGGATGCGTCGCAGCGCACGTTGCTAGTTCCAAAACTCCTTCCGATTCCAAGCGCGATAACTCAGCCAGAATGTCGCGGCCGAGCGTCTCGCGGTACAACGTCAATAAGCGGGTCAGCCGTTCGTGATAGAAGCGCACGACCGGCGCAAACTGAGCGTCGTCTTTGGTGCGAACGAGCTCTTTCTCGCAGAGTTCGACCAGGTGCACCAGATAGTTCTCGGCACGCTTCTTCAGCAACGGATCGGCCAACATCGAGGCGACGGTCGGTGACACGTCGATCGCGATCCGCAGCGGAATTCCACTCTGGGTCAGGCTGCGAAACGTCTCGATCAGCGGAAGGTAGGTTTCGGTGATCGCTTCGAACAGCCAATGTTCCTCGAGAAAGAACGGGTACTCGGGATGTCGCACCCAGGGGAGATGGGCGTGCAACACGATGACGAGCGCACCACGCTCCATCTCAGGTTCGCTCGGGGCGCGGTTTCCCAAACCCTCCACGCGGCGAGCTCATCGACTCCTGAGTGGGATTGCGAATCGGCTCGTGTGATCTCGACGTCTCACCCGCAGGCACCGAGTAGGGTTTCGTCGAGCTCTCCTGCAATGGTCCTTTCGGCTCACCAGGTAGGCCGCCGCGAGAGATCGGCGAGGGCAGGTTCTCGTACGGTCGCGAGGCACGCAATGGACTCACGGCATCGAGCCGACGGGGCGCCTGCGCTGCGTCGCCACCCGCCTGAGAAGGGCGCGCTTGGGACGAGTCGGCAGCGCCGCGATCCGAAGGCGATGCGCTTTCTCCTGTTCGAGATGAGTTCGCGCCGCTTTGCCGAGAAGAGGCGGCGGCCATGTGTCCGTTCTCGGTGCCGACGTCGGATCTTTGTGGCGAATGTTGCTCGTCGTCGCTGCTCGGTTCCGGTTCCGGCTCGATCACGATTCGCGGTGGGGGAGCAACCCCTGCGTCCCACTCCTTGCGAAAGGGGCCGAGCCACGACTCCGGCGACGTCGAGCGCCGAGAGATACGAATCCGCTGGTGCAAACGCCAACCAGGAGACTCCTGGCCACCACTCCCGAATCCGGGGCGCGGTGGAGGCTCGGCTCGCAGCAGCGTCCTGCGATCGAGTTCAACGGGAAGTCGTGCCGTTTCCCCGACAGAGTCGCGGCCGGCTTCGGCGTGAGGAAGTTGGACATAGTGCGAGCGGGCCACCGTTTCGAAGCGACCGTCCCCAAGCGCAAATCCCACCGCGATCCGCACCGATTCTCCCGGGTTGGGTACCGCGATGTGCCAGATGCCGGACCGTCGGGCGACCGGAATTTGCCGCAACACGTTTCCCCCGCCGTCGAGCAGCCGTACGGCGACCCGCTCCCACCCAAGTTCATCGCCGCGTTCGGTTTGATCGGTCGAGTTGATATCCCAAACTGCGATCACGTGACGCGGATCTCGAACCCACGCGCTGCAATGCGTGAGTCCGTAGCCCGGAGGCAACTCGCCCAAGGCCTCGCTGAGGATCCGCTGTTGCGGACCGAGATCGAAGCGTGCCTTGGCTGCTTGAATTTGACCTCGACGGCCAACTGGGGACGGAGGTGGGCCGGCCGATCCTGGGACCTCTGCGTCGCCCACCGGTGGGTCAGCCGATGGCTCGTCGGTAGACGCGGTGGGCTCGACCAGAGAGACGCTGGGCTCCTCGACCGGAATCGAAGCTGAGACGTCGTGCGGCACCGCGCGCGCTTCCACGATCGTCGGAACGTCCAGCGGGTCGACAGGCGCCGATGGCGTCTGATTCGCCGGCAGTGCAATCGCCGCATCCCGCCCGATCGTTGCCGCCTTCGTCGCGTCGCGGCGGCCTTTGGTGCGCGAGGTGTCGCGTTTCATCGTGGTGAGCTTAGCGCGGATCGGCTCCGGGGTTTCCTACCCGGAGAGAACTGTTCATTTGCCCAACCAGCGGCCCCAATCGATGCTGCCGCCAACCTGGATGCCGATGATCTCTCCATCGGCGCTGACCAAGTACGCGCTGGGTGTTTCCATCGCCATGATCTTCTTGCCTGCTTCCGCGGTCACATCGAGAAAGTGCGTGTTCCACGGATAGTCCTTGACGAAGGCCGCTGCCTCTTGCCGCATCGAGTCGACATCGCCGCGAGAGATGTCGACGATCTGCAGGTCATCGGGCTTGGCTTTGGAGTACCAGTCCTTGAGCTTCGGCAGTGCCTCTCGGCAGTGCGAACAACTGGGTAGCCAATAGACGAACAGGGTTCGTTTTTTGGCGCCGACAAGTTCATTGGCTTTGCGATAGGTCTTGCCGTCGAGCTCCGTGACCGCCAACTCCGGAAGCAGCTTCCCCAACATTCGATATACCGGGCGCGCGTTCAAGACCCCGAGTGTCGGTATCGGCTGGCCCTTCTGCGCCATCATCACGGCGTCGAAGATGCTCGGCCCCTGCTGGCTGTTTTGTGAGATATCGCTTCCGCCCACCAACCTCAACACACCGCCCGCATCGATCAATGCAAAACTCGGTAGCTTGTTGAACCCCAGCACGCGAGCGAGCGGGCCCGAATCGTCGGAGCTCGACAACGACCCGCCTCCGAACCGCGCCAGTGCGGCGGTGACATCGCTGGGCGACTGACCGGAACTGAGGAACGCCACCGGAAAGAACGCCACATCGGGGGCGACATCTTGGACGGTGTTGAAGGCCGAAATCAGCGCCGACTCAGAGGTGGGATTGCGGGGCTGCCAGTAAACGACCAGGACCGGTCGCTTCCCGAGATAGTTGAGCAGCTCTCGTCCGGCTCGTCCGCCCTCGTTCTGCAGCACCGCGGCTGGAATCGATTGTCCGGGCGCGAACAACGCCTGAGGGCCGAACTGGGCGAATGCGGACAGGGCCGATACGGCGACCGTTAGCGAGGCAAGGCAGGCGACAGTCACAAGCTTGGATGGGCGCATGGCCGGGATTATGGAGAGCCATTTACCCGGCTGCCAACGAGATGTTTGCCCGTACCTTTCCGGTCTGGGGAACGCATCGGACGCCTCACGTGTCGCTACCGGTACGACCGAGTTTCGAACTCAACACGCACTCGATGACCTCACTCAGCCCTCGCGGGCTCGAGGAATGGGATGAGTTGGCGAGGGTTTGTCGTCAGCCGCTTGCTGGGGCCTCGCTCCTGACGGTTTGGCTCGATGCAACGGCGCGTCTTCAGGACAGCGTACTGATCGAGGTTCGATTCGACGGCAACCTCATCGCCGCCCTGCCGTTGACCCGGAGGCGCGGCACGCGATGGGGTTGGCCGCGCCGGGTCGTCACACCTGCCACCACACTCGATCTGCCGACTTTGGATCCGCTCTTGATAATGCCGACGCGCGGTTCACGCGGCCCGCAGGCGTCGGTGGTTCTCGATGCCTTGGTCCACGCGGCGATGTCATGGGCGGCGAACGACGCGTTGGTCTTCGATGGCCTAGGTCCTGAGTCTCCGCTGACCCGAGCGCTCGAACGTGAGGGGTTCAGACGGGGCACGCCCCACCAGCGCCAACCGTCGCGCACCGCAGCCCAAATCGATCTCAGCGACGGATTCGAATCGATGACATCGCGCTGCAGCCTGGCGCGACAACGCGCGGTCGCGGCCTGGCGCAACGCGCACGAGCGGAGCGCATTCGAGATTTGCGAGGTGCGTGAGATCGATAGCGCACGCGCCAGCGTGATCGAAGTGCTGCAGATCGCCAAACGCTCGCCGGCCGCCGCCGCCGGGCGGTCGCTTGCATGCAGCGCTGCCACCCGCCAGTTCGTGCGGACAGCGCTGCTGGCGGGAGCGGTCAACGGTTCGATGACATTGCAGTTGCTTCGAATCGACGGTCGCGCGGAAGCGTTCGCTTGGTTCGTGGTCGGCGGAGGTCACTCCTTCCGACTCGCGTCAGCGGCCTGCGATGGCAAGAACGCGTTCGACCTTTCGGGGCCACTCGCGGCCGAAGGGCTTCGTCGTTTCGCCGCGCGCGGCATTCGCCAAGTCTTCTGGTGCGACGAGTTGTCAGGCGCCGATACCGGCTGGGTCTTCGAGCGGCCGGCCGCCGTGTCGCTCAAGATCGGCTCCTCGTCGCCACTGTCTTGGTTGGGTGGGAACCTGTCTTTGGGCGAATCGTAGTCGGTCACGCGATCGCTTGGTTCTGATGCGCTTTGACTCCGCCCACGACCGAAGTTGGGAACGCTGGCGACGCGATCGCGACCCGGGGAACGAAGACCGCTCGCGGGTTTGATGTTGCCGTCCTGCCGACGCGTCGCGAGAATCCGACCGGTATGGCGACACCCGTGCGATTCAAGGTCGGCCCCGCTCTGGCCGGGTTTCGACTCGATCAGTTTCTGCAGCGGATGATTCCGCGGCTATCGCGAGCGCGTATCCAACAGGCAATCCAGACGCGGGTTCGGCTGTCTTGGGAAGCACCGGTCAAGAGCGCAACACCTGTCCGTGCCGGCGAGGAGGTTTGGATCGACGACCCCGAGGTCAACGAGCAGGAGATCGACTTCGACCCCTCGGTGCTTTACGAGGATGACGACATCCTGGCGATCGACAAACCTCCGGGGTTGGTTGTACACCCGACGCACAGTCACCTGCGCAATACGGTGATCACCCTCTTGAGGATTCGGCGCGGCGAGCCGGGTTTGACCCTTGCCCATCGGCTCGATGCCGAAACCTCGGGCGTGCTGCTGCTCGGCCGACATACCTGGGCAGCGCGGAAGATCCAAACAGCATTCGAGCGTGGTCGGGTGAAAAAGTGCTACTTGGCGGTGGTCTTCGGCGTTCCCCTGAAGGACCAGTACACCGTTACGCTCCCACTCGGGGCCGTGAGTCGCGACAACTTCATTTTTCGCCAAGGACCCGAGGGTACAGATGCCAGAGCCTGTGAGACGCGCTTTACGGTATTGCAACGCCTCGGGGCCTTGACGCTGGTAATGGGTGAGCCGCAGACCGGTCGGCGACATCAAGTCCGAGCCCACTTGGCCTATACCGGGACACCGATCGTGGGAGACAAACTCTATCGGCTTGACGACAAGGAGTATCGGCGATTCCTCACCCAGGGCGGTCTGGACGCCGAGCACCGAGAGCTGTTGGTGACGGATCGCCTGATGCTGCACAGTCATCGGCTGTCGATCCCCCATCCCCGTCGGGCAGATGAGCGAATCGAGATCGAGGCCCCCATGCCCGAGGACATGCGGCGGCTGATCGCGACCTGAAAAACTGGCGATCGAGTGTCTGTATCGCGCGTTGAAATCGGTGGCCGAGGGTGCGCCCGACGACTAGACTTCGCGCAGTTGTCGGGCCTTGACTGCAGTGGTGAACTACGTCCTTCAACTCCCCCGGGGAACCAAACCATGCCCGATCTAAAAACCGTTCTGTCCACGAAAATTCAGCCCTGGCGCGAAGAGGTCAAAAACCTCAACGAGAAACACGGTGACATGAAGATTTCGGACGTCACCGTAGGTCAAGCGTTCGGAGGCATGCGCAGCGTGAAGTGCATGACCTGGGAACCGTCGGCGCTCGATCCGATGGAGGGAATTCGCTATCGCGGGCTTTCGATCCCCGAGGTGCGCGAACGACTCCCGAAGACTGCGGGCGGTGACGAGCCGTTACCCGAAGGGCTGTTCTACCTGCTACTCACCGGCGACATTCCCGAACGCGTTCATGTCGACGGTGTCACGGCCGAATGGCGACGGCGCGAAGGACTGCCCGAGTACGCCAAGCGAACGCTCGATGCACTGCCGTTGGATGTGCACCCGATGACGCAATTCGCGATCGGGATCTTGGCGCTCCAGCGTCAGAGCAAATTCTCGGACGCGGTGCATCACGTCAACAAACTCGAGCATTGGGATTCGATGTTCGAGGATGCGATGACGCTGCTAGCGCAGTTGCCGCATGTCGCCGCCTACATTTATCGCCGCTGCTATCGGGGCAACCAGCACATTCCTCCCGGGCCGCTGCATCTGGATTGGTCCGGCAACTTCGCGCACATGCTGGGGTATGAAGACCCCGAGTTCGCCGAGCTGATGCGACTGTACCTGGTGCTGCATGCCGATCATGAAGGCGGCAACGTCAGTGCCCACACGGTGCGCTTGGTTGGTTCGGCACTCTCCGATCCGTTCCTCTCGTTGTCAGCCGGAATGTGCGGCTTGGCAGGCCCGCTGCACGGCTTGGCCAATCAAGATTCGCTGGCTTGGATCATCGAAATGCGCGAGGCGATGGGCGACGGGGTCCCATCCAGAGCCGCCGTCGAAACGTACGTGAACGACTGGTTGGCCAGCGGACGCGTGGTGCCCGGCTACGGCCACGCGGTGCTACGTCAGACCGATCCACGTTACACCGCACAACAAGTGTTCTGTCGACGTCACTTCCCGGAAGACGAGTTGTTCCAAGTCGTCAGCATGCTTTATGACGTGGTCCCAGCCACGCTTCAAAAGCAGGGCAAGGCCAAGAACCCGTGGCCCAATGTCGATGCCATCTCCGGCACGCTGCTGACCCACTACGGAATGACCGAGACCAATTTCTACACGGTATTGTTCGGGGTCTCGCGCGCCATGGGCACGTTGGCGTCATTGATCATCGACCGCATCTTGTTGCTTCCATTGGAACGACCCAAGAGTGTCACCACTGAATGGGTCAAGATGCAGGTCAGCGCCGTGCCCAAGGTCTAGCGTCGTGCGGCGAGACGTGCGGTGGTACCGCGGCCTCGCCGACGCGCGCTTGGAGTATTGCAATGAAGCCGGTCCTGATCTTTCAGCATGCACAGCACGAGGGGCCGGGGTTCTTCGGAGAGTTCCTGACAGAGCACGACGTCCCACATCGCGTCGTGCGCGCATGGCTTGGTGAATCGATCCCGGCCGATTCCGCTGCGTATTCCGGGCTGGTCTTCATGGGCGGCCCGATGAGCGTCAACGACCCGCTCCCGTTCTTACAGCGGGAGATGATGCTGATTGCGCAGGCTGCGCGAGCGGGCATTCCGTTGCTTGGGCATTGCCTCGGAGGCCAGCTCATCGCCAAGGCGATGGGCGGCCAAGTGCGGCGGAATCACGTGCTCGAAATCGGGTGGCATCCCGTATGGCGTGCCGAAACGGAATCGGCGGTTCGACACTGGTTGGACGACACACCCGAGCGATTCCATGCATTCCACTGGCATGGCGAAACGTTCTCGATTCCGAGCGGCGCACAATGGTTGTGGCGCAGCCAAGGCTGTGCGCATCAGGCTTTTGCGATCGGCGAAACGATTCTGGCGATGCAATGCCACGTCGAGATGACCCGACCGATGATCCGGTCTTGGACCGAACTTGGCAGCGAACATATCGGATGCGCTACGGCAACGATCCAAGATGTCGCGTCGATTCGCCGCGACACCGACAAACGCTTGCCTTTGATGCAACAGGTGGCGCGCACTCTCTATCGGCGATGGTTGACGCGGCTATAGCGCGCGCCCTTTGCCGAAGAACCAGCCCTGCGCCAGTGGCACGCCCAGGCTGGTGACGCATTCGAGTTCGGCTCTGGTCTCCACACCTTCGGCGATCAGCTTTGCTCCGAGTTGATCGCCAACCTCTTTGAAGGCGCGCAGCAGCGCTTGCCGCGCGCGATCCTGATCGATCGTTCGAATCAGCGAGCGATCGATCTTGATGTACTCGGGAGCGAGCTCCATCAACGCCGAAAGTGACGAGTAGCCGGTGCCGGTATCATCCAATGCGAATTGGAAACCCAAGGCGCGAAAATGGCTGCGCAACCGCTCGAAAACAGCGTAGTCCTTGATCGCCTCGCTTTCAGAGATCTCGAACACGATCTGGGCGGGGCAAAGACCGGCCGTGGTAAGCGTCCGCACCAACTCCAAGTCGGAGAAGATCGGATCGTGAATCGACGACGGAAGACAGTTAAGGAACAACTGTTGTGTGGCGCCGATTTTCCCAGCGGCACCGGCGAGTGCCGTCCGCCGGCAGAGACAGTCGAGCTGGTAAACCAGATCGTTCTCCCGCGCGATTCGGAACAGCGCATCGGGGCGTTCCAGGCTCGAACCCTCCGGGCCGCGGGCCAACGCCTCGAAACCGATCACATCCATGGTGTTGAGGTCGACGATCTTCTCGAAAACACTTTGGACTCTACGCTCGAACAGCAAGCCGAGCAGCGTCTCGCGCTGATGACGTTGTTCGTTGGCCTGAGCCAGTGCGGCGTCGCTCAATGCGGCCGCGAGTCCTTTTTGAATCTGCCGTAGCGCCTGAAGCGATGGGTTCCAGTGCACCACCGACGACCCTACGTGCAGGTGCGGAAGCGTCATGGTGAACGGGTAGAGCGCCTTTCGACATTGAGCCGGAAGCTCTTGGTCGAGTCGGTCGGCAAAGCGCGGCAGCGAGTCACGATAAAAGCGAGCGTCTTGGGAATCGCGAAAGAAGACCAGTGCGACGTGGTCGCGTCCATCCATCTGCCACGGAACCAGATCAAGATCAGGCGCGAACTCGTGCGCGATCTGAGCGGCAAAGTCTGCAACGTTGGCGGCGACATGCTCGTAGACGGTTGCGCCGTGAGTGCGCTCCACGTCTACCAACGGAGCAATGTCGATTACCAAGATCCCGGCGGCGCCGTTCGCCGCCAATTTTTCCGCAACCGATGTCGGTGCCTCTTTGGCGGCCAAAGCCGCAAGATCGGCCCCCAACCGGTCAAGCTCCCCCTGTTTCATCATTCCCCCACATCTGAGTCGGCCCCAAACCCGCCGGTCGCCAAGGCGTCGGCGGCCACGAACGCCTGCACCCGGTTTCGTCCTGCCTGCTTGGCGGCGTAAAGAGCTGCGTCGGCCGCCGCGAATAATTCCTCGGCGGTGTTCCCGTCCTCGGGGTAAGTGGCGACGCCGCCGCTGATGGTGACGCTGCCCAGCGGTTGTGCCGCGCCCTCCGCAAACTCGAAGTCAGCGATCGCCGCGCGAAGTTTGTCCGCTGCCGCTAGCCCTTCCTGTTTGTTTGCGTCAAGCAGCACCACCGCGAATTCCTCACCACCATATCGCGCTGCGATGTCATCGCCCCGGACACAGCGTCGCACGATGTCCGCCAGCGATCTCAGCGCCTGATCGCCGGCCAAGTGGCCGTTGCGATCGTTGTAGTGCTTGAAATGATCCACATCGAAGAGAAAGACCGAAACGCGTTGCGCTCGTCGATGAGCCTGCTCGAGGCCTTGCTCCAGGCGCATGCTCAAAGTCCGGCGGTTGAACAGTCGCGTCAGTGGGTCGCTCTCGGCCGCCAGCCGCGCGGTGCGGAAGTTCATCGCGTTCACCAATGCTGCCGCACCGAGTTCCGAGACGACGCGCATCGCCCGCTTGGTGTCGGCTGCGCTGGCGTTGGCGCCGCCCACCGCGATCACACCGAGCAACGCGTCTCCCGCCAAGATCGGAACGCAAACGGAAAGGCGTCGCTCCACGAGAGCGAGTGCCGGGTCGTGGCTGAGCGGATAGCGACTTCTATCGGAGAGTTCGCTTGGATCGAGCGAACGTCGGTAACGAGCCGACGTTGCGATTCGGCCGGCATCCATCGGAACGCGATGACCTGACGCGAGACTTCCCGCGCGGTCGCCCCCAGCGTGCGCCAAGACCAAGCCGTCGTCTTCACGCGCGCGTAAGAATACGTACACCTCTTTCGGCTCGAGCAGATGCTCCACGATCATCCCGAGCAGTGGAACGATCTCTCGCTTCTCCGTGCTGCTGGCCAACACGCGCGCGATGTTGGGAAGCATCGACACGATCGCACTCAACTGCCGCTTCTCGATCTCGAGCCGGGCAATCGCATCACGTTGACCGGTGATTGCTTGCTCGATTTCATCGCGCGCCGCTTCGCGACTGAGTCGGCTGGCGTGGGCGACGGAGTTGCGCGCGTAGACCCACGTCAGCAGCGCGGTCACGGCTGTTGCTCCCGCGGCAACGATTGCATCTCTGACAGTAAACTCCAGCCCAGCAATCACGTTTTCTCTCCGCCGGCACGGTGGGGATTCCGGCGCTGTCGAAAACGTTGTGCTCTCTTACGAGACGGTCAACGCCGGCGCGGAGTGGCGTCTACTGCCGAACTATCGCGAACATCACGGGACCTAGGTTTCGAGGTAGTCCAGGTCTTTGCCGTAGGTTTCTTCCAAGCGCCAGAGGCAGATCACGGCCAGCGAAAACACGCCCAGACCGACGGCAATGGCGGCGCCGCGCACGCCGAGTGACGAGGCCAGCGCGATGAACACCGGGGAAATCAGCGCGACCGTACCGCGAACGATGTTCGGTGCGGTGGTGGCGACCGTGGCGCGAATGTTGGTCCCGAACTGTTCCGCCGCGGTGGTGATGAAGACAGCCCAGTAGCCGGCGCCGAACCCGAGCAGACAGCAAAACGTGTAGTACACGCCCAGCGCAACGGCTGCGAAGCTGAAGTACCCGACGAGCGTCAGCGACGTCAGACCCAAGAAGGCAGCCACGGCTCTCCGTCGGCTTCGCAGCCGCTGCGAGAGCAAGCCGGAGACCAGATCGCCCAACACGAGTCCGACATAGCAGTAGCGAATCGCGTGTGGCGCCGTCGGCGCTGGATCGAGTCCCATGGCGCGTCCCAATTCCGGCGAGAAGATCACGAGAATTCCGACCACATACCAGATCGGAACTCCGATCATGATCACCGCTACATAGCGCCACAGTCGTGAAGAGTCGCGGACCAACAGTTTCCAACTGCCGCGAGTTGCACCGTGCTTTTGAAGACGCTGGAACATGCCCGATTCCAATGTGCCAACGCGCAGCAGCAACAACACCAAGCCCATCGCGCCACCGATCACGTAGCACTGTCGCCAAGGCAGATGCTCGGCCATGACGCTGGCGGCGACGGCACCTGCGATTCCCGTGGCCGCGATGATGGTCGTGCCGAACCCGCGCGTCGCGGGCGTCATCATCTCGGCAACGAGGGTGACACCGGCTCCCAACTCGCCGGCCAATCCGATTCCCGTGATGAACCGGAGCCAGCCATAGGTCTCGGGGTCTTGGATGAAGGCATTGCCCAAACTGGCAAGCGAGTACAGCAGGATCGAGCCGAACAAGACGGAGACGCGACCGCGTTTGTCGCCCAGCACACCCCATAACAATCCGCCCAGCAGCATCCCACCCATCTGCATGTTCTGGATATGCGCGCCCACCGACATCACGTGATCGGCCGGCGTGCCGAGATCGAGCAAACTCTGCACGCGCACGCTGCCGAATAGCAGCAAATCGAAAACATCGACGAAGTAGCCGAGCGCGGCCACGATTACGACCAGCAGGATCTTTCTGTTCGAGGCCATCGCACCCGACATTAACACGACCGTCGAGCAGAGAAGGCGTCGGGCGGCTGTAACACCGCCCGAGCGAACTTCGCCTCGGCAGCGGTCAGGGGAAGATGCCCAACTCCATGTATGACGTTGCGATCTTCTCGATGGCTGAGATGTACGCCGCCGTACGATGATCCTTGACCTTCTTTACGCGTTTGAGGATTTCCGAGATTTCGTTGTAGGCGGTAATCATCGTCTCCTCGAGGCCCGAATGGACGAGATCGACTTCGTCCATCCCGCGCACCAGCTTGCGACGCAAGTCGGTGAGGTATTTCTTTCCGACGAGGTCCTCGGTCGCACCGACCAGCGACTCCCGCTTCCACTCGTCCAAACGCTTTTCGAGGCGCCCGTAGCGCATGTGCGTCAGATTCTTGGTCCACTCGAAGTAGGAGACCGTTACACCGCCGGAGTTCAGGTAGATGTCGGGCAAAATCACGACACCCTTCGCCAGCAGGTGCTCCTCGGCCTCGGTGGTGGTTGGGCCATTTGCCGCTTCCGCGATGACGCGTGCCTTGATCTTCTTCACGTTGTCGCGATTGATCTGATTCTCCAGCGCTGCGGGGATCAAGATGTCGCAGGCGACCTCGAGGCTATCGGTACCCTTGGGAGTGTGCTTGCAGCCGGGGAACCCTTTGATGGTCCCCCGCTGCGCCTTCCATTCCTCCAACGCATTGATGTCGATGCCGGCCGCGTTGTGCAGCGTACCGTCCCATTCGCCGATTGCGACGATCTTGGCCTGGTCCTCGTTGTGGAGAATCTTCGCCGTCCAGAATCCGACATTTCCGAAACCCTGGATCGCGATCTTCTTCCCGTTGAGGCTGCCACTGAGTCCGGCCGACTTCGCATCGTCTTTGTGCCTGAAGAACTCGCGCAGGCCGAACACGGTGCCGAGTCCAGTCGCTTCTCGGCGACCGCGGATGCCTCCCTGGCTGACCGGTTTGCCGGTGACGCATGCCATGTTGTCGAGGCCGCCCGGGAAAAAGGCATCGTAGGTGTCGGCCATCCATGACATCTCTCGTTCCCCGGTGCCGTAGTCGGGCGCAGGAACGTTGACTCCAGGACCGATGAAGTTCTTCTTGATCAACTCGGACGTGAATCGACGTGTGATCCTTTCGAGCTGTTCCTGCGAGTACTCGCGCGGGACTCAACTTCACGCCGCCCTTGGAACCGCCGAACGGCACGTTTCGCGATAGCGCGGGATCATGTCGCCGCCGGAGCCATGATCTCGTGTTGATCGACCATGCGGCTGTAGCGGATCCCGCCTTTGGTGGCTTCTTATGCAGTGGCCTGTTCGGCGGCGCCCAGCCTTCGGGCATCCGGTATTCGTTGCCGAACTTCACCGGGAACTGAACGTAGTAGACGTTGTGTTGCAGACCTTGATCTGCTCAGTAGGCCAGGTGGGTAGTTCAGATGCTCTGCGGCCTTGTCGAACTGGCGGTTGACGATGTTCATCAGATTCAGATCTTCCGCCGCTGCGATCTGCTTTTTGGCCACCCGCGTTTCCTCCAGCCCACTCGGCGCGCCGCCGCGAGATTGGTTGTGGGCGAACTATGAATGAACAAACCCAATTCGAGATAACCCCGGCAGCGCCTGGGCCGGCGGATTCTAGCCAGGGGTCATGAGAGCGTCAATCCTGAAGGGCGATCAGCGCTCCGCCACTCGGACGAGTGGGCGCCGGCGACCAACAGACCGGCGGCTCGCTCTACGTCACGGTCGGCTGAGGCATTTCCATGCGGAAGTCCGATTACGTGAACAGGTTCAGTTCGGAGCAGTCCGGCGCTGGTGTATCCCGGGAACACGGTGTCGACCGTGGCTGGATTCGCACCCATGTGATCGCGCAAGATCTCCCAGAACAGTGCCCGGTAGTCGGTGCGATGCGGCAGATAGTGTCCATCGATTCCGAACGTGCGCCTGATTTCATGTCGCCAGCGTCGCCAGTTGTGAACACCACCGTTGACGTTGCCGCCTGCACCAGACTGAACGTGGCTTGCCCCGTGATCGGTACCGAGGCTACCGTTTCTCCACGAGATGTTCGTCGAATTCCGAGAACGTCGCGGCGGCGGCATCATCCCAAATCGCCGCGTAGTTGCGCTGCTGGCCAGGTTGTCGTTAGCGGCGCCCGTGAATACGAGGCGCAGCGAGTTAAATCCCGTAGGCGACACTTCAGCAAGTCGGGATGCGGGCCGGTCGCCGTGCCCTGCCCGTCGTGAGTGTCGAATCCGCCCATTTCCATGCCGGCGAGCCGAGTTCCATTGCCGCGACCGTCGCTTTCCAAAAGTGATAGCGCGCAGACCCGCAGGTTCTTGAAAAATCCATAGGCACCGAAGCCGAAGCCAGGGGTGTCTGTTGTCGCGTCGACCGGGAACAGGTACGCACCCGTATTGGGGTCTTTGGGATTCCAGTTCGCCTGATCCCACAGTTTGTATTGCTGCGTCACGTCGATCAGCTTCACGCCCGTCTGCGAGAGCACCGGGCGGAACGGCTCCAAACCGTTTGTCCGGACAAAAATCTCGCGCCAGGAGTTACGGTACTTGGTTTTGATCGGATCGGTTTGCAGATAGTCGAACGCATCGACGTTGGCAATGTTGACGAATCGATCCTGGCCGTTGATCAAACCTGGGGTCGCGCCGTTGACCGTGAGCACCGGCAACGCTCCGCTCGCCAGGGAGTTGGCCGCGACATAGCGGTAAAGCCAGCCGTTGCTGATCCCTTTCGTGGCTGGATCACCGCCGTTCCAGATCTTGTACCCATCGAAGTGGGAGAGCGTCATCGAGGGATACCCAACCCGATGGACGACCGCCAAATCGCCAGCGTTATAGCAGTCCATCAGCTTGGCGAGCGACGGGTGAAAGCTGGCGAACCCGTTGAGATTGATCCCTCCACCGGGCTGACCAGGCTGCGGGATGTAGAGTGAAGGCCGGTTGGTGAGGTTGTAGTCGGGATCGCCGTGCGGGATGACGGTATTGATGACATCGCAACCGCCACCCATGTAGAGAAACAGCAGCCGTTTGCCGGTGGCTGAATCGCTCGCCGCCATCGCATAGTCGACCAACGAGCTGGGAAGGAATGTAGACAGCCCCACGCCTGCCAACGTCAGGCCTGAGCCTTTGAGGAAGCTGCGACGGTTGCACGTGCAGTTTTCATGACCTTTCATCGCACCCTCCTCACTGCTCGAGATACTGCGGGAAGCCGATCATGAACGCGACCATTCTGCGGATTCGATCGTCGGTCACGGTTGCCGGTACGCCGTTATCGTCCGTGGTAAGAAAATCGATGGCTCGCTGCCGCTCGTACGGCGTCAACGCGCCGCCAAACAGGATGTTCGAGTAGAAGTCGACCAGGCTTGCCGGAGGAGAGGTCGCGTTCAGGCCGTTGTCGGCCAAGAGCGGAATGATGTCCTCGTAGAACGCGAGTTGCGTGGTGACATCCCAGCCGAAGTTTTGGCGTTCCAGCAGATCGTTGGTGTTGATCCAGTCTTTCGCCAACTCGCTGTAGCCGGTAGGTTCGGCTTTCTGATGCGGTAGCATCTGCATTCGAGTGAGGTAGTTGTAGAGCGTTCCCAAGTTAGACGGATTGGTGTCCGCACGTGTCGCACGATAAGTCGCTGCGAACTGCTCGAAGGGCGTTTTGATCTTGTTCCCGACCTTGTCCGGGTCCATCAGGGTCGCGAAGTCGAGCACCTTCTTTAGAACCTCCAAATTGCTGCCGCCCGTAGCGGTCCAGCGATCGACGACGGTTTGGATCATTGCGGGTGTGGGATTCTCGGTGATGAACTTTTGCAGCAGCTTCTTGGAAATGAACTGCTTGGTCGACGGGTGATCGGCCACCGCGTCGAGTGCAGCGTAGGCATCGTTGATCCCTGGAGCCGTCGGCTGCCCGCCACCGTTGCAGGTCGAAGCGATGTTGACTTGTTGCGGCGTACCGGCGAACAACACCTTCGCACCGCAATCATGCTTGGTGAAATCGAAGTGCGGCTCGTACCTGCCGCCGACGATATTGCACCCGGCCGCTGGGTCGGCGTACTGGTGTGTGGTGAGTTCGTTCGAGTTGTTCTTGCGGCAAACCGTCCACCCGGTCCAAACCCGCGCCATTTCACGAACATCGTTTTGCGTGTAGCCGCCGTCGACACCCATGGTATGTAGTTCCATCAACTCGCGGCCGTAGTTTTCGTTCGGCTTGCCGACGACATTCTCGGTCGTGTCCAAGTACGGGATCATCGCCGGACCGAGTGCGCTCATTTCGAGCATGTCGCGGAACGTGCCGTTGAACGCGTAGTAGCGGAAGTGCTCCATCTCGCGATATTCGGTATCGGCCGTTACGTCTTGCGCCGGGAAGTAGGTCTCGTAGACCTGATTCCAATCGGTACTGAAGTGATTGCTCCAAAACTCGGCCACCACTTGTTGCAGCTGCCGCCGGCCGTAGACCGCCAGCACCAGATCGCGATAGGCCAACTCTTGCGCATTGTCTGGCGGTGTGAAGTTGCTCAGCTGCGAGTTCAACGGCGTGTTGTCCGCCTCGCTGATCGCCGCCGGGTTGAGTTGCTCGTTGAGAAACCCTTGCGTCCCCAGCGCAGCGAGTCGCGTCTTGACGTAGTCGTTCCAGCCGTAGGTGATGCGGTCGAGCAGGTGATGATCCATCACCTGCTTGCAGTTCCCCAGCGTAGCGTGCGCTTGACCGGACGAAGCGTTGCCGGGAGTGCCTTCACCATCAACGTTCGAACCGGTGACCAGGTAGACGAACGCGTCGCCGATCGATGGCAGCACTGGTGTCGATACGGAGAGCGTGCTCAGGTTGTATTTGTGACAGCGTGGCGGCTGCGCTGGGCGCAGCAACTGCAGCGCCGACCCACGATAGACGTTGTAGTTTGTCGCACCTGCCGTCGACGACCGGGTGAGCGTGTCGTCGTGCTGAATCCAACGCCGGAAAATACACCTCTGGCGGCGGCACTGCGAAGGCGGCAGCGGCAGCAGCGCATGCGACAGCCAGCATCGCCCCGATTCGTGTCCGGTACATCGAGGTTGGTCATGCCGATCTCCGGAGTCGAGGCTCGGATGTGATCGCCACACCCTGGAACTCACCGGAGCACGGAAAGTGCAGCAGTTCAAGGAGGCCCCTCCTCCGCGTGCGTATTCTGCAGAACACCGCGCTCGAGTCAAAGCCGAAAAAGAGGCCGATTCGCGCGAGGCGACGCGCATCTGGCAGGTCGATAAGCGTTCCGGAAAACCTTACCGCCTTGTTTCTTCCCGACCTTTCCTGGGTAGAGTCAGGCCTGATGCTTCGGGCCGGCCGGCGCAATAAGCGGCCATCGACGGGTGAGTTTTCGTCCACTGCTGGCAAGCGCCCTCGAGCGCAACCCGCAGCGAGGCTTGACCCTGCGTACCGCACAGCCGAGATCGTCGTCGACGAACCCTTCCAGACAGTGCATCGGCCTCATCGCCCGCCAAGCTCGATGACTCTCAGTTGATCGCCGCTGAAGGTGTACCGGCCAGAGTCTGTGCGTCACCCCAAGTGTCGAAGGCTTTGTTGCGGGCAGGCGGGGTTGGCGTGCTTTCGGGGACAGGAAGCCGATCAGGATCTGCGCCTCCGGGTATCGCGGCTGGTCACTGCGGCAACCTCGATCGCACCAGCCTGCCGAATCCTCGCCCACATCGCCGAGAGCGCCGCCGAGTTCGCTTCCTCGAAGGCGTGCCGTGGCCTTGCCGTTGCTGATCACCAGTTCGATCATCAGTTCACCGGAATCGGCAATCGGCGTGGTTTCGACCGCCGCAGGCAGCGTCGGCAGTATCGCCCGCACGGCACGATACGGAGTCCGCTGAGGGTCGAGCGCGCTCAGCGAGACTTGCCACGGCAGCGGCAGACGGAATCGATCAGGCCCGTCGTTCAGAACCGGCGTCAGCGTGACAGCAACACGCCGCGGCTCGCACACGGTGTAAGCGTTCTCGAGTGTCGCGCTCCCATCGGCGCCCGCGATGGTCAGGTGATACGGCCCCGTTGCGAAACCCGCCGGAGCAACGGTCGAAACCTGTGTGCTCGAGTTGAAGAAGACAGTTGCCAAACGAGGGTTGAGGCGGAGCGTGGCGATCCCGCTGACACCATCAGCGACGATCACGTCAGGCGCTCCGCCAGCGATCGCCCGCACCGATCCAGGCGTGTCGTATGAACCGAAAACAAACGGATGCGCTCGATCGGTCACATCGATCAGCGCCAGGCCGGCGACGCCGGCGGCCACCGACAATGTGTCGCCGTCGAGTCGTAGCCCGAGCGCGTTACCGGGCAGCATCGCTTGACCGATGACTTGCGGCGCGCGCGGGTTTGCCACGTCGAGAATCACGACACCGTTGAAATCATCGGCGACGAAAAGTTCAGTTCCCGATACCGCGACACCGACGGAGCGACCCTGCGTGTCGATGTTGGAGAGCAGTGTGGGGCGGCGTGGGTTGGACACGTCGATGAGTTGCAAGCCACGCAGGTAGTCGGCGACGTACGCCACGTTGCCTTGCACGGCGACCCCGAACGAGCGGCCGGGCGTGTCGTAAAAACCGAGCTGTACCGGCGCCGCGGGATTGGAGATATCGATCAGGCGCAGTCCGCGCGCATCGTCAGCGACATAAGCAACGTCTCCCTCGACAGCCAGCGCGAGGGCGTTTCCGGTCGTGTCAAAGCCGCCCAGTACGACGGGCGCACTCGGATTTTCTACATCCACGATCAGAAGCCCGTTGAGTCCGTCAGCAACGAAGGCGCGAGTCCCGGCCACGACCACCGCCTCGGCGTTCCCGTCAGTGTCGAGTGCACCGAGCGGTATGAGTGCACGAGGATTGGACGCGTCGAAGGTGAGCAGACCAGCCTCACCGGCGGCGACATACAAAGTGTTCCCGCTCAACACAGCGTCGCGCGCCTCTGAAGGCAACGGCAAGCTTGCCGCGAGTGTGTTGGGCGCCGCGGATCGGCGCACATCAAATACGGCAAGCCCCTGAAAGAAGTCTGAAAGGTAGGCATACCCGCCCACGACCTGCACAGCGGTTGTTTGCGCGCCCGACGGCGGCACCGTGTTGCCGATCATGCGCGGCGAGGCCGGATTCGCAACGTCCAAGATTGTGAGGCCTGCCGGGCCGTCGGCAACGAACAGCCGTTTTCCCTCGAGCCAAATACCGGAGGGGCTGCCGGGTGTCGTGATCTGCGACGTGAGCGCCGGCGCGTTGATGTTGCTCAGATCGAACGCAAACAGACCGCCAATCGGGTCGGAGACCAGCGCAACACCGCCGCTGACGACGACGTCGTAAGCCAGCCCTGCCGTCGGCGCTCCGCTACCGTAACGCGTCGGCGATTCGGGCACGCTCACATCGTAGACTTGCAAGCCGGCCGCGCCGTCAGCCACGTACGCCAGCTGGTCGCGAACGATCACGCCGTAACTGAAATCTTGCGTTGGAATCTGACCTCGCAACAGCGGCATCGACGGATCGGAGATGTCGACGATTAGAACTCCTTCACTTCCGGCAGCGATGTACGCCATCGGTCCGGCGATCGTCATGCTCTGCGGATAGCCGGTGGGGTGATAGAGCACGGCCAGCTCACGGGGATGCGCAGGATCGCTCAGATCGACCGACCGCAGCGCGATCACGTAGGTGTAGGGATTGAGCGTCGCGATGAAAGCGGTTGTTCCACGGATGGCCAGCGCCTGCCCGCGGTCGACGGTATCGAAGCTGCCGATCACTTGCGGTGCGCGCGGGTCGGCGACATCGAGCACGCGAAACCCACCGAACTTGTCGACATGCTCGAAGAACGCGACCAGCGCCAGGTCGCCGTCTCGCGCGACGTCGTAGCAGTCGACCAGCAGGTCGGCGCGTCCCGCCATGACCGGCCCACCAGGCAGCAACGCCGCCTTCAGGCCGGGCGCCAGATTCTGGCCTCTGATTGCCAGCGTCACCTCGGCATTGGGTGGACCTGCCGCCGGATTGACCGATTCGAGCACCGGAACCGTTTGCGACCTGGCCGCGCCGCTCGCGAGCATCCCCGCCACCAACAACGATCCCAGATATCGACGCATCTTCGACCTCCCGAGAACCCTTCGAGCCGCCGAGAAAGTACGCCAAATCCTCACGAAATTCGGGGAGGTTCTACGAATTTCTCGACCGCGGTCCCGCGCCTGGTCAGGCCGGACGACGGATTGCTTCGACGTGCTCCGGCGCGGAGACCAGTCGGAATGTCCAGACGGTCAGGAGCGCGGTCGCGGCCAGCATCAGAGCCCCGTTGGTCTGATGCAGCGTGGTGAAGAGCACATCGGCGGCGGTCGGCGGTTCTTGTGCGGCGCGGGCACCGCTGGCCACCAAAGCTGCGAACCCGAGAATCAGTTGGAGGCTGGTCACCACCATCAACAGCGCACCGATCGATGCCAAGGGAGGTCGCTCATGATGCTGCGACCGAGCGCGCATCCCACACACGAACGCCAAGGTTGCGACCGCGGCTGCTACCGCCAAGTGCGGCAACACACCCTTACCGGTGTGCCGAACGATGGCACCCAAGGCGAGCTGACCGACGAGTGTGCCGAGCAACGCCACGACCCAGGCTCGATCGCTTCCCACGTGAAGTGCGCGCCCGCGATCGAAGGCGCGCCAACGTCGCGAGCAGAAGGCTGCGATCGAAACGATCAGTGCGAGGAACAACTGTCCCACAACCCCGTGCACGACGGCGAGCAACAGGCTCGCCTCGGTGACACGAAAACCGCCGATCGCTCCCTGGACCGAGACCATGACCAACGCCACGATTCCGAGCAGCTTGAGCCAGCGTCGAGAGTCAGCCATCAACAAGCGCAGACACAACGTCAGTGTGGTCAGGCCGACCAAGACTCCGAACAGTCGATGTGCGTGCTCGTAATAGATGCCACCCGTCATGCGCGACAGAGGATACAAGAACATGTTCGAACCGAAGGTGCGCGGCCAGTCCGGGACTGCCATCCCCGCTTCGTTGCTGGTGACCAGTCCGCCGATCGCCATCATGCAGAACGTCGCGCCGGCCAACCCGATCGCGAACACCGCGTTCCACGAACCGCGATCGAGCGGCGTGCTTGGACGACGTGCGCCGAACCAAGCTCCGATCGCTCCCAACAGCGCGCCGAAGCCGAGTGCTCCGGGCACCCAAAGCGCCGCACGCCGAACGATCCCATCGGGATCGGCTCCACTCAAAAGACTGAGCAGGATCAGCGTGTTGACCAACATCGTGACAACCCCGGCCATTGCGCCGGTCCCGAGCGCAGCGCGCACGTGTCGCCCCGCGAAATAACCACCACCGACGCTCAACACCACCATCGTCGCCAACACGATCGGAGGCGGGGCTTGCACGAACGGCAACCGCAGCACGTAACCGGCTGCCCACATCGCGGCGGCGGTGCAAAAGCCAAGCGCGAGAATCGCACCAGCGTCGAGTTGCGGACGTTCGAACGGCGGACGTTCTGTCATTGCGCGCCATTCTATCCAGCGGGTTCCGGCCGCGCCGCCTGTTTTCGCATCCGATAGCCGCATCGGGGCGGGTCGTCTACTATGGCTCCTCCACGCACGATCCCCTGCCAGCTAACGTGATCGAGACCCCCGGTATGCAGTCCGAAACGGTTCCTCAGCAAGCGCACGCTCAAACCGGCACCAGCGTCCGGGAGTTGTTGTCGCTGTACATGGCGCTCGGCAAGGCGCGATTGTCGTCGCTGGTTGTCCTCACCACGGTCGTCGGATACATCACAGGCGCCGCGGTGATCGACTGGCCGACGCTGCTCTGGACTACCCTGGGCACGGCGCTTTTGGCCTGCGGAGCGAACGGGCTCAATCAGTGGATGGAACTCGACCGCGACGCGCAGATGGAACGCACGCGCAGCCGTCCGATCCCCTCGGGTCGACTCACCCCTGATGCATGGCTTCCTAGTCTCTGCGTCAATGTTGGTTTCCGGATGCTGGTCCTCGGAGCGTTCAGCCAGCCGCTCACGGCATTGCCTCGCCCGGTCGCGGCCGCCACCTACCTGATTGTCTACACACCTCTGAAGTCCAAAAAGCACGCTCAACACGCTGGTCGGCGCAATCTCGGGCGCGCTGCCTCCTGTAATGGGATGGACGGCGGCGCGCGGCACGCTCGATGTCGAAGCGGCGATCTTGTTCGGCATCCTCTTCGTCTGGCAGGTGCCGCACTTCTTGGCGTTGGCCTGGCCTACCGAGAGGACTACGAACGCGGCGCTGGGGTCGCATGCTTCCGGAGTGTCGATCGCGACGGCCGACTCACCGGCGCACTGGCGTTGGTCTACAGCCTGGCACTGATACCGATTGCACTCGCAGGCTTCTTGGCCGAAATGGCGGGCGGCCTGTTTGCTTTCGCGCGCCGCCGCGCGACGAGCCCGGCGTTTCGTGGACAGCGCTTTCGTTTCTTCGCAAGCGAACCGCACAAAGCGCGCGCACATTGTTCTTCGCGAGCCTGATCTATCTGCCGCTGACACTGGGACTGTTGGTTGCGAATCGCTCCGTCGGCACAGATATCGTGGCAGTGCCCTGGCCGCCGGTCGCCGTGCCTGCGAGTGCCAACGCCGATCGTGGCTGAGCGTTCTTCGCAAGCCGCAGCGACGGCTCACATTCGAGAGCGGCGGCTGGGTCTTGGTTTTGGCGTTGGTATTGGGCTTGGCCTTCCTGATCTCAGTGTTGCTCGCGGCACGCGCAGCGCGACGCGCGCCGAAAACCTGATGCGCAAGGTGGTGCCGGCTTCGATCTCACAACCTGCGTCGTTGCACGCGAACGAATTGCGGACACCGGTATCGGCAAATCTTCGATTCCTCACGCTGGACCAACCGAGTTCTTCACACCGGCGGATGCAGACGCCCTGACGATCTCGCCCTCGCCAACAAGTACCTGGTTGGTAGTGATCGCGTGATTGGCCTGGAGGCCGCCGCATCAACGCGCCTACCCGTTGCGCGTACTGGCTGGGCACGAGGTACTCAACGACGCTGGCCGGCAATGCCGGCGGCGACCGGCATCAACCTGAAGGACACGGCGATCGTGTTCGAGCGGCGGGTCGGCAATGAAACGCTCGACTTCGGTGTTTCCGCGGGCCTGCTCTACAACTCGACGCTCTTGGTGTACGACCGGCGCCCGTCGTGGCGCGATGAAAGCCTGTGGAGTCCGTTGCAGGGGCGGGCAGTCCAGGATCGCCGCCTCGAGCAATCAGACCCTGACGATCGTCCCGAGCACGGTCCTGCTGGCAGGAGCGGCGAACGCTCCATCCCGAGACCTTGGTGATCAAGCCGGCACCCGCGATGGAGGAAAAGTACCAGAGCGATCCCGTACTCGATGTACTTCGGCTCCGACCTGCTGCGGTTTCCGGTCGATCCGATGCCCGCCGTTCGCGCAGCGTCAAGACTCCGCTGACAATCGTCCGCCGCCACGATGGCAGCCTCGTCGATTGCGATCAAGGCGACATGGCCTGCACCGCAGGGCGAGGCGATCGCGCAACGCTGTGGTTTGCCCGGGTACTCGGTGGCCGTCCCGAGGCCCGGTCGCGTGAGTGAGCGGACGTTCGACGAACTGACGTTCGTGGAGCGCTGGCGCCACTGCGGTCCTAAGCCAGCGTGATCAAGACCGCAACAGCACCAGCCAGACAGCGTCGAGGAAGTGCCAGTACATCGCGATGTAGCCGACACCAGGGTGATAGCTACTCGAGTACAAACCACGCCGGGCGCGAAGCCAGATGTACGCCAGTGGAGCAAGCCGCCGATGACATGGGCGCCGTGCACCGCCAAGACCCACGTGAGTTTGTACGAAGCCTCGCGAGCCGGATAGAGCGCGGTGATCACCGTTGCCAGTTGTAGGTTTGCAGGATCAAGAAGAGCAGTCCGAGGATCAGCGTAACGCCAATCCCGTCCGCAGCGATGATTGATTTCCGCTGCGAACACCGGTGAGAACAGCGTGGCATATGCCGTTGCAGAGACCAGAAATCAAGGCGTCGGCACCGCTCGCCGGAGAAATCGAGGCGACACCAGCAGCAACACCCGGAGCGGCGAATGATCAAGAAACCGATCACACCATAAGCAACAACATCGTCGAGCGTTGCAGCGCGATCCACATCGCCCAGATCCTGGCCGGCTGGCTGGCAAAGATCGTCGGCGCCTGGAAGAACCCATCATCGATGTTCCAACGAAGAGGAGAGTACGCAGCCGAGGCCCGCGGAGTCTACGACCTTCAGCCTCAGTACCGCAGTTCGGCAGTTCGCCGGCAGGTGCCACCGATCCTCGGCGATAACCCTGACCCACTTCTCCGAGAAGGTGGCCGTCGAGCAGGGCGAGTCCAATGAACAACATCATTGCCAGGCAGCAGGGCTGATGAAGACCAGGTCGAAGGAGCGTCCCACCAGACGCAAGGGCGAACAACGCGACCAGCGACGCCTGGCAACGCTACAGCAAGCGCGATCATCGATGCCGAGCAACCTCGAGATCCATCGAGCGCAACCATCGGCCTGGTGAGCACCCATCGACAGCGAAGACGCCGAGCAACAGGCGCATCGAGGACGTGGACATGCAACCGCCTGCTGGTCGGCCTGCGCGCAAGGTGGCCGCGTGAGCCATCGGTCGATCCTCAGGAGATCAGGTAGAGCAGCGGGAACAGGAAGATCCTGCATCAGATCGACCAAGTGCCAATAGATGCCGACGATCTCGACCGGGGTGAAATAGGTGGGCCCGTAGGCTCCCGCCAGGGAATTCTTGAACGCCCAGGCGAGCATCCCCATCCCCACCAACACGTGGATGCCGTGAAGCCCGGTCATCATGAAATAGATCCCGAAGAAGATCTGCACGTTGCGCGGTTCCGGACCGAGTTCGTGACCGGTCTCGTCAGCCGCTTCTGTTACCACTGCAAGCCCTTCAGGACCGTCGGCAGGAACCAAGATCAATGGGCGATCGGGATTCTGAGCTGGCGCCGCCACGACCGATGTTGCGGTGGAGGGTGTCGTCGTCGCCGTGGTCCCGGCGCTGCCACCGTGTCCTTCGGACCGCCTCGCGGAGCACATGGGGAAGAGTGCCGGGGAGCAGTGCGTCGTGGAACTTGTGGCTGTGAGTTCCAAGTACTTCACGCACATGAAGCCGAGCCTGCCCATGAACGTCAGCGCCAAGAGCACCGGGATCTGCTTTTCAGACCGAGCTGCGCGGCGCGTACCGCCATCGCCATGGTCAGCGAACTGGTGATCAGCACAACCGTGTTGATGCCGCCGAGACGCGCATCGAGAAACTTGTGTGCGTAGTGAAAAATCTCCTGGTGCAAGCCGCGGTACACCGCGTAGGCGCAGAACAGTCCACCGAACATCAAGATTCCGGTGACCATGAACAGCCAGACGCCGAACTTCGAGGCGGCGAACTGCTGCGCCGGCGTATCGAAGTGGTGCTGCAGATGCGGATCGTGGCCGTGACCGCCGCTCATCGCCTCACGCCTCCTGCTTCTTGTAATAGCCGCCGGTAGCCTCGTCCCACTTCCAGTCGTCGTACCGGTACGCCCAATACCGGCACCTCGGCAAAGTTGTCGTGTGGCGGAGGCGGATGGCGTGTGCCATTCGAGTGAGTTGCCGCCCCAGGGTTGGCGGGCGCCACGCGCCCGTTCTTCAGCGAGTGCAGCAGGTACCCCAGTGTGAGGAACAATCCGATCGCCATGATGTAAGACCCGATCGAAGAGACCATGTGCGTGCCGTCTGAACTCGGGGGACGTAGTTGTAGTAGCGGCGCGGCATGCCCTGCTGGCCAAGGATGAATTGCGTGAAGAACGTCTGATTGAAACCCCAGAAAACGAACAGACAGCCGATCTTGCCGAGCGTTTCGTTGAAGCATCCGCCCCGTCATCTTGGGCCACCAGTAGTGCAATCCGCCCAGAAACGCGACCACCGTTCCGCCGACCATCACGTAGTGGAAGTGGGCGACGATGAAGTGGTGTCGTGCAAGTGCACGTCGACGGCCAGCGTGGCGCAGTGCAAGCCGGTGAGTCCCGCCGATCGTGAACAGGAACATGAATGACAAGGCGTACCACATTGGCGTGGCGCAGACGATGTTCCCTTTGTACATCGTGGCCAGCCAGTTGAAGATCTTCACGGCCGAGGGGATCGCGACACTGAAGGTCAAGGCGCTGAAGATCATGGTGACCAGCCGCGACTGCCCCGAGACGAACATGTGATGGCCCCACACGATGAAACCGAACAGCGCGATCGCCACCGAGCTATAGCCGATGAAGCGGTAGCCGAAGATCGGCTTGCGCGAGAACGTGGGGATCAGCTCCGAGATGATCGCCATACCCGGCAGGATCATGATGTAGACGGCGGGGTGTGAATAGAACTAGAAGAAGTGTTGGCCAAGACCGGGTCGCCACCCAAGGCCGGGTCGAAGATCCCGATACCGAGTGTTTTCTCCAGACAGAGTAGAAGCAACGCATCGCCAACACGCGCCGGAGTGGCCAAGATCTGGATGATCGTGGTGGCGTAGATGCCCCACAAGAACAACGGCATGTTGAACCAGGTTATCCTCGGCGCCCGCAGTTTGTGGATCGTGACGAGGAAGTTCAGTCCGGTGAGAATCGAACTGAATCCCAAGATGAATGCCCCGAGCGTGGCGGGAATGACCGCATCGGTGGTGCTCGTGCTGTAGGCGTGTAGAACGTCCAGCCCGTATCCAAGCCGCCCTTCGCCACCGACAACAGGATCACCAGCGTGTTCCAGGCACCAGATGTAGAACTCAGCAGATTCATCCTCGGAAACGCGACGTCTTTGGCGCCCAGCATCAAGGGCAGAACGAAGTCGAGCTGCCGGAATTGGGGATGATGAACATGAACACCATGATGGCGCCGTGCATCGTGAAGGCGCGGCTGTATGTCGCGGCCTCCATGATGGTCTTGCTGGGGTCAGCAACTCGGTTCGCACGGCGAGCGCGAACAGTCCGCCCATCAAGAAGGCTGCCAGAGCACGCCGATCAGGTACATCACGCCGATCCGCTTGTGGTCGAGCGTGAACATCCAGGACAGGACCCCACGCGAGTGGGTCAGGTAGTTATCGCCGGCGACGTGGGCGCTGGGAGCGTGTGCTACGTGTGTCGTATCGATAGTTGCCATACACGCCTCACTTCAAGGATTCGATGTATTTCGCGATTGCAAGCACTTCTTTGTCCTTGAGCCGGCCCGAGAAGGTAGGCATCACGGGCTGATACCCTTTGACGATTTGCGACTGCGGCATCAGGATCGATTGGCGTACGTAATTTTCGTCGACAAGCACGCGGCTTCCATCGGCCAACTCCGCTTGTGTACCCCAGATTCCCTTGAGCGTCGGGCCGATGCCGTTGACCCCATCGACGTTGTGGCACTGGGTGCAGCCACTCTTATTGAAGTACTCCTTGCCGACCAACTCTAGTGGGCGGAGTTCTCCGGTCTTGGGATCTTTGAAGGGGTCGGAGGCGACAGTCAGCCACTTCTCGAATTCACCGGGTGCATGAATGATGGCGCGCGCCATCATATTGGAGTGACCGTCGCCGCAGTACTCGGTGCAGAAGATCTGGTAATCGCCCGGCTTTTCGCTCTGAAACCAGAGCTTGGTGAATCGGCCCGGAAGCACGTCGTGTTTGATGCGGAAGGCGGGGATGTAGAGCGAGTGGATGACGTCTTGCGAGGTCATCACGAGTCGCACTTTTTGGCCAACCGGAGCGTGCAAATCCTTGTCGAAGTAACCATTGGGATAGGTGAACTGCCAAGACCACTTCTGACCCGAAACCTGGATTTCGTAGGCGTCAGAGGGCGGGATCATGATGTGCATGTACCCCTGGAAACCCCAGTAGAAGATCATCACGACCAGACCCAACGGAATGATCGACCAGGCCAATTCCAAGGGGGTGTTGTGGCTCTCGGATTCGGGGGGAAGTCCGCCTGGACGGCCGCGGTACTTCCACATGAAGTACCCCATCAACCCCATGATCAGGACGAAGAAGAAGATGCAGATCCAGTTGATGAAGCCGTACATCCAATCGACATCGCCGGCGACGGTCGAGGCAGGGTCGGGCAAACCCCAAGGTCCGCTGCTGTCGGCGAGCGCCAGGCTGGATAGACACAACACGAGGGACGAGGCGAGGAGCTTCTTCATGGGTTCAATGTCCCGTTACCGGCAAGGCCTGCCGGCGGCGCGTTTCTGCGCGCCAAAACCGAGCCAGCAGGATGCCGAGTGTAAGCATGGTCAACAGTCCGCCGAGTCGTACGAAATTGGTCGCCGCGACGGTGTATCGCCCGGCGGCAGAATCGTAGTGGAAACAAAACAAAAGCAACTGGTCCATCGCCGAACCGATCTCACCGTCGGCAGCTTCGGCCAATGACAGGCGCAACGTCTGCGGCTCGAACTTGACGCCGTACAGATAGCGTGAGACGTGGCCCTCGGGGGTGATCACGAAGATCGCGGCCGCGTGTGCGTACTCTTTGCGTTCTTCGACCCACTTGTACGAAAAGCCGATCGCATCGGCAACGCGTCGAACCTCGGCTTCGGTGCCGGTCAGGAAATGCCAACCCTCGGCGGCCGACTCTTTGCCGAGCGATGCGACGTAGTTCGCCTTCTTCATCGCTGCAATACGTGCGTCGTCGCGCGGATCGATGCTGATGGTCACCACCTCGAACTGTTGCCCCGGGGCAAACGGAATTTCGCGCATCGCCTCCACGGCACCGTTGAGCACCAAGGTGCAGAGCATCGGGCAACTGTAGTAGTTGAGCGTCAGAACGACCGGTCGCTTGGGTTTGAAGTAGGAACCGAGCGTGACGACTTGTCCCTGTTCATCGAATAGCTGGGCATCCAGCGGCAGTTGAGCATTCGGCTTCTCGGTGATCCCCACACCTTCCAGTTCGTGAGGCAAGGCTTCGGCGCGATCGATCGCACGTACCGGCGGGGCGAGCAGCAAGACTGTCGCTGCGGCGACGAGAGCCGCAAACACGCGGTGTGCGTCAAATCGTGAGTGGCCGAGTCGCACCGCTAGTGACTCCCGCTGTGCGCCGTCTCTTCGACGACCCATTCCATCGCTTTCTCGATCGGCAGCTTGCCGCCATCGCCCGTGAGCTGGGCCTGCTGCTGAGAGCGAATCAGCGCTAGTTGAGCCGGCGTGCCTGCATCGATTCGCCGCTTGGCTTCTTCTTCGGAGCGGTAGTAGTACGACTGCAACCACACCACGCTCGCGAACAACAGCGCGAATCCGACCAGGGCAACGAGGCCGACCGAAGCGATGTCCACTTCATTGCTGGTCTCACCGTGCTCGTCTTCGCGTTCGTGCAGTTCGGCCATCGGGGACTCCGGATCAAACGTTCTCGTAAGTGAGCGACTCTTCCAAACGCGGATCGCGCACGGCCAGCAACGAACCGGCGCCGAGTTGCTTGGCCAACAGAGCCGCCAACACACCACAGATGAACAACAGGCAGGTGAGATCGAGCAGGTGCAATGGAACAGCGTGACTGGCGTGCTCGACCGTGGCGGCGCCGGCTTCGGCGTGCCCGGCGTGCCCGAACTGAGGCATCACCAGCCAATACATATCCACGAAGTGGATGAACAAGTTCCAGTAGGCGATCTTCACCAAGAGATTCGGTCGCCGCTTGGGGATTCGCGAGACCAGCAGCAGGAACGGCGCAAGAAAATGCCCGAACAACAACAGCACACTTACCCAACCCCACTGACCGTAGTAGCGGCGCTCCATCCAGCCGGTTTCTTCAGGCAGATTGGCGTACCAGATCAGCATGAATTGGGAGAAAGCAATGTAGGACCAGAACACCGTGAACGACAACATCCACTTGCCGATGTCATGGTAGTGATCGAGCGTAATCGTGTTCTGAAGACGTCCCGACTGCTGCAGGTGCCAGCAGATCACGCACAGCAGCGCGTTGAAAGCGAAGAAGGATCCGGCAAAGAAGTACACGCCGAAGATCGTGCTGAACCAATGCGGGTCTAGCGACATCAGGAAGTCGAAGGCGAAGAACGTCGCGGTCAGCGCCCACAGCAGCACGGCGCCCGGCGCGAAACGCTCCATCTTGATTGTGAGTTCCGCATCGCCGCTCTCGTCTTGAGCCCGCGACGTGCGGTTGAAATAGCGAGCCAACAACGTCCAGATCAAGAAATACAGCACGACCCTGATGAGGAAGAACGTCATGTTGAGGTACGGCGCTTTGAGCTGCAGGATCTTGTCGTGCGCGACGGCGTCTTTGTCCATCCAGTGGTAGAGCTTCGGTCCCCACAGCAGAACGATCGGGATCACCAGTACTGCAAACCACGGCACGGTACTCGCCGTCGCTTCGGCCAGGCGGCGAACAGCGACGCTCCATCCGGCGCGCGTGGTGTGCTGGATCAAGACGAAGATCAGCGCGCCCAGTCCGAGACTGATTCCGAAAGCGAAACTGGTGAGATACGACCAGGCCATCCGATCGAAACCGTGCTCGGTGATGGCGGCCAGACCCAGACTTGCCACACCGCCAACAACGGCCGCAGTCAACCCAAGACGAAACAGCTTGTCGCCGACAGCGCCTAGTTGCCGGTTCTCGTTGGTAATGTCGATCGCGTGCTTCATGGATTCCTCGGCGCGGCCACGGGAGCGCCGGTTGGCTGCGTCATCGGGGCAATCGTGGCGGCCGGATTCTGAGATCGCTGCAGAGCCTTCACGTAGGCAACGATGTCCCAACGATCCTCTACCGGGATCTGACCACCGTAGCTGGGCATGTTGCGGATCCCGTGCCCGATCGTGTTGAAAAGGTGACCGACTGGGCGGCTCAACACCACGGCATCGTGCAGCGAACTGGGCGGAACCCAAGTTCCTTCCGCGAGTTGATCGGCTCGTTGCGCAATCGGCCCGTTTCCGTAACCGGATAGTCCGTGGCACGGAAAGCAATAAATGTTGTACCGCTCTTGCCCGCGCTGGATCATCACGCTGGTGATCGGTGTGGGGAATGTCGTGGCCCAACTACCGTCGGCGTTCTTGCCTTGGTAAAAGTGATCGTCGGCATGCAACTCGCCGCGGGCTACGGTGTTCGCCACAGGCATTCGCATCGTGCGGCCGTCGGCAAACATCGGGTTCGCCTTCTGCGTCTTGTACTTCGACTGGTTGTCCATGTCCGGAACCAGATGGATGCGCGGTTCTTCGCTCTTTTGTTGACGTGCGCGAGCGACGAGCGCCAGCGGAATGAGCGAGAGCGTCACCAACGCAACGCCAATGAAGATCATCCAGCGTGGGATCATCGCCTCAGTCCTCCAACTCTTCGACGATCGCACCCGGTTGTGCTGCCAGGAAGTCCTTGACCTTCTGCGCATCGAACTTTGGATCTGCGGCTTCGATCACCACGAAGAAACGATCACGTGTCGCCGCCTTGAACGACTCGCTCTTCATGGTTGGGTGATAAAGCCGCGGCAGTCCGTTGGCCACCAGCATCCCGATGAAGGTGCTGAGCGCCGCGAACAACACGGTGAGTTCGAACGCCACCGGAATGTTGGCCGGCAGGCTGAAGAACGGCTTTCCGGAAATGATCAATTTGTAGTCGACGGCATTCATCCACCATTGCATCAGGATCGCTGCGCCGGTACCGGTCGCTCCGAACGCCATCACCACCCACGGCAAGCGCGACCATCTCAACCCCATCGCCCCGCTCAGACCATGCACGGGATACGGCGTGTGACAGTCCCATTTGCGGTAGCCGGCATCGCGTACCTTGGTAGCGGTCGCCAGGAAACTATCGACGTCGGTGAATCCGGCCATCACACCCCACAACTGCGGGCCCTTTGCGGCTTTGGTCTTGGTATCAGTGGCCATGGCCATGTCCGTGCGCTTTCGTTTCGGCGGCGACGCCCTTGACTTCTGAGATCGCTACCATCGGTGCAAAGCGGATGAACAACATGAACAGCGTGAAGAACAGTCCGAAGGACCCGATCATCGTGCCGAGATCGACCCAAGTCGGCTTGAAGTAGCCCCAACTCGATGGCAGGAAGTCGCGGTGCAGCGAGGTGACGATGATCACGAACCGCTCGAACCACATCCCGATGTTCACGAAGATACTCAGCGCGAACACGATCCACAGATTGGTTCGGCACTTCTTGAACCAGAAGAACTGTGGCGAGAGCACGTTGCAACTGACCATTGCCCAGTAAGACCACCAGTACGGTCCCATCGCACGGTTGATGAAGGCGAAGCGCTCGTAGAGGTTGCCGCTGTACCAGGCGATGAAGAACTCCATCGAGTAGGCGTAACCGACCATGCAACCGGTTGCCAGGATCACCTTGCACATGTTCTCGATGTGGCGCGCGGTGATCAGGTGGTCCAGGCCGAACAGCTTCTTGGACGGAACCAACAGCGTGATCACCATCGCAAAGCCGCTGAAGATAGCGCCGGCCACGAAGTACGGCGGGAAGATCGTGGTGTGCCAGCCTGGCAAGATCGAGACCGCGAAGTCGAACGACACCACCGAGTGCACCGACAACACCAGCGGGGTCGATAGCGCCGCCAGAATCATGTAGGCGATCTCGTACCGCAACCAGTGACGGTGCGACCCGCGCCAACCGAGGCTGAGAACTCCGTAGGCCAACCAACGCACCTTGGTCTTGGCTCGATCGCGCATCGTCGCCAGATCGGGAATCATTCCCATGTACCAAAACAGCAGCGATACGGTGAAGTAGGTCGAGACCGCGAACACGTCCCACAAAAGCGGACTACGGAAGTTGGGCCACATCGACATCTGATTGGGATACGGAAACACCCAATACACCAACCACGGCCGCCCGACGTGGATCGCCGGGAACATTCCGGCGCACATCACGGCGAAGATCGTCATCGCCTCGGCGGAGCGGTTGATGCTGGTGCGCCAGTGCTGCCGGAACAGAAACAGCACCGCAGAGATGAGCGTACCGGCGTGTCCGATGCCGACCCAGAAAACGAAGTTCGTAATGTCGAATGCCCAACCGACCGGCTGATTCAAGCCCCAAACGCCGACTCCCTCATAAAACAGGATCGCGATCATCGCGCCGAGCATGCCGAGCAACAACACCGAGACTCCAAAGACGATGTACCAAGCCTTCGGGGGGTTGTTGTTCTCGGCGACGGCGCAGACGGCATCGGTGATACCGCCGAGGCTGTTGTCGCCGAGTACCAGCGGCGCGCGATGTCGCGGGTCGACGCCCGTGTTGTCGCCTACGTGGCGATCTACTTCGTAGGTAGCCATGGGTTAGGCGTGTCCTTCGTTTGTGGTGGCTTGCCCTGGCGCACCCGCGGAGGGGTTCTTGAGCCGCGCCATGTACTGAGTGCGAGGCCTCACGTTGAGCTCTTGCAACATCGCGTAGGTCCGCTGGTGCGCATGCGCTTTCCGCACGCGTGAGGCCTCGTCGTTGAGATCTCCGAATGTGATCGCCTGCGTGGGGCAGGTCTGCTCGCATGCGGTGACGATTTCCCCATCGCGGACCGGCCGCCGATCGTTCTTACTTTGAATCTTGACCGTGTTGATCCGCTGCACGCAGTAGTTGCACTTTTCCATGACTCCGCGCGTGCGAACCGTGACCTCGGGGTTGTAGACCATCGCAATCAACGGGTCTTTCTCAGGCGGACGCCAGGCTCCCAGTCCTGGCACACCTTGAGGCGGGTTGTGCCAGTTGTAGTAGTTGAAGCGGCGCACCTTGTATGGGCAGTTGTTGGAGCAATACCGCGTGCCAATGCAGCGGTTGTAGACCATGACATTGAGGCCTTCTTGATCGTGCACCGTTGCTGCGACCGGACAGACCTGCTCGCACGGCGCGTTCTCACAGTGCATGCAAGTCACCGGCTGGAACACAACATGGGCCGTGTCGGGCTGGCCCCTGAAATAGCGATCGAGGCGAATCCAGTGCATTTCACGACCGCGCCGCACCTGGTCCTTGCCGACGACCGGAATGTTGTTCTCAGCCTGGCAGGCCATCGTGCAAGCGCCGCAGCCGATGCAGGCCGACAGGTCGATCGCCATCGCCCACTTGTGGCCTTCGTATTCGTGGTCGGTCCACAGATTGAACAGCTTGATCTCGCCGTGCGCCGCAAATTCGGGGTTGGCTTTGTACTCCTCCAGCGTCGCTTCCTTCACGAGCTCCGGAATGCGTCGCTGTGTTTCCTTGGTGCCGATGCTATCGATCGCCCAGTGATCCTGTGTCGTCACAAGGTCGTAGGTCGCCCCGGTGGCTTGCAGCGTGGCGCCCTGCGCCACATCCATCATCGCCGCAGTGCGAACTGCATAGGCATTGAATCCGGCGCCCTCCGAGACGCGCCAGCCAAGTCCGTTGCGGCCGTAACCGAGCGACAACGCCACGACATTGGGCGCCATACCGGGCATCGTGTAGACCGCAGCATCGAGCGAACGTTCGCCAACGCTGAGTCTTGCCATCGAGGCTTGCTTCAGCCCGAGTGCGTCGGCAGTGGAGGGTCCCACCAAAACCGCATTGTCCCAAACAAGCTTGGTCAGTGGATCGGGGTTTTCTTGCAGCCACGCGTTGTTGGCAAACCGCCCGTCGTAAACGCTGTTGTCCGGCAAGAACACCAGTTCTAGCGCTCCTGGCGTGGGGTTCGCAGCTGTTACCGTGAGTGCAAGAGCGCTGGTGATCGGCGTCGGAGCTGCAACGGTCAGCGCTGTGCCGGCAATCAAACCGGCGTGCAACACGGAGCGCCAAGCCTTCTCATCCAGATCGGCATGAGTTTCACGCACGAGGTTGTACGACTTCGGCAACGTGGTGCCGAGCGCCGCTGCTAGCAGTTCGCTGGCCGTCTTGCCGCCGAACAGAGGTTCGATGAGCGGCTGAATCACGCTGACGGTTCCGTCCCATGCGCGCGCATCGCTCCAGGTCTCGAAGGTGTGCGCCATCGGCGCATGCCAGCCGCAAGCTAGCGCCGTTTCGTCGCGATAAAGCCCTAGGTGGAAGCTGTTCTTCACCTTTGCGAGCGCGGCCCCGAAATCGATATCGACAGGAGCGTTGTAGACCGGGTTACTTCCAAGGATCAACAGCGTATCGACACTGCCGGCGTTCATCGCGGACGCGAGTTGCGTAATCGCCTCGGTATGAGTGGGGCGCACCGCATCGTCGGCGACATAGCCGACCGTAGCGCCGGCGTTGCCGTAGGCAGCGTTGATGAGAGCAACCGCCGCATGTACCGCAGCCGGTTGCCTGGGGCCTGCAATCACCAATCCACGCCCGCGGTGCTGTTCGAGATCGTGACGGATCGCTTCGGCCAACGCACCGGCCTCGCCGCCCGGCGCGTTGCCGTTACCAGCCAAGTGCAACGCGAGCTGCGAGATTTCCGTCGTCGAAAGCGCGAGTCGATGATCGGCTGCGGCTCCGGTAATCGAGTAGGCCGGCTCGAACGCGTACAGTCGGTTCATCGAACCGTTGTCGGCCCGTCGCTTGGCCGCGAACTGACGAGCACTGCGCAGTGCTGCCGGATGGTCGTGCAGGAAGTCGCTGTCCAGCGCAACGATGATCTCGGCTTGATCGATAACCCATTGCGGGCGCATTGGACTGCCGAACGCCTGCGTGGTCCCGGCGCGCTCGTTGTCGCGCGATACCGGCTCGTATTCAACCCATTTCAACTGCGGGAACTGCTTGGCCAGTTCGGCGCGCAGTCGGGCGACGGTGGGCGATGAGATCGCTTCCGACAAGATCGCGGTGCCGGCACCGGCGCGTCCGGCTGACGTACGCATTGCATCACGCCAGGCCGCATCGAACTCCTCCCAACCGCGCCCTTCATTCCCTTCGATTGGGTAACGGCTGCGATCGGGGTCGTACATCTCCAGCAACAGCGCCTGCATGAACCCGCTGGCCGCACCCAAGCTGAACGGATGTTCGGGGTTCCCCTCGACCTTGATTGGCCGTCCATCGTAGCTGGTCACCAACAGACCGAGCGCGTTGCCGGCAAAGTCCCACGTCGTTGCGTACTGGACCGGCACACCGGGCAGTCGTCCTTCCGGTTGCCGCGCCCACGGCATGATCTTCTCCTTGGGCCAGCGACACGCGGTGAATCCGGCGAGCGCTACCGACGCGCCCATCAGCTTCATGAATGTTCGACGATTCGGCGGAGCGAGCATCTCACCGGCGAAGTCCGGGAATTCCTTTTCGACAAAGCCGCGGAACTCAGGCGTGTCCGCCAACTCGTCGAGACTGCGCCAGTAAGCGGCGCCCTTGTCGACCCGTTCTAGCGATGACATGTAGAGCAATCCTGCGGGGGGTTGATCCCGTTGAGTTGACGCAAACGCGCTCCGAAGGCGGCGCGATCTTCACCATTGGGCGGCGCCCAATCCATCTTGGTTGCGAACTCCGGCGGACGGAGGTGCTGATCGGGATTGCGATGACATTCCAGACACCAGCCCATGCTCAAACGTTCGACTTGCGAGACAACTTCCATCTTGTCGATGCGGCCATGGCACGACGTGCAACCGACGCCGCGTCGAACGTGGGCCGAGTGGTTGAAATAGACGTAGTCGGGAAGGTCGTGGACCTTGATCCACTCAACCGGCAAGCCGGTGGCAAGGCTGTCACGCACGACCTGGAGTTTCGGGCTCGTGGCTCGAATCTTGGTGTGGCAGTTGATGCAGACCTGTGTCGGTGGAATCGCCGCAAACGCTGTCTTTTCGACTGAGAAATGGCAATAGCGACAATCCATGCCGAGTTGCCCCGCATGAACAGCGTGGCTATACGGCACTGGTTGAATAGGGGCGTATCCAACGTCGGTCGTTTGTGGCGAACCGCCGTAGTAGCCCAACACCACCAGAAACAGAGGCCCACCCAGTAGCGCGAGGGCGATCGCTGGTCCGAGCAGATTGGTCCACGAAGGAAACACGAGTCGACGAGTTTCTAGGGCACCCATGGGCTGCGTAGCCTACAAGTCCCTTGAGCCAAGTCAAGACGGCTAACAAAGACTTTTGTTTCGCTGGTTGCCCGCTTTGGACGTTCGAATTCCTGCGATCTTGTCACCGCTGGGTGGCTCGGATCGGCCGGTCGTGTGGAACTGGCGGCTTTCAAGGTCCCCGCTGCCCCCTCTGGCCGCGCTCTAATGCTTGACCCATCCGGATCGTCAACGTAGTGTCTGGCCGCGCTTTTCAGGGAAGCGCCGAGGCTCGCGGCGATGCCCACGCCGCTGCGGAAAAAGATGGAGCGCAATGTCCAGAGGCCCGGCATTCGACGCCGCGCGCCCAACCGGTGCGAGCATGGAGCCCGCCGGAGGTGGCCTTTCCAGGGCCTCGGCCCTCCCGTTGATCACCGACGTAACCCCTGATAAATCAACCGTTTTGGAGATTCTGGTTGGTTCGGCTTTGGGTCGCTGGGCGTGTCACCTCGTCCCGTACATGCTGGTCGGCCAGACCTGGGGATGGCTGTGGTGGGGCCTTCAGCGTTTGTTCGACCCATTGGCGCCGCGCCCTGACTTGAGCGGACTGGCCTCGGTTCCCGGCCGGATGGTGGTCTTTCACCTCTTGATAGTGACGAGTTGGCTGCTGCCCCAAGCGCTGAGGGGCTGGGGGCTGTCGGGGGCTGCGCTCCTGGCGGCGGTCGGACTACGGTTCATCGACGCAGGCTCGGCGGTGCTGTTCTTGGGGGTCTGCGCGGCCGCTTACCCATGGCTCAAGCTCGCGGTCGTTCCCCGCTGGGTCCGTTTGGTGTCTGTTTTCGCGTTGGTGGGACTGACCCGATTGGCCGCGCAGTGGCTGGGATTCACGACACTCGCACGACCTGATATCGCGGTCGGGTTCGCGGTTTGCCTTTGGTACGCCTGCTATGCACTGACCGGAAACCAGAATTACGGGTTGGCCCGGCATCTCGGCTACTTGCACGTACGGCTCTTTACGGAAGGACCGGTGTTCTCGCCCGACGAGTTGGGTCTATCCAAACCGCAGTCACTCTTGGTCCCTGCCCTCCGAGCACTGACGATCGCCATGCTGGCACGCAGTGTCGCGTTCCATCTGCATCAGTGGCTGGATGCCACTGCCTGGCGAGAATCGATCGGAGCGTCGCTGCTCGGTTTCTCGTATCTCAACTACATCGCACTGTCGTGTGATCTGGTGTTTGGTTACAACATGGCGCTCGGGTTGTTGCGATTGGCTGGTCTTCCGATACGCGACAACTTCGGCGCGTGGTTTCTGGCCTGCACTCCAAACGATCACTGGCGGCGCTGGAATCTGCTTTATCGCGAGTGGATCTTGACCTTCACCTTCTATCCGCTGATGCGCGCTCGGCGCGGCCTATTCCAATGCATCATGTCGGCATTGTTGGCCTCCGGATTGATGCACCTGTTTGCGCTGATAGGGAGTGAGATCAAAGGTGAGAAGGTTGGACTGACGCTCTTGTATTGGACCATCAACGGCCTTGCGATTTATCTCGTTCTCGCCGTCCCGCGGTATTGGCCACGCGCCACACAGTGGTTGCAACTGGGGAGTTCTCGAGTCTGGATGGTGGTGGGATGGCTGGCGACCAGCAGCTTTTACGCGGCGATGTTCTTCGTCAATCAAGAGTGCGGGACATTCCAAGAGGTGGCCGCGTATTTGGCGCGACTGGCGGGACAACCGTGAACGACACGCTGATCGAACGATTGCATCGTGCGTGCCTCGAGCGAGGCGCCGCCGTGGCGGTGCGCGATCGCGAACGACAGCTCACCTACACCCAACTGTGGAACTCGATCGTGGGAGTTGCCGCGGAGATTCGACGGCGCAGCGCCGCTGGACGCCCGGTAGCGATCGTGGCGCCGAACGCACTCGAGTACGCGCTGGGATGGTGGGGTGCGCTCGCCGCAGGACGGACTGTCTTCGAGCTCAACCCGTTGGAACCGGCAGAGAAGAACCTGGCGTTGTTGCGACGCATTGCGCCCGGCGCGGTGATATCTCCCTTGGACCTGGACTGGAACGCGACGATCGGCTCCGCGTGGCTTTCGTTCGACGCCCTGTTCGCTGCCGCAACACAGAGGGGCGAAACCGTCGAGCCGGCGCTCGCCTCCGACAGCGACCTTGCCTGCGTCGTCTTTACGTCGGGCACGACCGGTGCGCCAAAAGGTGTGATGCTCTCTCACGGGAATCTACGCGCCGTCACTTCAGCGATCCTGGAGTACTTACCGCTGGCGACGGATGATCGCTATGCACTCGTACTCCCCTTGTTTCACACCTATGGCAAGAGCGTGATGCTCACCACGTGGTTCTCGGGTGGGATGTTGATTTTCGAGCACGAGTTTCACGACATACACGGTTTCGTCGCGCGGCTTTCACAACAGCGCATCACCGCCTTCAGCGGGGTCCCGTACCACATCAACATGCTGCTGCAGCGTGCGCCGCTGGCCGCGCACGACTTGTCGGCGCTCCGATGGATCACGATCTCGGGGAGCCATTGCCGACACGACGCCTTGCTCGAGTTGTCGCAACGACTTGCACCGGCGCGCGTGTTCTTCATGTATGGCATGACAGAAACATCGACACGCGCCACGGCTGTACCTCCAGAGCGACTTCCCGAAAAGCCGGGGTCATGCGGACGTCCGATCCGCGGTGTCGAACTGCGTGTCACCACCGACCAGGGGACGGACGCCCAACTGGGTGAGCCGGGCGCGCTCTGGATCCGCGGGCCAAACGTGATGCAGGGTTATTGGGGCGAACCGGAACTGACCGCGCAAACAATCTGCGATGGATGGCTGCGAACAGGCGATGTTGCCCACCTGGATCATGAGGGCTTTTTGTTCCTGCACGGCCGCTCAGACGACATCATCAAGTCGGCCGGAGAGCGTGTCAGCGCCAAGGAGATCGAGGAGGTCCTGGAGCGACACCCCGACGTTGCAGAGGTGGCGGTGATTGGTGTGCCGCATGACACACTGGGAGAATCAGTCACGGCTTGGATCGTGGCTCGACATGGGTCGATCGACGAATCGTCGTTAAGAAGTCATTGCGCTCAGCGGCTCTCTCCGCACAAAATCCCCCGGGCGTTTCGCTTCGCAGTGCAACTGCCGAAGACGGCATCCGGGAAGGTGCAGAAAGGCCGGCTTCGAATCGGCCAGGTGGAGTGCTGATGGAAGCGAGATTTTTGGCAGAGTCCGAGCGAATCGATGGTTACCTCCGCAGCCGTTTCCCTTCCTATCCCGGGGAGCTATCTCTCGACGCGCCGCTGGAACGTCATGTCGACTCGCTTGGGCTGTTCGACCTCGTCGAATGGGTCGAGTCGACCTACCTGATCCGAATCCCGACAGAATCGATCTCGCCCCGCCGGTTTTCCTCCAAAAGCGCCATCTTGCAAACTGTGCACGAGTTTCGCGACGGGGGGCTCGGCGCTGGGCCCGCTTGACCTGACACCACCTTTACAGCGGGTGAAGCTGGCGCGGGCGTACGCTTCCGTTCATCGCGAAGATAGTCACCGGCGATTGGGCGCTCGCCCGGTGATCAGAAGCATGGGGCGCCTTTCGAGCCTGCAACTGAACTCAGCATCCCAGGGAGACCAACAATGAAGCGGATTCTCGGTTTGATCGCTGTCCTCGCCATCGCAGCCTCGGTGCCGGCGCTGGCGTGTGGCGAAGGTTCCAAGATGGCGTGTCCGTTCGGCAAGATGGACGGCATCACCAAGTCGGTCAGCAATCTCGATAACGGCGTAAAAATCGTGTGGGCTACCAAGGACGCAGCGTTGGCCAAGCAAGTTCAAGAGAGCCTGGTCGCCGAAGCTGCCGGGAACTGTGAGGGATGCGCGGCGAACGTCATGCATGCCGAAGGCGTCGAGCGGAAAATCGAGAACACCAACGACGGTGTGGTCGTGATCTTGACCTCCGCCAACACCGACATGGTGAAGAAGGTTCAGGCCTTCGGCGCATCGCAGAAGGGTGGTTGCAAGGGCAAGTGCCCGATGTCCAAGGGTGGTCAAAAAGCCTGACCCTCGGATCATTCGAAGATGAAACTCGGGCGGACCGGATGGTCCGCCCGTTTTGCTTTTGTGGGCTGAGCGCTCGCCTTCCGGCTTCGTTGCCCACCCTTGCTCTCCCCCTAACCAGGGTCGGGGATTGGGGGGGGCGCCTGGTAAGGATCCTCGGAGTAACAAGGGTAGGCAACGAAGCCGGAAGAACGGAAAGCTCACTCAATCGACGACATCTCGGACTCGACCGGTGATCGCTGCGGCGTGCATGCTCCGCATCGAGCCTGTCGCGTCGCACTCGTGAAGGTCTAGTCGCGCTGTCACCGCAAACGCGCCGCTCCGAAGCGTGTTCAGGCGCAGCCGTTGCACCTGCCCTGGGGGCACCGTCACCGTGAACGACTCTGCGTGGGCAAGCGACACCACGCCCGGCGCGTGATTGCACAACGCCACCGTCTCTTGATCGTTCGCGCCTTCGACAGCGACAGCGATCGAGCCCGATTCGCCGCACGCCAGTTCAGTCCGTGCACATTCCAGCGTCACACGTACGGCACGAATCGACGCAACCAGGCGGCCGCGAGCGCCGTGGACCGCAAGCGGAACGCTACCGACGAGGCCCTCGTCGAGCGCTGTGATCGCGGCTCGCTCGTTGACAGCGAGGATTCGGTTCAGTCTTCCATCGATCGCGACACTGCTCGTAGAGAGGCGCCCATCGAACAACGGCGCCTCGATCGCCACCGGCTCGCCGGCTTGAGCCCGCGGCGGAACGTTCACCACCGGTGAGCTGCCGATCGCAGGGAGAGGCTTCACCGTGATCGAAGCGCGAGCCAACTCGCGACCCCAGTTGTTGGTGAGCGTCAACGAGTGAGTTCCGGCGCTGAATTTGGTTTCCAATACGCCGGCACCAACGGGAACGATCGCATCGCCAGCGTTGAGAAAGTACTCCGCCAATCGCGCTGCCTGCGCTTGGGACTCCATCCCTTCGCCGAGGCGTGGCGTTGCTTCGATCACGCCGCTGAAGCGACCTTCACACATCGAAGCGAACAGGTTGACCGACACCGTTCCGTCAGGAAGTTGGAAGTGAACCATGCGCAATGGCCCGCGCCGCGTCGACCACACAAATACGTTCTCCTGCTCGAGTCCGCGCGCCGAGAAGCGAACCAGTGGACGCAGCGCATCCAACAGTCGGTGTGTAACCGCATGACTACCAACCGTGCTCATCGTGTGCCTCGTCACCCGGCGTCGTATTTGGCCGGGCAACCTCTTGTTTGCACACCGTGTGCCAGGCGGTTTCTCCCGGTTTCCCGGCCGGGGGGGTGTCCAGTGTTTGTACATCCGCCGGTCTTACTGCCCATGCCGTGGACACCTTCGGCGTCGACACGTGCTAAGGTCCCGCGGTGGACGAACGACTCGAAACCTTGCTGTCGATCTGTCGTCGCATGAATCAGGAACGGCAACTGCTGCGACTGATGGAGTTGATCGCGACCGAGGCGGCCAAACTGCTGCGCGCCGAACGCGCCACGATCTTCTTGCTCGATCAATCCGCCGGCGAGTTGTGGAGTCAGGTGGCACTGGGGAGCGATGACGTGTTGCGCTTCCCAGCCGATCGCGGGTTGGCCGGAGCGTCGCTGGGATCTGGTGAGACGATCGTGGTCAACGATGTCCGGCGCGATCCCCGGTTCTTTTCGGAGATCGACGCCAAGACCGGCTTTCGCACGAGGAATCTGATCGCGACCCCGTTGTCGACGGGGTCGACACCGCAGCTCGGCGTGTTCGAGGTTCTCAACAAGCGACGTGGCGTGTTCGATGATGCCGACGCCGAAGTGCTACAGGCGATCGCTGCTCAAGCCGCGATCGCCTTGGAAAACGCACAGTTGATCGGCGATCTGGCTCATGAGCGTGAGCTTTTGGCGCGGGACAATGAGCTGTTGCGCCGGGAAGTCACAGGGACCTTCGCAACCCAGAACATCATCGGCCGATCGAGCCCGGTCCGAGCGATCCTCGCGACGCTGGAGCAGATCGCGGACAGCACCGTGAACGTGCTCGTGACCGGCGAGAGCGGAACCGGCAAGGAGATGATCGCCAAAGCGGTGCACTATGGGAGTCCTCGCTCGAGCCGTGCACTGGTAGCCGTGAACTGCGCAGCGATTCCCGACACATTGATCGAGTCCGAGATGTTCGGAATCGAAAAGGGGACGGCCACCGGTGTCGAGGCCCGCGTCGGACGATTCGAGCAGGCCCACGGTGGAACGCTCTTCTTGGACGAGATTGGCGATCTGAGCCTGCCGGCTCAAGCCAAGATGCTGCGCGCGCTGCAAGAGCGTTCGATCGAACGCGTCGGAGGGCGCAAGGCGATCGCGGTGGATGTGCGTGTCATCGCGGCAACCAACAAGGATCTCGAATCCGAAATCACTGCTGGCCGTTTTCGCGCCGATCTGTACTACCGCCTCAAGGTGATTCACATCCGCACGCCGTCGCTGCGCGAGATCCCCGAGGACCTCCCGCTGCTTGCGCAGCATTTCTTGGACCGCGCCTGCGACGAGCAGGGCCGACCTCGCAAACGACTCTCCCCTGGCGCGCTCGGCAAGCTGACCGCGTACGCCTGGCCCGGTAACGTGCGCGAGTTGCAAAACGAGATGCTTCGGTTGGCTATCGCAACCCAGCGCACGACGATCCGCGACGAGGATGTCGGGGTCGGGCAACTTCAACTCGGGGACGGCGATCGCATCAACTCCGCCGGGACACTCAAACAGGCTCTCGAGCAGACCGAACGGTTGTGGATCGATCGAGCCCTGGCCGCCTGCCAAGGTAACCAACTCCGCACCGCCAAAATGCTCGGCCTCAGTCGCCAAGGTCTCCTCAACAAGCTCAAGCGCCGCCGCCCCTGACGCAGTGATTCGGGGACTAATTCGGGGACGGTCTACTGATTAATTCGGGGTTCGCATACCCATCAGCTTTTGTGTCGGTTTGGGTGACACCTTTCGCAGCGTCCTTCGTTTGAGTGGGTGACCAGGCACCGATGACGGTGCCGAGTTACCCGAGGAGGGACCGATGAAACCGATCGTAATGCTCGCTGCTCTTGCTGCCCTCACGATAGCGCCCGCCGCGGTGGCATCCGACGCCTGGATCCACATCGACATCAAAGACGACTCCGACGGCGACGACGAGATCGTCAAGCTCAACATCCCACTCTCGATGGTCGAGCGAATGTTGCCGGCGCTGCAGGACGAGCACCTTCGAAACGGCAAACTCAAATTCGATTTCGACCATGACAACGATGACGAGGACACCGACGACGGTCAGGCGCGCGATCGAGGCCTCAAGCGCACCGCACGCGAGATCGACATCAAAGCTGTGATGCGTGCCCTCCGCGACACGCCGGACGGCGACTTCGTGAGGATTCGCGATCGCGAGGACAACGTCAGCGTCTCCAAGTCGGGCGATTACATCCTGGTGAATGTCGACAGCCGCAGCGACCGCAACGAGAAGGTCCGGGTGAGGATGCCTTTGGATATCGCCGACGCCATCGCCCAGGGTGACGATGACGAGCTCGACCTCGTCGCGCTGATGCGAAGCCTCAGCCGTCACTCCGGTGAAGACCTGATCACCGTCGAGGATGGCGAGACTCATATTCGAATCTGGATCGACTCCAAGATGGAATCGCGTTGATCCTCGACCGCTAACCAGAGGCGGCGACGCCAATCGCCACCTCCTGTGGGGTAAGAACCATGGCGCTCTGGAAAAAACTCCTCGTCGGCTGCATCGCTCTCAGCCTCGCCTTCGGAAGCACCGCGGTGCTCGCCGGCGCCTACGCAGCGCACGAGATCTCGCGTGGCGTCGAGACCGGAGATTTCGGTGAACACGGCTTCGGCTCACTCCACGTCTTTATCCACGAGAAGCACGAAGGCGGCACGCGCCTCGGGCTCCGTTTCCCGGCCTTCTTGGTACGGTTCGCCGTGCGCGTCGCTCCGCTCGAGATTCCTGAGGACTCAGCACGAGAACTTCGCCCGCATCTCCCTCTGCTGCGCGCGATTGCCGAAGAGTTTCGGAACTGCCCCGACGGAGTCTTCGTCGAGGTTCGATCGGCAAGAGAATCGATCAGTATCTCCAAACAAGGTGACGTGCTCAGCATTCATGTCGACGACGAGAATGACGAGGTCCGACTCGACGTCCCGATGAGCTGTGTTCGCACCGTCGTCGCCAAGCTCGAACACGCTGCAAAGCGTGCGTAGTTCGTCGCACCCCCTCCCTCCCTGGATCGGGCCGCCTTGGCTGGCGGCCCGATCGCTTTTCGACAAAGGGGAGGTGTCCACGAAATACCGCGGATCCGTTGCCTCTGATGTTTCCAGATCCGGGAAGACACGCAGTGAGGATCCGGTGCACCCATGGGTAGCGTTCGAGCGTCTCGAGCGTGGCGATGACTTGCGAGGTATTTCGTCGACAGCTCCGAACGAGGGCGGTTGCAGGCCAGCGCCGTGAGCGGCAAGCTTCCGCTCCTTTCGGAGGTTCGTTCATGCGCGTCGGTCTGGTTGCTGGCAGTTTGTCGATCGCACTCTTGGTTCTTGGCTCAGGTTGCCGCAGCGGTCCCGCGCCAGCGTCGTCGACCGAGATGTCGCCGCCAGCCCGCATCTTCTCGCCATTGCCGGAGGAAAAGCACTTCGGCGATATCCAAATGCTCACCGATGGTGGTGAAAACGCGGAGGCCTACTTCTCCTACAGCGGTCGCAAACTGACGTTTCAGTCGACGCGCCCCCCGTACGGTTGCGACCAGATCTTCACCATGAAGACCGATGGTTCCGGCGTGAAGTTGGTCTCCACCGGAAAAGGCCGAACGACCTGCTCCTACTTTCTGCCTGGCGACAAGCGAATTCTTTACGCTTCTACCCACAAAGGGGGTGACGCCTGCCCTGCCCCGGCCGACATGAGTCAGGGGTATGTCTGGAAGATCTACCCTGAGTTCGACATCTACACCGCCAACGCCGACGGCAGCGATGTGCGCGCGCTGACCACCACGCCGGGTTATGACGCTGAAGCCACGATCTCACCGATCGGCGATCGCATCGTGTTCACCTCGATGCGCGACGGCGATCTCGACCTGTACAGCATGAAAATGGACGGCAGTGATGTTCGTCGCTTGACCGATGCCCTGGGGTACGACGGCGGCGCGTTCTTCTCACCCGACGGCACGAAGATCGTTTTCCGGGCTCAACACCCCATCGATCCGAAGGAGATCGAGGATTACAAGGGGCTGCTCGCTCAGAACCTGGTGCGTCCCACGCGACTGGACATCTGGACGATGAATGCCGATGGATCCAACAAGCAACGCGTGACGAATCTCGAGGTGGCGTCGTTCGCTCCCTACTTCCACCCGGCGGGGAAGAAGATCATCTTCTCTTCGAATTACCCGAACGTGCGCAGTCGCGAATTCGACCTTTGGATGGTCGACCTCGACGGCAAGAACCTCGAGCGAATAACGTACGGCCCAGGATTCGATGGCTTCCCGATGTTCTCGCCGGACGGCAAGAAGTTGGTGTTTTGTTCCAATCGCAACAACAGCAAACCGGGCGAGACCAACGTCTTCATTACCGATTGGAAGGACTAGCGCCCTCGAAACACCGGCGCTCGCTTGGCCGCAAACGCTGCAAGCGCCTCTAGACGGTCTTCACTTGGAAGGATCTCGAGGTAGCACTGCCACTCCGCAGCCAAACCTTCCGCCAGACCCGCGGCCGATGAGTCGAGAGCTCGCTTGGCGGCGCGCAATGCGAGTGGCCCGCAACGCGCAATCTGTCCGGCCCACGTCATTGCCGTCGACTCCAGCGCGTCGGCCGCCGTGACCTCGTCGATCAGACCATCGGTGCGCGCCTCCTCAGCGGTACCGACGCGCGCGGTGAAGATCCACTTGCGCGCCACCGCGCTCCCTACCACCCGCGGCAGTCGTTGCGTCCCATGAGCACCAGGAATGATCGCCAACGAACACTCAGGCAGCCCAATCGGAGCGCCGGCGGCCGCGATGCGAAGGTCGCACCCGAGCGCTAGTTCGAACCCACCGCCGAGCGCGGCCGCGTGAATCACAGCGATCGTTGGAACGGGGATCTCCGCGATCGCTTGCACCACCGCGCGATTTCCTTGCACGGCATCGATCACCTGTGCCTGACTCATGCCCTGGCGCTCCTTCAAGTCCGCGCCGGCGCAGAACGCCTTGCCTCGGGCCGCCAACAACACGCAGCACAGCGTGCGATCGTCGGCAAGGCTCGCCGCTGCGGAGATCAACTCGCGACGAAGCTCGGCCCCAAGGGCGTTGACCGGTGGCCGATCGAGCGTGAGACGTGACACCCCGGGGAGCGGCCGATCGATGGCGAGCCACGAGTACGAGGTCATGAATCCTCCTCAGGCGAGTCCGAGCGGTGAGCGCTCCACACCTGTGGCAGGATCTTCGCATGCCGCGCCCCATGTTTGGGTTGTTCGCCGTCGTCACCTGGGCCGTGATCGCACTGTTCGTGGTTGGCGAGGTCCAGGCCGGCAGACGCGATCCGGCGGTCGTGTACGACAGCGACTACTCGGGCTACGTCCCGATTGCCGATGGAATCCAACGCCCCGACCTGGTCACGCGACGCAACGATGGACGCGTACCCGAAACACTCTCCAAGTCACTCAAGCGCGCGCGACGTACGCTCGCGGGACGCACTCAGCAGCGTGGCTGGGCCTACGCGTCATACCGCCAACAACGCGAGGCCCCTCAACCTGCTTCGCGTCGCTGGCAGAAGCGGCAGGGAGTGACTCTCGACCTGAACGTCGAAGATGGTCACGGACGACCGATCGCCGGCGCGCGCATCTTCATGGCGACCGACCCGGCCTTCTACGCGGTCAACGACGACGGTTTCGGTGCGCGACTATTTGGTTCGTACCGTTACCTGCCCTACAGCTATTCCGACGCCACGATGCTCGAGGACGTTTTGGCGCACGAGTCCTATTGGGTAGATTTGCGCCACGCCCCCGTTCAGCAGCTCACCGCCGACATCGACCAGCGCCGCAATCCTTGGCTGCGCGACGGGGCGCCGGTCTCGACACCGCCGCTCGAGTTCGTCGGCATGACCAACGATTCGGGTGGCCTGCAGTTGGTGAGCGGCATCTTCAATCTGCTCGATCCGAAGCGTTTTCCGCTGGCCACCGCGCCTCGAGCGTTCCGCGTGATGGTCTGTGTCGTTGCCGATGGCTACCTCCCCAGCGTTCAGAGTTGGCGCGTCGAGCGCGGCGGTCTTCGCCAAGCGCGCGGTGTCTCGCTACTCGAGGCAACCGACAAGGCGGTGTTCGCCGGCGACGCCTGGAAGAGCATGCAGCGTCAGCTCGAGGCCATCCCTCTCGATGGGACACGAGCTGTCGATGAGGTTGCCGCCGATTTGAGCTCGGCATTGAGCGTGTTGGCGACCGACTTGATGCGAATGGACCAGGACCAGCAATCGCTTTGCCGCAGTCGCGCAGAAGCGCGGGCGTGGGAGCAGCTGTCGCGGCGCGCACCGATCGAACGACAAATCGAGTTCTTGCAACGCGCGATCGACGCCGAGCCGACTGCGGCTCGTTACTACCGGCTGGGAAGCGTACTCACCGCAGCAACCGACACGGCGGCGGCTGAGGCTGCGTTCAGCCAAGCCCTCGAACTCTCGCCCCGCTTCCGCCCAGCGGCGGCAGCGCTCGATGCGCGATTGATCGCTCGTCGCGCGGGCAAGTCGGAACGCCGCAGTTTGATCGAGCGTTGCTTCCGCCTCGCCCCATTCGATCGCTGGGCACGCGCTCGCCTCGCGGCGTTGTCGTTGTCGAGCGGCCGGGCCAACGAAGCGTTCGACCACTTGCGTTACACCTGGTCCTCGGCTCCAGGCCTGGGCGCCGATCGCGAGTTGGCCGAATCACTCTTCAACTACTACTGGCGCCTGGGATTGGTCGAGAAAGCCGGCAGCTATTTGTGGATGGTGTCCGGTTCGCCCCCGGAAGATCCATCGTTGCAGATCACGCGATGAGCCGCATCGGCGCTCCACGCAATGCCACCAAAGCGATGGTGACGTTCGAATGTCGCGGAGAGCAGGAAGTCGCGGTCAAAGACTTTTCTACCGCCGCCTGGTGGTTTCGTGTTGTCGTCGCCCGACGCTCGCTGGTACGTGAGGCGCGAACCTATGCGCAACTCGCGGGATTGCCGGGCATTCCTGTCTGCCTGGGCCTGGAGGGTCCCGACCGTCTTGTGCTTGCGCGCGCGCCTGGAATTCCGTTGGATCGACTCGTGCCCGGAACGGTCCCGGTCGCCGCGTTCGACCGACTCGAGCGGCTGATCGATGCGATCCATGCGCGCGGCGTTGCGATCGCCGACCTACATCGCAGCAACGTGCTCGTCGACGAGCAGGCGAACGTGGCGCTGATCGACTTTGCGTTGGCCCGCATCGCAAGAGTCGCCGCTCACCCTGGACCTGTGATCAGAGCGCTCCAACGACTCGACCGTCACGCCGCCGCGCGGATTCGAGCACACTACCTGCAACTTCCCGAACCGCGCGCACCCGGCCTATTCGGTGCGGTCTATCGCCTCGGTCGCAGGCTCAAGCGGCTGATCCGCTTCGGCGGTTGAGGGAGTCGTTCCGGGTGTCGGGGCAGGCGCAAGCGGCTCGTACAGGTCAAGTTGCACCGGCTCGACCTGGAGCTGTGCTCGCTCCGCTTCGCTTGCTGATTCGCGTTCGTGCCCTGAGCCTTCGAGGTGATCGTCATCGTGATCCTTGCCGTAGTCACCGCTTCCGTTGATCTCTGGAGCCAGCAGTAATTTCCACCAGCGCATGCGCGGAGCCGGTTCATCCCCCCGTTGCGGGAGAACAGGCCGATTGACTGCCAACGGCGGAACGGCGACAGCCGCCTCGCGCGGGGCTGCGTCACGCGGCACCATCGTGCGCTTGTCTCGCGCGTTCGGATCCGCGGTGGCAACGACGAGGGGAATCGTATTGTTGCCCTCGCTCGCTTCTTCACCGGCACCGCCACGGCGACGACGACGACGGCGACGGCGGCGGCGGCGCGATGAGTTCTCCGCGGTCCCCTCATCGGTTCCATTGCTGCCCGGCGCATCCGCGCTCACTTCGTTTCCCGCTTCGAGATCGTCGTCATCACTGGAAACGTCGCTGGCGTCCGTTTCCTGCGTGTCGCCTTTCAGCGTGGTCTCGAGTTCCTGTGGTGCGCCGTCCTTCTTGTGGCGCCGTCGTCCGCCGCGGCGCCGGCGTCTTCGCTTCTTGCCGTTCTCTTCGCCGGGTGCGGCAGCCTCGTCCTCATCGCCAGGAGCGTCGGCCGTGCGAGCAGCAACCCGGCGCGACTCCAACTCGGCTGCTGCGATCTCTGCTTCCATTTCGAGTTCTTGATCGGTGATCCCCGCCAAGATCTCGCCATGCGTGGGAGCCGAGACCAACGGAGCCGTTTCGCGGGGCCGGTCGCGCACCACCGACTCGATCTCGCAGCGATCACGCGTAAAGGTGGGGTCGCCATGCACGATGATCTGCGTCTTGTATCGCTCTTCCCAACCGACGAGTTCGGCGCGCTTGTTGTTGAGCAAATACTCGGAGACATCGGGCGGGACGGTGATTCCGATGTTGTCCAGGTCGCCGCGCACGACGCGCGTCTGCAATCGCCGTAACGCTTGAACGGCCGCTGCCTCCAGCGTCTTGAACGAGCCCATTCCTTCGCAGTGCGGGCAATCGGTGTAGCGCAGCGAAGATTTTTCGGGGTTGAGCCGTTCGCGGCTGATTTCCAGCAATCCAAGGCGAGACAGCTTGGTGATGTCGTAACGTGCCTTGTCTTTCTTCAGGCCGTCCTTCATCCGCTTTTCGAGCGCGCGCTGATTCTTGGACGAGCGCATATCGATGAAGTCGATGACGACCAACCCACCCATATCGCGCAAGCGCAATTGCCGGCCGATTTCCTCGGCAGCTTCGAGGTTGGTCTTGAACGCCGTGTCTTCGACCGTGCCTTCGCTCTTCATCTTGCCGGAGTTGACGTCGATCGCGGTGAGCGCCTCCGTGGTGTCGATCACGATTGCACCGCCGGAAGGCAATCCGACACGTCGCCGGAAGATGTTCTCGATCTGCTCTTCCAGGTTGAACTTGTTGAACACCGGGCGATCGCCCGAGTACAGCTTGACGATCGACTTCTTGTTGGGCAGAACGACATCGAAGAAATCGAGGATTTCCTGATAGGTCTTTTCGTCGTCAACCAGGATCTCATCGATGTCCGGGTTGAACAGATCGCGAACCGCGCGAATCACGAGGCTGCGTTCTTGGTAGATCAGCTTCGGCGCGCGCACATTCTCGGCTGCCTTTTCGATTGTTTCCCACAAGCGCAGCAGGTACTTCAAGTCGCGCTGCAACTCTGTCTTGGTTGCCGTCGCGCCGGCGGTGCGAACGATCACGCCCATGTTCTCGGGGACCGTCAGGCCGGTCAGCAGTTTGCGCAGCCGATCGCGATCATCCTCGTCGAGCTTGCGAGAGATCCCGGCGCTGTCGGCGTAGGGCGTAAGCACGAGATAGCGACCTGGAAGCGAAAAGTAGGTCGACAACGACGGCGGCTTGGTGCCGAATGCGTCGCGGACCACTTGAACCAGGATCTCTTGGCCGCGGTGCAGATGATTTTCCATCCGCCCCGATGAACCGCCCTTGGCCGGGTTGACGCGGAAGTTCAATTCATCCAGCGGCAGAAAGCCACTGCGTTGCATCCCGATGTCGACGAAGGCGGCTTGCAGACCGGGGTGAATCGACTCGACCTTAGCCCGGTAGATATTTCCCTTCTGCGATTTGTAGTCGAACGTTTCGATCTCGAACGATTCCAACACGCCGTCGGCCACGATTGCGACGCGGCTCTCCTCGGCGTGGGTCACGTTGATCATCATTACTTGCTTGGACACTCTGAATTCTCCTGAGCACCTGATTGCACTTCGACCGGGGAAACTCACCGGGAGACGCCTTCAGGGCGGGCGCGGCAACCGATCTCGGGCCGCGCAAATGGGGCTCTGCTCCTGCGCCCTGCGCGAGGCGGTCGGTGGAGCAAAGCGGAAATGGGGTCGGAAAGCAGCCGGCACGCCTCATCGTTGTCGATGATCCCGATGTCGGCCTTGCCTGCTCATGCTGCGGCACCCACGTGGGCACCGGGCCAGCTCCGCAGGCCGCTTCCTGCGCACGATCTGTCAACTTCGTCACTTTCCACGGTCGCGCTCACGGCGCGGCCACGTTGGAGATGGTGTTCTCGCCACCTTTCGAAAGGTCCCTTCCGAGGGACGTCTCGAATCAAGTCGAAGCCTATTGTATAGCCCGCGACGCAAAAGACGATGCCCGGCGAAAGTAACACCAAAGTGATGAGGCCCATGAACCGACTCGCGTTGACCGCGTTGGGCGCCTCGCTACGCGTTTCCACTGACGTCCCGGGACTTGCCGAGCTTCTGCGTGCCGAGCTCGGCACGATCGTCCGAGAAAACGTCGAGGGCGAGCCTGACCTCTGGTTGCAGATGTCGGAGCAGGCGGCAACGGTCGAGACTCGCCCGATCGAGGCGGCGTTCGGAATCGTCTTTCGCGCCTGGCTCGACCGCGTCGATCGGTATGCAGTGCTGCATGGTGCCGCGCTGGTCAAGCATGGACGAGCGCTGGTGCTGGCTGGGCCAACCGGATCGGGCAAGACCACCTTGAGCCTGGCGATGCTGGCGCACGGCTACTCGTTGCTGTCGGACGACTTTGCGCCCGTGGCACTCGATTCCGGACGCGTCGCGCCGTTCCCCAAGGCGTTCGGCGTGCGCCCCGGTGCTGCGACTCGATTGGCTGCACGTGCCGGCGTGTCGGCGGATCCTGAGTTGCTGCGTACAGCGGTCGACGTGCATCGCTTGGACGGAATCGCGGTCGTCGAACACGAGGTGCCGGTGGCCGCAATCGCGTTGATGAATGGCTCGGCGCAGACGCCGCAACCTCGCGATCCGTATCCGTTCTACGTCGTCACGGCGGGCGGCACCAAGCAGATTCGCGATTCGCTGTTGACACTCCCCGGTGCTCGGCCGCGCCCAGAGAGTGGTGAGCGGATCGAGGTGATGCTCGATCCCACTCGGCTGTCGTACGACCAGCTCGAGCGCTGGCTCGACACTCATCAAGCTGACTTGCTCGAGTACGGCACCGCTGCGATCTCCGCTCCCGGGCTGAACGACGACGCGCGACTCTCCACGATCTCGCCCGCGACCTGTCTGGTGTTGTTGCTGCGTGAGATACAAAACCGCCGCACGAACGGCGCCTTGATGCAGCGTTTCGGCAACGATCTGACACGCCTCTCACACGACCTAGCACGCGTCATCGCAGCATTGCCCATGACCTGGTTGACCGCCGCCGATCCCGAACTCACCGCCGCTCGCCTGGACGCGTGGTTCCAAGCGACGACGCGGCGCTGAGCGAAAGGGGCGTGAGCGAGGCGAGGTTGGAGTGCGGAAAGTAACGTCGCAGGATCTGCTCGGCATCATCGCCGCGTGTCGCCCAACGTGCCGCACCGAGCTGACACAGTCCAACTCCATGTCCGCTGCCCGCGCCGCTCATCACGATCTGCTCGCCGTCCTTGCGCCAACTGAATCGCGTGCTGCGCACCGTTCCCCATCCAAGCGCCGCGTCGAGCGCGCGCGCGAACTGATCGCCGGTGGCGAATCGCCCGCTCGCGCCGTTCACGACGCGCGCCACGCGACCATCGGGGCGGTACTGGAGTTGGAGGTGTTGCCATGCAGGCCGAGTCGAGACACCAAACGCCTTGGCCGCCGCTTGCTCGACACGCAGGCGGGGCACCGTCGCTTGCCAACGCTCGTTAGCGCACTCGGGCTCCTCACAGGGTGCCGCCCCTGTGTCGTCATCGCCGCCGAACACCAGTCGCGGGTCGGCGGTCCCGCCGCCGCAACAGCGATGAAATACCGCGCGCAACACCGATCCGTTGGCGTCGCGCAGCACCAGCCCCCGTGTCGCTTCTGCTGCATTCAGCGCGGCGACACGCAACGCAGCGCTGGACGGAGACGTCAAGCTGGCGCAGTGAGCCAGATCGCACAGTTGTGCGATCGGATGTCGCCGCCCCTTGGCCAACGCAAAAGATCGAGACACGATCGCTTGGGCGCGCAATGCTTCGGTAGGAGTGTCGATCAGACTCTCCGCTGCCACCGCGCGCGCCACCCACTCTTCCAGCGGCAACTCCGCAATCAGCCGCAGCTCACCGTCGTGGGCTTGCACCGAAAGTGCGGAATGGTCGCGTTGTTCGAATCCTCCCCGTCCAACGACTCGCCAGGTTGCCGATTCGAACCGAAGCGGCGCGACGCTCGCCCCGCCGTCGAGCTGAAGTACGCCGCGATTCACCGTGATCACGTGCCGCTCCGGCGACTCGATCTCCAGCCGCACCGGATGTTGCTGTGAGCAGCGCCAGACCAGCACCGTCGGCGTCGGCGATGGTCCCGAGGTCATCGGCATCGCGGCCAACAGCGGCGTCAACGCTAGGCATCGTCTCAGCATCTCGCTCTCATTGCGGGTCGCTCATCGCACCGTGATCGTGGCTGTCGCTTCGGGCAACGAAGCACCGGGGAGCCACAGCTCGATGCGATGCCTCCCTGCAACGGCCGGCAGCATCGCGGTGAACGGGGGCACTAGTGTGATCGACTCACCGCCATCAGCGCGCACGCTGAGACGCCGCTGGCCTGCGGGCGCGATCGCCCTCAGGGGAATCGCTTGATCGCGACGCGGCAGACCCGGGTCGAGCAGAAACTCATCGCCGTCTTTCGGGGACAGCAACTGCGCGCGCACCACATCGACTTGTTCGTGAATCGCCGAGACGTCGCTCGCGATGCGTTCCCATGGGCCGGCTTCGACCCCTTCGCGCCGGGCCCAGGCGTAGTAGCGCGCGCCCAAGTCGACGACGCGTCGACCGTCGGCGAGCACACGATGCATGGCGCACATTTCCTGAGGTGCGGTGCCCGGAAGAAACGACTCCTGCAACTTGGCTGGACAAGACTCTGCAGCGCGCGCACCCGACAGCGCGCAGATTTCCAGGCGCTCGAGGCCGCGCCGATCGATCAGCGGCGCCGCTCTTATGCCTTGCATGGCGCGCATCATCACGCGTTTGAGCAGCGGCCCAGCGCCGGTGATTCCAGAAACACCGAGCATCGGGGCCCCGTCGAAGTTCCCAACCCAAACCGCGACGGTGCGTTCATGCGTGAAGCCGATCGCCCAGTTGTCGACATGCGCTCTGGATGTTCCGGTCTTGGCCGCCATCGGAAACGGCAGGCGCAGCGCGTTGTCGAGTCCAAACGCCGGGCCGCGCGCGCGCTCGTCGGAAAGCATATCGACCAACAGCCGAGTGACCGCCGGGTCCATGAATCGTTGCGGCCGCAGCTCCGGCACGACGGCGAGGGTGCGCCCCGAGGCATCGCTCTGCGTGCGAATCGCGGTGAGCGGCTCGAGCACTCCACCGCGAGCCAATCCTCGGTAGGCGCGCGCCTGTTCGTACAGCGTGACCTCACCGTCCCCCAGCACCAACGCGACGCCGTAGTGCTCGGGTGTCTCCTCGAGCGATGCGTACCCAGCCGTGCGCAACGTGTGCAGCACACGCGCCGGCCCTAGTCGTTCGCAGAGCTGCACCGCCGGAATGTTGTAGCTATTGGCAAGCGCTGCGCGTAAGCGCACCGGACCGCGTTGACGACGATCGTAGTTCTTGGGCTGATAGTCGCCGCTCTCGGTGGCGTAATGCGTCTCGATGTCAGGCAGCAGCGAGGCAGTCGTCATTCCATTTTGGAGCGCAAGCCCGTAGACGAACGGCTTGAGACTGCTTCCCGGTTGGCGTTTGGCCTGCACCCCATCGTTTTGGCCGGCCCGCGATCCGAAGAAACTCTCGGATCCAACGTAGGCGAGTATCTCGCCATTCTCGTTGTCGACCACGATCACCGCGGCCTGTCCCACATTTCTCTCGACCAACCCAGCCAGCTCGCTCTCGATCGACTGCTCCACGAACCGTTGCAAACTTGAATCGAGCGTGGTCTGAATCGACGCCGCCTCGTCGGGCGCGTGCTCGCTCACCCATTGCGTAAAGTGAGGCGCTGCAAAGACCGGCTGTCGTTGTACCAAATCCCACGGTGCGCTTGTCGCAGCAAGGACCTGCTCGTCGCTGATCGATCCACAGTCACGCATCCGATCGAGCACCTGCAGCATTCGAGTGCGAGCTGCGTCCGGGTGTCGATACGGGTCGAAGCGAGCCGGCGACGCCGTGATCCCGGCCAACAGTGCCGCTTGTGCCAAGGAAAGTCTCGCTGCGGGACGTTCGAAATACGCTCGGGCGGCCGCTTCGATACCGACCCGAGAGTGACCGAGCGCCACGCGGTCGAGGTAGGCATGCAGGATCTGCTCACGCGACAAGTGTGCGGTAAGCCGAATAGCCCACAGGGCTTCTTTCGCCTTGCCCCACGGTGTGCGTGAGCGCGGCACCAGTCGACGCGCGAGTTGCTGCGTAATGGTCGAAGCTCCGCCGGTGAGCCGACCCGCGCGGAGCGAGTGCACGAGCGTGCGCATCATCGCCAGCGGGTCGACGCCCGGATGCCTGCCGAAGCGCTGGTCCTCGGCCGCAATGAACGCCTGCTCGATCAGCGGAGGTATCGGCCCGGGCGGCAACGCCACCGCTCGCTCCTCGTTGCTGGATAAGCGTTCGCGCAACAGCTCTCCATCACGGTCGTACAGACGTAGTGATGCAAATGGGCGCGAAAGCAGTGACTCGGGCAGTGGCAGCAGAACGAACAACAACAGGCCCGTCGCGAGCGTCGTCATCAACGCCAACAGGGCGCGTTGGAGTCGGCGCCTCACGGCGTCACCACGAAGGTTGCCGCGCCCGTGCGCCCGAACGTCTCCGGCGCGTACATCTCTTCGGCCCGACCCGGCGCAAACACGAAGCGCCCCGGCGTCGTCGCGCGCAACACGAACTCCAGCTCGTGCACGCCAGGCGGAAGAGCATCGGCGAACGCGATCACGCGATCGTCGCGCAGCTCACGATGCTCAAACGGCGACCAGTATCCGTACTCGACTGCCGGCTGGTCTTGCCCGCTCGACTCCTCACCTCGAACGCGTGCCGACGTAGCCAGCGAGGCGTCGACTGCCTCCAGACCCGAAGGCAACGGGATGTCGACGGCAACGAATCGTCGTTCCGTCGGCGTTGCGACGCGCACCTTCAGCCGCAACAGGCTGTTGGCGCGCGCCTCGTGACGTTCACCGCGCCCGGCGAACGGCTCGATCCAGCGTTGGACGACGATGCCTCGATCGAGCGGTTCGGCCGGCAGCTCGCTCGGCACGTAACGCAGTTGTGCCGAGTAATAGAGCGTACCGCTCCCCTGTTTGCTTACCGACAACGAGGCACCGCTCGCCGCTTGCTTGAATTCACGGGCCGCAAGCGTGATGGTCTCGACGTCGAGCGTGCGACCATGAAAAGACCGGCGTGCAACCTCTCGACCATCGAGCGTCGCGATTGCATCGAAATCGGGAGAGTCGCGCTCGGTGGTGCGAAGCAACTCCGACAAGGCGAGCAGCACATACGCCGCTTCCTGCGTGTTGCGATAGCCTCCGGACGAGCTACGTCGATCGGCAAGCCAACGAACGAGCTTCGGAATATGCGGAGCGTTCGGAAGATGATCCGCCAACAGCATCAACACCAGGGCGGTGGTCCGCGTGTCGGACGACCAATACGCCGCGTGCGAGGCCTGATCGCTTTCCTGAAAATGAAGTGTCCCGGAGGTTTCCTGGGCGGTCGTCGTCAGCTCGGTCAGCAAGCGCTGCCCCATCGTAACGTCGCCTGCCTTTTGCAGCAGCGCATCGGCCAACATCGCGCGCGAAAACAGTGGGAGCGACGTGCGCCGCGCAAACAACTCGGCGTAGTACGAGCCCTTGGGCGCTCCGCTGCGCGCCAATGCCCAGAGCGCCATCACACGTGTGGGATCGTCGACCTTGCTATCGCGCCAGCCGCAGGACTGCAACGTACCGGGCGCCACCTGCTCGCTGAGATACCGTTGCGCGCCAGCGATCAAGGCGGGGTCCACCCTGTACCCTGCGCGTTGCGCACGTTCGGCCGCGACTAGTCCCCACGCCGTTGCCCACGGATCTCCGCAGCGAGCGTCGCTCCAGTACTTCAAGCCCCCGTTCTCCAACTGCAGACGGCGCAGTCGCGCGAGCGAATCGGTGACGATCTCATCGGGTGATGCCGAATCCGGGAGTGTTTCGTTCCCGAGCCAACGACCCCACCAGACGCGTTCACGCTCTCGTTGTGCAACGCTCGCCTCGGCACCGAGCGGTTCCAATCCAAAGGTGCGCTGCAGTTGCCGCAACGCCACGAACGGCACCAAGCGTGAGGCGGTCTGTTCGGCACAGCCGTAGGGATACTCGATCAGTTGTTGGAGCGCGCCGGAATATCCCGCCATGGCGGAGGAAGCCATCGTCAGCCGCACGGTCGTGTCTGTCGACTCAGGGAGCACCACCGCTTCGCTTTCCTTCTCCTTGACCTCGCCGTACGTCGCTACGGTTTCGGCGCGTGCTGCCGTACGCACCGGCAGCGTTTGTTCCACGCCGTCTGTATCGGTCCCGCTCTGCGCGCGGAAGCGAAGCGTTGCGATACCCGGCGTGGAAGCGCTGAACCTGAATCGCACCTCTTTGCCGCGTCCGGCAGCCAGCGTGACGTGGCGTTGCGATTCGCCTTCCAGTTGCAAGCCCTCGACCTCACCCACCGAGACGTCGACATCGCGCGTGGTTGTCGCGGTGGTGTGCACCACCACGCCCGCCTCGAAGCGATCACCGACGCGCGCCACACGCGGCAGTGCCGGCTGCAGCAGCAGCGGCTTGTTGACGACGATTCGCTGCTCACCAAGTCCGAATCTGTCGGCGTCGGTCAACCCAAGCGCCATGATTCGATAGGTCGTGAGATTGTCCGGCAGTTCGAAGCTGACCTGCGCATGCCCGTTGGCATCGGTCTCGACATCGGCTGCGAACAGCGGCGTGGTCTTGAACAAACGTCGAAGCTCGCCCCCTTCCGGTCCGCCGCCACCTCCCGGTGGGTTGAGCCCTTTCTCGCCGAACCAGCGCCGCCGGACCAGATTCGCCAGCGGTTCTGCGATCCGTACCGAAAGATCGCGGCGCGGATGAATCGCTTCGATCGGATCGGGAGGTTGGTAAGCGGTCAACCGCAGCACCCCTTCATCGACCGCCCACACGATCGCGCCCCCCTTGATGCCGCGGTTTGTCGCGTCGTTGATTTGCAGATCGACGGTGACGCGCTCACGCGGACGGTACTCGCGCTTGTCGCTCGTCAGCGAAACCGCCAGTCGCTTGCTGCGCTTCTCGACGTTGATCTCGGCGTAGCCGATGCGAAACACCGGGCGCCCCGGATCGTCGCGCTGTTCTGCATCGCGCGCTGTCGCGACACGGCCGCGAACCAACACCACCGAGACGAAGGCGTTGGGCACCATCGATTCGTCGATCGGCACCTCGAGCGCGCGAGCCGTACTATCCAGCGATATCCGCTGCGAACGAAACACGCCTTCGCGCTCGACGGTGAGCACCGCTTCGGATTCGGGAAACGGACTCTTCACCAGGACGCGAGCGGTATCGCCAACATCGTACTTGGCCTTGTCCAGAATCAGATCGAGGCGATCGGTATCGTCGCGTTGCCAAGAAATCCAGCCGCTACCCAAAGCGTAAAGGCCGGTGCGGGTCCGTTGCTTGCGACCGGCGTTGTCGGTGAGCACGGCTTCCAACACATACAAGCCGCCCGCGGGCGGCGTGAAGCGACAGCTTACCGGTGCCGCGGCCGACTGAAGCTCACAGCGACTCACCGGTTCTTCGACCGGTTCGGCAACGGTTTCCCAGCGCTCCCCGTCGACACGTTTCTTGATCGACTTCCAAACGCGCCGCGTGATCGTCAGCGACAGATCGGTACCGGCGAGCACAGTACCGTCGGGAGTTGCCGCAACCAGCGACACCTCTACCGGCTTGCCTTCCTCCGCAAAACCTTCACCGCCGATTCGGATGCCGGCGTACGCGGCGGCCGGATGGACCACGACCTCGGCACGATCGGCGACGCGCTGTCGGCTGATATCGACGACCTCCGCTTCCAGTGTGTATCGCCACGGTCGGTCGCCCGGTGTCTCGGCAACGCCCGCCTCGATTGCAAACTCACCATTCGCACCGATCGATCCGCGCCCCGAGGCGGTCACCTCACTGCGTTCGGGGGGTGCGTCATCGTCCCACCACGCCAGCTCTTGGCCGAAGGCGTACGCATCCCAACCCGGAGGCTGCACCAAGGTCGTGCTTCGCATCGCAGTCCACGCCAGCTCGGCGCCTGCCATCGCGCCACCGAACAAATACCGGGCCGATGTGTGCGCCGACAGTCGCGCGCCGCGCGCCACGTTGGGTGCCTTGGATCGCACATCGACCAGGAATTGTGGTGCGCGGTACTCCTCGACTCGAAGTGAGCCGTAGTAACTCAGGACTTGGCCGTCCGGCGCTGCACCGGTTGCATGAACGCTGTAATAGCCAAGGCGTGCGTCGTTCGGAATCGAGAGTGTCGAGGAGAAACTTCCGAGCGCGGTGACCGTCACCGTTTGTTGGGCGATCTGGCTGCCGCGCGCATCGTTGAGTTGCACCGTGAGCGCCGTGCCGCTCGGCGGGCGATGCAACAGGCCGAGCTGTCGATAGCGTGCGACACCAAACAGGTGAACCGTATCTCCGGGTCGATAGATGCCGCGCTCGGCCGTCACGAAACCCAACGCATCGACGCGCCGGCCATCCCAACCGCTAGGCAGCCCGAAACTCCAAGGGCTGACCACTTCATCGAACTGCGAGAACGAGGCTCCCAACATCTGCTCGTGTTGCGCCAAGACCAGCACGGGAGGTGTCGACACCCATCGTGAATCCGGGGCACGCAGCGCCAGCCCCGGTAACTTCACGAGGCCGTCGCGATCGGTGACGCCTGAGAAGAACGGCTCGTCGGAGTCGCAGTAGACGTCGACACGAGCAGCCTCGATCGGTTTTCCTGAAGCGATCGAGGTCACCCAGGCCAGACCACTCGCCGGGCCGAGCTTGGCGTGCACCGCGATGTCGGTGACTTGCGCCAACACGCGCGACGTCGGGCTCGATTGCATTCCTTCCGGTATCGGCAGTTGTGGGCTTTGTAGCCGTACCAAGTACGCGCCGCTGAGCTCTCCGGCTTGGCGCAGATTCAGCGGGCTGAAACGCGTCGCGTTATGCGCGCTCTCGACATCGAGTGTGATGCGACGGGCCGGACGCGGGGGGAACCACGGTCGATCGTTGGCGTTCGGCAGACCGGCCAGCGCCAGTTCCCGTGGGGTCAATCGCCAGATCTCGGCCTCGACGGAGCGGAGATTCACCGTACGTATCGGCAACACCCCATCGCCATCGGCCTCGATCAGCATTCGATCGCGCTCGATGAACAATTCGGGCGCGAGGTCACTGGTGATGATCTCGCCTACATGTTGGGGCGCGCGCTGTCCAAAGCGGTCGGTGACACCGGGCGCAACGCTCACGCGGTAACGCGTTCCTGGTTTGAAGTTGGCGAGCAACGACACACTGGTTTCCTGGTTGCTCGCTTCCGACAAGGACCGCTCCCAATCGATGGCCACGGGGGGATCGAGTGTCACGCGCGACCTGAGCGTTTGCACGTCGATCGGGTTGTTGAACGTCAGTGTGAGCGGCCCATAGGGGCACTCACTGCTGTAGTCGTAGCCGCAGCCGACGCGTTGCACGCGGACCTTCGCGTAGGTGCGAAGTGGGATGCGCTGAAACGCACCCATGGTGAGCGGACCTTGCTCTCCGGCAAGTGCCTCATCCACGACCAACTCCAGTGGCGTATCCAACGGCAGTGGTTGCGCGGGCTGGAGCTCATAGCGCGTACGCGCGTCGGGAAGCTCGCGATCAGGCGCCTCCCAACCCTCACGGACGCGCGCTTGCCGCTCCTCGGCGGCGATATCGACGCGCCGGATCACGTTCATCGGGACGCGATCGCGGCTCGGAAGCAGTTCGAGCCAAACATGTGAGGCGAGATCGAATACCGGCTGATCGAACGAAAGACGGAACAACTGATTCGCTTCGACCCAGGGGCTCTCGGCCGGAGGTTCTTGCAGATAGAGCGCCGGGCGCGCTGTTTCGAACGAGTATCGATACGGCTCGGCCAGCCTTGATCCATCCAGCGACATCAATCCTGCTGGAACGGTGACGGTGAACGAAGTCGACAGAGGAATCGGCTTTTGCGGAACGAACTCCACCGTCGCCGACCCGAGCCAACGCCACTCGCCGTCGAGCTTGGGCTCGATCGAAAGCGCGGGTGTCGCACGGCGTAAATCGACGGCCGACTGTATCGCGATCATCGGACGCGAGAACGTGACGGCGATTTGAACCGCCCCATCGGTCGGTCCTTGGGGGCGCGCTGCCGCCACGTTCAATGCCGACGATGACGAGGAACTCGCCGAGGGGGCGAGCGTGATGGGGGGCGGTGAGTCGGGGGCCGGTTGATCGAACGCCGCGCGTCCGGCGACCAGCATCAGCAGGCCGGCAGTCGCGATCAAACAGAAACGTGCAGGGAGCGAAGACCGAAGCGACGTGCGCTCCGATGACATAGAACCTCCGGGGGATTCGAATGGCGATGCGCCCAGAGGATACCGGACTGCAGGGACGGGTGTCGCCGCGGCGCACCCGTCCCGGTCGGGCTGCGGTTACTTCGTTTCCTTCTCGTCCCAAACGGCGCGCGTCATCGGTTCGATCGGCGACAGCCCTGCTTGGGCCAGCAACGGGTTGAGTTCAGCCAGTGCGCCACGCACGCGTTGCTCGGTGTCGGCATCGGCTCGAGCTATCTCCTTCGTCAGCGCTGCAAGTCGATCGAGTTGCGCCTTGCTGGGAGGGCCAGGGTAACCGTTGACGCCCTGGTAGACCTCGGTCAGGAAATCGCGCAGGCGCTCTTCGCCGGTGATACCTCCTGTTTCCTTGATCGGCACATAAACGTTGCGCAGTGACTCGAGCTGACTTACGAACGCACCGAGCCGACTGCCGGCAGCGGCGTCTTTTGTTTGCGCCATGAGCATCTTGGCCTGCTCACGCATGCCGACCAGTTTGTCGACCGTGAATTTCATTTCACCCAACAGCACGCCGATGGTGTTGGCGGTGTCGAAGCGCTGCTTGCGGTCGATCGCTGTGAATCGAGTCTTGGGGTCGGGCACGACCTGCAGCGTGGTGCTGTAGCTCTCCTTGCCCTTGGTCGCTCGCACCGTGTACGTCCCTTCGATGATGCGTGGGCCAACGGCAGACCGGAACAGGACGGTGACGTCGCCACCGCCGGCAGGAAACTTGGGAGACGGAGCGAACATTCCCCAATACAGACGTGACATCCCCTTCCGCTTGTTGCCCGGCACCGAGTAGAGCAGCTTGCCGGTTGCGTCGAGTACTTCGAGTTTGAAGTCGCCCATCAGGTGGCGTTTCTTCTGGTAGTACGCGATTGCTGCACCGCCAGGCACATCGGCGCCGACATAGTCCGCGTCATCTGTCTGCCAGCCATCGGACCCGTCGACGCGCAGTACTCCGGCACGGCTCGGGAGAAACACGAAGTTCTGCTCCAACATCTGGGGCTGCAACGCGCGCAGTGGGGTGAGATCGTCCAGGATCCAGACCCCGCGCCCGTGGGTTGCCACGATCAAGTCCTTCTCGCGAGGATGAATCGCAATGTCGCGGACCGGCACGGGAGGAAACTCTCCACCCTTGAATCGAGCCCAGCTTCGACCGCCGTCCAGACTCATGAACAAACCCAGTTCGGTGCCGAGGTAGAGCAGTTCGGGGTTGACGATGTCCTGCCGAATCACGTGCGCAAACCCTTTGAGTGCCGGGGTCGAAAGCGAACTCCAGGTCTTGCCGTAGTCGCTGGTTTTCAGGACGTGAGTCGCCATGTCGCCGGTGGTGTGGCCATCGAGCGTCACGAACACCGTCGCTTCGTCATAGGGGCTCGGCTCGATCCACGAGACCCACGTCCCGCGCGGCACGCCGCTGAGGTTGGCGGCCAGGTTGTTCCAGGTCTTGCCTGCATCTCGCGAAAGTTGGAGGTTGCCGTCGTCGGTACCGACCCAGATCGACTTGGGATTCTTCGGACTTTCGGCAACGGCAAAGATGGTGCAGTGTGTCTCCGCGCTGCTGTTGTCGATGGTGATGCCGCCAGAGGCTTCCTGTTGCTGCTTGGCGGGATCGTTCGTGGTGAGGTCGGGGCTGATCCGCTCCCACGAATTGCCATGGTCGCGTGAGCGAAACAGATATTGAGCGCCCATGTAGATCGTGTTCTTGTCGTGCAGGCTAGGGCGCATCGGGGTGTTCCAGTTCCAACGGAACTTGGGTTCACCGGCGCTTTCCTGCGGCTGGATCTGCCGCCCTTCGAAGGTCTTCTTGCTGACGCGCGAAGCGCCGCCGCCTTGGACTTCGACGTAGGCGAACTCGGCATCGGAAGGATCTTCGAACATCCAAAAACCGTCGCCGCCGCACAGATTGCGCCACTGGCGATTCTCGATCGCTCCGCCGGCGCTCGACGGTCCATACCAGCAAGCGTTGTCTTGCAGGCCGCCGTAGACGTTGTAAGGCGTGGCCATGTCGTAGCTGACGCGGTAGTACTGCGAGAGCGGCAGGTTGCGCACCATCCGCCAACGGTTACCGCGATCTTCGCTGATGTAGACACCGCCATCGGTGCCTGTGAATACGTGCTCCGTATCGTTGGGATCGATCCACAGCGCGTGGTGATCGCCGTGCACACTCCCCGCCCCGATGCCTTGGAAACTGACGCCGCCGTCTTCGCTCACGATCAAGTTGAAACCCGGCTTGTAGATCCGATCAGGGTTTTTGGGATCGATCACGAGTGCCGAAAAATAAAACGGCCGAATGATCATGTCGGCGCCGTCGTTGCGTGTTTCCCAGGTCTCGCCGCCGTCTTTGGATCGAAATAGTCCGCCTTGTTTGGCTTCGACGGTGGCGTAAACCACCTTCGAGTCGCTCGGCGCAATCGCTACAGCGATTCGGCCGAGTTCGCCGCTTGGGAGTCCGCGCTGCGGGGCACCGGTGAGTTTGGTCCACGTGGCCCCACCGTCGGTCGACCTGTAAAGCGCGCTGCCTGGCCCACCGCTCTCGAACGCCCACGGCTTGCGGCGATACTGCCAGGTGGTAGCGAAGATCGTTTTGGGGTTGTGGTGATCGAGCGCGACCGCTGCGCATCCGGTGTTTTCATCGACGAACAGAATCCGTTGCCAGGTCTTGCCGCCATCGGTGGTCTTGTAAAGACCACGTTCTTGATTGGCGTTCCACAGATGCCCCATGGCGGCGACATACGCAACATTCGAGTCGGTAGGGTCGATCTCGATCCCTGCTATCCGCTCTGAGTCGGCCAGGCCGAGGAAGGTCCAGTTGTCGCCGCCGTCGGTGCTTTTGTAGACGCCGTCGCCGATCGAAGTACTGTTGCGGACCCACGGTTCGCCGGTACCAACCCAGATCGTCTTCGGGTTTCCAGGGTCGATGCGAATCGCGCCGATGCTCTGCACGAATTTGTCGAAGACGGGCTTGAAAGTGATCCCACCGTTCATCGACTTCCAAACGCCCCCCGAAGCGGCCCCGACATACAGCGAGATCCGGCCGTTTTCGATTGCGCCGTCAAGCGCCGCGATACGGCCGCTCATCACGGCCGGCCCGATCGAACGCATGTCGAGTCCCGCGAGGATCTCTTCGTCGATCGGAATCGGCGCTGCGGGTGCTCTGGAGGTTGCTGCGTCAGAAGTTGGTGCGGTGGTCTGGGCCAAGGCTGACACCGAAACAACGCTCAGCAGCAGCGCCCCGGTGAATCGTCGTGCGAGCATCGACATACGCGTTTACTTTCCTGGTGCTGGGGGTGTTGGGGCCGGTGTTTCGACTTTTGCCTCGACCGGCTTGGGCGGCATGACGAAACGGGTGTCGTCGATCGCAGGGTTCAGCTCGACTTTCTCGATCGTCATCTTCTGTCGCATCGGAATGCCGGCGGCGCCGCTTTCGATCGAGTGTGCGAGAACCAATCCGTCGACTTCCTTGAAGTCTCCGAAGAATGTCTCGGCGTCGACCTCGGTGTCGCGCATCTTGGTCTTCTGGGTCGTTTTGATTTCCAGGTAGGTCTCGCTGTCAAGAAAGACGTATTGCACGTTGCTGTTCTTGAGTGTGACCTTCAGCTTGTAGGCATCGCTGCCTTCTACCGTTTCCTTGCCGACGTACTCGACGCTGTGACCCTTGCTCTTGTAGTCGACGAGCGGACCATCCATGTCGCTCTGCTGCTCCGCTTGAATCAGTTGATCCGGGGTCATTGGCTCGGCGCCGCCTTTGCCGCCGTAACCGGACATCGGGTTGATTCCCCAACCCGACTTCCCGTCGTAGGCCTGAACCATCGACTGACCCTGGAAGGTGAGGTCCATCCGAAACTTGTTGGGGCGCTTGGCCTCCAGGACCATCGGGATCTCCATCGGTCCCGCCGACATCTTGATGGTCGAGCGCATGCTCTGAACCGACTTCAACTTCGCCATCCCGCCACGGGCCTCGATGTTCTTGGCAATCAACTGGTCGACAGTCATCGCCTCCTGCGCAATTCCGGCCAACGGCAGCAATGCCATCAGTGCAACCAACCCTACCTTCTTCATAGTGACGAACCTCCCGCCGAAACCCCCTCGAGGGCTCGGGCGCGTCTTAATCCCACACAACCTCTTCCCCCGCGACCCAAGCCCACCCCAACGGTCCAACCCTCACCCTCAGCGGGCCCAGCCCCTCACACAAATTCGGGGACGGTTTACCTATTAACGAAGGCTCGCAGCGTCGGTTCCAAGAACGCACTCGAGTGCGATACGCCGTGACTGAAGCGGTGCCGTTGCCTTTCTCAATCGTGATCCGCGCGCCTCGACTGAGTGTCGAGTAACAAGGCGAGAGCACTGCTTTAGGTAAACCGTCCCCGGATTTTAGTCGTCGTCTTCGTCGGGATGGGGGGAGAGTTCTAGGCGAAGGGGTGGGAGGCCGGAGATTTGGAGTTCGTAATTGGCGCGCTCGTCGGGGAGTTCGAACGTGCAGGCGATCGGTAGTACGGGGGGGCGGCCGTCCTCGCCGATTCCGGCCTCGACGTGGCCGCTGCCGTCGAACAGCGCGAGGTGACCCATGACATCCAGCGGCACACCGATTGGGCGGAACCGATTGCCGTGCGCGTCGATCAACACCACGTCGCTCTCTGGGCCCGACGGCGTGAGGCGCAGCAGTGTTGGACCGTTTTCGGCGGCGCGCAGCACGAACGAGATCTCGACAAACGCTTTGTCGCGTTGCGGTCGCAACCCGGCGTAGTCGCGACGGGCGTGTTGCGCCAGCGGCACGAGTGTCACCCCATCGCGTTCAACCGTACGTCCCACGACCCACAGCGGCATGATCTCGGCAACGTGACGGTGCAACCACTCGCGAATCCTGCGGAAGGCATCGAGTCGATGCGCAGGTTCGGAGAATCCGTGCCCCTCACGCGGATAGACGACGAGTTCGACGCGGCGTCCCATGCCTGACAGCGCGCGAAACAGCGCGCGGCTATTGCTCACGGGCGTGTTCTCATCATCGAGTCCGTGCAGTATCAACAACGGTGTGTTGATCGACGCGGCACGCAGCAATGGTGATCGCTCTCGATACAGGTCTGGCCGTTCCCACGGTCGGCCGCCAAAATAGTGCTCTTCCCACGACTCGTACTCGGACGTAGACCAGTCTTGCCCGAAGTCGAAGATCCCCATCATCGAGATCCCCGCTTTGAATCGATCCGAAGTGGCCAGCAACCAGTTGGTGAGGAAACCGCCATAGCTGGCGCCTCCGACCGCAAGCCGCGCGCCATCGGCCAGTCCGGCACTCACGACGGTGTCGATGCCCGCGAGCACATCACGCGCATCGCCGCCGCCGAGGTCGCCGCGATTGGCCAGCGTGTAGGCACTCGCGTAGCCGGACGAGCCTCGGTACTGCGGAGCGAACACGGCCCAGCCCTCGGCCGCGAACGCCTCGGCTTCGTAGGTTCGCAGCGAATCGACCACGCGCCAGTGTGGACCGCCGTGCAACCAAACCAAGAGCGGTGGAGGCTGATCGGTCGGCTTCGGCGGCAGGATCAGGAGCCCCTCGTGCTCCAAGCCTTCGTTGCGCCATGTCACGCGTTCCCGTCGAGCGAGCCGCCACTGGCGTTGCTGTGGGTTCAAGTCGGTAAGCAAATTCAGTTGCAACACCGGCGCGTCGAGGTCGAGCAACGCCACCTCGGCCGCTTCGTTTCCTCGCTCAGCAACCATTGCTATCACACGGCGATCGGGGGCAGCGCTCAAACTCCGCAGCGTCCAGCCCTCGATCGGCAACACGTCGGTGTTGCCGCTGGCCGGATCGATCAAGACCAATCGCGATTCCATCCCCCACGCAACGCTCGCCAGAAGTGTGCCGTCACACAACGGCAAGAACTCTTCCACGTCGCGATCGATCGAGGCCAACAGCAAGCGCGCGGGTGCTGCCGGATCCTCCAATGAAATCGCCAACAGATCTTGCCGACTGAATGCAAAGTGAGGGTCGGCCCACACCGAAAGCACCACGAATCGCCCATCACGCGTGAAACATGGATGCCCTTCCACGCCACCGCGCCCGCTCGTCAATCGCCGCTCGGTACCGGACTCGAGATCGCGGAGGATTGCCTCGAGCTTCTCGCGATCCTGTGGCAGGCCGGTGTGAGTCGTGTTGTAGACCAGCCACTTTCCATCGGGCGAGAGGTCGAATTCCTCGAGGCTCTTCAAGCCGCCCAAGAGGCGTTTGGCTGGGCTATCGAGTGGTTGCACCCACAACTCGTATTCGGGCTGCTCGCTGTAGACCACGATTGGATCGTCGCGATCATCTTTGCGCCGACGGCGTGCCGCTCGTTCCGCCGCACTCAGTGGCGCCTGCCCGATGAACACAACGGCGCTGCCGTCCGGCCACCACCGGAAGACTTCCACCCCTTCCGCCGCTTCGGTCAGGCGGCGTGCTTCCCCTCCCGCCGCCGGCAGCAAGAACACTTGGCGTTTGTTGTCTCCATCTTCGCGCCGGTCGTCCTCCTCCTCTTCGTGCGGTTGCGGACGGAAGCTGATGAAACCGAGCTGTTTTCCGTCGGGAGAGAAGATCGGGTGCTCGGCATCCTCGAGCGCGAACGTGAGTTGTCGCTCGCCAGGCTCGTCGTGCTCGGCCAGTTCCAACGGACGTGGCGACAACGATGACTCGAACAACTGCGCGCGCACCTCACTCTTGTCGAAGTCGGATTCGCTCAGCATGTACGCCAACCGAGCGGCGCCGGGAGCAAGCGTCGTGTCGAGCGGAACCCTCAGGCCCAGCAGGTCGGAGGCAGTGATGGCGGTGGATCGCGTGTCGTTCATCGTTAGGGGAGCCGCCTAGCGCGGGGCGAGGGTTCGATTTCCAGACTGGGCGCGGATTGTAGACCGGCACGCGAATCGTTCAACCTCGTGTCAATTCCACGCTCTCGCAGCCGATAAGGAGGCTATTCGCACGCCAAAGGGGACCGGGGTGTCCGAATCATCCACCGCGTCTGGCTCATTTTTTAGCATCGCCGTCTCGATGCTCGACACCGAGACGCTGCTTCCGTGTGAGATTTGGGTGCGCGGACCCCTGGGTGCTCCAGTCTTGTACCGCGGTGCCGGCACACCGTTTCTCGAAGCGCATCGCGAACGGTTGCTGGCCAGCGGGATCGAGACTGTATTGGTCGACTTCGCCGACGCCCCAGCCTGGAACCGCCACTTCGAGAACGGCTTGCGCGACCGAGTCAACGACACTGCGGTCTCGATCGATACCAGAGCGCAGATCCTGATGGATGCCGCCCGTCCGCTGCTCAAAGAGGTGCTGGACAACCCGCGCGATCCGTCGACCCATGGTCGAGTGGTTGCGCTTGCCGATTCGATCTGCGACCTGCTGCGACAGCCCGCCGCGTTGCAGGCGACGATTCGGATGATGCAACACGACTACTACACGTACACACACAGTCTGCATGTGTCGATCTACAGCGTTGCCTTGGCGCGAGCCTGCGGGATCGATGCAGAAGACGTGCTGTCGGGAATCAGTGCCGGTGGCCTGATGCATGACTGTGGCAAATGCATGCTTCCCAGCTATCTGATCAACAAGACTGGAAAACTCACCGAGCCCGAGTGGGAGCTGATGCGACAACATCCGCAGCACGGCATCGCGGTGCTGGGAGATGTCGGCTGGGATGATGGCTTGGTCCTCGAGATCTGCGGCGCGCATCACGAGCGGATCGACGGTTCGGGCTACCCGCATGGACTGGTCGCCGACGGGGTGCCGCAGGTCGCACGATTCACCGCGATCGCCGATGCCTACGACGCGATGACGACCGACCGTGCCTATCAAAAGGCACGGCAGGGGTTTCACGCCCTGAAGACGCTGCGTCAAGAGGGCCAGCACCAATACGATCAGTCGCTCATCGAAGCCTTCATTCGTTTGCTTTTGTCCAAGCCCAGTTGACGCAACTCGAAACAATCCGGATCGAACAGACGGTGTACCTGGATGGCACGAACCTCGCGCAGGCTTAAGTTGAAGGAAACGCCGCGTTGCTCGGGGGTTTGTGATGTTTCGCATCTTCGGAAAGAAACCTGAAACCAGCGACCCTCAGACTGCGCTCAAGCGCGGCGAACTCGACTTGGCCCTGACTGCACTGCGTGCCCAGCTTCGCAAGGAGCCACTGCGCGCCGCAGCGATCAACAAGAAGATCGCCGAAACGGCTGTACAGGCCGGCCGAATCGAGGAAGCGGTCTCCGCCTACCTCGCGGCTGCCGCGGCGTTCCAACAGCAACACCGCAAGGACCAGGCGTTGGCACTCTGCAAAACGGCGCTGCGCTATGACCCGGTCAACGCTCAACTGGCCGCCAAGATCTCCGAACTCGAAACCTCATCTGCCAGCGAAAACACTGCCGTCGTGCCGCGAATGAGCATGCGCGCCAAACTTCGCGCCTACGTTCCGCTGTTTGCAGAGTTCAGCGCCGAAGAGTTTTCCGCGATCGTGGACTGCATGCGCACTCACCGATTCGGCGCCGAGCAGCCGGTGTTTCAACAGGGCGATGCCGGCGACTCGCTCTACATCGTGGTGCAGGGCGAGGTCGCACTCAGCGTCACGGGACACACGGGCGCATCGGTGGAGGTCGAACGCCTCAAAGCGGGTGGCGTATTCGGCGAAGTGTCGGCGCTCGATGGCTCGCCGCGGAACGTCACCGCGATGACGACAGCGCCTACCGAACTGCTCGAGTTGGGGCGCGACTATCTCGAAGCGTTGTCGATCGAACATCCGCACATTTGGTCGGTACTCGAATCGTTCCACAAAAAACGCCGCATGCCGGTTGGGGTCTAGGTCTCGTCCGGCGGTTCGACCGTGAACGGATCGGCCGTGCGCCGACGCAGGCGCCAGATCGCGACCGCGACAATCCCTCCAGCAAGTCCGATCAACAACCAAAAAGGCCAACCCGGTTGCTCCGGCTCGACCACACGTGACGAGCCGCGACCAACCACGACCAATCCGTGAGCGCCGATCGCGCGCGACTCTTCCTCCCTGCGGGCAAGTCGCGCGACTGCCTTGGTATTGAGTCGGCCGCGCGCGAGGTCGGCATAGAGGCGCCCCCAGATCTCGGCCGAATCGCTGCCGGTATGCCCGTGCAAGGAAACGATCGCCGATCGGCTACCGCGTTCTACGGCCAGCGCAGCGGCACGCACCCGCGAGGCTGGGGCCGCGACGGGACCTGTCGCTGAGGCAATCGTGATCAGATCGGGTATCCGCTTTCGATACGTCTGGCCCAGTGTCAGCGGTAGCAAGGCTGAACCGGGGCGTGCCGCGGTGACACCAAACAGTGGATCGTTGTCGAGTGTCGCGGCGATCAATGGCAGCGAAACATGCAGAACCGCTGCGTCGTCATCGACGATGGTTGGGCCACCCAACGAAGCGCCGGTGACGCGCACCCGTTCGTAGCGATCGAATCGACGCAGGGCACTGTTGCCTGGATCCGGCAACGCTCCATCCCCCTCCACCACCAAACCGAGAAACCCGAGCGGCGCATCAGGATCGCGGGCCAACAGTCCCATCGGCGCACAGATCGCGCGCATCGACGGTGCGACCACCGCGTCGTAAGCATCGGCGAAGCGTTGAGCCTGCTGATCATCGGGAGGCGGCGGGAGTGCACCCCACGGGATGCCGTAGAGAAAGCCATCGGGAAGTACCAACAGTGTCTCCCCGACTCTGAGGTCGTGCGGCAAACCGCCGTGCAGCGCGACAGCGCGTGGATCGGGACGATCGCCGTCCTCACCGCGAGCGAGAGGTCCTGCGATGCGAAACAACTCGTCCCCTGGGGCTAGGATGCGCAACACCAAGCCGGTCGACTCGACCCGCCAGATGTACGTCTGGGTCTCCCCGATCATGTAGACCAAGAGCGCGCTGTCATCGGAGGCCAAGAACCGGCGCGTCGTCTCGACCGAGGCTGAGCGCTGGCGTGTGATCGACTCGCCGGCCAAACGCAGGCGCAACCACTCGATATGTTCGAGTAGTCCGGCAGCAACACTTTCGTTGACACTCTTGCTCGAACCCAACTCGACGCGAGCGAGGCTCTGCCAAGCGCGACGCACCACCGCCGGGTCGACGAGCACCGACGTGGAGCGATCGAGCCGCGAGCGCGGTATCTCGGACAGCGTGTCGAGCAGGATCGCGTGGGCGCGCTCATTGACCGCCATTCGTTGCGCAATGCGCGAGGCTTGTGTCGCGGCCGCCAACGCGAGCTCGTACTGCTGAACTGCCAACGCCTGCTTGGCCACCGACTCGAACTGCTGTTGCGCAACACTCGCCGTGCCCGCGTTCTCGGTCCAGTGAGCCTCCACCATGCCGCGCAACAGCGACGTGGCGGCATCGGCGTCGGTCGGTCTGGTCTTGACGATTCTCTCGGCCTCCGCGTTGCGTCCCTGAGCCAACGCGGCCAAGCCAAGCAGCGGCGTGATCAGCCGGCGATCGTCCGCACCGCTTGGCAACGACTGTGCGGTCTGCAAGAGCGCGACGGCGCGCGCGCCACGTGCGGCGAGATCACTGTTGAGCACGGACCACGCGCCGGAGAGTGCCGCTGCAAGCCGTGAGGCAGGCGGCAGCCAAGGCTCGTTTGCCGTCGCCTCACAGGCGGTGATGTAGCGGTCTCGCGCTTCCGGCAAGATCCCGCGGCGAGCATCGGCAGCCGCCGCACACAACGCTGCCGGATGCTGAATCGACGGCAGTCCAGCAGCGCGTTGAGCCGCCGCGCCGCACCAGAGCGCCGCGTTGTCATCGTCACCGAGGCGCGCTTGGATCTGGCCGTAGACCAAGAGCGCCTCGAGTGGCACCGCCGGATCATCGGGCGTCCGATCGCCGATCACGCCGGCGGTTCTCAGCAACGCGCTGCGATAGGCGCCGCATTTTGTTTCTGCTCGCGCGAGCACCAGGGACTCTTCGATCGTGTTGGCGCTGCTGGCATCGCGCAGGACCTCGAACCCCTCGCACTGCCCGGTCGCCGCGACCAGCAGAGGGCGCAACAACAACGCTGCCGCCGGATCCAAACCCACGGGCGTCGCTTTCAATTCGGCGAGAGCTTGCAAGCCGCTCGCTCGCCACGCGGCTGTTTCCGACCGGGCCAGTTGCAGCGCGATCGCTACCGGATCGGTTGGCGTAGCTCCCGCCCGATGGCGCAATAAATCGGCGTAGAGGTTGGCTTCGGGTGTGTCCAGACCAGCGAGATCGCCGCGCACCAGTGCCCGCTCGACCTCGAGTGGACCGGCAGACTCTGCTGAGAGGATCGCTGTCGGCAGTGCGGCGAGAAGCGCCACCACGCGGTAGCTGCGGTTCATCGAGAACGCATCGCGAGTAGACGCGGCTCGGTCATCTCTTCCATGGCCCATCGTACCCCTTCACGACCGAAGCCTGAGTCTTTGACGCCACCATACGGCATCGCTTCGACACGGAACGTCGACGCATCGTTGATCACCACCGCACCGACCTCGAGTGTGCGCCAGGCCGACATGATGCGACCGAGATCCTGTGTGAACACCGCTGCCTGCAATCCGAAGCGCGAACCGTTCACGTGTTCCAACGCAGTCTCGAAGCGATCGTATCGGGTGAGGGTCACGATCGGAGCGAACACCTCGCGACACTCTACGTCCATCAGCGGAGTCGTCTGCTCGAGAATCGACGGTGTCATCAGCGCACGGCGGCGGGAGCCTCGAAGCGCGGCTACCGCCCCGCTCGCGATCGCCGCTTCGATCCAAGCCTCGGCTCGCTGCGCCTCTGATTCGGCGATCATCGGACCGATCTGCGTGTCCGGATCGGCAGGATCACCACAGTTCAAGGCTGAGACCGCTTCGATCAACATCTCGCGAAACGACTCGTAGATCGCCTCGTGGGCCAGCACTCTCTGCACCGAGATGCAGGTCTGCCCCGCATACGCAAACCCTCCCACCGCGCAGCGCCGAGCAGCCTCGGCAAGCTCGGCATCTTCATGCACGATCACCGCAGCGTTGCCGCCCAACTCCAAGCAGACTCTCTTGCGCGGTGTTGCTTGTTTCAATTTCCAGCCGACATCCGGCGAACCAGTGAAACTCAACACCGGTAGGCGAGGATCGCTCGCCAAACGCTGTCCCAGCTCGGCACTCATCGGCAATACCGAGTACGCGGCGGATGGCCAACCGGCCTCGCGCACGATCGAAGCGAGTGCGAGTGCCGTCAGGGGTGTTTGTCGTGCCGGTTTGTGGACCACGGGCGCTCCGACAGCGATCGCCGGCGCCAGCTTGTGCGCCACCAAGTTGAGCGGGAAGTTGAACGGGGTGATCGCGGCGACCGGTCCGAGCGGGAATCGACGGAGCAACCCTGCGCGCCCCTCACCAACCGATTGCAGGTCGAGTGTGATCGTCTGATCTCCGAATGTCGCCAACACCTCGGCCGCGCTGCGGAAAGTGATCGCGCCCCGATCCACCTCGGCCCGCGCGTACTGGATCGGCTTGCCCGCTTCCGCGCAGATTGTTTCAGCCAGCGTTTCTCGCTGCGCCTCGATCTGCGAAGCGATCTTGCGCAGGACCGCTTGGCGACGGTGAACGGGCCAGTCGCGCGTATCCGCAAACGCTTCGGTGGCGGCTTCGATGGCGCGATCGAGGTGATGCTCCTGGGCCAAAAAGGTCGATCCGGCGATCGACTCGTCCCAAGGATTGCGAACATCCCAGCGCTGGCCAGCGTTGATGAGATTGCCGGCGCACGGGAACGGGGTGGGACGAGCTGGGGCTGAGTCGTTCATCGGGCACGAACCGTTTGGATTTGCGACATGAGCCTACCCCTCTTCATGAGGCCTGTAACCTCCGGCACCGCGCGAGTCGACGGCTTCAGCGGCAGTAGCGTATCAAAACGACCACGCACGATGCCGTGACTCCCGCGGCTTGTCACGGCGGCATCGGGTAACGCCCCGAAGCGGTGCACCGCGGGTCTGTCGATCCAAATCAAGTTGCCCCAAGTGGTGTCGATAAGCAGGCACGAATGAGACGACCGATGCGGACGCAAGGAACCTGGCCGGGGTTCGATGGGCGAGTCGTCGCTCCGATTTTGGTGAGTCATACGACAGCGCGGAACGTGAATCGGGCGGCGGGCTCATGACGCGTGGCAATCATGGGCTGCTTTCGATTTTGGCACTTGGGATTCTGGTGACATCGGTCGGCGGCGCTGCGATCCACGTCACCTTTCGACAGACCCTCAACCGTGAGGTGCGCGAGCAGGGGCAAACGATCGCACGAGCGATCGCTGCAATCGGCATCACCACACCCGAGTCCGAATCGTTGCAGCGGGTCGTGACCGACCTCGGTGGCGCCGATCACGCGGTGCTGATCGTCGTCGCGGCTGGATCACCGCCACATGTGGTGGCCAGCACCGAGCCGCGTTGGCGTGGCGCGCGTCTCGATCGGTGGCAGGGCGATCGAGATCTCGAAGACTCGCTGACCGCCATGCTCACCACCCGGTTGCCGTCCGCAGGCGGCGCGGTGAAGGCCGATGTCGAGACGGCTGCTGCGACCATTCTGATAACTCCGATCGAGCGCGTTGGCGAACTCGCACAGGGTGCTGTCGCCGTACTTCTTTCGACCGACGCGCGCTGGGCACCACTGCGCCGTACCGCTTGGTTGCTGACGCTCGTGCTGGGTGTTGTCACGCTCGGCGGAATCGGTCTTGGTTACGCACTCTTCGACAAGCGGGTCGCGGGGCCGACGAAGGATCCGTTGCGATCGCTCGAACCCCACGCGCTGGTCTTCGAGATGACTCGTGATGGGCAGTTCACGCGTACCAATGCGAACTTCTGCGCGGCAACCGGCTATGAGGCGGCCGAGCTGGTTGGACAGAATCTCTCGCTGTTCCATTCGGAACAACATTCGCCCGAGTTTTGGAGCCAGATCCGACGGGCTCTGATGGTGCACGGTGTTTGGCGCGGCGAAGTCTGTCTCAGCGGCAGGTCGGGGCAACCGTGTTGGATCGACGCCTTGGTCGTCGCGATTCGTGACGAACGCGCAGATCCTCAACGTTCTGTTTGGTTCGGTACCGAGATCACTCAACGCAAGCAGGCCGAGCAAGCACTGTCCGAAAGCTTGGTGCAACGCACGGTTGAACGCGATCAGGCGCGCGAGGCCGAGCGCGCCAAGGCCGAGTTCTTGGCCACCATGAGTCACGAGATACGGACGCCGCTCAATGCGATCATCGGCTTCTCGAATCTGCTCTCCCAGACGCCCTTGAATGACGAGCAGGGCGAGTTCGTCAATACCGTGAGCACTTCTGCCGAGTCGTTGCTGGGTGTGATCAATGACGTTCTGGACTTCTCGAAGATCGAAGCCGATCGGTTGACCATCGAGCAGGTGCCGTTCGACCTCGTCGGGGTTGCCGAGGACGTCGTCGAACTGCTCAGCACACAGGCCGATGTCAAGAGTCTCGATCTGGTGGTGGAGCATGACGCCGACGCGCCGACGCTCTTGGTCGGCGATCCGGTCAGGGTCCGTCAGGTGCTGATCAACTTGGCCGGCAACGCGGTGAAGTTCACCGGAGCGGGACACGTACGGATCGCGATCAAGTCGACGCGCAGCACCACCCGTGACGTGACGATTCCGCTGATCGAGGTGAGCGATACAGGGATCGGAATTCCGCCCGAGAAGATCAGCTCTTTGTTCCAACGGTTCTCGCAGGTCGACGCCTCCACCACGCGCAAATTTGGCGGAACCGGACTGGGGCTTGCGATCTCGCGCCGCTTGGTCGAGTTGATGGGCGGTGAAACCGGGGTGCGCAGTGAGCAGGGCCGCGGCTCCACCTTCTGGTTCACGCTCGAGTCGACGCGCCTCGAGGTCGCCGCACCGACACCGATCCCCGAAATGCTGGTTTCGACCACCGCCATGATCGTGACGGCCAGCGACACGATCAGCGAGACCCTCTCGCGTTGGCTCACCGAACGCGGCCTGCGCTGCCTGCGATACGACACGATCGACCAATCGATGGAAGCGCTCGAGGACGCCGGCCGGACGGGCGCACCAGTTCGCACGCTGATCGTCGACTGGTTGCTTCCCGACGGCACTGCCGAACAACTCGCACGGCGAGTCGCGTCGTTGACCGCGGGTCACGCTCCTGCTCTCGTGGTGCTGGCGCGGCCGAGTGAACGCGGCGAGGTCCCCGGTGGGATCTTCGACGCACTGATGCTCAAACCGGTGGTGCGTCGCAGCTCGATTCAAAAAGCACTGCAACAAGTCGCACGGCGCTACGATGCCTCCTCGACCGCAAGCTCGGCAGCGAGCGTGGCCGCCATCGCGTCACCGGTTGTACCGACCCCCGACATTCTGATCGCACGAAACGTGCTGGTCGCCGAAGACAATCTCATCAACCAGCGCCTCGCCGCCCATCTCTTGCGCAAGTTGGGTTGCGAGTTGACGTTCGCCAACAACGGACGTGAAGCGGTCGATCAAGCGTTGCGAACGCGCTTCGATCTGATCCTGATGGACTGTCAAATGCCTGAACTCGATGGCTTCGAGGCCACCGCCGAAATTCGCCGCGGCGAGCCCGAGGGTGTCCGCGTGCCGATCGTCGCGCTCACCGCCAACGCCATGCAGGGCGACCGCGAGCGCTGTATCGCTGCCGGTATGGACGACTATCTGACCAAGCCGATCCGACCGGACGATCTGCGTCGGGCCTTGGAACGCTGGGCCACCGCAGGCGCAGAAATCGCCTGCGGCTAGGTTGGTACCGTCAGGGTAACGATTCGACCAAGTAGTAGGCGATCGACCCAGGAGCGCCGCTGTACCCGTTGACGCTGGTGAAATGGGCTTGCACCGGGCGGCCAATCTCTGCGAATCCGCTCGATGCAGCAGGCGATCGGGTGACGCGATATCCCTTGGGTGGATCGATCCCACCTGCAACCGACGGCGGATCCCAGGTCAAGCGCAGGTGCCCACCGTCGACGCGCGACAAACGAAGCGTGGCGCCTACGGCACCACTGCTCACAGGCGCGATCGTGAACGGTGTGCAGGTCAGCGAAAAACCGCTCAATGAGAAGTCGTCGAGTGCTGATTCGACGGTGTCGTCGGCGACGGCATCTTCTGTGCTGAAGCGGATGCGGGTCGCGCTCCCCGGCGTGAACAGATCGGAGAGCACCAGACGGCGTGATCGCCAGAGATTGTCGATGGCGGTGACGTCCTCGAGCAGTGTCCAAGCGGTGCCGTTGTTCGATGCTTCGATTGTGAAGTGATCCTCTCCCGCGCCGTCGTTACCGAAAAACCAGCGCGCGAAAGAAAGCTCGACGCGCGCATAGCCTGCGGTATTGCGCGTCGGCGAGGTGAGTTGCGTGCGGCCACCGTCGACATCGGCAGCATCAGGATCGGTCGCTCCGTTTCCCGTGATCCACGCAAGGCTGCCGCTTCCCGCAGTGTTGTCGTCACCTGGGTTGGCAGCCGCACCGTCTTTGATGGTGGCCACTGGCGCCTGTCGAACCCACGCACCGCCGGTCGCCGTGCCCGAAACAGCAAAGCCACGATCGATCTCGAAGTCATCGTCCAAAAGCGCCGTGCGCGTCTCGGTTCCTACCGCCAACCGGATCGACTCGAGGCGCGTTCGAGAGCCGTCGCGAATCTCCAGCGACAAAAGCGCGGTTTGATTGCAAGTACCCGCAGGCAGTTCCAACAGGAACGGCTCGCTTGGGGAGCCGCTGGCCGCTGCTCCCAGTGAACCGATCTGCGCGAAGCCGTCGCGTACGATCGCCACGCTCTCGGCCGAAAGCACCAGGTCGAGCCGCCCGAGCGGCGACGTCGACGTGTTTTGCAATGTGATGTTGAGCGTCACGATCTCGCCGGCATCGACTCCGCCATCGCCATCGCCGCGGGGTGCGCCTGGATCGACCACTTGAACCGTAACCACGCGTACCGATGGCCCTAACGCGTCGACGGCAGCGAGTGCATCGGGGACGCCGGCTCCGAAACGATTGTCGCGGCCAGCCGGCCCGAGGTCGCGCGTCGAGGTCAGGAGTGCGCGCGTGAGATCGGCAGGCGTTGAAGACGGTACCGCTTGTTTCATCAACGCCAAGATCCCGGTGACCCGCGGGGCGGCAGCCGACGTCCCGTCGAACTGCACATAGCCGCCGCCGAGCTTGGTGGTTTGAGAGAAATCGCCGGGCGCCACGAGGTCTGGCTTCGTGAGGCCGTTGCCACCATTCCACGTTGGGTAGTCCTGGTGTTGAGGCGGCATCGCCCACGGATAACCGGGGTCGCGATGCGCTTTGATGTCGGTCCACTCGGCCGGGCCCCAGGGAGACGTGGCGCTGATCGCGAGTGAGCGCGCATCGACATTCCCGACGGCGATCACACTGCTTACGCCGGCTTGCGGCGACTGCGACGGGTGATGCCATGGCGGAGGGCAGTTCGCCGGCGCCGCCACGTTGTACGGCAACGGTTCGGTTGCGAGTTGATTGCCCGTGTTGCCGCCGCTGTTGACGTGTAATAGGCCGGCCGCGAGTTCTGTTTCGGCTTGTCGCCGCCACGCACTGTAATCGGGTCTTGGTGTGAAGCTCCATTTCCATGACACCGATTGATTGAGGATCTGCGCGCCGTTGACGATCGCGTATTGACTGCCGGCCCAGAGCGACGATTCGGTCGTGCCGCGACGAATCACCATCAGTCGAACACCCGGTGCGACGCCGGTCTGCTTGCCGCTCTGACCATTGCCGGCGATCAGGCCCGCGACATTCGTCCGTGGCCCGCGCTGTCGGTAGGATCGTTATCGTTGCTGGCAAAATCCCAGCCGCGCCAGTCGTCGATGAAGCCGTTGCCGTCGTCATCGAGTCCATTGCTGGCGATCTCGTCGGTGTTGATCCAGATCGACGAGGCGAGATCGGCGTGACCGAAATCGATGCCGGTGTCGAGCAATGCCACCACCACACCCTTGCCTGTGAGACCGCGTCCCCAGACCTCGGGGACCCGCAGCGACACCAACGGAGACTCGGGTGGGATGGCTGCGTTGGGTGCGTCGCCGGCGTCATCGATCGTCGCGTCGGGTTGCGACGCATCGTCGAACACCGAGTCGACCTGCGGAAGCCGCTCGATCAGGGCCCACGCCGAGGCCGGTGCCTCACCGCAGACCACGCCGGCAGACCAGATCAGTTCCAACCGGCCACTCCCCTGTTCGCGCAGATCTCTCAGCACCGGCGCAGCCTGCGCCGCGGCCCCGGCTCGCAAGATCTCGATCAGTCGATCGCGACGCTCGGGCTCTGGGACACCCTCCAATGACGCCGCCGCTGCGAAGGGATCGACCAAGCCGGACAACTGCGCGCACGCCCGATGAAGGACAGAGCTTTGCCCGGTCCCTGCCGAGGAGGCAGGAACAGCGGCCCATACGGCGGCCGCCGTCAGCGCGAGGAGGACGGGGCGCATCGGGTTGTGCACATCTCTTACGGCGAGGGGTCCTGCTGGTCAATCCGATGGTCCGGGCATCCGCACCCGGCGCCCCATAGAATTCCCAGGTCGATCCGTACTTGAACTGACTTCCAGTGCCTTTGCACCCCTTCCGCCCCTGTTCGAGGTTCTCACATGAGTTCTTCAGCCCGCTGGGCCGTGATCCTGATCCTGTTGTTCGTCGTACTGGCCATGGGTATCTCTCTCGTCGCGATCTGGGCCTTTACCGGGGGAGAGGGCGCGGCGCCCTGGCGCCACACGCCGGTTTTGTCATTGCGGCTGGATGGAGCCATCCCGGAACTCAAGGCCGACGATCCATTCTCCCGGTTTGCCAATCCCGAGCAGATCGACCTGCGCGACATCGTCGATGGATTGACTCAGGCGCAGACCGATTCGGGGATCGATGGCGTGTTCGTGGAGATCGGCGCGCCGCAGTTGGGTTGGGCGCAAAACGAAGAGGTGCGTGCCGCGATCGAGCGATTCAAGACAAGCGGCAAGTGGGTGACGTGCTACATGGAAACGGCGGGCGAGTTCAGCGGAGGAAACGGCGCGTACATGCTGGGTACCGCCTGCTCCAAGCTCTACATGTCACCTCCCGGCGATATCGGGTTGGTGGCGTTGAGGGTCGAAACGCCGTTCGTGAAAGGGATGTTCGACAAGCTCGGCGTGGTGCCGCAGTTCGGCCAGCGCAAAGAGTTCAAGAATGCAGTCAACACGTACACCGAAACCGACTACACGCCGGCTCACCGCGAGGCGACGACGCAACTGTTGCTGTCCTTGAATGCCGAGTTGGTCGAGTCGATCACGAAGGGCCGCAAGCTCCCGGCCGACAAGGTCCAGCAGTTGATCGACAAGGGGCCCTATACCGGCCCTGAATCGAAGCAGTTCGGCTTGGTGGATGACTTGAAGTACCGCGATGAAGTGCGCGATGAAATCGTCAAGCAGGCGGGGCGCGATGAGCCGTTCGTTTCGCTGCAAAACTATCTCGATGAAGGCCGTCCACACACCTCGGGCGGCACCTCGATCGCGTTGGTCTATGCCGTCGGCGGCGTCGCTCGCGGTCCCTCCGGTAACAGCCCGCTCTCCGGCGAATCGATGGGCAGCGACACCGTGGTCGACGAGTTGCGCCGTGCGAAAGAAGACAGCGACGTGGCGGCGGTGGTGCTACGCGTCGATAGCCCCGGTGGCTCCTATGTCGCCTCCGACCTGATTCGCCGCGAGGTCGAACTGGTCAAGCAAGCGAAGCCGGTGGTGATCAGCATGGGTAACTACGCCGCCTCCGGCGGCTACTTCATCTCGATGCAGGGATCGAAGATCTACGCCGACTCGGCCACCCTCACCGGTTCGATCGGAGTGTTCTCGGGGAAGATGGTCACGAGTCAGTTCTGGTCGGAGAAAGTTGGGATGCGGTGGGGCGGAGTGTCACTGGGTGAGAGCAGCAAGTTCTACTCGACACAGGAGCTTTACGACGAGCACGGCACCGAGCGTATGAATGCGATGCTCGATCGGATCTACAGCGACTTTGTCGGCAAGGCAGCGCAGGGTCGCGGCATGAGCTTCGATCAGCTCGAGCCGTTGGCGCACGGGCGCGTTTGGACCGGTCGCGATGCGTTGGCGCGCAAGTTGATCGATGAGGTGGGCGGCGTTTACGACGCGATTCGCGGTGCTGCAACCTTGGCCAAGCTCGACCCGGACGGCCGCTACACGGTCAAGTTGATGCGCCGCGAGGCGGGGTTCTTCGATCGACTCGCGGGACGCAGCGTCGCGATCATGGGGGGCCTCTCCCCCGAAACCGCGCGCGTGTTGCAAACGATCGGCCGCGTTACTGCCCCGCAACCGGTCACGACGCTACGCGACCCGATGCTCCCCGAGATTCCCTGAGGAACGATACAAAGTAAACAGAATCGTCATTTGCCACGATTGGGGTGACGGCATACCGTCTTGCTGAGCCGAGGGGGAGAACGAGGCCGGCGTGAATCGGCGTGAGTTCATGAAACTCAGCAGCCTTGCGTTGGGCGGCTCCGTGGTAGTGCCGACAGCGACGTACGCGGTCGCGATCGAACCAACCTGGCTGGAAGTTCGCAGGCTCGCAGTCCCGATTCCGAGACTGCCGAGTGGACTCGATCGGCTGCGCGTCGTCCAGATCTCCGACATTCATCGTTCGACTCAGGTCGGTGCGAGCTATGTAGCGAATGCGATCGAGGAGGCCTTGGCGCTCGAGCCCGAGCTCGTGCTCCTGACCGGCGATTTCATCACGCACGATCCTGCAATGTTTGCCGATGTCGCAAAACTACTCGCACCGCTGGCGCAAGTAGCGCCAGCGTTTGCGGTGCCTGGCAATCACGACTACGACCATTGGTACAGTTGGGCCGAGCCCGGTATGCCAGAGGGTGGTGAACGACTCGGTGAGGCGCTGGCTCGACACAATGTCGAGCTGCTGCGCAATGAGGCTCGCGTCGTTTCGTTGCGCAACGGTGGCGGTCGTTTGGAACTGGTCGGCCTGGACGACTTCTGGTCCGCCAAGTTCGAACCGGGGGCTGCGTTCTCACGCTGCAGTCCCGACGACCTGCCGCGGTTGGTAATGGCGCACAACCCGGACAGCTATCGCTCCATCAGTCATGAGCGCTTCGACTTGATGCTGAGCGGACATACCCACGGCGGGCAGATTCAGTTGCCGCTGATCGGTGTTCCGTACACGACGGTTCAAGACAGTCGATTCGTCGCGGGGCTCGCGACCGCCGATAGCCACCTCGTGTACACCAACCGCGGTTTGGGATGGAACCGCCGTATTCGGCTTGGCGTGCGGCCCGAAATCACGATGATCGAGTTGTTCGCTTCGTAACCTCATGAGGCATCATCGTCAGCGATGCCTGTCCTTCGTCTCGGCGCCCCATCCGATCTCGACGCACGTGCCTTGGTGTGGGGCCTGCATGAAGGTGGTTGGAACGATCGCCTCGCACTGACCGTCGGAACTTACCGGCAGTTAGGCGAGTGGCTCGACGCGCGGTCGATCGATGTCGCGCTGTTGTCTGCTTCCGAATATGCGCTGCGGCCGGAACCATTCGACGTGGTGCCTGGGCTTGCGATCAGCAGTGACGGTCACGGTTCTCTCTGCCGGCTTGCACACGCTGGGTCGCTTTCGGACGTGACACGACTGCGCGGTGCGTCGGTCGGACACGCAGGCGAGGTACTCGCCCCGCTGTTATTCGCAGCAAGTGGTCGACGCCTTCCGTTCGAACCGTTTCACGATGATCCGCTGATGCCACTTTCGCCCGGTGAAGCGCGCTTGTTATGCGGTGCGGACGCTTTGCGCGCGGACGAGTTGGGTGTCTCCCTCGACCTTGGAGATGCTTGGACTCGCTTAACCGGAAAACCGTTCGTGTGGGCTTGCTGGGCCGCCGTCCCTGGTCGCGTCGACAAGTCTCTCTATGGATTGATGCACACCGTCCGCAGCCGTGGTCGACATCACCTCGACCGAATCGCTGAAGAGGCCTCTCGCGGTTCGACCGAACGAAAGGCGTCGATCGATCGGGCCTTGCAGAATATTCGCTACCGTCTGGGCCGTGCTGAGCTGGGCGGGGCGACTTTGTTCTGGAGCGAGGCGTTGCGTCATGGCCTGCTACCGCTCCCGGTGAACCCACGGTTTCTTCCGCTCTCGGCAGGAGCATCGTGTCACCGAGATCGTAGGGGACAGCCAACGTAGTCTCGTTTTTCCGAAAATTCGTCGCTTCCGTGTCACCTGAGCTTGTGTAGAATCCCCGCCCGGTGGGTAGGGATTCAACGCTCGGCAACATACAACTTCTGGTGCAGCGCGTGTGATTCATCGGAGGAGATGAATGTCGCAAGCGGTTGCAGGCCGTCCGGACCGCAGGAGTGGGCAGCGTTTGGTTGCGCGCTACTTGGAAGACGCGCGCAAGCTCGTGGGCGATCGCTCCATCGAAGCGCGAACGGATGTCGGACCTGCGCGAAACTTGGCAACCGGAGCACTCTGCGGTGAGCGTGTTCGAGAACTTGTCGAACCAAATCTGTTCTACGTAGTTCAGGCAGCCAGCGAGTACCGCTCGGCCGGTATTGCTTTCGAAGATCTGTTGGCCGAAGGGAACATCGGCCTGGTCGAGGCGGCCCATCGGTTCGATTCGACGCACGGCGTGAAGTTCCTCACCTACGCTTCGTGGTGGATCCGCAAACGGATCCTCGACTTCCTGAGCAACGAAGGCAAGGCGGTGCGGCTCACACGCTACGCGCGCGAGCGACGGCGCGATCTCAATCTCTTGCGCGATGCGTTGCGGCACGATCTGGGTCGCGAACCGTCGCACGAGGAAATTGCGCAGGCGAGCGGCTTGGAATTGGGGATCGTTCAGGAACGGCTCGCGTCCAACCCCAAGGTGATGTCGCTCGATCAATCCTCACCGGCGAGCACATCGCTCTTCGATCGGCTTGCCGATCGCACGGTCCGGCCGGCCGAGGAGAGCATGGATCAGGCTCGACTCACCTCGATGGTGCGACTGGAAGTCTCCAAGCTGCCGCAGCGCGAGCGGCGCATCATCGAGAACCGATTTGGTTTGGATGGACGTGACGCGTTGACGTTCCATGACCTCGGCGAAGCGTTGGGGCTTTCACGCGAACGGGCTCGTCAACTCGAACGCGAGGCGCTGCGCCGTCTGCGCAAGCGACTTCAGCGCGCGCTGACTGTCTAGCCTCGTTTCTTTGTCGCCGTCTCAGTCCGGCCGCTGGGTGTCCACTTCACTAGACGGTCCGGCACGCGGGCCGTCCTGGGCTGGGGACGGAGTCTTCCGGCCAGTTTGACCATCCTCGCTCCACAAGCCTCGGAAGCGAGCCGTTTGCAGTGAGTTACGCGTGGCTACGTCAACTGGCACGCGCCTGGCATTGGGATAGCGCGGAGGACGTCATGAAACGCACGCTATCGACCGCGGCAGTTTTGTTGGCATTGGTAACCACACTCTCGGCGGCGCACGCAGGCCTCCCGAGTCCCTTCGACATCAAGCGCAGCGTCGATCGACAGATCGCGCGAGACCTTCGCAATCTCGACCTGGTACCCTCGCGTTTACTGCCGGAACATCGCGCCGCGCTGAGGCCTTATTTTGCGGGAAATCAGTACGATCGACGTCAGCATCGATACACGTCGATCTATCGCTTCCCAGTGCGCGACGGCGGCCGGATCGTTTACCGACCGTACGCGTACACAGACGACGGAGTGCTGATCGGCATCTCGTTCGGGCTCCCTGCTCTCGCCGTTCAGATTCTGGTTCCTGCGATTCCGTCCCGCGGTGTCGTGTATGTGTACGACGACCGCCCCGTGTACTACCGCGATCGATATCGGTACGATCGCGGACCTGGATGGCACCGCGGCCGCGGACACGACCGCGACGATGATCGCTGCGATCACGACCGCGATCGAGACGACGACTAGCTCGCGCTTGTCAACCGCAACTCAGATCACGCACTCCTCGGCGAGCTCGAGCAGGCGCAAGGCGCCGTGAAGGTCGAAGCCTGGTGCCGCGAGCGCGCCCAGCATGAGGCGGTGGAACTGATCGGTCGGAATCTAATGGTGACGTTCTACGACTTTCCGCAGGAGCACCGGCCGCACCGGCGCACGGGCAACGTGATCGAGTCACCGTTCCCGGCGCGGCTGCCGCATCGCAGCAAACAGGGCGAGCCAGCGTTCATCATGCCAACCGCAAGCGGCATCGCGGAGGTTCGCGGCGAGTCGCTCGAAACGATCGCCGCAGCCCCGAAGCGAAACGCCAAATGGGTCTATCGGGTGTGGTCAGCGCGGCAGAACAACCTTACTTTTTCTTCGCCTCGTACACCCCGTCTGGTTGAACCATCATCATCGCAACCACCTTCCCCTTCTGGAGGACGAATCGAGCCGAGTACCCCTTGAGCTTCTCGACGTCGAACTCGGTATCGCGGTACGGCTGGAGCTTCAATTGCTGCGGGCCGATCGAAGCCAGCAGGTGGTCACCCTCGACGCTGATCACGATCGTCTGCGAAGCCAATTCGTAGCTTCCGGCAAACTGCGCCAGGAACTTCGGGTCGTACATCTCCTTGGGAGGGGTCTTGGTGAAGACGGCCGGATCGAGCGTCGGTTCGGTCTGGAGCAGCACGGTGTCGATGTCGCCGCGCAGGTTGGTGCCGAATCGGATCGGCGTGCCTGCGAGTTCCTCCTGCGTGCAGCGGAAAGTATCGTAGTGGAAATGCTCGATCGCCGTCGACAGACCGTGCATCGTGAGCCGCAGCGAGCCGTCCTTCTCCTGCGTCACAACCAGCTCGCCGTAACCATCGTTGGCGTAGCTGCCGGCGTAATCGGCAAACGCATGTGACGGTTTCGTGTTCGGACGTCGGTCGGCGAGCTTAGCCGTTTTTCCCGCCTCCTCTTGCGACTTGGCTAGATCTCGGCGGCCGAGGATCCGGCCGTTCCAATCGATCGGCTCGAGGTCGAGATAACGATCGAAGATGCTGTTCGCGATGATCGTCGGGAGCGGCGTGCCGCTCATGTTGGTGAGCACCACGACGCCGAGTTTCTGGCTCGGTACGAAAGCGACCAGCGCGGAGAAGCCGTCGATGTTGCCGCCGTGGTGGATCACCGGCGTGCCGCGATACGGCTCCACGAACCAGCCCTTGCCGTACATCATGTACGGCGTCTCCGCGTCGGGACCGTTGCTGGCGACGATCGCGCGTGGCGAGTGCAGGTACTGCAGGCTCGATGCATTGACCACCTGCTTGTCGCCGACTTTCCCTTCCGACATCTGGAACATCACCCACTTCGCCATGTCGACGGCGGTCGAGTTGATCGATCCGGCAGGGCCAGCAGCATCGATGTTGCGATACGGTGTCTCTTCGATCGTGTTCTTCTTGTCGTCTTCCTTGTACCCCTTGGAAGGCTCTTTGTAGGCGACCAAATCTTTCACCGAAAGATTCGACTCGCTCATCCCCAACGGATCGAAGATCCGGCTTTGGACCAGCTTCTCCCAACTCTCGCCGGTGACGCGTTCCTCGAGCAGCCCGGCGGTCAGGAACATCAGGTTGTTGTACTGCCACTGACCGCGGAAGCTGACGTTGTTGGGGAGGAAGCGCAGCCGCTTGAAGATCTCCTCACGACTGAACGGCGCGCTGTACCACATCAGATCGTGACGCGGCAGTCCCGAAACGTGCGACACGAGATCGGCCGGCGTCATCAACAGCGTCGCCTTCTCGTCGTACAGCTTGAAGTCGGGCATGTATTCGCTGACCGGCTTGTCCCACTCGACCTTCCCTTGCTCCACGAGCATTGCCAGCACCGTTGCCGTGAACGCTTTCGTCGATGAGCCGATCGCGAACTGCGTGTGCTCCGTCACCGGCAGATTGTTCTTGCTGTCGCGCAAACCGAATCCTTTGGCCAACACCACCTTGCCATCCTTGACGATCGCGACGCTGAACCCCTGCACCTTCCAATCGGCGCGCGCTTTGTCGGCGAAGGCGTCGAATCCGGAGAGTCGTTCGGCGTCGCTCTTGGCGGGCGCCGCGGCAGCCGCCTCCCCCTTTCGCTCCATCGAGAAACTCAGTGAGGCGCCACCTTGCGAGAAATTCCCGGAAATCTTCTGCCCATCGCTGGAGAGTTTTCCGTCGAACGTCGGCTTGCCGCCGATGCCGTTCCCTTCCTCGATCCCGAACTTGACGGCGTCGCCGTTGATGGTGATCTCGACCAGCGGTCGGGCCTTGAGCCCTTGGACCGGAATATCGATCGATCCGTCCCACTTGCCGTCGCCGCTTCGCAGATCGATCAGAAACGCGAGCTTGGCTCCCCCGGGAATCTCGATCGCCCCTTCCCAATGTCCAGCGGCGCTGGCGGCGAGCGAAGGCGAGACGAACAACAACACGAGCAGCAAACTGAGCGCGAGCGAGCGAAACCGATACATGACGCCTCCTCCAAAAACTCCGACGCCACCTGGTTAACCAAAACGACAGCAGCAAGCGAGCGATTACCGCCGAGCGGCAGTATTCGGTCGGTCAGTGGGCAGAGCCGAGAGTGCGCTGTTCCTCGATCAGTTCTGGGGGACGTCGTCTCGTGATCGATGCCGAGCTTCCGATCCGGGCGAGCCTGGCGTGCCACGGGAGCAGTTCGCGAGTGGTCAACAGCACGTGCGCGATGTTCTGGTAGGTGTGCTTGCCGTGAAACATCAGCACTTCGTGCGCGACCAGGCTCTCGCCGTCATCGGCGGTCTCGATCACTAGCGTTTCCCCGCCGGGCCGTTCCGAACCAGCTCCCCCAGGTAGTTGGCCGAGAGCAAGGTCGGTGATCGAATCGCGCACCACTCGTCGCGACCCGTTCCAGATTCGAGGATGTCGCTCGCTCGTAACAGTAGGCCGAAAGGTGATCGGCGTGCAGTGTGTCGATCACGGTCAGGGTGAGGTTCGTCGGGGCGCCACTCGTCGCTCGGACATGAGACGGCCGAGCGCGCTTGCGGCCCGATCCGCGACGGCATGATCGCGGCTTCGACGCCCGGCGCGATCCATCGTGGCGCGGCGAGCGGATCAGCGATTCAAGCGTGGTTCCGTGATTGGGGCAGAGTATCGCGGACCAACATGTGGGGTGGTGTCGGAGTTTTGCGCGTCAGGGTTGCCCGTTGGAAGAGCTTCTCGAGCGTGCTTGGGGCGCTGACACCGACCGTGGCACAGATCAGCGCTGAATCAGAACACAGTTCTACTACCAACTTGTTGCTGCGAGTCTGTGTCGTGAGTCCAGTGGCTGGTTGACGCTGCTGGATGACGCTGTTCGACGGTGCGAGGAAGTTTGCGTCGAGGACGCGGAATTGAAAGTCGGAGCGTTTGCCGAAGTGTGCTTCTGCGCGCACGGCGCCAAGTTTTCTTCGGCATCATCCGGCCGCGGCCGTTTGGGCGGTCTGCATCACGAGTCGATCGTGCTCGAGCAAGCGCTCGCCTGTGGACGCAATCGCAGCGATGGCCGATCACGATCGCCATCGAGACGACGACTAGCTCACGATCGTCAGCCGCAATTCAGATCACGCACTCCTCGGCGGGTTCGCGCAGGTTGTAGCGCGAGCTCATCGCGGCACCATAGGCACCCGCGTTTTCGATCAGCAGCACATCTCCGGGCTGCGACTCGGGAAGCAGTCGATCGCGCCCCAAGAGATCACCGCTCTCGCAGATCGGTCCGGCGATGTGCCAATAGCCGGCAGGCGCCTGGCCCCAACGCGACAGATTGTGGATCGTGTGCCAAGCGCCGTAGAGCGCGGGGCGCAGCAGTGAGTTCATGCCGGTGGAGACACCGACGAAACCAACGCCGCGTTTGCGACGCACTTGAGTCACCGGTGCAAGCAGCACACCGGCCTCGCTCACCAAGTAGCGTCCGGGCTCGAGCCTCAACTGAAGTGAACCGAGCCAGTGGCGCAGTGGAGCCAGCGATTGATTGAGCCGCTCGAGGTCCAGCGGCGCACGCCCCGGACGATCGGGCACACCCAGACCGCCGCCGAGGTCGATCCACGCGAGATGTTCGAAGCGTTCGCGCAACGCACCGAGTGTCGTTCCGATGGTGGCCCAGGCTCCTGCATCGAAGATTCCGCTTCCCACGTGCGCGTGCAGTCCAACGACACGGATGTCGAGCCGGGCCGCCGCCTCGCAGAACTCGTCGATCGACTCGATCGGATGACCGAACTTGGCATGCGCTCCCGCGGTGCGGACTTTCTCGTGATGCCCAAGCCCTTGCCCCGGATCGAGTCGCAGCGCCAACGACGTTCCACGAAACATCTCGGGTGCGATCGCGAGTGTGTGCGGACCATCGACCGTTACCTCTGCTCCCGATTCGAAGGCCAGCGCGTACTCCGCGATCGGCGCTAGGTTGGGTGTGAATAGCAGCGGGGCGCGGCCATCGACAAGCTCTTTGGCACGCAGCAGTTCACCGGCGGAAACGCACTCCAAACCAAAACCGGCCTCTACGATCGTGGCCAGCAACTCGCGATGCGAGTTGGCTTTCATTGCGTAGTAGAAGGCATCGACCTGGGTGACGGTGCGCAGCAGTTGTTGCGCGCGCTCGCGCACGGTGGCTCGGTCGTACACGTAGCGAGCGCGACCATCCTCGGTCAGGGCCAACAGTTCTGTGCGCCGGCGCAGCCACCACGGCGACTCCGCCATCGACTTGGCGATCGGCCAGCCTTGGAGCATCTCCCATGTCGGGCCGAAGCGCTGATCGTCGCCCTGTGCCGGCAACAGCGCGGCGTGCAATCGCTCGACGATTGCAGGCGCATCGTCTTCATCCACCACGAACGAAACGTTGAGGTCTTCGCTGGACTGGCTGAATAGGTGCACGGAGCGCTCGGCAAACGCCGACAGTGCACTCGCCAGCTCCGGCAGCGCGGCGCGAATCCTGCGGCCGACGATCGAGATCGCTGCGCACGAGTGCGCGACCCGCACGCTTCCCAGCGCCTGCAGGCGCGCGATCAAGGCTTGCGCCGGAGCACCATCGATTCCGCCCGGAATCTTGTCGAGCGTAATGGTCACCGCTGCTTGCGATGTCGCGACCAGATCGACCGAAATGCCGAGGTCTTGAAAAGGGGCGAAGACCTGCGCCAGGAATCCTGGGGTCTCCCACATCGCCATCGTTTCGATCGAGAGCAGCGTGATGTTGCGACGCCATGCGACCGCCGTGACCGCCGGCTCGTCGTCGTGCTCGATCGTGATCAGCGTTCCTTCTGCGGCTGGATCGAGCGTGTTCTTGACCAGCAGCGGGATGGCAAATCGCGCAACCGGGGGCAAGCAACGCGGGTGCAGCACCTTCGCACCCATCGCCGCAATCTCCTGCGCTTCGCGATATCCGATGCGGCGGATCAAGCGTGCAGCCGGGATGCTCCTCGGATCGGCAGTGAACAAACCGTGCACGTCGGTCCAGATCTCGAGCCGCTCGGCGCCGGCCAGCACGGCGATCAGGGCGCCGGATGTATCGCTTCCGCCGCGACCGAGCAGACACGTTTCTTTCTCGTGGTTGGCTGCAATGAATCCCTGAGTGAGCACGATCTCGCTGCCGGCGGCGGCCCGGTCGAATCGCTCGCGATCACAACAAGGGTCGACGACAGCTTCGAGGAATCGTGACTCGTCCGACTGGTGAGGCCGGGTAACGGTCACCAACAACTCGCGCGCATCGAGCCAGCGCGCGGTCGTCCCATGTGTCCGAAGCGCCGCAACGCCGAGTGTCGTCGACGCCAACTCGCCCGCCGCCATCACACGCGCGGTGAGCCGGGGCGATGCTTCTCCGGTGAGTCGCACCCCTTCGAGTCGGCGCGCGACATCGTCCCAAATCGATCTGACCTGCGCGCGCTCGTTGGATGCGTTTCCGATCGCGTCAGCCAGGTCCTCGTGGCGAGTTCGGATTTCATCCAGTGCCGTCAGTGGTTCTCCGCGACGCGCCTCGCGGAGAGCGCGCTCCAGCAGATCGGAGACGCCCGACAGGGCCGAGGCCACGACGACCACTCGCGCCTGCGGGCGCAGCTCATTGACGCGTGAGGCGATGGTTCTCCAGCGCTCCGCGGTCGCCACCGAGGTGCCGCCGAACTTCAATACGATCCAAGGCTTGGACATGTAACTCCCGTTGAGTGTTGCGGAGGATAGCGGTTCGGAGCGGGCACTGGAATCGCGTATCCTCGCTCGCGGTCGCCTGCGAGGAGGTTCCGATGGGATGCGTGCTGTTGGGTATCGCGCTGTTTCTGCCGCGCGTTGCGCTGTTCTTGCTGCTGATCTTCACCGGGTGGATCGGCCGAGCCTTCGATGGATGGGTGATCCCGGTGCTCGGTTTCATCCTCATGCCGTACAGCACGATGTGGTACACGTACGTGATGAATCGTCACCCCGGCGACTGGGGGTTCTGGCAGGTGCTGTTCATGGTGCTGGCGGTCTTGATGGATCTGAGTTCGCACGGTTGGTTCGCACGGTCGCGGCGCAAGGATTGACACGCGACACGCGCTGGGCGTCGGCACTCAGAGCTGCCAAGCGTATCCGAGCTTGAAAAAGACAGTCGTTTGTTTCTCGGGCACGAAGCCGAGTTGCTCGGCGGGCGGCAATGCGCCGCAGGTTTGGCAGTTGGTCGCACCCAGGTAAAGCACGGTCAGCGGGTTGAGTTTGTACGAAAAGAGCAACTGCGTGAACTCATCGCGGCTACGCGCCTCGACGGGAAAATCGTACAGGCTCGAATCGCGGTCGACCTGAGTGCTCTGTACGATCGCTCGCAGAAAGGCGCGCGGTGTGAACTGGTACACAACCTTGCCGTCGATCTGGCGGACGGTGAAGAGCCAGCCCTCGTCGACCGAAAGACGTTGACGCGTGTATTCGCCGCCAATGAAGAAGTGTCGTCCGAGATTGAGTGTGAACTCGGGGTTCACCTCCAAGAGGTCGGCAAGCCGTGCGCCGGCGAAGTCGATCGTCTCGCCCACGCTGGTGTCGATCGAGCTGGTGAACGCGCCGTTCCAGCGCACGTTCACAAACGCTCTGACCAGATTCTGATCGAAGTATCGATCGGCGAACAGCTCGCGTTGCCGGATTAGGCGCAGATCGACAAACGACTGGAGCGGGCCGTTGAACTGCGCTCGCGCTTGCACCACGTCGTTGGTTGGCCGCCCAGCGTCGTTCTCGGTCTTCTCGACCGCAAGCGAGTACTGTTGCCGCTTCCAAAACGAGCCGGCGTCGCCCCACACGATTCTTCCCGCCTCGCCTGTCGCGCTTTGCAGATCGACACGGGCCACGAATCCGCTGTCGGCGCGAAAGCCGGGAGCGAACCGCAGCCAACCGACTGAGGCGAACCACTCTCGGGTGCGGTGCTCGTATCTGAAGACACTGGCGCTGCCGCTGGGTGTGCGGTCGACCTCGAGGGGATCTACTACGTCCTTCGGATAGCGGCTCGAGGATTGGAGGTACTGCACGGTCACGGTATCGCTGTTGGTCAAGAGAATCCGCGCGTCGGCGCCACCGAGAGTGTGGTGGTAGTCGTCCCCCTTTCGGCCGGTGAAAAGCAGACCGAACGTCGAGCGACTGCCGATGTCGCGCCGCCAGCGCAGCACCGCGCCATCGTTGGAACGATCGTCGAGTCGAATCAGGCGCGAACCTTGATTGCTCGGCAGCAACAAACTGGTTGCTGCATCGCGCACGATGAACACACCGAGTGCGTTCGCACCCGCCTTGCCCGTTAGCTTGACGCCGTAGTCCGGATCGACGACGCTGCGCGTGTAGACGGCGCTGATCGGGGTCTTGAAGAAGTCGGCACCCTCCAAAAAGAACGGGCGTTTCTCCGGGAAGAAGAGCGTGAAGCGACTATTCACCGCCAGTTGCAGCGCGTCGGCCTCGACCTGCGAGAAGTCGGGGTTGATCGCAGCACCCAGCGTGAGATTCGGCGTGATTCCCCAGCGTGCGGTCAAGCCCAGTTGGCCGAGTGTGTTGCTCGACATCGAGTCGCTGCCCGCCGCAGTCACGCGATCTTTTGTCACGATCGCGGTTGGATCCAATTCGATATCCCGCCCCGGTGCGATACCCGCCAACCCCGACAGTTTTCCGGCCTGACACAAGAAGCAGTTCCGACTGCGCTCCAACGGCACGGCGTGGTAACGCTGTCGAACGGAGCGAGGCCGACCGCGATACGGCACGAAACTCCACGTTTGCTGCTCGACCCCTCGCGGAAATCGTAACGACGTAAACGGAATCTCGAACTCGACGGTGTAGCCGGCCGGATCGATTCGCCCTGCCACCGTCCAGATTGCATCCCAGGAAAAATCCTCGTCAGACGCTCCTGAGAATGCGAACGACCCCGAGGCGGGAGAGCCGACACCATTCACCACCATGTCGGCCTGGACGCCCAGCGGGTTGGACATGAAAGCGAATCCTCGGCGCTGATCATCGAAGGTATCGAGCACGAAGCCGACCTGATCGTTGCGTGAGATCTGATCGCGGTCCGAAAGCTGCGCGCGAATCTTGGCCGGCTCCGGGTCGTGGGCGCGAAATGCGACGTAGAGCGCGTGATCGTCGTAGACCACGAAGACCTCGGTACGAACATCGGCGGGAGCGTTTTCCGCGGGGTCGGTTTCGAAGTTCAATTCGAGCGCTGCGCGATTCTGCCAGGCCGCATCATCGAGCAGACCATCGACGCGTGGCGGCTGCGAGACACGCTCCGCCCGATACGGTGTGGGCGTTTGGCCGAAAGCAGCAACAGCGAGCAAAGAGCAACAGCAAGACCATAACAAGCGACTCACGGCGATTCCTCGACCAGGCGAGTCGATAGGCTGCCTGCGTGGCTCTCCTCACACAAGTGGGGAACGCAGAAAGGCAGGTAGCGCCGCACGCTACCTGCCCGGATTCGAATGTTCAGAACTTGTAAATCGAGTTGTCCTTTCGACGCAGTTGAAGCACCCGCACGTCGGGATCCAGCACCAGACGATCAGGCTCGAAGTCGCACCGGATCGTTACCGACGCCTTCTCGCCGGCAGCCAGCGTCACCGTGCTGCGCGCCTCCTTGTAGTCTGCCGATACGGGTACTGGCCCCTTGGCCGCTTCTTCATCGGTGACAGTCGCGAACCGATCTTTGAGTGCGGCGGCAACCTGGAGCGGCATCGTGCCGGTTCCCACATTGGTGACTGTCGCGGTGACGACCCAGCCGGCGCCATCGCTCCCCTTTTCCTTCTTGACGTCGGAGAGCTTGTACTCCGGCACCACCACCTCGTAGAACCACTGCTTGACGAACGCGTCGTAGGCTTCCTGATCGGGCGCGTAGGGACGAAGTGTGGCCACGAAATCTTGCAACACGGGGTGATCGGAGTTCTTCGCGTAGGTGCGGAAGAACTGTTGAATCCCCAACAGATTCTGCTCGCGGCCCATCAAGTCTTGCAGCATCGTGAAGACCCACCCCCCCTTGTCGTAGGTAACGGTGGTATCGCCGTTTCGCGTTCCATCGACCTTGACCAGCGGGCGCTCGGAGTCGGCGAATCGATCACGGCCGTACTTCTCTTCGAGTCGTTTCATGGTCTCGATGCGCGCCTGCTCGCCGAGCTTTTCGTGAATCAGCATGAGCGTCGAGAAGTGCGCAGTCCCCTCCGAGAGGATGTTCCCCCCGGGGAGTTTCCCTGGGTTGATGATGTTTCCCCACCACTGGTGGGCCGATTCGTGTGCAGTAACCAGGAAGGCTGCATGCGACTTGGCATCACTTTGGGTGAGAAAGCCGATTCCTTCGGAGAAAGAGATGTTGGTCGGAAATCCTTGAGCGTAGGTGGCCAGCGAGGCGAACTCCGAAACCTTGAGCGTTTCCCACGGATACGGAAAGAACCACTCGCTGTAGTAGTGACGCGCTGCATCGAGCGCCAGGCCCATCTCGTCCACGTTGTACGGATGGCGTTGGTCGTAGAACAACTTCGTTCCCTGCCCTGTCCATTCCTTCCAACGTCCTCCAACGATGTTGAAGAACGTCACCGGATAGTCGGTCGTCCAAACCACGGTGCGCTTGCCGCCTTCCGTTTTCTCGCTGGCGATTCGCCCAACCGAGTTGAACTGGAACTCGTCGGGACCAGTGATCGAGATTCGAACCGGGAAAGGCTCATCGGCGCCGAAGGCCGAAGGGGTCGGACCGACGTAGGCATCATCCGGGTAGTCGCGTGGCTCCAGTTTCGTGTCGTCGTCGGAGCCCACCTCTTCCATGAAGCCGATCGTCGGTACGAATGTGGGGCCGAAGCTGGTCAGCACGACGCTCGAAGGCATCACGAACTCGGAGGCGCCACCACCGTTGCGCGAGATGCTGTTGGGAAGTTGCCCATCGAACTGAAAACCGAATCGCACCGTATCGCCAGGCTTCATGGCAGACGCCGGTGTGAAGACGAGCAGTTTGGCGCGGTCTTCGGGCGTGACGTCCTTCCCGTCAAGCGTCCAGTGCACGTTGCTCCAGTGTGCGCCGGCCGTCACCGGGAACTTGGGCAGCGTGACCTGCTGATGATTGAGCAGGTCGTAGTAACCCTTCACCGAAAATCGGTGCGCCGCAGGGTCGATCGTCACGTCCAGGTCGGCGTTGGCGATGCGCGGCGTCTTGGCCTCGAACCACGTGATGAAGTTCTTCTGGCGATACTCCTTCATCTTGCTGAGCATGCCTTTGCCCTGCATGCCGTTGTACGACTGCACTGCCAGGGCGATTACCAGCAGCAGTGGTACGGCTCCGATCGCCAGCGCCTTGAGGAGCGAGATGAACAACGGACGGGGCGCCAGTCGATGCAGGATCCGCTGCGGATCGGATTCGACGCGTGGATAGAAGCGCACGGCCAGGACCAAGAACACGATCGTCCCGGTGAGCGCGGCCAGACGATTCATCACCAACGCGCTACGGTCGATCTCGAAGACGCTGATGTCGCTCCACTGCAACGACCCCCACAAAGGCCAGTTCAACGCCCACGTGAGTTTGCCGAACCCGACCCCCATGCCGGTCAACACCACCACACCGAGGCCGATCGCGTAGCTCGCGTAGCGATTGGCGGTGAGCGAGTAGACAAAACTGATGAACGATGTCCACAACAGGAATGTCGGCACCAACATCAAACCCCAAACTACGAGAAACGGTGTGAACTCGAGCGGAGTCTTGTGCTGATACAACAGCGCGATCGCGCCCCCCAGGAACGTCGCTGTCAAGACCACCACCGCCACCAAACTGTTGGCCAGCGACTTGCCGGCGAGGACTGCGAATGTCTTGACAGGTGATGCGTAGTAGACCGGGGCCAGTCCAGCGCTGCGTTCACGTTGCAATGACTCGACGGTGTAGAACATCAACAGCAGAACCAACCAGAAGCTGACCTGTCCGAATGTCGAGACGGCGAACTGACCCGACGTGATCAATGCCTGCGACTCGAGCCAGCCGCGCTGATAGAGCGAACTCACCAGAACATTCGCCAGGATCATCGGCGCGAACAAATAAAGCCCCGGCTGAAACAACAGGTTTCGCGCTTCGGCCCGTGCAATCTCGAGTGTTTGACGCCACAGGGTCGGTACACGCCAGGACATCTGTAGCGTGCTCATCCGGAGTGCGCCCAGCGGCGGGGCGGCGGCCGGTGCGTTCGCGATCGCCGTTCCGATCGGAAGGCCGTCAGGTCCGAGTCGTACCGACGCGCCTCGCAACCGTTGGCCGATTGTCCACTGCCCGAGCAGCACGCCGGCGACTCCGATCGCGGTGTAGAGCAATCGCGTGATAACGAACAGAGAGTCGGTCGTGATCGGCTGCAAATTGTAGAACGCCACCCCTCGATCGACTTTCAGCCAGACCTGGTTGAGCCAACGGAATCCCGAAGGATCGAGCGCCTGGATCGTACGATCGATGGCCGGGCTGAGATCCTCCGGCAACCACGGGCCAAAAATGAAAAACACGATGTAGCCCCAAACTGTTACCGGGACCAAGAACACCAGAATCGGTCTGCGCCATCGGGCGCCGATGAAGAACGCGACGCCCGCCAGAAATATCGCCGCCGGGAGGCAAAACATGACGGCCGGCCACAAGTAGTTCCCGAAGTGAAACAGGCCGCGGAACTTCTCGGCATCGGCATTGGGAACAATGTGATTGAAGAACATTGCCAAGAACGTGTGCGCGAGAAACGCCACAGAGAACGCCGCGAACGGCGCGAGAAACTTCCCCCAAACGTACTCCACCGGCTTCAAGCGCGTGGTGTGCAGGATCTCGCCGATTTTGTCCTCGTCATCGCGAATCACCGGCATCCCGCAACTGATCGCAAAGAAGAAGCTGTACATCAGAATGAAGAAGACCGACTGCTGCACCGCTTGGGTGAACATCGACGTTACATGCGACTTGGTGCCGCCGACATCGCTGTCGCCCGAGCCGACGGTGACGTTCCCGGACGAGAGCCCCCATGTGGCAATGAGCGCCAGAATCACCATCACCCAGAACAGCGGGCGTTTGAACTGGGCCACGAAATCAACCCAGAACACGGCCCTGAAGCGACGCCCGATCATCCTTTCACGACTGCCGTCGCTGCGGCTTGGTCGCCCATGATCAAGAGGTACGCATCCTCCAAGGTCGGCGTCACCGACTCGAAGCCGTCGGGGACACTTCCATCGGTAGCGTGCAGCCGAACGCGATGCCGGCCCTCGAAGAAGACCGCCTGTGCGACGCGGCGCCCGGCTTGAAGTTGGGCCAGCGCTTCTGCGGTCACCGTGCCCTCGAAGATCTGGCCGGCCAGGGAACGTTTGGCATCGGATGGCGTCGTTTGCGCAACGACCCGTCCGCCACGAATGATCGCGAATCTGGGGCAGAGCATCGCAACGTCTTCCACGATGTGGGTCGACAGCAGGACGGTGCGCCCTTCGGCCAACTCCGCCAGCAACCCGTAAAACCGCAAGCGTTCCTCAGGGTCCAGCCCGGCCGTCGGCTCATCGACGATCAAGAGCCCAGGGTTGCCGGCGATCGCTTGCGCGATCCCGAGTCGCTGCTTCATGCCGCCCGAGTAACCTTTGACCTTGCGCTTGGCCGCGAACGAGAGGTTGACGCGCGCCAGGAGTTCGTCGACCAGTTTCTTCGCTCCCTGCGGGGCCTCGACCCCCTTGAGCGTCAGGAGATGCGAGAGCATCTGCTCACCCGTCAGGTGCGGATAGAACCCGAATTCTTGCGGCAGATAACCCAACTGCGGTCGCAGTGCGGCAGGGTTTTCGATGATGTTCAACGAGCCGAGCATGGCGCTCCCCGAGGTCGGCTCGAGCAAACCGGACAGAATTTTCATGAATGTCGACTTGCCGGCTCCGTTAGGGCCGAGCAGTCCGAACATCCCGGGAGGGATATCGAGATTGATTCCTTGAAGAGCGGCGACAGGTCCTGGGTAGATCTTGGTCAGATTGCGAACGCTCAGCATGGGGCGAGTCCTCCGGAAGATCCGATGGCCAAACAACGCCGGTGTACGTCGATTCTTACGCGCAGTGATAGTCTGGCGGTTGCCAGCGGTCGCCGTGCCAGGCCCGACGACCCGTTGTTGTGCACCAAGCCCGCGCGAGATGACCGGCATGAAGCTGTCACTACTAGCAGCAAGCACACTTTGGGGGCTGTTGCGGCGGGCAAAGATCGACCCACCAGGAGGGTCGCGCGATACCTCCTCCACGACCGATGAGGCCGAGTTCGAAGCGACCTCGCGACGACTGCGAAACCTCATCGACCGACTCGATGTCATTGTTTGGGAAGCCGACCCCCACAGCTTCAACTTCTCCTTTGTAAACCGTGCCGCGGAGCGGGTGCTCGGCTATCCCGTCGTGCAGTGGCTTCGTAGTCCCACGTTCTGGCAATCGCGGTTGCATCCCGATGATCGCGAGCGTGTTCTCAGTTACTGCCGCGAGGAAATGCGCCGCGGCCGCGATCATGAGTTGGAGTACCGGGTCGTCGCCGCCGATGGTCGAGTGGTTTGGCTGCGTGACCTGATTCAAGTCATCAAGAACAGCGAGGGACACCCCATCGGAATGGTCGGCGTGATGCTCGACATCACCGACCAACGTAACGCCGAGACCAAGCTGCAACTCTCCGAGGAGCGGTTTCGCAGCATTTTCCACAACGCTGCCTACGCGATGTGTTTCATTGGTGTCGACGGGGCGATCCTCGATGCCAACCAGGCGATGGCCCAGATGCTCGGCTACGACTCGCCGCGCCAACTTCTCGACTTGAACGCCTTTGAGGACGTCTACCGGGATGCCGACGAGCATCGCCAACTGTTGACCCAGATCTCCGATGGTCGTTCGACGCCGTATGCCGATGTCGAGTGGAAACGAGCCGACGGACGGCCGCTCTCGGTGCGCGTTACCGTCCGCCCCGAACGCAACGCCAGCGGCGACGTGGTGGCCTTCGAGATGATCTCCGAGAATGTCACCGATCGCCGAGCGCTCGAGCACCAGTTGCACGAAGCGCAGAAGCTGGAAGCAATCGGACGCTTGGCCGGCGGTATCGCCCATGATTTCAACAATCTTCTGACGGTTATCTCAGGCTATGCGGCGCTGCTGCAGGAGCGGCTCGGAGGCGACGATGGTTCGCTACGGTACGCCGATGGAATCGTGCGAGCCTCGGAACGGGCCGCTGCGTTGACGCAACAGCTTCTGGCCTTCGGACGCCGCCAGGTGCTGCAACCGAAGGTCGTGCAGATGAACGGCGTGATTGCCGATCTGGATCGAATGCTGCGTCGTTTGATCGGTGAAGATATCGAGTTGGTGACTCTGCTCGATCCCGCCGCATCTCCGGTACGCGTCGATCCTGCGCAACTCGAGCAGGTCGTGATGAATCTCGTGCTCAACGCACGCGATGCCATGGAGGGCGGTGGATCGGTCACGTTGGAGACACGGAACGTCACGCTGAACGCCGCCGACGTCGAGGACCGGGTTGGGTTGAGCCCTGGTATGTACGTGCAGCTCAGCGTTTCGGACACCGGGCGAGGCATGGACAACGAGACGTTGCGCCACATCTTCGAGCCGTTTTACAGCACCAAGCAACCCGACAAGGGAAGTGGCCTGGGGCTGGCTACGGTTTACGGGATCGTGCGGCAGAGCGGAGGGCACATTGCGGTGACCAGTGAACCTGGCGCCGGGTCGCGGTTCACGATCTTCCTGCCCCAATGTCTCGATCCGATTGCGGCCGCGCCACCGGCCGAACCCGCGCGCGAGGCACCGCGCGGCACAGAGACAGTTCTGGTCGTCGAGGACGAGGAAGCGGTTCGATCGCTGACCTGTCAGGTGTTGCGCTCCAAAGGGTATGCGGTCCTGGAGGCGCGACATGGGGCCGACGCACTGGACGTCGTCACCAATCATCCGCAGCCAATCCAACTACTGCTGACCGACCTCGTGATGCCCCAGATTGGCGGCAAGGAACTCGCTCAGCGGCTCATGGCCGACCGCACCGACCTGCGCGTGCTCTATGTCTCCGGCTACAGCGACCAGATCCTGTTCGGCGCAGAGGATCTGGGATCGGCAGCGACATTTCTGCAAAAGCCGTTCTCGCCGGACCGCCTCGCGCGCAAGGTGCGCGAAATCCTCGATCGTCCGATCGCCTGAACGATTGACTTAAGGCTGGGGTCTTCATACCTTGAGCGCCCCCCGGGCCGACCGGGGTGTCCCCCGCCTCTCCGCGGGCGGGGCCAGGAAGCGAGGGGTCATGGAAAGCGCTGCGCCTCATGAAGCGGTTAGAGAGTTTCGGCCCTATGTCTCGCCGGAACAGAACGTCGCGGAGTTCACGCTCAAGTCGATCGTGCTGGGCGCCTTCTTTGGAATCGTGTTCGGTGCCTCTACCGTGTACCTGGCGCTCAAAGCGGGCCTCACGGTATCGGCCTCGATCCCGATCGCGGTGCTCGCGATATCGATTGGCCGCAAGGTCTTCAGGACCACGATCCTCGAGAACAACATCATTCAGACGGCCGGATCGGCGGGGGAGTCGATCGCCGCAGGTGTTGTGTTTACGCTCCCGGGATTCCTTTTCCTCTCGGCCGATTCCGGCGGTGCCGACTTCTTCCGCTACTGGACGATCTTCACGCTGGCATTGATGGGAGGAATCCTCGGCACCTTGATGATGATCCCTCTGCGTCGTTCGCTGATCGTCAAGGAGCACGGCGTCTTGCCGTACCCGGAAGGCACGGCCTGCGCATCGGTGCTGATTGCGGGAGAGAAGGGCGGACAGTTCGCGCGCACCGCGTTCCTCGGCGTCGGAGTCGCGGTGACGTACGCGGTGATGCAAAAGGTATTTCGGATCATTGCCGAGACGCCGGCCAAGGTGTCGTCGCAAGCCAGCAAGTACTTCCCCTCTGCCACCGTCAACGCCGATATCACGCCGGAGTACCTCGGTGTGGGGTACATCATCGGCCCCAAAATCGCTGGGGTTCTGGTCGCCGGCGGCGTGATGGCGTGGTTGGGGTTGATTCCGCTCTTGGCCGCCTTGGTGCCCGGCGACACGATCGCCACGCAACTGAACAAGCTGGGACTGCTCAAGGATCTCGCAGCGCCCGGGGCCTACGGTTGGGACCCGGCAACCCATTCCTTCGGCGATACAGCAAATGCGGTTTATCGCGCGTATGTGCGACAGATCGGTGCCGGTGCGGTAGCTGCGGGCGGTTTCATAACACTGCTCAAGACGCTCCCAACAATCATCTCGTCCTTCCGTGACAGCGTGACGTCGATGAAAGACAAACAGGCCGCCGCGTCGATCCGCAGAACCGAGCGCGATCTGTCGGTCAAGACGGTGCTCTTCGGGAGCGCCGCGCTGGTACTGCTGACGGCGCTGCTACCGATCGTCCCAGGCAATTCGATCTTGGGAAAACTGTTTCTGGGTGTGCTGATCGTGATCTTCGGCTTTTTCTTCGTGACCGTTGCGAGCCGGATCGTGGGGATCAGCGGTTCGTCCTCCAACCCCATTTCGGGAATGACGATCGCGACACTGATGGGCACCTGCCTGGTGTTCACGTTGATCGGCTGGACTGGTAGCGCTTACGAACCGATGGCGCTGGTAGTAGGTGGCATGGTGTGCATCGCCGCCGCCAACGGCGGCGCGACCAGCCAGGACCTCAAGACCGGTTACATCGTCGGAGCCACGCCGAGGTTTCAGCAGCTATCACTCTTCATCGGCGCCGTGTTCTCGTCGATCGTGATCGGTCTCACGGTCAAGCTGTTGGACACGCCGCCGGTCGGCACGGATCCATCGGTCCTGCACATGATCGGCACGCAGACCTATCCCGCCCCACAGGGGACTCTGATGGCAACGCTGATCAAAGGGCTGCTGTCATTCAATCTCGACTGGGTCTTCGTGCTCGTGGGCGCGTTCTTCGCCATCACGATGGAACTCTGCGGCGTGAAGTCGCTTTCATTCGCGGTCGGTGCCTATCTTCCACTCTCGACAACCTTGCCGATTTTCGTCGGCGGCGCTGTCAAGGGTGTTGTCGATTGGGTCGCGGCGCGTAAGGGCGAGACGGTCGAGGACAGTGAATTGGGCTCGGGGAGCCTGTTTGCAACCGGCTTGGTCGCCGGCGGCGCGCTTTTGGGAGTGATCATCGCCGGTCTGACCGTGTGGCCCCGCTCTGCCGCGATTCTCACTAAGTTGAATCTCGAGCATTCCCTGCGGGATGCGCTCGGTGAGGGTGGCTACATGATCCTGGGGGCGCTGTTCTTCCTTGGGATGGCCGCAATCCTCTACAGCGTGGCGCGCAAGCCGCTCGCCTCCAAGCTCGAGTAGTGCCCAGCGATGTCGATCTCTGCGTTCGAAGCGGCACTGCACCTGATCGAGCGGCTCGATGGAGCCGCTCGAGCCGGTGCAATGGAACAGGTCTGCACCAGCGTGAAAACCGCGCTCTCCGACCTGATCGCGCGCGGCGAATTGCTGCTGCCGGATCGATTCCATCTGCCGCGGGAGGGTGGTTATGCGCGCCGTCTCCTGCATCGCAACCCTGAACTGAACTACAGCGCGGTCGTAATGACATGGTCCCCTGGTCACGTGACACCGCTGCATGATCATCGCGGGATGTGGTGCGTGGAAGGAGTCGTGTCGGGTGAGGTCGAGGTCCGTCGCTACGATCTGATCGAGCGCGATGGCAAACGCTGTCGCTTCGCGGAAGTAGAAACGATTCGCGCCGGATGCGGTGCGTGCGGCAGCCTGATCCCGCCCTACGAGTATCACGTGCTCGGCAACGCGCTCACTGATCGCGCCACCGTCACATTGCATGTCTACGGCGGCGATATGGACACCTGCAACATCTACGAACCGCAGAGCGATGGATGGCACCAGGAGACGGCTCTTCAGCTCGGTTGGGATGACTGACCGGGCGGCTCGGTCATCCCCCTCGATGGCAGACGACTCTCAGGCGTCAACAACGCAGCTCTGGCCCGGCGTGCTCTTGACGCTTGCGTTGGCAGTCAGCGCACGTGGACTGCACGCCTTGCTGCCCGGTGATCTGGGAAGAGCGCTCGGTGCGGTGTTGGTCGCCGTAGCACTGGGCCTACTGCTCAGCAATCTGATCGCACTTCCGGCCCGCTTCGGCCCGGGAATTCGCTTCTGCTACGAAACGCTGCTGCGCACAGCGATCGTGTTGCTGGGGGCCGGCTTGTCGTTTCAATCGGCGGCGAAGATCGGCGGGCGATCGTTGCTCACGATCATGCTGTTGATGACGCTGGCACTGATCGTCGCGCACCTTTTGGGCCGGATCGTCGGGGTGCCACCCAAGCTGGCAACGCTGATCGGCGTGGGGACATCGGTCTGCGGCAACACCGCCATCAGCGCCGTCTCACCAGTGATCGGCGCCTCGGATGAAGAAACGGCGTTCGCCATCACGACCAACACGTTGTTCGGCATGCTCGCTGTCTTCGCCTATCCCTTGATCGGGCATTGGCTGGCGATGAGCGACCTGACCTTCGGGATGTGGTGCGGCACGGCCGTCAACGACACCTCGCAAGTCGTAGCGACCTCCGCGGCCTTCAGCGCCGCGGCGACGCAGACGGCGACCGTCATCAAGTTGACGCGCAATGCGCTGATGGGACCGCTAATCGTCATCATAGGCTTTTGGGCCGCTCGCAGGCGCTCCGGCGCAGCGCAGCGTTCGATCGGTGAACGGCTGAAGCAATCGGTGCCGCCGTTCGTGTTGGGCTTTTTGGCGATGGCCGCATTGAACAGCCTCGGCCTGTTCGCATCGCTTTCGGCAGCGCTGGGGTTCGACACCGGCAACGCACTCAAAGAGTGCGCATCGTTTCTGATCGTCCTCGCGCTTGCCGGTGTGGGCCTCGGTACGCGCTTTTCTGCGATGAAGAGAATCGGCTTCGCTCCACTCTGGGTCGGTCTGGCCACGGCTCTTACGGTGTCATTGACGAGTCTGGCGCTGCACTGGTAGCCCGGAATCGGGCCGCGCCCATGCGCGGCGATCGACGCGCACAACAGATTTTTTCGCTCCTAAGAAAAAATGAAAGCCCCCGCGACGCCGAATTTTCTGCGACCGGCGTATCTTTCGCCCGACGACGCCCAGCGGGTGGCGTGGCGTAGTTTCAGGAGGATTCCGTCGGGCGCTCTAACTCGGCGGGGGGCGGCTTCGGGTTTCGACTCGGAGCCGCCTCACTTGGCAACCATCACCGCCTGTCAGTAGCCGATATTGCTCACACCGCAATCGACGTAGATCGTTTCGCCGGTGACGCCGCTGGCCAAATCGGAAATCAGATAGACCGCCGTGCCACCGACATCGGGGCCCTCGACGTTGCGACGCAGTGGAGCGCGCTGCTCGTTGAACTTGAGAATCTCGCGGAAGCCATGGATCCCCATTGCCGCGAGCGTACGAAACGGGCCGCCCGAGATGCAGTTGACACGGATGTTCTGGGGTCCCAGGTCGGATGCGAGGTAACGCGTGCTGCACTCCAACGCCGCCTTGGCCACACCCATTACGTTGTATCCAACGACCACCTTTTCGGCCCCGTAGTACGACATCGACAGGATCGACCCTCCCCCCGAATCGGCCATCAGTCCGCGCGCCCGCTTGGCCATGCCGACCAGCGTCCAGGCTGAGATATCGATCGCTTGGTTCCACGCTTCACGCGGCGTCTCGATGAACTTGTCCGGCGCGAGGTAGTCCTTGTTCGCGAACGCAATCGAGTGGATCAGAAAATCGAGGCGCGAGAACTGCCTGGCGTACTTGTCGAAGATCGCGTCGAGTTGCTGATCGGAACCGGCGTCGCAGGTCTGGATCCACGGGTCGGTTTCACCCAACGCCAACACGGCGTCGCGAGTGCGCTCCACCGCCTTGTCGAACGGTAGGGCCTGATAGGCGCAGCTGGCGCCGTGTTCGCGCAACGCCTTGGCAATGTGCCAAGCGTAGGAACGCTCATTGGCGATACCGAAGATCAGACCGGTCTTGCCTTCCAGCAGTTTCATGCGGACCTCGTGAGTGGCGGGTTGCCGGCGTTATCCTACCCGAGCATGAACCCTGAACGTAAACAGGCCTACCAGCGCTGCCTCGAGGATCGCCTACCCGGCACTCTGTCGTTGCTCGAGCAACTGGTCGCGGTGAACTCTCATTCGCGAGCTCGTTCAGGACTTCTGGAGAACGCGCGGTTGGTGGCGGGCGCCTTCGAACCGCTGGGATTCACGGCGCGGCAGGTCGCCGATGCCGATCCCGAACGCGGCGATCATCTATTTCTCGTTCGACGCGGCGAAGGTCCGCAGTCGATTGCGTTGGTAAGTCACCTCGATACGGTCTACACCGCCGAACAAGAAGCGGCGAACGACTTTCGTTGGCGCGAGGAAGGGTCGCGGATCTATGGCCCAGGAGTGGCCGACATCAAAGGCGGGACAGCACTCATTCATTTGGTGCTGACCGCCCTCGCTGCGGTCGATCGAGAGTTCTTCGAGCGAATTTCCTGGCACGTGCTGCTGAACGCTGCCGAGGAAGAAGGCAACTTGCAGTTCCCGGAATTGGCGCGCGCGGCGTTGCCATCAGGGCTCGCCGCCTGCTTGGTCTACGAACCGGGCAATCCCGATCCTCACGACCCGGCCGGTTCGTGCATCACGCGTTCACGTCGCGGCAGCGCGCGCTTTCTGGTCGAGACCATCGGTCGCGAGGCGCACGCCGGCAGCGGCCATCGTCAGGGCGCCAACGCGATCCGCCAACTGGCCCGCGTGATCGAACGAATCGAAGCGATGACCGATCACGCGCGCGGCCTGACGTTCAACGTCGGAATCGTCGGTGGCGGCGTGGCCAGCAACACGGTGCCGGGTCGCGCCTTCGCACAGGTCGATACGCGCGCTGAATCGCCGGCCGATCAACAACAGCAGATCCAACAACTGCTGGCGCTGGCCGGTGGGGGGGACGTCGTAAGCATCGACCAACCGTTCCCCTGCCGCATCGTCGTGCAGCGCCATTCGTGCTACCCGCCCTGGCCGGAATCCGCCACGAGTATGGCGCTGGCCCGCACGGCAGAAGCAGCCGCGGCGTCGTTGGGACAGCGCGTGGTGGCGGAGCATCGTGCCGGAGCCAGCGATGCCAACCATCTGTGGAACGTAGCGCCCACGCTGTGCAGCCTCGGTCCTGTCGGTCGCAACATCCACTGCTCCGTGCACGACCCGGAACATGGGCTGACACAAGAGTCGATCGATCGAACCACGATCGTTCCGCGAGCACTGTTGAGCGTGGCGTTGCTATATCGGCTGCTGTCGGCACCATAGTTGCTGACGCCGAGCGTCGCCGATCAGAACTGCCATCGCAGCCCACGCGGCTCGATGTCGAGCCCCTTGGTCCACAGGGAAATCTGAAAACGACGACCGGCGCCGCTGGCCAAAACCAGAGCGCGCGCGGCAAGTGCGGGCTGCGCAACACCGAGCATGTCGTCGAGAATACCGAGACTCAGCAAGAACTTGTCTTGTGTGGTTCGACCAGCGACTGTGAATCCCGCACGCTGCGCCACCTTCTCCAACTGAGTCCAGTTGACGTGAGCGGTGATGTCCTGCAACCCAGGCCTGGCCAGCAGATCGTGTTGCGCTTGGTGTTTCCAATAACTCATCAGCGTGCCGTCGGAGCGCTCGGGATAGGTCAGCGTGCGCGCATCATGTCCATAGTCGATCACGACGGCAGCTCCACGCGCGAGCACTCGCCCGACCTCACGGATCAACGACTCGGCAGCCAAACAAACCTCGCCGCTGAACCCCTCGCCGGCGCACAACCCGTACTGATCGATTCGCCACAAAACGTCTTGATTTGGTTCGTCGCCGTCGACCAAAACCAACGCGCCGTTGTCGTCTATCGCAACGGCCCTCTCCAACAGATGTAGCCCGCGGCGCACGACCCAGTGCACCGGGAGTGCATCGAACAATTCGTTCGCCACCACCACACCGCGCAACGAGTCTCTGCCCAACTCTTCCAACGAGGCGACCTGTCGCAACTCGATGGCGCCCAGTCGATTCGCCAATCGCCGATGCTGATGCGCGCGCAGCGATCCGCTGGTTTCGACCAGCGTCAGGCTGCGCAAGCGTGCGTAAACTTCGGGAGCATTCGCGGCCAACCCGTCGAGCAAGTCGGCCGCGAGCAGGCCGCGCCCCGGGCCGAGTTCGACCAAGTCCCACGCGCCACTACCCAACGCTGTTACGAACTCCGCGACCTGCAGCGCGATTCGTTGCCCGAAGGCGGGAGACAAGTCGCTGCTGGTCGAGAAATCGCCGGCGTTACCGGTCGTGGTCGACTCGCGCGTGTAGTAGCCGCCGGCCGGGTGGTAGAGCGCAAGCTCCATGAATTCTTCGAACGGAATACGTCCGCGAGCCGCGATGCGCGCGCGAATCTCGGCTTCAGCAGGCGTGGCGTGCGGCAGCGATTTCAATACCGGCCGAACTTACGGGCGGACATCTCGGGATGAGCCGGCAAGCTCGGTCGCGGATAAACCTGCGAGGCGTAGGTCACCGGGTTCTGCGCCGTTTCACCGGGCTGCGCGATGCTGGCGGCGGGTGCCCCGCCCGCACGTTGCGAGTCCTTCCAACGATCGAGCGCCGACGGTTCGCCGCGCTTGATTTTCTCTTGCAGCAGGATCAGTGCGTCGAGAATCGCTTCTGGGCGCGGCGGGCAACCTGAGATGTAGAAATCGACCGGGATGATTTCATCGACTCCTTGCACCGTGGAATAGCTGTTCATCATTCCACCCGAACTCGCGCAAGCACCGATCGCGATGGCCCACTTGGGCTCGGGCATTTGGTCGTAGAGCGTTTTCAAGGGCGTGGCCATTTTCTTGCTGACGGTGCCGGCGATCAGCATCAGGTCGGCTTGCCTTGGAGAAAATCGCAGAGCCTCGGCACCGAATCGCGCCATGTCGAAGCGCGAGGCAACTACCGCCATCATCTCGATCGCACAGCAGGCCAACCCCATCGGAAAGGGCCACATCGAGTTCCGGCGCCCCCAATCGATCAGGGCCGACAGCTTGGTTGGAAAAACGCTGTCCTCGAGCGTCTGTATGACGTGCGGATTGACCCAGGCCTTTGGCAGTTTGTCGCTCATAGGACGGGAATCCTAGGTGGCTCTGGGCGGCGACGCAAAGGGCTCCACACGATCAGGCCCGTCAGGCGCCGCCAGTGAAATGCAGGATCACGTCGTCACCCAGCTTCTGGCGCAGGAACACCGCGAGGCGCGCTTTGAGTTTGGCCTCGGCCTGGCGCATCGCTTCTCGGGTGACGCCGAAGCGATCGCCCAGTTCTTGCAGTGTGGCCGAATCGACGGCGGCGAGGCGGGCATCGAGGATCGCTTGGTCGCGTTCACTCAACTCCAGGCGAAACTCGGCGATCGCATCGTCGATCCGCTGCTTCATTTCCTGCTCGATCACTTGCTCGTCGATCGGCGTCTCGCGGCCCGCCATCAAATCGCCCACGGTGGCGGTGCCGTCCTCGCCGACCTGCAGATCGGTCGAGAGATCGGGGCTCGACAACGCGCGATCGACCTCGACGACGTCATGCTCCGAGACGCCGAACTTTTCGGCCAGCAACTTGGGGCTAGCTTGAATCCCCTGAGCCTCGAGCTTGCGTTGCTCGCGGCGCAGGTTGTAGAGCAACTTGCGGCGCGCGTTGGTTGTTCCGACCCGCACCAAACGCGCGTTGTCCAACAGGTATTTGAGGATGTACGCCTTGATCCACCAAGCGGCGTAGGTGTTGAAACGCACGCCTTGCTCCGGATCGAATCGTTTGAGCGCTTCCAACAGCCCGATATTCCCTTCCTGCACCAAGTCCATCGGGTTGTGCAGGGCTCTGCGGTACATCAAGGCCAGCTTCACCACCATCAGCAAGCTATGACTGATCAACTTGGCAGCGGCTTCCTGATCGCCCGATTCGCGATAGCGTCGGGCCAATGCGGTCTCCTCCGTAGGCGTCAGCGGCTCGAACTGTTTGAGCTCGAGCAGGTAGCGCGCCAACGGGTCGGAAGGGACCAAGCCACCGCGTGCGCCGCGACGTTCGAGCGCCGCCGGGCTGGGCGGCTCGCGCTCGGCCTCGAACACTTCCAAGTCCAGGACCGGGTCGAGTCCAGCCTCCAGCATCGGGTCCGTCCCGGCATCCAGCACTGGGTCGAGCACCAGATCCACCTCGGGTTCAACGATCTCGACGTCCTGCGTCTCGTCGACATCGGCTCTCGTCGATTCCTGACTCTGATCGGGATCGGGCGGTGGCGGTGTCGCGCGATGTTTGGTCACGCGTCCCTCCAGCGCGGGCAGATCGCGCGAAAATTGCAGTTGCGGCAGATTCGTTCGTTGTCGGTCAGCGCGAAGTCAGACTCGCGCGCGCGGTTCAGGTCGCGGTCGGCAATCTTCTCGATCATCGAGGCGATCGACCGGCGGATCGTGGCCGCCCCCTGTTCCAGCACTTCGTCGTCCAGTCGGCAGAAACGCTCTGGGTCTTGGTGCCGAAGATAGACCTCACGCACCTGCAACCGGTCCAACGAGGCACCCCAGGCAGACTGCGCATAGAGCGCATATCCAACCATCTGCAGCGGGTTCTCGCCGCGCTCGAACTTTCCGGTCTTCCAGTCGAGGATATGTGCCACACCGTCGCTGTCGCGATATGCAAAATCGATTTTCACCCAGACCGGCACACCGTCGATCGCCCACTTCTCCAACCGCTCCAGGCCCAGAAGGTCGACGGCCCGCAGCGCTCGAGCCGCCGCAAGGTACGGTAACCGCGCGAACGACCGGACCATGTCGTCGGCCTCCTCGACACGCGTCTTCCACACGTCGCCGCTGATCTCGATCGCATACTCGTGTTCCAAGAAGCGGGCGTAATGGCGCGAGTCGTTGGCCTTCCCTGCGCTGTTGTCGATGCTCTCCTTATAGGCGCGACGCATGCGTGCGCGCATTTCCTCGATGGCTCGCTCCGGATCGGGTTCACGCCCCTGCGTCGATGTTCGCAGCAGCGCCTCGATAGCGTCGTGCACCTCGGACCCGACCCACAGCGGAATCGCCGTGAGATTCTTCAGAAAGGAAGCGCGCAGTGCGCGTTCGGGATCAGGCTCCAACGTACGAGCGGTCGCCAGGTAGTACTGAAAAAAATACGCGCGTTCGCAGTCCTGGAATGTTCCGTGACGAGTCGCCGACCAAGAGAAGCCGTGCTTGACGATCGCCTCATTCACGATCAGCCCCCTCGCCCAGATGGGCCCTCAGGCGGTCGAGGATCACGAGATCGGCGGGCAACAGTGGCAACGCCGGCATCTGTGATGGCGTGAACCAGCCCAACGCATCGGCAGCCAATAGACGAGGTTCACCCTGGACGATCTGTGCGGCAATGAAGTGAATCTCGACCTGTCGTTCGGGGTACTCGTGGACGATCGTCCAGAGTGACTCTGTTTCCGCCACCTCGATATCGAGTTCTTCTCTCAGCTCACGGTGCAGCGCCTGAAGCGGCGACTCACCCGGTTCCAACTTCCCCCCGGGGAACTCCCAGTACCCCGCCAGATGCGACCCAGCCGGACGCCGCGTCAAGAGACACCGCCCCTGGCGGGAGAGCACGGCAGCGGCCACACGGATGAGTCGACGTTTGGGCACGGCGCGATGCTAAGGTGCGGTCCGCGGTTGCTGCCACCGTCGGCGCGATGCTGCCGCAGTTCACCCTCGTTCGGTCGTGACTCTTGCCTGAACGGCTACGGACCCTCGCGATCAGCCGGCCGTTTTTCTCGCTATGAACCGCGATCCCACGGTACCTTCGAACCGACAGTTGGGAGACCCCGATGGGATCGATCGATCTGCACCCGCTCTTGCTACCGGCGCTGCTCTCGTGCGGCGCACTGGGTGCGGCAACGATCGCCTTTCGCCGCAGCTTTGTTGCCAAGAGCGGAATGCAGCGGACTCTCGTCGCTGCCTACGCGGTGCTGGCGCTGGTGGCAGCCGCTCAGTCGAGTTGGCTGACCTACGATCGTGGGGCGCGGTTTTGGAGCGCGCGGTGGGATGAATCGACCGAGAGCCTCCGGCTCGATCGCGCGTTCCCGGTCCCAGATGTGCGACTAAACCTGGCTCAAGTTGCTGAAATCACGGAAACGATGGCTCCTACCCACACTCTCTCAGGTTTGAAACCGGCCGCCGAATACGAAATCAAACTCAAGGATGGCAACTCGTTCTTCAGCGGACCGATCTTCACGGAACGCGAGCGCCGTCAGATGCTCGCTCAGTTGAAACCGGTTTCGGGCGGCCGATTGGTCCGCTTCTTGGTTGGAAGACCTGAGTTGCCCTGAGTGCAGCGGCGACTACTGCGGTTTGCTCAGCTTCTGCAACAACTCTTGAGCGCGCTGAGCCTCGGGGCTGGCCGGCGCCAATCGGATCGTCTCTTGGAGGTGCTGTCGGCCTTCGTCCTGAAGCGCCTGGGTCCGACCCGCGGTGATCAACACATTCCCTAACTGAAGGTGCGCTTTGACGTACCGCGGATTGAACCCGATCGCGGTGCGAAGGTGTGTGATGGCATCCATGATCAAGGTGTTCCGCTCGAGGCCGTCGCTAACATCGCGTGCCTTGGCCAGGATCGCCATGCCCCAGTTGTAGTGTGCGTTCGGATAATGCGTGTCTATCTGCGTCGCTTGCGTGAAGTGCTCGATCGCCTTGTCGTACTCGCCCATGGCGATGTAGGACGAGCCCATGTTGTTGTGCGCCTTGGAGCGGCCTTCATTGTCGTCATAGGTCTCGAGTGCACGCTGATACTGCTCGATCGCCTTGAGGTCCCACTCCCGCTTCTCAGCGTCCGTTTCCGCCTTGTATCGCTTCTCGGAGTACGTGATTCCAAGATGCAGATGCGGCAAACCCTGGTCGGGCGCCTTGCTGACGGTGTCCGTCCAGAACGCCATGTTGTTTTGCCATACTTCGCCGCGTTGACGCGCGCTCCAGCCGGCAGGGATTGCGATCGCAGCGCACGCAGCCAGCGGCACCCCCCACTGTGCAGCGTTCGCCGAGAAGTTCGTTCCCAAGCGCTCGAGCAAGAGTCCCACAAACAAACAAAGCCCGATCGTCGGGATGTACAAGTACCGCTCGGCCAGCGGCGTCTCCGAAATGCGGTAGAGCGCGATCGCCAGTGACGGTGCTGCGCCAAAGAAGAAGATCGCAAGCGCCGCGATCTCGCGCCCACCACCCTCCCGCTTACGCCACACGAAGAAGAACACCAACGCGGCGAGTGGCGCCAGCAAGGCCAGCCCAATGTGTAGCGCGCCCTGCGGAATCTCGCTGACGAACGCCGACTGCGGGAATGGCCACACCGCCTTCACCAGATACCAGCCGAACGCGCCGAGAAATCGTGTGGCGGCGTCGCTGGCCAGCGGAAGCTCTCCGGCGTTCATGCTGGACAAGCCTGCGCGACGCAATAGGAAGTAGGTCGCTACCACCGCCCCGAAAAGCGCCAGGCGGGGCGCGACGCCCAAACCGAGCCTGACCGACATCGTGGCCTTCCCGTCGCGTTGCGAACGGCGACGTTCGGCGCGGCTGCTGGTCGATGTCGTGACCGGTGTCGCTGATGGCGCCGCCAACCACTCCAGCAACGGAATCAAAAACATCAGCGCGGTGCCCGTCTCTTTCGACAACATGGAGGCCAAAGCGCAAACCATGGCGCCGACGAACAACAGCAGGCCACCGCGTACTCGATACCAGGCATACAGGCAGAGCGTCGCGCTGAAGAAGAGGGCGCAGACCACATCGGACCGGCCCGCCATCCACGCGATCGACTCGACGTGGATCGGATGCGTGGCAAACAGCAAGGCACCGATCGCCGACCCCACGACACCTTGGATTCTGGAAAAGCCGGACCAACGCTGCAGCGCCAAACCGAGCATGAGCACCAACAGCGTCGTGAGCGTGTGGTAGATCACGCACGACGTGTGATAGACGATTTCGCGGGCTCGCTGTCTTTCCGCTGCGGGCCAGAAGGTCTTGGCCACCCACTCGTCGATCATGTAGGTGACGACGATCACGGGCCGATAGTAACGATCGGCAAACTGCGGAATATTGGCGGGAGGGAAGAACACGTTCGAGTAGCTGTCGAAATACGGCAGCTGCTGGCTGAAGACGATCGGATCGTCCCAAATGAACTCGTTGTCGGAGGCGCGCGAGAACACGCCGAGGCACGCCAGCACGAGTCCCAAACCGATCAACACCACCAGCACTTCTTTGCGCACCGTAGCTCTCCACCTCGGGGCGAGTTCTCCGCCAGGCGCGCGGAGTCTAGCAGCACGGTCGTGGGTCTCGCCGAGAGGGTCGGCCGGGCTCAGCTCCCGCTACGCGGTTTGCGAGCGACCACGATCAGGTTCTCGCCCCACCCGGCCGGAATCATCGGCCGCGCAAAGAACACCGAGACGATCGTAGGCAAACCAAAGACACCGAGTTGGAGCAAGCGCGGCACGAACCTTACGTACGGCGCGTCCCACAACCCATCCGAGAACTGCCGTTCGACGTTCAGGCCTGCATCGTGCGTGAGCTGCAACCACTGTTGTGGTTCGAGCAACGAAACATGAGTTTCATCTCCGAGCGCAAACCAGGCATCGCCCTTCAAGCGCCTGCCGGGAGATGTGGTGTCGGGGACCGAATACAAAAGCGCACCACCTGGGGCGAGCAAGCCGGCAAGTCGTTTCAGTGCCAAAGCCGGCTGAGGCAAATGCTCCAACACGTACTTGGCGATGATCAGGTCGAATCCGCCGCGTTCGATGTCGGCGGGAAGATCGGCTGCGATGTCGGCCTGGAAGGTGCGCGAGCGCGGCGCGATTGTCTTGCTGCGTCCCACAGCGTAGTCGGAGATGTCGATGCCCCAAGTCTCGTAACTCTGCTCCAACCACGACAACGTGTAGCCATGCGCGCAACCCAATTCCATCACGCGTCGGCCGCCGCTTCGGCGCAGCAGACGATCGGCCAAGAGCGCATAGAACCGCACCGACCACCAGTGCATGTTGAACCGACGCATCTCATCCAAGCCGAACTCTTTGCTGTAGTAGTCCTTGCCATAGCGATCGGAGCCGGGCGCAGTCATGGAGCCTCCGCACGTCGCAACGGGGACGTTGCATCAAGCGTCGACAATTGCGATTGGACCGCGGCAAAGACCGCTTCGGGCGTGATGTTCAACATGCAGATCATTCCTTGGCAGCAGGGCGGCGTGTAGCCATAGGTAGTGCACGGCGAGCACGGCACCTGAGCTGCGATCGAACGAAATCGATGTCCGGGTGGTCCCCACTTCGAGAGCACACCGGGCCCGAAGAGGTGAACGGTGGGAGTTCCCAAGGCGTAGGCCAGATGTAATACGCCGCTGTCGGCGCTGATATACATGTCGCACTCGGCCACGACTGCGGCGGCCTGCACCAGAGAGCAGCGGCCCGCGAGGTTGACGAAGGCAGAGCCTACCAGTCCGGTTGCGATCGTCTCCGCAGCCGCGACATCCGTCGCGCCTCCGAGCACGACAACACCCACGCCATGCTCGGCCAGTAGTTGCGCCAAGCGCGCATACCGTTCGGGAGGCCATCGACGTTCCGGGATCGACGCGCCCGGATGGATTGCAACCTTCTGACTCGGTGCAAGCGACGCAAGCGCGTGGCGAGCGAACCGCTTGGCGTCATCGGGCAGTGGATAGAACGGGGCGTCGGGGTCCCAGCGACACTCGCTTCCGGTGGCTGCGCGCGCCAGGGCAAGGAACATCTCTGCTTCGTAGGTCTGGAGGTTGTAACCGACCGCGCGGGTGAAGAGCCGTCGTCGCAACGTCGTACCAAAACCGATTCGCCGTGGGGCGCGTGTCATCCAGGCGACGATCGCCGACAGGCAATGAAACTGCTCGGTATCGATCACCACGTCGTAGCGACGGCGCACGATCGCGATCAGATCGAACGGAAAGCGGTCGTAGCGATAGACGCGATCGACGAGCCCGGTAGGTTCGACGACCGAAGCGTTGCGGCGTTCCGCCAGCAGATCGAGTTCGGCGTCGGGCCACGCCGTGCGCAGGGCGCGCAGCATCGGGATGAACAGCACGGCATCGCCGATCCCGCCGGGACGAATCACCAGGACCCGTCGCGGCGGAGGATCGGAAAGTTCGTCGCGCGCACCGGCTCCAAACGGCGCCAGGAGCAGGCACAGTCCGCGTCCGACGGTCGCATCGGCGACTTTGATGAAATCAGCGGTCAGCGACATTGCCGGCGGATTGTACGGTGCCCACCGGCAGATCCTCACGAGCGATCGCGATTACCATCGACCCGCGGCCCGAGCCCCGTGTCGTTGGGGTGAACATCACGACAAGCTGTCGTCGACCCAGCGTTGGAGCAGGTTCAGCAGCGGTGAACGTTGCTCGTCGGTCATGCCCCAGGTCGACAGGTAGCTCCATGACACTCCCGAAGCACCGTGTCCCTCGCTGAGCCGGCGAATCACCGCTTGATCGTGAGCCGGAAGCCGGACCGCCCATTGGCGCGGACTGGCATCGAGCAGCATCACCCCTTCGGGCCGATCTCCCGCAGGAGCGATCCAGGCCACATCGTCGCCTTCCTGTTTGCTGAGCAACGCCTCTCGGCTACCCATCGGACGGTGGATCGTCCCGTCGGGATCGTTCGCTGGATGGCGCGTGATCGTCGTGAGCTTGCGGCCGCGGGCTCGGTGGTACTCGAGAAAATGCTTCCGACAGCGCAGTTCGTAATGCCAATCTCGGCTCAGCGAGTCGAGGTCGTCGTCCCAGCCTGCGCCGTCGCCGAATCCCGATTGAACCGATCCCGTCACCCCAGGACAAAAACACGGTGCCCCCCTCACCCGGCACGACACGCGCTTGCGGCGCAAACCAATCTTGCAGTCCCTTGCCGGTGGTGAGCGCGCGCCAAACATCATCGAGCGGCGCGTCGATGTCGAGACGCATTTCGAACTTCTTCGAAGATCCAGTCATTCTGTTTCTCGGCTCTCGGCTCGGGGTGAGCGATGGCCAACAGGCGATACTCGCGCACGTTCGGTGTGCTTTCGTCGTGATACTTGGCGGTCAGTCGGGCCAACGCATCGGTGAGTTCCTGAACGAATTGATCTCGTCGCGCAGCGTTCGCGAGACGGATCGCAGCAGCGATCGTAAGCGTCGGTTGCCGTTTGGCTCGCGCGCGTGCCGAACGCTCCAGCACACTTACTTCCCGCATCGACTGCGAGGCTGACGCCATCAAGTAGGCTGCCGAGAATCGGTCGCTCAACTGAGTGGGTGAAGCGCCGAGATCGCCAAGCAGCGTGAGGTCGAGGGAAAAGGATTGCGCCGTGGCGCGCAAGATCCGCTCGCGGCAATTCCCTTTGCGGCGCTCCTCGACGCACTCGACCAGACCGGCCCTCTCCAAGACGCGCAAGTGGTAGTTGAGTTTCTGTCGAGGGATCGCCAACCTGCGCGCCAACGATTGGGCGGAGTGCGGGACCTGCAGTTCGCGAAGCAGGCTCGAGCGCCCTTTGCCCAGCATCGCTGCAGCGTGTCGCGGGTCATCGATGATCGTAACGGGGTGAGCCTGTTTCACGTCGGGGACCATAAGCCGACAACTTTTGTTGTCAGGAACGGGTTGCCTGTCGGTTGAAAGGAACTGGACACCCGGATCGGGTGGAGGCACGCTCGCGGCATGTCCTCCAGCCACCGCTCGCAGCGCTTTCTGCCCGCCTACCGCCAACTTATCGGCGAGGCCGATCGCTGGTTCGCTGAGGCGCTCGCGGTACATCGCTCGGACGGGGTCCATTGCGATCGCGGCTGCTCGTTGTGCTGTCTGGGTCTGTTCGATGTCTCGGCCGCGGACTCACTGCTGATTGCCGAGGGTTATCGGCATGCGGACCAGGCGCGCCGAAAGGAGTTGCGTGACAGCGCCCGAGCCTGCCTCGACGCGCTCGGCCGAATCGCTCCTGACTGGCAGGATCCTTGGTCGGTCGATGCGCTGGGCGAGGATCGCTTCGATGAAATTTGCGAGGCCGTGAGCAGTGCACCCTGCGCCGCGCTCGCCCAAGACGGCTCGTGCCGGATCTACGACCACCGACCGCTGATCTGCCGACTTCACGGTCTCCCGATGTACGATCCCGCCGAATCGCGCGATTGCGGCGGGGCGTGCGAGCTGAACTTCTCGCCCGAGGACTTGGACGCGAAGCCGGCGTTGCACTTTGATCACAGCGATTTCGTGAGACGGGAAACCGAACTGATCGACGCGATCGAAGCGCAGACCGATCGAGCCAGCCGCGGGACCACCATCGTTGCTGCCGTGATTTGGCGTGCGGCTGTCGAAGAGGAGACAAAACATGAGCGCTGACAGTTCGCTGGCCCTGGGGCTGCAAGTGCTGGCCGGGCTTTCGTTGGCCGCCTGCTGTGGTTTGCGAGCCTTCTTGCCGCCTTTCGTGATCGGCTTGGTGGCACGGCTCGGAGCTGCAGATCTCCTTCCTGTCGACCCATTGCCGCTTGCCGATTCGCTGCACTGGTTGTCGAGTACACCGGCATTGATCGTGTTTGGTGCGGCGACGGTATTCGAGTTGCTCGCCGACAAAGTGCCCGTCGTCGACCATGTGCTGGACGTGGTCCAGACGATCGTTCGACCACTCTCCGGCGCCTTGGTGTTTGCAGCGGCGCTGTCCGACGTTTCCCCGTTGGCGGGAGCGATCGCAGGGCTGCTGGCAGGAGGCTCGGTCGCCGGCGGCGTGCATGTACTGAAGGCCAAGATCAGGCTGCTATCGACCCTGGGGACGGGGGGTATCGCCTCTCCGGTCCTTTCCACACTCGAGGACCTGTTCGCGCTGGCCGGGTCGTTTCTGGCAATGGTCGCAGCGGTATTTGCGGCGATTCTGGTGGCCGGCGGCGTGCTCTTCACGCTCTATCTCGTGATCAAGTTCCTGCGACGGGTGAGCCGGCTCGACCCAGGGCGCGCCGCGGAAGTTCAGAATCGGTCGTCCGACATCACCATCTAGCTGGGTTCCAGGGCAACGGCGCCTTTTGTGAACAGCGGCAAGCGAGGTTCTGGGGCGGTATCTTCCCCGGCGTGCGCCGCCCACTCCTGATCCTCCTGTTACTGCTGCTCTCCCCGACCCGCGCTCTCGCGGACGCATTGCCGTTGCCGATTTCGACGGTGCTCGATTTCAACTCGGTCGAGATCGAACTGCGCGGTGGCCGCGTCGACGTGGTGATCGATCCCAACGTGGAGGAACCGTCGCTGGAAGCGACCGACTATGTCGACAGCACCGCGGCTCGTGGATTCCTGGTGCTAGAGCCGGGCGCAAACGGCGCGCTGCACATTGGCCAAGCATACGGTGAGGACGCGGTGGCGCCGCGCGTGCTCTTGAAGCTGGTGCTGCGACCCGACCAGTTGCTAGCAATCAAAGGGAGCGACCTGGCGATTTCGATCGAGGATCTGCGTGGACTCGATACCGACGACACCGCCACCGATGCGACCAAGCCAAGATCGGCCTCGACCGGATCAACGGACGCCCTCAACCTGATGCCGAACGATTCCGACGTACACCTGGCCGGTGTGGGCTCCGCAACCCTGAGCGGTCAACGGACCCGCTATCGGTTGGAGAGAACTCATGGGCAAGTTCGTGCTCAGCTCAAGCGCGGCTCGTTGGAGAGCACATCACATCGCGGCAATATCGATGTCAGCGGCAGCGACGCAGAGGTCCGCGTCACGTCGTTGATTGGATTGTTGGCAACACATCAGGATGGGGGCAGCGTGGTGGTCCGGGACGGCAGCGGCACACTCGAGCTGGCGATCGATGCACCCAATGTCTGTGAGATCTCGGGGTTTGCCGGCGCGGTCTCGCTCAACGTCAAGCACGGCGCTGCCCGCCTCGAGCGCAGTGGAACGACTGAGTTGTTCGTCAGCCTGCTTGGTACGCAGACCGATGTTGAGATCGAGGACCTGCCTGGTCGATTGAATCTTCAACTGACCGATGGCGGGCTGAAGCTGCGTGGCGTTCAGGGCCCGGTAACGGTTGCGGCTGAGGGGACTGCGACGCTGGAGCTGCGGGAGCTGCTCGACGGGCTCGAGTTGCGCACGCAGGCGGGCGTCGAATCGACGGTGCACGGCGTGCAGAAACGATTCACGGCACGTGTGCGCGATGGCAAATTGAAGGCCGAGGCGATCGGTGACATCGACCTGGTTGCGAACAACGCCCAGGTATCGATCCAAGAGATCACGGTGGCAACCCGCCTCGATGTCGTCGATAGCGACGCAGACCTCGATCTCAGCGGCGCACAGGGATTCCCCACCGTCAAGTCGATGGGGCGCTCGCGCACCCGATTGGTGCTGCGCGATCCGTGTCTGGTGCGGCTCGACGGTGAGATCGAAGCGCTCCGCGATCAACTGCAGGTCGATGGTTGTGAGTTGATCGGCGGCCGCGATGCTGCGCCATCGATGCAGCGCCGCGTGAATGCGCAGCCACCCCAGATCATCACCGCCAGTGTCGGGGACGATGCCGAGCTGAGCGTGCGGGCGCGTCCCTAAGTGGAGTCATCGATCGATCGATTGAAGAATCGCCGAGTCGTGTTGTTCGACGCTGGCGGAACGCTGATCACCCTCGACCACGATCGGGTGCGGCTTGCGCTCCAGTATCTGACCGCAACGCTCCCTTCCGACGATGACTTCGAGCGCGCCGAGGCCGGTGCGCGCGTGTGGGCTGACGGCGCGATTCGAGCACGGCTCAGCGGGCGCGAACTCTGGAACGGTTACTTCCAGCGTCTTCTGTTGGAGGCCGGCGTCGAGGAGTCGGCGATCGCTCGCTCGGTCGCGGCGCTTTGGGAAGCCAACCGGAGCCTTGGTTTGTGGAGAAAGCCGATCACAGGGGCGCGCGAGGTCATCGCCCAGCTGTTCGCTGCAGGCTATCGGATGGCGGTGGTGAGCAATGCCGAGGGACAAGTGGAGACCGATCTGCAGCAGGCCGGTTTTGGCGCCTATTGGGAGACCGTTGTCGACAGTCATGTTGTCGGTGTCGCCAAACCGGATCCGCGAATCTTCGAGATTGCGCTGGCCCGCATGAATGTCAGTGCGGATGCGGCATTCTACGTGGGCGATGTTCCGTACTTCGATGTCGATGGGGCGGCTGCGGCCGGGATGCCTTCGGTGTTGATCGATCCGCACGCGATTCATGGCTCGGTCACGAACGCCGTGAGGGTTGCATCGATCCGGGAACTCCCGGCGCTTCTGAGTGTCTGAGCACAGTTACAGTCGCCGCATGCAACTCGCTCTCAGGACCGATTCACTGACACGAAGGTTTGGCTCGTTCGCTGCGGTCGATGGTCTCGATCTGATCGTCCCGAGCGGCAGCCTGTATGGGTTTTTGGGACCCAACGGTGCGGGCAAGTCCACCACCATCAAGTGCCTGACCGGGCTCTTGCGCCCCAGTTCGGGGGCGATGCGAATTCTCGACCTCGATCCGCTGGCCGATCCGGTGGAGGTGCAGCGCCGCATCGGTGTCGTCCCTGAGGATCTGGCGCTCTTCGACCGCTTGACAGGTGCGGAGACGTTGTCGTTTGTGGGCAGAGTTCATCGAATGGAGAAGAAAATCTGGCGTGAGCGCGCCGAAGAGCTGCTGGCGCTGATGGACCTGAACGGCTCAGCGGGCACGATGGTCGCCGACTACTCACACGGAATGCGCAAGAAACTCTCTCTCGCCGCAGCGCTTCTACCGGCACCGCAGCTTCTGTTTCTCGACGAACCGTTCGAGGGGATCGACCCCATGGCGGCAAAGCAGATCAAGGATCTCTTGACTCGATTCGTGCAGGGGGGCGGAACGGTTTTCCTCACATCGCACATTCTCGAGATCGTGGAACGACTGTGCGATCAGATCGGCATCATCGTCTCGGGTCGACTGGCCGCACAGGGAACGCTCTCGTCGCTGCGCGAAGCGGGAGGAACGTCACGCACGCTCGAGCAGGTTTTCCTGGAGGCGGCAGGAGTCGAGATCCCGAGCACGTCGCTGCCGTGGCTCACGACGTGATCGAATCGCTTTCGGCGTTGGTCTGGCTGCGCTGGCGTCTACTCCTCAATTCGCTCCGGCCTGGGGGTCGCGACACGGTCGAGCGCACATCGCGCGTCCTCGATGTCTTGATCCCGATCCTCCTGCTACTGCTCTTTGCGCCGATTCTGCTGGGAACGGCTGCACTGAGCGTTATCGGTGGATGGGAAATGCACGAGCCGGGAGCGGCTCGCTCGACGGTGCTCGTGCTGGTGCGCAGCCTGCTGGGCGCGATCTTGCTGCTGTCGCTGTTGATGCCGGCGTTGCGGGCGCGACGCCTGGGAGCGAGTGTCTCCCGGCTATTGCTCTCCCCCATCTCGCGCACGGCGCTGCACATGGGCGAGACAGCCGCCGGGCTGACCGATCCATGGTTGCAGCTCGCGATTCCAATCCTGTTGATGTTGCCGCTGGGTGTCGCTGCATCCGGTGCGTGGTGGGCAGCGACTCAGTCTCTGGTGGCGGGACTGGCCACTGTGGTGACACTGATGTTTGCCAGCGCTGCGGCATCGCACGCCGTGATGCTGGTGTTTCGCAAGCGCTCTCGAGGCGAGTGGGCCGTTCTCATCGCGTTCGCCATCCTTCTGCTCGGGGAGTTGGTGTTCGTTTGGATGCTGCCGACGGGCGACGGCCAGATGGACGGCCCAGTCCGTATTCATGCCGACAGCGGATGGTCGGAGTCGTTCCCTGTCTGGTCCTGGGCGATTCCAACCGAGGCGTACGCGATGGTCTTGGCGCGCTCGTCCCGCGGAGCGTCGTCATGGTTTCCGGTCGGTGTGACGCTGGTGTGGGCAATCGTGGCCTGGCGCTTGTCGCGGGCACTCTTCGTGCGTCTTTCATACTCTCCGGCGGAAGCAGGCGGTGCACACAGCAGTGTGCATCGCTGGTTGCCGGCCTGGCCGGCGAGATGGGTGGGCGAGGGTGTGGCCGCGGTGATGCAGACGCACCTGCGCCTCTATCTGCGCACGCTACGAGGGAAACTCGCTGTATTCGGAGCACCGCTGCCGGGGGTGATCATCGGGGCCGTGCTACATCGCCAGTCATCGGGGATGGCGCACCCCTCCAAGTCGATCGCGCCGATGATGCTGTTCTCGATCGTGATGTTGTGCATGCTGTACCTTCAGCAGGTGATCTCCAATCAGTTCGCAGCCGAGGCAGGCGGTTTCACCCGCCAACGTTTGTCGCCGTTGTCGTTGCGTGAACTGCTATGCGGCCGGTTCGCTGCGGCGCTCACGCTCTACGCGGCAACCGCTGTCGTTTCCCTGTTGACCTTCTGGCTCGTGTTTCCAAACGCTCCCGCGACTGTGGTACTCACCGCGCTATTCGCTGGCTGCGCTGCGTTCGCTTTGGTGCTCCCGTTGGCTGCGTTACTTTCGGCGACCTTCCCGCGTGCCGTAGACCTCAGCCGTTTGGGGTCGGCAGGCAACCCCAATTCGGTTGCGACGATGATCGTGACGCTAGCGATTCCGACGACGTTCGTTCCAGTCGTGAGTGTGATCGCCCTGGTTTGGTGGTGGACTCAGGCCGCGGTCCTTACAGCGATGGCAGCAGCGTTGATCTGTGCTGCTGCGATCGCCTTGGGGCTATTCCTGCTCAGGCTGATCGAGCCCGCGGTGGCGACACGACTCGAGAATTTGTCGCTCGCCGCTCAGGGGCGTTGAGTCAGCTCGGTTCGATCAACACTTCGATGACGCGGATGGTGCCATCGGTTTGGGCCAGCCGCCCCACGATCTGAGGCTTCCCGATCGTCAAGACGGAGTGTAGGTGCAAGGCTGACGTGACAATGCGCGGTTGCCCGGCGGATCCCGCGGAGAAATCGGCCGAGGAGTCTTCGAATCGAAGTTCGAAGCTGAGCGTCGTCGCACCGGCTCGCTTGACCTTGCAATTGATGAGCACGCCGATGTTCTGGTAGGTGAAAGACGTGACCGGTATCTCATCACTCTTGGCGCTGAGCGTGGTGGCGGGAATGGCGACCCGTGCGCCGCTGGTGAGTTCACTCCACTCGTCGCCGTCGATCGCTACGAGCCGATAGATTCGCGGTGCGTCCGGTCTGGTTTTGTCGGCCCGTTCTTGGGAGATCGTGAGCTGAATCGCGACCGCTCTTTCGCGTTCGTCGGCTTTGCCGGGATCCACTGCGAGCGCAGTCCGACACGTTGCCGACAGCGCAAGACAGATGACAAGCACGCTCGTATGTCGCATCGAGTTCCCCTTGTTTCGGTGTAGCACCGATGTCATGCAAGCCGGCATTGCGCCGGTTTGCACTGCCCACTACGCGGAGAACGAAACAGGTGTCTAGCGAGACTTGCCGGCGCCGCGCCTTCCTTTGGGACCGGTGCGGGGGGAGTGGCCCGGCCGGTCTCCGCCGCGACTTCGCCCGCGACCGGCTCGGGGTCCGCTGTCGGTCGGGGGAGCAACAAATCCCTCTAGCGGCGATCGATTGATGGGAAGACCGATGAGCGCTTCTATTTCGCGCACGACGCCCCGATCGCGAGGGGTGGCCAGCGAGACGGCCATCCCGGTGCGCGATGCGCGGCCGGTTCGGCCGACGCGGTGGACGTAGTCCTCAGGATTGCGCGGCATATCGAAGTTGACGATCAGGTCGATGTCGTAGATGTCGATCCCGCGACCGGCGACATCGGTGGCGACCAGCACGGGCGCCTCGTTCTTGCGGAACGCTTCGAGCACTCGCTCGCGATTGTTCTGCGACAACAGGCTGGAGAGGCTGACCACGGTATGCCCCGCGCGGCGCAGTTGCTGCGCGATGGCCGACGTTGCTTCACGCGTGGCCGTGAACACGATCGTCTTGACACCTTTGTTGTCGGCCATCACGCGGCACAACGCTGAGATTTTGTCGGCGGGAGAGACTTCGTGCAGTCGATGCTCGATCCCTGCTGCAGCCACCCGTTCGGCGTCGACGCGAATGATCGTCGACTCTTGCATCAAGCTGCTGGTGAGTCGTTCGACTCCGGGCAGCATCGTGGCCGAGAACAACATCGTTTGACGGCTCAAGGGCAATCGCCCTGCAATCTGCAAGACATCATCGATGAAACCCATGTCGAGCATGCGATCGGCTTCATCCAGCACCAGCCATCGAATGTAGCGAGGGCGAAGCCACGCGGTGGTCAGAAATTCCAAGAGCCGCCCCGGCGTGCCAACCACCAGATCGGGCGGCTTCACTAGTTGCTGGCGCTGATCACCCAAGCTGGTCCCGCCGTACAGCACCGCGGTTCGCACACCCATTTGTGTTCCGAGTTTGGTCGCGACGCCGCCGACCTGCTGCGCCAGTTCACGCGTTGGACAAACAACCAACGCTTGCACCTCGCCGTTGGGAACAAGTGCGTTGAGGATCGGAACCAAGAATCCGAGCGTTTTACCGGTGCCGGTTTGCGCCACTCCGATCAGGTCGCGTCCCTTGAGAGCGATCGGGATCGTGCGGCTTTGTACGGGAGTTGGTTTGACGAAGCCGCCGTCAAACAGAACCCGCAGCAGTTCGGGCTTGAGGGGCAGTTGGTCGAAGGTGAGTGCGTCGGTGTGTATGCCAGAGGTGTCAGTCATCGGTGGGGCAGTCTACATGGGAACCGGGTTCGGGGGCTGGCTCACATTTCGGGCATCCGGTAGACCGGGATCGCAAAGCGCGCGGGATCCTTGGCGAATACCTGCGCTGAGTCGGAGTCAGGGAAGAAGTACAGTCGGCCCGCGTACTCGGTCCGAGGTGAGTCGAAACCAGGTTGGAATCGTTGCTGGGTCACCGGATTGGTCAGCTCGCCAGTGTAAGCGACCGGGTTGCTCGAAAAAGTTCGCTTCAACTCTTGGTCTGCAAAGAAGTACACCTCGTAGTTCACGAAAACTCGATGCGCCTCGTCCAAGACGGCGAGCCGCGAGGGATCGATCGCGGACGGTAATGTGATGTTCCGAGCTTTCAAGTAGTTTTCGGGGCCTTGCACGAAGGCCGTGGGGCACGGTGTTCAGCAAAATCCGATCGGCACACCGTTGACCCACACCGGAGGAAGGTGAGTGTTCAGCTTGCGCTCGGTAACGATGCACCGGTCGTTGGGAGTGGACCGACCGTCCGGAAAGGTCAAATGCGGATACTCCGCGCTGGCATCACTCAAAGTGACACCTGGCATGGGGATCGGCACGCGAGCACGTGGGTCGACCTCGGGTCGAGCGCACGCCAGTCCAAGTCCAATCAACAACACTGACGCAGAGCGCTGCATGAAATTCCTCCGCAATCTGTACAGCATCGCAGGGCACTTGACCCCGGATCGCTTCGCCTCGTGTTCGAGGATGCTGCCATGCGACCTGATGTTTCGCTCGGGCTCCGAGCCTTCGTGCGTTGCAGGAGTGTATCGAGGCTGCTCCGTCGGCCACAAGATGGCTGCGAAAGACCGTCCAGGGCAGAGGATCGAACTGCCGGTCATGTCGCTCGATCGCCTCTAACAGTCATAAGCGGTCGATCTGATATCGCTCGGCCGTACATTCGATGCCGACTTCTTCCGTCTCGCGAGCGGCGCGTTGGTCGGGTAGCTCGATTCTTCTGTTACACACTGTTTCGATCCAAGACCCACGCTGCTGTTTCGCGTACGGCCGGCTCTGGGTCGTCGAGAAGCTGCTCGGCCACCTCGATCGTGGCGGCGTCATCGATGTTGGCTCCAACGGTCAGAGCGTTTCGCACCAAGCCGGCGCGCTTGGGTCGAAGTAGTGGCGTCCGCCGGAATCGCTGGCGAAACGCCGGCACGTCCAGCGCAGCGACATCGGCCAACTGGGTATCGGCATACTCTTCGCGCAGACCGAGTGCCGGTTCGGCCGTCGGTTCGACACGACGATTCCAAGGACAGACTTCTTGACAGACGTCGCAGCCGAAAAACCAATCGCCGATCGAAGCACGCATCTGCGTTGGGAACGGGCCGCGATGCTCGATCGTGAGATACGAGATGCAGCGCCGAGCATCGACCACGAACGGCGCGGCGAACGCATCGGTGGGGCAGGCATCCAGACAAGCGCGACACGACCCACAGCGGTCGAGTGTGGTAGCGCCGGTCGGCTCCAAGTCCAAGTCTGTGAGCAGGACTCCGATGAATCGCCAGGAATCTCCTTCTGGGCCGATCAGGCATGCGTTCTTGCCGATCCAACCCAGCCCAGCACGAACGGCCATTTCGCGTTCCAAGATTGCTGCGGTGTCGACCAATACGGCACGACGAACCGGTACACCCACGGCGTGTTCGACCGCATCTCCCCAACTCCCGATCCGCGATTCGAGCAGCTCGTGATAGTCCTGCCCCTGTGCATAACGGGCGATGTAGGGGCCGATTCCCGGCAAGCGCCGCCGATCGCGAGGCGCGGAGAGATAACTCTGCACCGCGACCAGCGCGCTCTTGGCCCACGGCCAGCGACGATGCAGGTCCTTGCGAATGTTCGCGGTTCGGGCCAGCCAGCCCATCTCGGCGTGGGCCCCGCGCTCCAACCAAGCGTCGAGTTGTGTGCCGTAGTCGGATGGGCCGCAGCGCGCTACCCCGCACGCAGTCAATCCGAGCTCGAGCCCCAGGTCTAGCAGTGCCGTATTCGATGGACGCATCATCGCGACGAATCTACCCTACGCAGCGATGCACATCGCACACATCGCAGCCGAGATGGCGCCGCTGGTCAAAGTCGGTGGATTGGGCGACGTTGTCGGAGCCCTGCCGCTGGCGCAGGCGCGCGCTGGGCATCAAGTCACCATCGTGCTTCCGGCCTACTCCCGCGTGCTGCGAGAGCGCCAGCTCTTCTCACCGCCGAGCGTACCGGTTTCTTTTCGCGTGGGAGGCAACGACGTACGCGGTGGTGTCCACACGCTGGCACACCATGGGGTCACAGTCCTGCTGATCGAGCAAAACGACTTCTTCGGCCGTGATGGTGTTTACGACGGACCTCACGGAGCGTTCGGCGACAACGGACTTCGGTTTGGCTGGTTCTCCGGCGCGGCGCTGGCTGCGTTGCGGGAGATCGTCCCCGCGCCGGATGTCATCGTCGCTCACGATTGGCCGGCCGCATTGGTACCGGTACTGATGCGTGCTCAGCCTCAGTCGTTCGAGGCGATCGCAGAAACGGCTTCGGCGCTGGTGATACACAACTTGGCCCACCAGGGTGTCTTCACACGCGACCTCGCGCGCCGACTGGGAATCGCCGACCTTTTCTTGGATGCTGGGACACTCGAACGCGACGGCAACCTGAATATGCTGCGCGGCGCCATCCGCTGTGCAACGTGCGTGATCACCGTTAGCCCCACTTATGCGGGCGAGATCGTGTGGCCGTCTTTCGGTGAAGGGCTGGAAGAGGATCTGCTGGCGCGCGGCAGCGACCTTGTCGGGATTCTCAACGGCATCGACACGCAGATTTGGGATCCGAAGCGCGACCCACATTTGGCTGCCTCTTTTGACGCGGAGGATCGTTCCGGCAAGGCGTTGTGCAAGTCAGCCCTGCAACAAGAACTAGGTCTGCGCGTCGATTCATCGCTGCCGCTCTTTGCGGTCGTTTCGCGAGTCGATCGGCAGAAAGGCCTCGATTTGATCTCCCCCTCAGCAGCGTGGTTGGTCGAGCAGGGAGCTCAGTTGGTGCTGCTCGGCAGCGGCGAACGCGGTCTGATCGAGCCGCTTTATGGTCTGGCTCGTACCTGGAAACAGTCGGTGGTGGTGATCGATCGATTCGACGAATCGCTCGCGCATCGAATCTACGCGGGTGGAGATTTCTTCCTGATGCCGAGCCGGTTCGAACCTTGCGGGCTCGGACAGATGGTGGCGTTGCGCTACGGCGCGATCCCGATCGTGCGTCGCACCGGTGGCCTCGCCGACACGGTGCGAGATATCGAGGAACACGCGGATACCGGCAGCGGCATCGTTTTCGATCACGCCGATGCCGGTGCAGTGCGCTGGGCTTGCGAACGCGCTCTGGCACTGTGGCGAACTCCGCACGATCGACTCGAGGGAATTCGCGCGCGCGGAATGAATCTAGATTTCTCATGGGATCGGAGTGCTCTGCTCTACGACCAGCTTCTGGAGCGAGCGGTTCGCGCTGAGCGCCGTCGGGTCTTTGCGCCGTAGCGGCACCGATTCCGGAAGCCCGCCCTACCAATCCAGACGCGTCGACGACGGGCCCCCTGAACGCGGCTACCCGTACGCGGATTTTTCTGTGGGAATGCTTGCGGTTCCGATATTGTCCCTTACTATCGCTGGACAAAACATAGACAGACTCGCTTCGAGCCCGAGCCGCGAGTCAGGAGGCATTCATGAAGACACTCATTCGCTCTGCTTTTGCTTTGCTAATGGTGGCTGGTTTGTCGATGGCGAGCGCCCAGGCGCAGAACTCCCGTGTTCGTGTCGTCCACGCCTCGCCGGACGCACCCGCGGTTGATGTGCTCGTCAACAACTCCTTGCGGTTGTTTCAAAACGCGGAGTTCGAAGACGTCACGCAATACCAATCGGTCCCCGCAGGTTTCTACAACGTCAAGGTCGTGCCCAGCGGTGCGGGTGCTGGTTCGGCAGTGATCGACGCCAACCTGAACCTCTCGTACTACAAGGACTACACCGTGGTGGCCGTCAATCGGCTCAGCAGTATCGAACCGATCGTTCTCGAGGATGACAACAGCGCTCTGGCGAATGTAACCACACCGGGTAGCGCACGCGTTCGCTTCGTACACGCCTCGGCCAACGCGCCGGAGGTCGACATCAAGGTCGTCGGTGGCCCTTACCTGTTCCAAAAGATCCCGTTCAAAGGAGTCGGCAACTACATCAACGTTCCTGCGGGACGTGTCGATGTCGAAGTCCGCGTGGCGGGCACTGACACGGTCGCGTTGACCGTTCCTGGTCTCCAACTCAAGTCGGGTGCGACCTATACGATCTTCGCAACCGGCCTGGTGGGCGAATCACCAGCGCTCAATGCCATTGCGGCGGAAGACTCGCGTGGCCCGTTCCTCTTTCGCCCGGGGCGTGGGACCCGTTAGTCGGATCGGAGTCTCCAGATTTGGAGGACCTAGGGGGCGGGCAAATCCGCCCCCTTTTCTATTTCACTTCTTGACGGCAACGGAACAACAGATCGTCGCGGAGGTTGCTCCCGCTGCACTGTGTCTTTGGGCCGTGGCCGATGGAGTATGCTCCGCCGCCTCGGCTGCTCCCGAGACTCGGCAGCGCGGGAAGGACGGGAACGAACTGACGAGTCATCGAGGGTCCGGTAGTTCGTGCGACCTAGAACAAAGCTGCTGGTTCTGAGCTTGCTGGTGAGTGCGCTCGTTGGAGCGTTCGCCGGGACAGGCCTGTTCACCTTCGTGTCGGCGAACGGCACCTCGTATCTGTCCGACGACCCCCGGGTCTGCATCAACTGTCACATCATGCGCACCGAGTACGATGGCTGGCTGCATGGCTCTCATCATGCTGTTGCGACATGCAACGATTGCCATCTGCCTCACGACAACATCGTTCACAAGTTGTTCGTAAAGGCCGCGAACGGCTATCACCATTCCAAGGCATTTACGCTACAGAATTTCTCCGAGCCGATTCGTATCAAGCCCGCGAACGCCAAAGTTCTCGAAGCCAACTGCTTGCGATGTCACGAGCTGATCACCGACGAGATCACGGCGCACGGTACCTTGGGAATCCCGACCGATCCCAGTCAAGGGGCCGACCTTTACGGCTGTGTACGCTGTCATCAGGAGGTGGGCCATGGCCCCAGCCGATAGAGCCGCTCGGCACCGTTCACGCGTACCGAGCGCGCATCAGTGCGCGCGACTTCACAAGATCTGCATGCGAAGAGGTTGCTCATGAGCAAGTTCAAACCGTCATTCCTGTCTCGAACGTCGGTGCGCATGGGTTTGGTCGCCCTGGCCGCAGCGCTCGCCACCGCGTCGGTGCTGTGGTTGTACACCAACGTCTCGACCCGCAAACAAGAAGCCCGGCAAACCGCGCTACGCCTGGTCGAACTCACCGAGACATCGGTCGACCCCGCAGAATGGGGCAAGAACTTTCCACGCCAGTTCGACTCCTACCTACGCACAGCCGAGCGCTATGGCACCAAGTACGGCGGCGGCGGAAGCGAGGCTCTCGCCACCGACCGGCTCGCAGCCGATCCGCGGCTCGTCACGATCTTCGACGGCTACGCCTTCTCGATCGACTTCCGCAACCGACGCGGACACGCGTACATGCTGGACGACCAGCGCGACACGAAGCGAGTCACGGAGCGCAAACAACCAGGTTCGTGCTTGCACTGTCACGCCTCCAATACGGTTGCGTTCAGATCCCTTGGTTTGAAACAAGGCGCTCCCGGCACGCTGCAAGAGCCGTTCGTCAGCGCCAATGGCCAGGCCCAGTTGATGGCTGGTTTCGAAGCGATGTGCAAGCTTCCTTACGGCGAAGCAACCAAGCTCGTCGATCACCCGGTCGCCTGCATCGACTGCCACGATCCGGTGGGCATGCAGTTGCGTGTTACCAAGCCAGGCTTCATTCGCGGCATCGAGGCGCTCGCCAAGAGCGACGAACCGGTGCCGCACCTGCCATCGATCGAGAAGTGGCGCAGGGGCGACCACAGCGTGCCCTACGACGCCAATCGCGACGCATCGCGTCAGGAGCTGCGTTCGATGGTGTGCGGCCAGTGTCACGTCGAATACTACTGCGGACCCAAGACAACTCTGTTTTTCCCATGGGGCAAAGGGCTCAAGGTCGAGCAGATCGAAGCGACTTACGACGAGTACAAATTCGCCGACGGTCATCGATTCTTCGATTGGAAGCACGGCAAGACCGGCGGCGAGGTTCTCAAAGCGCAACATCCCGAGTTCGAGATGTGGAGCCAAGGTATTCATGCACGCTCAGGCGTAGCCTGCGCCGACTGCCACATGCCGTACGTGCGCGAGGGTGCGATCAAGATCAGCGATCACCACGTGCGCAGTCCGCTCCTCGACATTTCGCGTGCGTGCCAGACCTGTCATCGCTTTCCGGAAGAGGAACTCGAGGCTCGAGTCGCCGCGATCCAAGATCGCACACATGCGTTGATGAACCGGGCCGAAGATGCTCTGGTTCAACTCATCGGCGATATCGAGCAGGCGAAGAAGACGGGGCTCGCTGAGGAACGGCTGGCGTCGGTGCTGGCGCTGCAACGAAAGGCGCAGTGGCGCGTTGACTTTGTCAACGCCGAGAACTCGATGGCTTCATGCACCAGGTGAGCAGCCCGCATCTGGGAGAAGCGATCGACTACGGCCGGCAAGGGCAACCGCGCTGTACGAAGTAGCCACGGTCATCAATCGCAATCGCGTCGGGCTGGAATCGGCGCGTGGCGGCTTCGTCGCGGTCGCGCTATCGCGCGCCGGTTGCCCGCAAAAGGCATGTCGGCAACGCTGACTTTGACGGATCGACGCTTACCACCTCGACCAGATCGAGAATTCCGTCGCCGTCGATATCGCTCAACAGCGGAGCTGGGAGGCTGCTGGTCTCGAAGTCGAGTCCGGTGGTGCCCTCATTTCCGTCGCTGCCGACCGTGAAGTTCAGACCGCTCTGCCCAGCACGAAGCGAGCGCACGGTCCACCGCGGCTGCTTGGCCACCACCCCGCGACCGTCATCGTTCGGAGCGGCCGGGTAGATCGAAAGTTGATCCCCTGCGTGGCGGACGATCAGATCGGCGCGACCATCGCCATCGACGTCAGGGCCGAACATGGCGAGGCCGCGATCGGCTTCCTCGAGATCGAAGCTGGTCGTGCGTGGCGAGCGCGCAAAGTTACCGTCGGCTTGACGCAGGTAGACGTCGATCGTCAGCGTGTCGTCCTTGAGTCCCTTCCAATACGCGGCGCTCAGATCACGGCGGCCATCACCATTGATGTCGGACAGTGCGAAGGTCGCGGACTGCCAAAGGTTCATGCGGCTTTCGAGTGCCAAGCCCGGCGCCGCTCCGCCACGCGTCCGGTCCGGTTCCAGCGGATAGAGCCGAAGCAGCTTTTCGCCAAACAGCTTGAGTTCTGTCGCCGAGGTGGACGTGACCGCCAGCCACGCGTTGTCGCCATCCATCAGGTATTGCCACTCGAGGATCCTCTCGCGCGAAGGCAACCTCAGAAACAGCTCCTGGGCACGCGCGAGCCCAACGGCAAGCGGGTCGAGCAGCGTCACGCCGAATCGCTGCGCCATCGGAACGCCCGGTTTGGTCGCGAACAACACGTGACCGTCGCCGCGCTGTCCAATGCGTTTCACGGGCGGCGAGAGGAGCAGCAGGCCTCGAGGGTCGTTGCGCACGAGACGTGGCAACGGAAGTGAATCGATCTCGAGGGCGGGCATGACAGCGTTGGTAGCTTTCCTGTCGCCGTCGCTATCGCTCGTGATCGCCAAGTCGGGCTTGGCGCCGGCGAACACGCGTACTCGACCGAAACTGGGAATCAGAAGCAATCGATCATCCCGATCGCGCGGATCGTGGCTCGTATCGATAGGCTCGGGTGTCCAGTGCAGCGCGGGGTCGACGATCCACGGAGAGATCGGCCCGCTCCACGCACCGTCGCTGCCAGCCCGCAGCAGATCAGCCCCATGGAGTGTGGCAACAAGCAACTCATCGATGCCGTCGCCGTCGATGTCGAATGCAACGATCCCGGTCGTATCGAGCGGAAGATCGGAGCGTAGCGTATCGAGTCGGGGAGGGTCGGAGTTCACCAAGCGTACAAGTTCGAGCGTGAGTGATGGCGCAGGCGCAACCACGGCCGACTCCTCGCCGGCGCTGCAACTCGGAATCGGCGTCGACGGCTCCGGATCTGTCGGCAGCGCTCGACTCTCGGCGAGAACTGCCACCAGTTCCCGCTGGCGGATCGACCGCCTGGGAAGCGCATAGGAGCGAAGTTCGCCGACAACATTGACGGTGCTGCAGACAACTCCATCGGCGGTCGTCCGCTTCGAACTTGGCAGCCCCTCTGCACGGCACGGCGCGAGTGCCGTGGCCGCCGTGAGCAGCAGCGCAACACCCGTGAACAGATTGCCGCGGGTCATTTGGCCCCCTTGGAGAGATACAGATCGAGCCAGACAGGCGTGCTCGCCACGGGATCCTCCGCGCCACGTCGGTGCATCAGCGCGAGGTCGGCGCGCTGATCGCCATCGAGGTCGGCGATGGTGACATCTCCCAACTCGTCGATCGCCTGCTCGAGTGTCAGCGCGAGTGTCGGGTCATCGTCATAGCGTCCGTGCGCCTGGCCGGGATGGATGGTGATCGAGCGCCCGGTTGAAAGGTGCACGAAGTCGATGCGACCGTCGCCGTCGAAATCGCCCGCAAACTGCGCGAAACGATCGAGGCGCAGGCGGTTGAAATTGAGCTTCAGTTTCTCTGTGAGCGACCGCCCGGGAAACGAGACGAATCGCCCCTGTTCGTCCTGGTGGTAGACGTGAAACTCCACCCCAACCGAGAGACGCTTGGTCATGACCGCTGCAAGCGCTCCCATTGTGCTGACGTCGAAGGTGAGCGTCAGCAACTCTTTGCGATGGTCACCATCCAAGTCGGTGACGGCGCGGAGCAGCAAGCCTTGGTGCTGGACCATCAGGGGAATTCCCTGGATCTCGCTGGTCGAATACGGCGTGGATTCCAGCGAGCCATCGGCGTTCATGTGATGCAGCCGAAGCGTCCCATCAAACGACTCTTTGCTCTCGCTTCCAGCTTTGGATGAAGAGTCAGAGCGAGTGATCACCTCGGCTCGCCCATCACCATCGATGTCGCCGAAGTGCACGAGATCGACCTCGGCTGTCATCGGCGCGGTGCTCGGATTCGACGTCTGCCGCCTCAGACAACCGAGTGGTACATGGATCGCAGGGCCAAACCGTCCTTCGCCCAGGCCCGGAAGAAACGCCACGGTTTCCGACAGCCGCACGCTCACCTGACCGCTGAGCGATGAATTTTCGGGCGCGCCGGGCGACACCACCAGGTCGGGGACTCCATCGCCATTGACATCCTCGATGCGTGGCAATGGATAGAAACGACGTGCGAGTTGGCCGCTCCTCGAGTCGTCCGTGGGCAGCACGAGTCGCTGCACCGGCTGAGGCGAAAATCCTGAGGGGCCGCCGCGATAGAGCACGATCCCTGCATCGGCTGGAATCGCCAGGTCGAGCGTGCCGTCGGCGTCGAGGTCACGCACGAACGGCAGCGTGGGCATCAACGCACCACTCCCTGCCATCACCGTCGGTTCCGATACGAGTGACTCCAGTCGCAGCCGCGGGGTGAGTTCAGGGCCTGCCAGTCGAACCGCGCTGACCCCTGCGTCGGTCAGCGCCAAGAGTGGTGCGAATCGTGGTCCGGGAGCGATGGTCGTGACAGTGGGCGCCAGGCGAAGAGCGATTCCCTCTCCTGCCACGCCACCTTCGGAGGAAAGGTACAGCCGTAGTTCGCGCACGTCCTCCAGCAGAGGCACCACCTCGATCGACTGTGCGAATCCTTGTTGCTCGATCGCGGTTTGCGTGGTCCAGCGTCGATAGTCCAGTAACAACGCCAGGTCGGTCGTACCGTCTCCGTCCAGATCGGTCGGAAGCATTGCCGCTGGCGAGCATGGAAGGTCGAGGCGAGCAAAGACTCGTGGCAGGTCGGCTGGACGTGCCATGGACGCGGTACAGCTACCGGCAAGTAGGAGTAGGCCGACTCTCAGACGGGTTGGCATACGCCAAGAAACGAATGACTGCAAAGATGGTTGCAACACGACCTTCAATGATCTGTCGGGAAGCCCGTCGGTCCGGTCGCTGTCACTCGTGACTCAGCGCTTCGACCGGCTGCAGTTTTGACGCTTTCAGCGCCGGCCAAATGCCGAACACCAGCCCCACTATCGTGCAGAACACCAAGCCATTGACGGCCCATCCCCATGGCACCTTCACGCTGAACTCCGTGAAGAACGTCACGACATTGCCGAGTAGGAAACCAACGGCCACACCCATGATGCCGCCGAAGTTACATAACACCACGGCCTCGAGCAGAAACTGCCACAAGATGCTGCGACGCCGCGCTCCAAGTGCCTTGCGCACGCCGATTTCGCGCGTTCGTTCCGTCACCGACACCAGCATGATGTTCATGATGCCGATCCCGGCCACGATCAACGCCACCATCCCGACCGCGAACGCACCGGCCTTGACTCCGGCGGTCGTTTGATTGAACTCGCGGATCTGGCTTTCGTTACTGAACATGTAGAAATCGTCGTCGGTCTTGGCGTCGACGCCGCGCGCAATCCTCAACACGCCGCGGGTTTCTTCCATCGCCGCCGAAAGCAACTCTGGCCTCAGGGCCCGCACGGTCATGTTGACTGAGCGGCGGCGCCCGTCGTCGTCGTACATTCCGTAGCGCTGCTCGAATACCGTGATTGGGATATAGACGTAGTTATCGAAATTCCCGCCAAACGCGGATTTCTTCTGCTCGAATACGCCCACCACCTGGAATTCGCGCCCGTCGATCCGCGCCGTTTTGCCCACGGGATCGACGAACGGAAACAGTTGCTCGGCGATCGCATAGCCGATCACGGCGACGTCGCGACCAATCCGGATGTCCTCATGCGACAGGTTGCGGCCGTACTCAATGAAGTGGGTGTTGTTCTCTGGATACTCCGGGGTGCCACCCACCACCCACAGCACAGACTCGGTGGACCGGTCTTGGTACTGCGCCTTCGAGCCGAACTGCCACAACTCGGCACCAACCAGATCGATGCTGTTGACCTTCTCACGCACCTCGTTGGCGTTCTCGACCGTCACCGGTTTGCGACGTTGGATCTGCCGCCAGTCGATGTTGTTGTTGAATTCTCCGCGCGGCCATTTCTGTACTTGAAACGTTCGGGCGCCCAGCACGCTCATCTCTTTCTCCATGGTCGCCTCCACCACGGAAATTCCGGTCATCACTCCGATGATCGATGCCACGCCGGCGACGATGCCAACCAATGTCAAGATCGAGCGCAGCTTGTGCGCCAGGATCGCCGCGAACGCCATGCGGACCGCTTCACTCCAGTGCATCGCTCACTTCCTTACTCTACTCGTAGCGAAGTGCTTCGACCGGATCCAGGCGTGAAGCGCGCAGAGCCGGTACGAAACCCGCGATCACGCCAACACCTGCCGCTACGGTCAGCGCCAGGATCACGATCGGGGGTGAGACGCTTGCCGAGATCAAGAACTTGTTGATTGCGGCGGTCACCGCCAGGGCCAGCAGCAGCCCCAAAACCCCGCCAATCAGACAGATCGTCGACGATTCGAACAGGAACTGAGTCAGGATCGCGCGCCGTCGCGCGCCAATCGCCTTGCGAATGCCGATTTCACGAGTGCGCTCGGTAACCGAGACGAACATGATGTTCATCACGCCGATGCCGCCAACAAACAGCGACATTCCGGTGATCAGCACGCCAACCAGTAACACGATCCCCATCACGTTGTTGAACATCGCGACCAGCGTATCCATCCGATTGATTGCGAAGTTCTCGGTCTCCAGCGGCGTGAGCTTGCGAACCTTGCGCATTTCGCCGATCAACTCGTACTCGAACAGATCCAACGCCACACCGGGTGGCGCCTTGACCGCAACGTTCAGGTCGCGGTTGGCGCTACCGAACGAGCGTACGAAGGTGGTGATAGGCACAAAGATCTGACTATCGAAGTCAGGGCCACCGAAGAAACCGGCGCTCCCCTGCTTCTCCATCACACCCACGACCCGGAAGTCCGAGCGCCCGATGCGAATCGTCTTGAACATCGGATTCTCGCTCCCGAACAACCTCTCGCGCATCGTGGAACCGATGACACAGACGTAGCGCTTGAACTGGACATCGAAGGCCGTCAGGAATCGCCCCACTTCAGGCACCCCAGTAGAGACCATGATCTGTTTGTCGGTCGTGCCGATGATGTCGACCCCCGAGATGTCGACCGAGCCGAACTTCACGCTGCGATCGGTTTGCACCGACGGGTTGACGATCTGTTCGGGTGGGAGTTGCCGCCGCAGGTCATCGACATCCTGCATGGTCAGATTCGGCCGATTGCGAAACGAGCGAAAATTCCCGGTGAAGACCCACGGCATGCGCGAGACGTAAAGCACATCGGCGCCGAGCGAGGAAACGCTCTCTTGGAAGCTGTTGGAGATTCCGTTGGCGGCGGTCATGGTCGACACCACACCGACGATCCCGATGATGATTCCAAGCGTGGTCAACACGCCGCGAGACTTGTTGCCGCGCAACGCCGAGAGTGCGATTCGCATCGACTCCGCGAATTCGATGACGAGTCGTCGCATCGTACCGCCTAGGCAGCGCCAGCGAGGCGCGTGTCGGACTCGATCAGCCCATCGCGCAATCGAATGATGCGATGCGCATGCTGCGCCATGGCAATTTCGTGCGTCACCAGCAGCACGGTATTCCCAGAGCGGTGCAACTCGGCAAACAACGCCATGATTTCGTCCCCGGTGGCACTGTCCAGATTCCCGGTCGGTTCGTCAGCTAGTAGCATCGAAGGCCGGTTCACCAAGGCGCGCGCAATTGCGACGCGTTGCCGCTGACCGCCGGACAATTCGGTCGGGCGATGGTGGATTCGATCCGCCAGTCCCACACGCTCGATCGCCTCCTCCACCACCTTGCGGCGTTCCGAACGCGCCATGCCGGCGTAGATCAGGGGCAACTCGACGTTCTGAAACACATTGCTGCGGGGCAGCAAATTGAAAGTCTGAAACACGAAGCCGATCTTGCGATTGCGGATATCGGCAAGCGCATCTTCCTCGAGCGTACTGACGTCCTCACCGTCGAGGATGTAGTTGCCGGAGCTGGGGCGATCGAGGCAACCGAGCATATTCATCATGGTCGACTTGCCTGAACCGGACGGGCCCATGATCGCAACGTAATCGTTGGTCTGGACCTCGAACGAGACGCCTCGAAGAGCGTGCACCTGAACGCTGCCGAGTTGATAGATCTTGGTGATATCGCGGATCGATAACGACATGGCGTCTTTCCCCTGACTTACGAGCGAGCGCCGGCAGCCGGCTTGTTGTTCACCTCGACGGCCGCGCCCTCGGCAAGATCGCGACTGATCGCGCGGTAGTTACCCGTCACGATTTCCTGTCCTTCGGTGAGTCCTTCGGTCACCTCGATGTGGCTCTCGCTCTGGATCCCGGTCTTGACCGGAACTGCCGTCACCTTGTTGCCGTCGACCACGAAGGCGATCGTCACGAAGCCGTCTTTGTCGGGAGTGAATCGCGTCTTGTCCCCACCCAACTGATCGATGGTACGTACCGCCACCGACTGAATCGGAACGCCAATGACGTTCTGCTTGGTGTCGGTGGTGACCTCCGCTGTCGCTGTCATCCCGGGGCGCAACTGCAGGTTGGGATCGTCGATCGAGACCTTGATCTCGAATTCGGTCTTCTGTTCTGTTGTGTTTTGGCCACTGACCTTCGCGCTGCTGGCGATCTCGGTTACTGTGCCGCGGAATTGCTTCCCGGGTAGCGCGTCGACCTCGATCGTCGCGGCGTCTCCGAGAGAGATCGAGACAATGTCGTTCTCGTCGACCTCGACGAGGGCCTCCATGCCACTGAGGTTGGACAGCACCAGGATCACGTCCTCTTGAAACTGCGACCCCAGGGCGATCTCACCTGGCTCTTTGTTCCGCCGACTGATCGTCCCGTCGATCGGCGCATAGATACGCGTCTTGTTGAGGTCGTCTTGAGCCTGCTTCAGCAACGCCCGAGCCTGCTCGACCTGATCGTTGGCCGCCTTGTCCCGAGCCCTATCGCCCTCGTAGCTTGCGACCGCGGTGTCCAACGCCGCCTGCGTTTCGAGTCCTTGACGGCTCATCTCGCGCGCACGCTGAAGATCCTTTTCAGATTTGATCGTGTTCTCGCGCGTCACGTTGGCATTCGACAACGCCACGCGGAGATTCGCTTGTACGCTCTCCAGCGCCGCGAGGTAGCGCTCGCGATCCAATTCCAACAAGAGCGTGCCGCGCTCCACATGCTGACCTTCTTCGACGTGTATTGCGGTGATCTTGGCGCTGACGTCGGCGCTGATTTTGACTTCCGTTTTGGGCTGAACGCGACCGGTAGCCTTGACGGTTTGAGTCACTTCTCGTCGAGTTACTTTTTCGGTTTGCACCTCGAGCGGCTTCGGCCCACGCCCGAGCGGCGCGAAGACGACTCCAGCGGCCACCACGATCGCGACAACCCCGAGGATGATCACCAGTCGCGTTTTCGACATTTCCCCATCTCTCCTCACCATTTCGGTGCCAGCTCTATCGAGACCACTTTCACCCGCTAGAACGTACTGAGGGGTGAGGAAGTTACTCGCTGTGGACGATGCGGAGGGGAGACTACCCGGCTAGGCCGCCTCGGACAGTGCTGTTTGCAACCTTTTTACCGTGTGGCTCCGCCGGCTAGATGACTGGCCGAGAGTGTGAGGAACCGATTCAACGATGGTGGACGACCCGAGCGTCTGGTCTAGCGAGCCACACCACCAGGTTCACGGTCGGTGTCATCGTCCTCGAGGATTCGCGCAGCGGGCGTATCGAGATCGTCGAATTGCCCCGTCCGTGTCGCGCGCAGGAACACCACCACCGCACCGGCGGCAAACAGTAGCGAGATCGGCAACAGGACAAACATGACCGACATCAGTCCGCGCTCCTGCCGATCGAGCGGAAGGTATCGGCGCGATAGCTGCTGATGATCACCGTCAGCGAGCTGAGCGGCATCATCACCGCTGCGATCAGCGGGTTGAGAGTCCCGGTCATCGCCAGCGCAACCCCCAGAACGTTGTAGGCCAACGAGAACACCAGGTTGCGCCGAACGACACGCATGGTGCGCGCGGCCCCATCGAACAACTCGGCAATTGGCATGACACCGCGCCGCGTGATGAACACATCCGCTGCTGCCAACGCCGCCTCGGCGCCGCCCTGAACGGCGATTCCAACCGGAGCCGCCGCCAGTGCCGCGGCGTCGTTGACGCCGTCACCGATCATCACCACGGGCCCGCGCTCGCGTTCGGCGATTACGGCGCTCAGTTTCCCCTCGGGCGAGACGCCGCCGCGCGTGTCACCGGCAGACAGGCCGAGGGTGCGAGCGACGGTCGTTACCACGCGGGGATGATCGCCGGAGAGAATCGACGGCACATGACCGGATCGACGCAGACGAAGGAGCGCTTGCTCGGCGTCGGGGCGCAGTCGATCGCCAAATGACGCCACCGCGACGACAGTCTGGTCAACCGCGATCAACACCGGCGAGAAACCATCGTCGACGGCGTGCGCTGCGGCCATTTGCATCGCATCGCCGACCACAGCACCACGCGATCGAACAAATGACTCGGTGCCGGCAAGGATGCGAGATCGGCCGACGCTTCCAGCGACGCCGCCCCCTTGTGTTTCGCGGACATCGACAGGGCCGCTGGCTGGGGCTGCGCCGAAAGCGGACTGAACGGCGCGCGCGACAGGATGCGTCGAGTGCGCCTCGATCGCGGCAAGCAGTGGTTGGGCTGCCGTGTCGCCGTCCCATCGTGTGAGTGACAAACGCCCTTCGGTGAGTGTCCCGGTCTTGTCGAGCAGAAGCTTGGCCGGACGCGCCAACTTCTCGAGCACGTCGGCGCCTTTGATCAAGATTCCTTGACGTGCCGCCTGTCCGATCGCCGCGCTCACCGCCAGCGGCGTGGCCAGGCCAAGCGCGCACGGGCACGTGACGATCAGCAACGCGATCGCGTGATCGAGAGCCTGCTCGCTGGAGCGACCCCACCAGATCGTCACGGTTATCGCTGCCAACACCAACACAACCGCAACGAATACACCGGAGATGCGATCGGCCAACTGAACGATATTGGAGCGGCGGGCTGCGTGCTCCTCCACCAGCCGCATCAGTTTGCCGATGCGAGTTTCCTCACCGGTGCTCCTCACCTCGACCACCAGCCGCGACGATAGGTTGAGTGTTCCAGCGTGCACCGGATCGCCGCTGACCACGCTCACCGGAGCCGATTCACCCGTCAGCAGCGAGAGATCGATTTCGGACGCACCGTCGAGCACCACACCATCGACTGGCACGGTATCGCCGGGGAGCAACTCCACCGTCATGCCTGCCAGCAGCGATTCGAGCGGCACCTCATGGACACGACCGGCAACGATCACGCGCGCACTGCTCGGCGAGAGCGCTGCCAACAATTCGGTAGAGTCGGCTGCCAGCCGTTGCTGTCGCCGTTGCAAGAACCGTCCGACCAGCAACAAGAAAATCAGCGTTGCGACCGAGTCGAAGTAGATCTCGCCCTCGCCACGAACAGTGTTGACGGTGCCGTGTAGGAAGCCGGCTGTGAGTCCGATCGCAATCGGCAAGTCCATGTGCAGCGACCGCGTGCGAACCGCGTTGTAGGCGCCGCGATAGAACACCGAACCGCCGTACAGCAAGCTGGGTAGCGTTACGATCAGACTCGCCCAGCGGAACAGCGCAAACAGCCCAGGCTCGATTGCGTCGAACATCCCCGCGTAGAGCGCGAACGCAATCGCCATGACGTTGCCGGCAACAGCGCCTGCCAATCCGATCCGCATCAACATCGCGCGATCTTCGCGACGGCGCGCGCCCTCTCGCGCCAGTCCACGGGCTGGATGCGGCTGATATCCGAGAGTTGCGAAGCGGCGTGCGATTTGTGACAACGACACTTGGGATGGGTCCCAGATGAGCGTGACGCGCGATCTCACCAAGTCGGCCTTGACCTCGATGAGGCCGGGCGTGAGCGTGTCGATACGTTCGAGCAACCAGATGCACGCGGCGCACTGCACCCCTTCTAAATAGAGGGTTACTTGGCTCAGGCCACCGGCGAGAGCTATCACCGAGCGCGCTTGATATCCGGCATCGTCCAGCTCGGCGTAGCTTTTGTCGTTCAGTCTTCCACGCGAGGCTTGCGTGTTCTGGTCGGCACGGAGTGTGTAGTAACGCTCGAGGCCGAGTTCGTGAATGACGCCGAAGACCGCTTCACAGCCGGCGCAACAAAACTGGTTGCCGGCAGCATCGCACAGTGGTTGAAGCGGCAGATCGAGCCCGCAGTGTGCGCACTCGGTTGACGTCGAGCGCAGCTCAGCGGTGGCCATGGCAACTCGGTGATGTCGGAACGGCGGCCGCTGTGCCGGGCAGTTCCATCGGCAGCGGGGCGCGACGAACCACTGTCATCAGGCCGATCGCAATCATCAGAAGCGCGGTAGCCACCGGCAATTTGCGCCGCAGCGGCCCAGCCATCGCACCGACGAGCACTCCAACGCTCAGCATCATCGGAAGGGTGCCAACCCAGAACACCGCCATGCAGAGCGCGCCGCGCCACGCGCTGGATGTCCCGGCCGCCACGACGACAAACGCCCACAACCAGCCGCAGGGCAACAATGCCGACAAGAGCCCGACTACCAACGCGCGCGGCAGTGGTGCGATTCGACTCACGATCGACATCCCGCGGGTCAACCCGCGGCGCAGCGCGCTTGGTGCGCCGATGCGTGCATGCATCCAGTTCATCGACGTGAGAAGCGTGTAGGCACCCCAGAGCACGATCAGCACACCGGCGATCCACGACGCCGCGCGTTGCCATCCGGCCAAATTCCCGGCGATCTCGATCAATGCACCCAGCGAGCCGGCGATCAGTCCCAGCGTTGCGTACGCCAAGAGCCGCCCAACACTGTAGGCGAGATGGCGCAGCGACCTTGACTGTTGAGGATCGATGCCGGCGTAGAGCGGCACCAACCCGCCACACATGCCGGCGCAGTGAACGCTCCCGACCAGGCTGGCGGTGAATACGCTGACGAACAGGGAGTTGATCATCAGATCCCCACGTCCTGCTGCAGCGTGTGGGTGTATACCTGCTCGCCACGTTGCACTCTTACGCGAAACTCCCACAGACCGGGCTTGAAGCGCGGGACGGCCACGCGGTACTCGCCCGCGGTCATTGCCGGTGAGAGTGTTACGTTCAGTCGGTTTCCTGATCGAGCGTTGTGGAACGCCTCGATTTCGACGCGTGCATCGACGAGCGGGCGGCCGCTTCTGTCGCGCATCACAGCGACGATCTCACCGCCAACGAGTCCACTGTTTTGTGTGCTGAGCGAGATGTTCCAGCCCAGCTCCTGGCTACGCTGTTCCTGCAACCGAGCTTCGTCCCAATGCAATGCCTTGCTGTAGTAGTCCGGCTCGGCAGCCGAGGACGGATCGCTCACGGCAACGAGCATGAAAGCCACATTCGCGCCGGCACCGGCGACCAACAGCCCCACGATCAACACTGGCCAGAGCCAGCTCGGCTTAGTGCGCTTCATGTTGCCGCTCCTCGGGCTGATCATTCGGCTCCTCATCGGCACGATGGTCACGCCGAGTGTCATCGACGTCAGCGTCGCGCTCGGGCCCCAGCATCTGGTACTCGAGGTGCTGCGTGAAGCTCGCGCCATCGGTGATCACAACGAGTACGGAGCGCCGGCCCGCGCGGAAAGTCGACTGTTCCGCGGTCAAGACGATCGGCGCAATTGCTTGCTTGCCGGCGGCGATGGTCATCGGATTCTCGGGAGCGTCGAGCCGAATGTCGGTGGCGTTCGGTATCGAGATCGAGAAACGTGCGGGCGTTTCGCTTTGGTTCTGGATCTTGATCTGGACCAAATTGCTCACCATCCCTGCCTCGGGCTGCGAGTAGGGAACGCCCGGCGCACGCAGCAACCAGACCTGGGCCGAACTGCGACCGATCAGCGCAAACGCCAATCCGCCCCAGACGGCCAGCATCAGCAGCGGATACAGCACCGTCCGCACGCGCAGTAAGCGACGGGGCTTGCCTTCCAACTCATCGCGCGAGGTGTAGCGAACCAAGCCGGTAGGCTTCCCGATCTTTGTCATCACCGCGTCGCAGGCGTCGATGCACTGCGTGCAGTGGATGCACTCCATCTGCAGGCCGTCGCGAATATCGATGCCGGTCGGGCAGGTGATGACGCAGGCATCGCACTCGATGCAGTCGCCTGCCGGGCTCGCCGCGAGCTCACGCCGACTCGAGAGTCTGGCGCGCGGCTCACCTCGTTGGACGTCATACCCAACGATCAGAGAACGCCGATCCAGGAGCACGGATTGCAACCGGCCATACGGGCACGCCACCGAGCAGACCTGCTCTCGAAAGTACGAGAAGTCCAAGAACATCAGGATCGACACCACCGCCATTACCAAGAAGGCCACCGGGTGCGTGAAGGGCGAGCCCAGAATCCAAGCGGCGAGCTGGTCGATCCCTACGAAGTAGGCCAAAAACGTGTGTGCCAAGAACATCGAGAGCAGCACGAACACACCGTAGCGCAGCACGCGACGTGCATTCGGGCCATCGCGATCAAGCCTGGTCTGTCGCGCGATACCACCCTCGATGAAGCGTTCGATTGGACGATAGACGTACTCCATGTAGATCGTTTGCGGACAACCCCAGCCGCACCACACGCGCCCGAACAGCGCGGTCAGCAGGAATATTCCGACGAACGTCCCTACCAAGAACAACATCAGGAGCATCGTGTCGGTCGGAAGGAACGTGGTGCCCAGAATCGTGAAGCGCCGGTGCAGTATGTCGAACAACATGGCCGGCTTGCCGTCAACGCGAAGGTAAGGGATCAGGGTGAACAACGCGATCAACACGTAGGCCACCACGGCACGGCGGCGCCAATGCTTGCCGCGCGATAGCTTCGGTCGTAGGAATCGGCGCGTGCCGTCTTGGTTCAGCGTCGGCAGGACTCGCCCTCCGTACTGCTTGGCTGCGCCACCGGAACTCATGGCTCAGTGCTTTCCCGCCGACGTCTTGGAAGCGGGCCCCTGAGCGTTGGTCGAAGCAGGAGCGGTGGAACTGGGCGCGGGCTGCGGTGTCGAACTCGCCGGATCGTAGAGCACTCCTTGCGGCTCTTTGGGATTGGCCGGGTTGGTGCCCTGGAGCGTGCCAACGTACGCCGCCAACGACATCATCTCCGCCGGCGCGAGTTGGGTCTTCCACGAGATCATGCCCTTCTCTGGCACGCCTTCGGAGATCGTCCTGAAGTGGTCGGTCAGCCGACCACCATGTAGCCAGTATCGGTCGGTGAGATTCGGCCCGATCTTTCCTTCTGCGTGCTCGCCGTGGCAAACCACACAGCGAATCGCGAACGTGGCCTTGGCCGTCGCCATCATGGCGCTGTTGGACTGCATGCCGCGCAACGTGTCATCGGTTATGGCGCCTGCAGCCGCCAAGACTTGCGCTTGCTGGTCGTAGTAGTTCTTCATGTCAGCGTCATAGGTCTGTTGGATCGAAGGACCATCGCCAAAGTGATAGTAGGCCCAGTATCCGATCGAAAACACGATCGTCACCCAGAACAGCGCGACCCACCAAAACGGCAGTGGATTGTCGTACTCCTCGATGCCGTCGTAGCTATGCGGCATCGTGGGCTGACCTTCCTCATTCTTTGTCATGCGTATCACCTTTTTCGTTTCGGTCCGAGAGCGGGAGATGCCTAGCGCGCTCGAAATTCTCCTTGTTGCGACGAGCGAATGTGTAGAGCAGCACGCCGGCGAAGATCGTCACAAACATCAGCAGCGCGATCTCAGCGAAGACTTCCAGCCTGGCGTAACTCATGATGTCGGAGAGTCGCATCTCAGTGGCTCGCGCCAGCTGCCGCAGGGGCAGCAGCTTGCTGAGGAGCCGCGGCAGCAGGCGCAGGTTTCTTGATGTCTGTGCCGAGTCGCTGCAGGTAGGCGATCAGCGCAATCACCTGCTTGTCGGCCAGCCCTTGCGGGCCACCTTGCTTGGCGACTTCGGCAGCGATCAGATCGGCCTGAGTTCGTGCGGCCGACGGCGCTTGACTGATCTCCGCGTCGGTATATGGCACGCCGACCGCACGCAGCGCCCGCAGGTGCGACGGGATCAGGGCAAAGTCGATCTCTTCACGGAATAGATGGATGTACTTGGGCATGATCGAATTGGGAGAAATCGAGCGTGGATCTTCGAAGTGCCGAATGTGCCAGAGGTTGGGATACTTCAAGCCGACACGTTGCAAGTCGGGTCCAATTCGGCGCGAACCCCACTGGAAAGGATGGTCGTACACGTACTCGCCGGCCTTCGAGTACTCGCCATAGCGAACCGTCTCGGCGCGCAATGGGCGGATCATTTGCGAGTGACAGTTGTAGCAACCTTCCGCCGTGTAGATGTCGCGGCCGACGACTTCGAGCGCCGTATAGGGAGTCACGCTCGCGATCGTCGGTACGTTCGATCGAATCAGGAACGTCGGAATGATCTCGAACAGCGAGGCCACGACGCAGGCCACCACGACCCAGACGGTGAAACGCAGCGGCAATCGCTCCCAGCGGCGATGCCACGCGGCGCCGAAGAGTTTCTCCAGTTTGTAGGCGAGGCCGATGACGTGCGCGCCGCTCTCGCGCAATGGCGAGACTTCTGCGGGGACATGCGGGGCGGGCTGAAGCGAGAGTGCTGGCGCCTCGTGGGTCACGACCTCGTACTGAGCGGGACGACTCTTCCAAGTCATCAGGAAGTTCCAGCCCAGAATCGCGATGCCGGCCAGATACAACACGCCGCCGATCACGCGAACCAGGTACATCGGCATCAGGCGCATGGTCGTTTCGATGAAGTCCGGATAGCTCAGGCGGCCGGTATCGTCGAACGCACGCCACATCAGCCCTTGGGTGATACCGGCTGCATAGATCGCCACGATGTAGAGTAGGATTCCAATCGTGGCGATCCAGAAATGCAACTCACACAGCCGCTTGCTGTAGAGTTTGGTCTGGAACAACCGCGGCATCAGCCAATACATCATTCCGAACGACATGAATCCGACCCAACCCAACGCACCACCGTGTACGTGCGCGATGTTCCAGTCGGTGTAGTGCGAGAGCGAGTTGACAGCTTTGATCGAGAGCATCGGGCCCTCGAATGTCGACATGCCGTAGAACGTGATCGCCGTGACGAAGAACTTCAGAACCGGGTCTTCGGCAACCTTGTGCCAAGCACCGCGCAGAGTCAGCAATCCGTTGACCATGCCGCCCCACGATGGCATCCAGAGCATCACCGAAAACAACATCCCGAGCGAAGACGCCCAGCCCGGCAAGGCGGTGTAGTGCAAGTGATGTGGGCCCGCCCAGATGTAGATGAAGACGAGTGTCCAAAAGTGCAGAATCGAGAGCCGGTAGGAAAAAACGGGGCGGTCGGCCGCTTTGGGCAGGAAGTAGTACATCAAACCGAGAAATGGTGTTGTGAGGAAGAACGCCACGGCGTTGTGGCCGTACCACCACTGCATGAACGCGTCTTGAACCCCGGCATAAAGCGAGTAGCTCTTGAACAGACTGGCCGGCATCTCGAGGCTGTTGAACACATGCAGCATCGTGATCGCCACCAAGGTCGCGATGTAGAACCAGATCGCCACATACAGGTGATGCTCGCGGCGTCGCGCGATGGTGCCGAAGACGTTGGTGGCGAAGATCAGCCAAACGACCGCGATCGCAATGTCGATCGGCCACTCGAGTTCGGCGTACTCTTTGCCTGCCGTGATCCCGAGCGGGAGTGTGATCGCCGCACTGACGATGATCAGTTGCCAACCCCAGAAGTGCAGTCGGCTGAGCAGGTCGCTGAACATCCTGGCTTTGCAGAGTCGCTGTAGCGAGTAGTAAACGCCGGTGAAGATGGCGTTCCCCGCAAAGGCGAAGATCACCGCGTTGGTGTGCAACGGCCGCAGGCGGCCGAACTGCAGCCAAGGGATATCCAAGTTGAAGATCGGATTCCAAAGCTGCAGCGCGACGATCACCCCCACGAGCATGCCGACAAACCCCCAGATGAAGGTCGCCAACATGAACATCCGAACTGTTTGATCGTCGTAGACGAATCGCTCGACTTTGCCTTGTTGCGGAAGCATCCAGAAACCCCCTTGCGAATTGACTCAGGCCACTGCGACGGTCGACAGTCGTGAGGCGCTCAGAAGATGCCGAATCTCCTCGTTGTCCTGTACGAGACTCCGCGGGATGAATACCAACTCTGCGGGATGGTCGAAGCGGACCCGACCTCGTGCGATGGCATCGATGTCGGCAGGGCCCGGCATCAAGAACGGCCCTTGGGTCGCATCCCGGCGAAGCGGCCGGACGTTCTTGGCTGACTCGGGCGGCTCGATCGTAACGACCCCCGAAAGCACCAGAAAGACCCCGGGCACGTGGTGCCCTGGATAGATCAGGATTTGCCCTTCGTGCGCCGAAAGACGCGTGACATCGGGGTGGGCCTCCAGCGCACGGATCATGTCCTGCACGGCTGTGGGCAGACTGGAGATCAAGAGTTTCTTGTTCATCACCCGGGAGTCTACGGAACCAGCTGAACAGTTACTTTGGCGCGGATCAACGTGGAGCTTGATCAAAGTCAATCTCAGGCGTCAGAATCACCCCATGGAATATCGAGGATCGAAACCAGGGGCGTCCCCCCTCCCCAAGCTAGCCAACTGCTTTTCCTGTCAGGGGCGGGATCGCTCGGAGTGGTGCGCCTTGCACGACGACGACTTGAAGCTTTTAAACGATCACAAAATCTGCAACGTGTACGAGCCCGGACAGGTTCTGTTCTACGAGGGGAATCCATGTCTTGGGATCTACTGCATCGAAACCGGCGCGGTGGCGTTGCGTAAATCCGATGGTCGCGGCGGCTCGGTCGTTCTCGGCATCCATGGACCGGGCCAGACCTTGGGCTATACCGCGTACTTCTCCGAACGCCCCTACTCATCCACGGCTGAAGCGCTCGCACCGGCTCGGGTCTGTTTCGTCGATCGGGCTGCTGTACGAACTCTGTTACAACGCAACCCGAACCTGGGGGCCAAGTTCCTCAAGCGCTTCGCGGCCGATCTGGGCGATGCGCACGTCGAACGCGTGATGGCACTTTCGATGCCGCTGCGTGCCCGCATGGCGCACCTGCTGCTCGTGCTGAAGGATCGCGCCTCGACCGTCGACGACGACGGCAACATCATCATCGAGTTGCCGCTTTCGCGTCAGGACATAGCCTCGATGTTGGGTGCGCGCCCGGAGAGCATTTCGCGCACCATTCGTCAGTTCCAGGACGAGTCGATTGCGCAGTTTCATGCGCGCGACGTAATCATCCCCGACCTGGACGCTTTGATCGACGAACTCGAAGCCGAACCCGAACAGACATGACGCAACGCCCCGCGGCGTTCGGCCGCTTGGGCGTTCTCGGGGCGGCGGCACTCTTTTCCACGGGTGGAGCTGCGATCAAAGCGTGCCATCTGGACAATTGGCAAGTCGCCGGTTTCCGCTCCGGTATCGCCGTGGTGTTCTTGTTGCTGGTGCTACCGGCCTCGCGCAGAGGCTGGACCTGGCGAACGCTGGCACTGGCCGGTGTCTACGCAGCGACGCTGATCAGTTTCGTTGCTGCCAACAAACTCACCACGTCGGCGAACACGATCTTTCTGCAATCCACGGCCCCGCTCTATTTGCTTTTGATCGGACCTTGGCTCTTGAAAGAGCGAGTCCGTCGGCACGATCTGATTTTCATGACGGCGCTGGCCTGCGGCATGGCGTGCTTTTTTGTCGGCAAAGATACCGCCTCGATGACAGCGCCGGATCCGACCGCCGGCAATGCACTGGCCTTGCTCTCGGGTGTGTTGTGGGCATTCACGATTGCAGGACTGCGATGGTCTGCCGCAAGCGGTGGTGGCGCCGAGTCCTCCGCAGCTTTGGGAAACCTCGTGGCGTTCGTGGTCATCTCCCCAAGGCGCTACCGGTGAGTCAGATCACCGCTGTCGACGATGCGGTGCTGCTGTTCTTGGGCGTGGTGCAGATCGGTCTGGCCTATGTGCTTCTCGCCTGGTTCCCGCTCTCGAGGCATCGCTCTTGCTACTGCTCGAGCCTGTACTCAATCGGTTTGGGCTTGGCTGGTCCACGGCGGCGCCCCAGCGGTTGGGCCTGGGTCGGCGGGACGGTAGTCCTTGGCGCGACTGCCTGACGCCTACACCGCCAGCCGAGTCCGCGTCGCGGATAGTTGACCGGCAGCGTCGAGACTCTTGCGCTTAGTTCGTTGACACACAGGCTTTGGACCGTACAATCTACCTCAACAGTTGAGAATGAGTCGCAACTGAGGAGCGTGATGACAACCCTCGACCGCATCAGTCCCCGTAGCCGCTGCCAGGTTCGCACCGTGAATGGTGCCGACGGTCTGTCGCAGCGACTCATGGAACTTGGGCTCGTCTCCGGATCAGTCCTGGAGGTCGTACGCCTGGCTCCTTTGGGCGATCCAATGCAGGTGTCGCTGGGCGGTTGCCAGCTCTCGTTACGCAAGTCGGAAGCATCCCGGATCGAGGTTGAATTGTGCCTCTGATCGCGACTCGCACCCTCGAGTCGATCTGATCCCTACGAGGTGGTGTCTTGTTGGTCGACCGCGCGGTGCCCGCGATTGCGATCATCGGCAACCCGAATACCGGAAAGACCACTCTGTTCAATGCGCTTACCGGGCTCGCTCACAAGGTAGGCAACTATCCTGGCGTCACGGTCGAGCGGCGAGCCGGTGTCCTGAAGTTGACGAGCGGCCGCGTCGAAGTGATCGACCTCCCGGGGACCTACAGTCTCGCCGCGCGTTCTCTCGACGAAGCGATCGCCGTCGACACATTGCTCGGCCGGCAGAGCCAGGAACGTTCGCTCGATGCGGTCATCGCCGTCATCGATGCCGCCAACCTGGACCGCAATCTCTACCTGCTCTCGCAGTTGATGGACTTCAGTGTGCCGGTCGTGGTGGCGCTCAACATGATGGATGCGGCGCAACGTCGCGGCATCCAGATCGATGTGCAGCGCCTCTCACAGCGGCTTGGCGTTCCTGTCGTGCCGATGCGGGCCGATCGTGGCGAGGGCGTCGATCAACTGCGTGATGCGATCGCACGCACCTTGAACCAAGGCAGGGCGGACGCGCCAGCGCGCGCTCTCCCGCTGCCTGAAGGATTGAACGGACCGATCGAGAAGTTGCTGGCACAGTTCGGCGACTGCATCACTCCACCGCTGCAACGACCGGAGCTGTTGCGCGCGCTCGTCGACACCGGGGGCGCCGTCGAGCAACGCCTCGACTCGCAACTGGGAACCCCGTTCGGCGACGCATTACGAGTCGCGCGCAGCGAG